>NZ_KB731324.1:642233-1265891 GCF_000353285.1 Leptolyngbya boryana PCC 6306
GGCAAACATGTATAAAAGGTAAGCGCTGCAAGGCATTGACTTAATACTTTCGTAAACATTGTTCAGAATTAATTTACATAACGTAAACTTCTAATACCTTCTGGCAGGATCGCATTTGCGATTTACAGCCATAATTGCTTTAGGAAGCATCTAACTGAAGTTACAGATCGAGCCTGGTTTCATTTGCCTGATTTGGTTTGTTGAGTGCGACCCAACCCCCATCGACTATGTTGCTGTCATGAGTCACGATTCACTTTCCCGCCCATCTCGAATTCCCGCTCCCTGTATTATCGATGACGGCACGATCGTCGATAAGCAAGATATGCAACGGGTGTTGACTGATCTTAATCGGGTTCGCTACATCCACATTCAAGACGGCAAAACCAGAAGCGAAGGAGAAGGCTGTGTCCTAGAAGTTTTTGCCGATCCGCATCGCGCGACCATGGTTGCGAATCATGCGCTATATCTCAATGTCCATAGTTTTGACTATTTGCAATTGAGCAAGCTTGAAGCGGACTCCTATTTTGATTTAATTCAAGACGATCGCCAACTGCGCTTAATTCCTTTGTCGAATCCGATGCAGGAGCAATCGAATCGCGGCATTAATGTGGCAGAACTTGAGGCAATGGTTGCTGAAGTATTGTCTGCTAGCCTAGATGTGCAGATTGACGACGAAGAAAATTTTTCGCTTTAGTGTATGAGAACTTCCGGTCGGCGGCAGTTTAACGCCTTGTTGGTAAGCAGTCTTGTAGCAACGTGGCTACATGGGTGTGGTCAATCAGAACGTCCCGCAAATCAAAAACCGCGCGTCGTTTCGACGAGTACAATTTTGACGGATTTGGCAACAGCGATCGCAACTGAAGCGATTGAGGTCATCGGCATTCTCAAACCCGGAGCCGATCCCCATACGTATGAGCCTGTTCCGGCTGACACCGCAGCAATGGAGAAGGCGGACTTAATTCTCTACAACGGGTATAACTTAGAGCCGGGCCTAATTCGTTTGATGAAGGCGGCAGGTGCCAATGTCAAACAAGTTGCGATCGGGGAAGTTGTGCCGCCGTTGCAACTCGAAAAAGAAGGTCAGAAAGTTCCAGATCCCCATGTGTGGGGAGACGTTCAGAATGTGGCAAAAATGGCTGCTGCAATTCGAGATGCGTTGATTCCACTGGCGCAGAACGATCGAGACAAAATCACTCAAAATGCCGATCGCTTAATTGCTGATCTGAATCGATTAGATACTTGGATCAAGCAGCAGGTGCAAACCATTCCGGCGCAGAGTCGGCGGTTGGTGACGACGCATGATGCGTTTCAGTATTATGGCAAAGCTTACAACTTAACGATCATGGGCACTTTAATCGGCATCAGTACCGAAGAACAGCCGAGCGCGCAAACTGTGCAAAAACTGGTGCAGGTGATTAAGTCTGCTCGTGTTCCTGCCATTTTTGCAGAAACTACGATTAATCCTGCCTTGATTCAAACAGTGGCACAAGAAGCGGGCGTGAAACTGGCTCCAAACCAGTTGTATTCTGACTCAATTGGAGCGCGGGGTAGTGAGGGCGAGACTTATATCAAAATGATGGCAGCGAATACAACGACGATCGTTGAAGCACTGGGCGGGAAAATCACGCCGTTTAAACCATGAATGATGAAATCGTTTCGTTTCTGATTGGTGCGGGTGTTCTGATTCTGTATCTTATCTTTTCTGCTTGGACAGAAATGGGGACAAAAAATCCTTGGAAAAAAGATCAATCTGACAAGTAGTTGATGGTCTTGCGATATGATACTTTGCGCTACTCCTTTAAACGCGCACTATGACACAGCACTATCGCATCACGCTTCTACCCGGTGATGGCATCGGCCCTGAGATTATGGCAGTTGCCGTTCGGGTCTTAAAAACGATCTCTGAAAAATTTGATCTCAGCTTTGAGTTTCAAGAGGCACTGATTGGTGGAGCAGCGATCGATGCGACTGGAGAACCTTTACCCGCTGCAACTCTAGAAACTTGTAAGAAAAGTGATGCGGTTTTACTCGCTGCGATCGGGGGCTACAAGTGGGATACTTTACCCCGCCATTTACGCCCTGAAACTGGATTATTAGGATTACGATCGGGCTTACACCTTTTCGCAAATCTACGTCCTGCCACGATTTTGCCGCAATTGATTGATGCTTCTACTTTGAAGCGGGAAATCGTTGAAGGCGTTGACATTATGGTTGTGCGCGAATTAACGGGCGGAATTTACTTTGGTCAACCTAGAGGTATTTTCACAACGGAGACGGGTGAGAAACGAGGCGTGAATACGATGGCGTATACCGAATCGGAAATCGATCGCATTGGTCGAGTGGCGTTTGAAACGGCGCAAAAGCGATCGAAGCGGTTATGTTCAGTCGATAAAGCAAATGTCTTGGAAGTGTCGCAACTTTGGCGCGATCGCATGACTGCTCTAGCGATTGAATATCCCGATGTTGAACTGTCGCATTTGTATGTTGACAATGCTGCGATGCAGTTAGTTCGCGCGCCAAAGCAGTTTGATACGATTGTTACTAGCAATTTATTTGGCGATATTCTCTCTGATGCCGCAGCAATGCTGACGGGCAGTATCGGAATGTTGCCTTCTGCAAGTTTAGGAGCTTCAGCACCAGGGGTTTATGAGCCTGTGCATGGTTCTGCGCCTGACATTGCTGGACAGGATAAAGCGAACCCACTCGCTCAAGTTTTGAGTGCTGCAATGATGTTGCGCTATAGCTTTAATCAACCGGATGCGGCAACTCATATTGAGCAAGCTGTGCTGAAGGTGCTAGACCAAGGCTATCGGACTGGCGACATTATGTCTGAAGGAAATACGCTGGTGGGATGTCAGGCGATCGGGGATGCGCTGGTAGCTGCGCTGTAGTCTGTAGTAAGTTACTGCGATCTGATAGGAAGTAGGGAAATAGGGAGTAGGGAGATAGGAAGCAATCTGAGCTAAGTTCTCCCCATTCCCCCACTCTGGCTTCTCACGTCGTCAGGATCTCAGACCATTCGGAATCGGTAAGAGGTTGCACTACAAAATCGATGTTGAAGTGTTCTCTTGCAGCTTTACTTAGCGTATTTATCAGAGTTTCGATCGTCATTTCCACATCAATCACATCAATCTCTTGTTCAAACACTTGAGCAAACAATTTTGCATCCGGTTTAATCCGCATTGAGCCATGCTGCAAGATCGTGTTATCTCTTCTCAGTTGAGCGCTACCAATCAATTTCACGCCATTTTTAGTTACTAGATCGGCTCCAGTCGCAGTGCCAAAGCAATTTGGATTGTGAATGTAGCCGCGCCCTGCTTCGCCGTACTGGAGTTCAATTCCTAGCTGCTTCCATCCTTGGATCAAAAACTCACAAATCGCTTGATATGCCTGCATTCGATTGCTGCCGAGTCCAGACGTAATCACGGCATAAGTTAGATCTCCCTGATGTAAAACGGCTCTGCCTCCACTAGGACGACGAACTAGCTCGATCGCTTGTCCTTGCCAAGTTAAAGACTTCCAAAATTCAGGAAATTGACGCTGATGATAGCCTAAGGAAATCGCAGCAGGCGACCAAGTATAGAAGCGTAGAGTTGGTGGATGATGGTGCGTTCGATGTTGTTCGAGTAACCAGGTATCGATCGCCATTTGCACTTGTCCCGAAGCCTCGATGCAAGGAATGAGCCGCCATTTATCCACACCAACCTCTTCTAATCATGTAGTAATGCGATCGAGCAATACTTCAAGATATCTTTGACGAATACAGCTTCTCCATTATGTTCGATATCGGCGATCGCATCTCGCCAACTTGTTCCCGGAAGTGAGATCGCAGTATCTTCCCAAATTTCCGCGATCGGGAGTTGTTCGACTTGAATCAAGTGACTGAAGAATCGAGGAGCAATGGTGACGATCGTTTTTTCTGAATCTTTTCTGGCAAATGCAATAATGTGATTTTTGAATTTGCCAGTTACCTCAAGGGGAAGGTAATCGCCGTTGAGAAAAGTCGAAGCATACTGATTCCGAAGTTTGAGAACTTGGGTAATGAGAAACTGCTTGATTTGTCCAGTTTGACGGGTTGCGAGTAGTTTCTGAATCAGAGACAAACGATCGGTCGAGGCTTGAATCTCATCGAGAAAAGATGCGCGTAGCTCAAAGTCAACCGGGCGACGATTGTCTGGATCGACTAAACTTAAATCCCACAGTTCAGCTCCTTGATAAATATCGGGAATCCCTGGTGAAGTCAGCTTAATCAAGGTTTGAGACAGTGAATTAAACAGTCCGTAGTGCGCGATTTTTTGTTGGAAGGGCAGAAACTCTGTGAGAAAGCGATCGCTGTTCAAAATAGCTTTGACAAAATTTGAGCAAGCTTCTTCGTAAGGTTGATTCGGTCGTAGCCAAGCAGTATGGACTTTTGCTTCTCGAATCGATTTGATTGCACATTGTTCGATGCGATCGACAAATCCAGGCATCTCGCTTTCCTGAAATGGATATGCCCCTAAAATCGTTTGATAGAAAGCATATTCGTCATTTGCAGAAGGCATATGACCTCTTTTGCCGCGCACTTTATGCTCTGAATTCAGATCGCGCCATTTCTGTAGTTGAGCTTGCCACTCATCCGGAATTTCGGATAGCACATTGAGGCGGGCGCGAATGTCTTCACCTCGCTTCGTATCATGGGTCGAACTTGCATTCATGGCAGTATGCCAATGCTGTTGGCGATACTGATTGAACTGATGGAATTCTGCTGCACTAATGCCAAAGCGACCTGGATCGCCTCCGACTTCGTTGAGTGAAATTAAGCGATTGTAGACATAGAATGCTGTGTCTTCAACACCTTTCGCCATCAGTGGCCCAGTGTACTGTTGTACACGCATAGCAAAGTAAAGCCATTTGTCTTTGTCGGTTTGAATCAGTGAGTTGTCATAGTCAAGTAGTAGTACTTTTTCAAGGAAATCTAGCTCTTTTTGCGAGAAGGGTGCGTTTTCTCTCGCAGTCTCGATCGCTGTTTGAATATACGTGCGATCCGATTCGGATACGCCTGCCTCGGTTGTATAAGTTCGATAGATTGAAAACTGAGTGAGAACTTCGGCGATCGCTCGTTTTAAGCCGTTAATTGTGAAATCATTTCCATAGCGATCTTTGAGCGAAATATCTTTCAAAAGTGCTGCTAAATTATCAAGATCTCCAGCTAGATTCTTATCGAGAATTAAATGTTTCTTCTCAAGAGCGACTTGCTCAAAATCAAGCGATCGCTCTTGAATCATCTGATAAATTTTGTCAAATTCTTTCTCGTTCTCAACATCGCAGAAAACGCTATTGAGATAGTTCAAATAGTCATAGCCTGAAGTACCTTGAATATTCCAATTCTTCGGGATATCTTCTCCAGGCTGCAAAATTTTCTCTGCGACAATATAAGCTTCTGGATTCTTTTCTTTCAGGCGATCTAAATACTCTTTGGGATTATATAATCCGTCAATATGATCAATTCTTAACCCTGTAAATTTGCCCTGTTCTACCATCTGGCTGAGGAAATTATGCGTCTCGTTAAAGACTTTTAGCTCTTCAACTTTGACAGAAATCAATTCGTTGACTGTGAAGAATCTCCGGTAGTTAATCTCTTCTGCGCCAACTTTCCAATAAGACAAGCGGAAGAACTGTTCAGAAAGTAGTTTGTCTAAGAGATCCACGCTTCGAGGATTTCCAGCTTCTCCGTTAAAGAATCGAATATTGTCATCGATAAAAGCTTTGACTTCTGAATTGCTTTCATACAACTCCCAAAGCATTCCTTTGACAAATTCGGATTGGTCTTGTCGCTGCTTGCCGCCTGATTCAGATGGCAAACTTCTCAATACAAACAGAACAGCTAGAAGTTTGACAAAATCGGGATGTCTTCGACCTAGAGATTTTGCGAGTTTCCCTAAGTTGCTTGCTATAAAAGTTGAATAGGATTCAAGCTTGAGCGGAATCTTTAAGCTGTAGTAATTTACAGTTAAACCGTTTTGATCGTATTGAATTTGAATATCGCCATTTTCTAGACAAGACCCATAAAAATCTCCAAGCAAAGGCGCTAAGATTGGCTCTTGGCTACTTCCAAACGGCGAATTCCAAGCCAAATCAAAATACTGTACGTAATCTGAATCTGAGCCATTCTCTAAAACATCCATCAAATAGAGATTGTTAGCATCATACGACATATGATTCGGCACGATATCTTGCAGCCATCCGAGTTGGTAAGACTGAAGCTTTGAAACTAATTGATCAAAGGCTGCTTGTCCTCCTAGCTCAGGATTAATCTGGGTTGGATCAACGACATCGTATCCGTGAGTGCTACCAGATTTTGCTTTGAAGATCGGTGAGGCGTATAGCTCAGTAATGCCGAGTTTTGCTAGGTATCCAACAATTTTCTCAGCCGATTTGAATGGAAACTCTGAGCTAAATTGAATTCGATAAGTTGAGTTTGGAATTCGCATATTATCCTCTAGTACCGCTCATACACGACAAAGCTTTGCGATCGCACAGTTCCGCTTTCTCCCTCTTGCCCCTTCTCTGGTGCAAGCGAACCTGCTCCCATCCACTCTTGATCTGCTGAATTGAGCACAGTTCGCCATTGTCCTACTGGAAACTCAAACACTTGGTCGCTCTGATTGAAGTTAAAAACGCAAATCACATCTTGCCGCTCTAGCCAAACCAGCTTTTTATCCTCCTCAGCACAAGCCGAAACTGAAGCGCGATCGCGCTTTACGAGTGCAGGATGCGATCGCCGCAGTTTCAACAATCTTTGATAGAACGTCCAAAGAACTTTGTGTTTGCCTTGCTGATGTCGCTCCCACTGCAACTTACAAACTTGAAATGTTTCGGGAGCTTCTGGATCAGGCGGTTCACCCTCAAGATGAAATGCCGCAAATTCAGCCTTTCTACCACGTCGAACCGCTTGAATTAGCTCAGGATCAGAATGGCTGACAAAGTAAGTAAACGGAACTTCCTCACCATACTCCTCACCCATAAACAGCAGTGGAATATAAGGCGAAAGTAACACAGCCCCCGCAGCTAATTTCAAACCTTCAAACGAAATCAACTGAGACAATCGCTCTCCGTGCATTTGATTCCCAATTTGATCATGGTTCTGAATGCAGACTACAAATTGTGTCATCGGACAATCCAGCGCAGGCGCACCATGAAACCGAAATCGATGAGGTGCATACTTCCAATCGTATACAAACGTGTTGCGATAAGCTTTTGCTAAGTCCTCGCAAGTTCCAAAATCTTGATAGTAACCAATGTCAGTTCCCGTGAGTAATGCATGTAATGCATGGTGAAAATCATCGCTCCACTGAGCATCTAAGCCATACCCGTTTGCACTCTTCGATCGAATTAACTTCACATCATTCAAATCGCTCTCAGCGATCAGGTATAGCTTGCGGTTTTGTTGTTGTGAAAGTTCTTCAACTCGATCAGCTAATTCTGCTAAAAAGTGCCGCGCACCCATATCATAGATAGCTTGGACTGCATCAAGCCTCAAAGCATCAATATGAAACTCTCTCAGCCAATACAGTGCATTCTCTAAGAAGTAACTCCGCACACAATGGCTGTAAGCATTATCAAAGTTGATTGCGCTTCCCCAAGGTGTTTTGTAAGTCTCCGTAAAGTAGTCACCAAACTGATTAATGTAAGCTCCTTCAGGACCAAAGTGGTTATAAACAACATCGAGGACGACGGAAATCCCATGCTGATGACAGGCATTGACTAGCTTTTTTAAGCTGTTCGCATCACCATACGAATTCTGAATAGCATAAGGATAAGTGCCGTCATAGCCCCAGTTGCGATCGCCCGGAAATTGAGAGATCGGCATAATCTCGATCGCGCTCACTCCCAATTCTTTCAAAGTCTGCAATCGTGGAATGATCGCCTCAAAGGTTCCTTCTGGTGTAAAAGCGCCGACATGTAACTCGTAAATAACAAAATCTTCGAGCTTGATTCCCTGCCATTGCGAATCCTGCCACTCAAAACGGTGATCGACAACTGCCGATGCTCCATGCACGCCAGAGGGTTGAAATTGCGAAGCCGGGTCAGGAAAGGTTCCACTCTGAAGTCGATAGCGATATTCAGCACCCGGCTTGATTCCCGAAACGATCGTGCTCCAATATCCATCATCTTGTCGCTGCATTTCAACAGATCGATCGGATAACTCCAAAGTTACTGTTTTCGATCGAGGACACCAAACTGTGAATTCACAGCGATCGTCGCCCAAGTACCAAGCGCCTACTTTCATATTTCAAAAAAATATTAAACCCGCTTTGCCAACAGTACTCGATTCGCTCTGAGCGCCAATCTATCTCAAGTCAGAGTGCGAGGAAGAGATTGTCGCAAGCAGACTGTAAACGTTGTACAACCTGGAACACTATCAAATGAAATAGTTCCAGAGTGTTTTTCGATCAATTGCTGCACGATCGATAACCCTAAGCCATTTCCTTCTCCGATGGGTCTTGTGGTAAAGAATGGCGAGAAGATACGATCGTGAATTTCTAGGGGAATGCCCGCTCCCGTATCGGTTACGGCAACTTGAATCCCATTCGAGATAGAAGTGACTCTGATCGTTAATGTGCCTTGATAATTCATCGCTTGAATGCCATTGTGGATCAGATTCATCCAGACCTGATTCAATTCATCCGCATAAGCTTGGATTAAAGTAACTTCTTCATAGTATCGGACAACTTCTACGCCTCGCTTGAGTTGATTGCGGTAGAGCGTTAATGCAGTTTCGATGCTATCAATGACGTTAACAAGAATAGGCTGGCTATCTGCGTTCTGTCGCGCATAGGTTTTCAGCGCGCGAACAGCAGTTGCAGCTTGATTTGATGCGATCGCAAGTGTCTGTAAGCTGCGCTTCGCGATCATAAATTGATAAGCAGCATTTAGAATCGCATCGCGATCGCGCTCTTGCAAAAGAACAATGAACAATTCAATGCGATCGTACACTCCAATATCGATTAACGTATCTGCAATGATATCTGCTGGTTTAATTTGATAGCTCTCAAGTTGTTGGCTCAGGGCACGTTTTAGCTGACGCTTCTCGCGACTGGATAAGCGAGCAAATGTTGGAGCCGTTTCAGCAGCGTGGTCAAGCAAACTAAAAAAGTCTTGCTGACGTTGTACTGAAAGCTGCTGTAAAAATGTGGGCAATGCTTCTAACTCAGTTTGCATAAAGCCCGAAAGTGTCTCAATTGAAGATTGGATCGCACTCAATGGCGTGTTCATTTCATGTGCAACTCCAGCCACTAATTGTCCCAAAGCAGCAAGCTTTTCAGATTCAATCAGCTTTGCTTGTGTCGATCGCAATTCATCTAAGGTTTGTTTAAGTTCGTCATGGCTTTGTTGGAGTTGTTGCTCAGCACGCTTGCGATCAGTAACATTTCTCGATATCCAAATCACGGTCTGATGATCAATCGGAGAAATGCTCGCATCAGACCAAACTACTTCACCCTCGATCTCTAGCGTGTATTCAATATCGACAGTTTTCTGAGTATCGAGCGCCTGATGAATGTGCTGGAGAAAGTGATCGGCAATGTCCTGGGGAAAGACTTCATGAAGCGTTCGTCCAATCCGTGATTCGATTGGTTTATAGAAAATCTGCTGTGCGCGTTTTGCTGGAACTTTGAGATGTCGTCCATCGCGATCGAAGATAAAAATTAGCTGATCCATTGCTGCAAAGACGGCTCGTAATTCTGCATTAATTTTCTGGCGTTCTTCGACTTCTTGTTCCAGTTGGTGCGTCCGCGCTCGAACTTTCTCTTCCAAAGTGTGCGCATACTCTTCAAGTTGGGATTGCGATCGTTGAATCTCTTGGCTCATCAAATTAAACGATCGCGCAAGTCCGACGAACTCTCGAGCACCTCGGATTTTAACAATTTGATCAAACTCTCCTTTGGCAATGTTCTGGCTTGCTTCGCTTAACTGCTGCACTGGACGAGAAAGCCATCGTGCGGTGAGAATGCTCGTCACGATCGCAGTGGCTAACGCAGCTAGGCAAAGCCAGAGCATCATCCGCTGATTCGCCTCCACTTGCCCCAAAAAACTCGATTGTGGAACCATGATCACAATCAACCAATCCAAACCGTACTGATCCGAAAAAGGAGCGAGATAAACGTAATGCAGATCATGGTCGAATTGCAGCGTTAGAAGCTGCGGAGCGTGACTCTTAATCTGCTGCCCATAGCGCTGGCGTAGCATTTCGGCAGTCCTGCGGATCAGAGGATCTTGTACTGTGATCGAATCGATTCGTCGGCGTTCTGAGTCGAAAAGTAGCTCGTTTGAAGACGTAGCAATCAGCTTGCTGTTCCGCTCCATAATCAGAATTCGGCTCTGTGAATTCGGTTGAATGCTGCTCAAAAATTCATGAATGCCAGCTAGCAAAAAATCGGCTCCTAGCGCGCCTCGAAATTGCTGAGCCTCATAGACGGGACGTACAAAACTAATGCCGAGCATGGGTGGGGTATCATCAAAGGCATAGATCTCTGTCCAGCCTGTTGTACCGCTCTGCGCGAGTTGATACCAGGGACGAATTCGCGGATCATAGAGCCGCTTTAGCACAACTTTTTGCGGATTGCCTTGGGCATCGAGTTCAAATGATTTTAACCGTTGTTGGCGATCGCTATAGCCAT
Organism: Leptolyngbya boryana PCC 6306; assembly: GCF_000353285.1. Taxonomy (NCBI): domain Bacteria; kingdom Bacillati; phylum Cyanobacteriota; class Cyanophyceae; order Leptolyngbyales; family Leptolyngbyaceae; genus Leptolyngbya; species Leptolyngbya boryana. Next base: position 652,892 of record NZ_KB731324.1, read on the forward strand.
ATCGAAATTGACGATCGCCATATCGTCGAAGTTCGCTGTACTCGCCTTGGGCTGACCCAAAATAGAGGTAGGCGAGGTTTTGGAACAGGTTACTTTGCTGAAAGAGATAACGATTCCAAGTGGAGAGGCGATCGAGCTTCAGAGTTCCATTCTGAATGGCATTCGCATTGAGTTGAGTCGCAAGCGGTGGTGCTGCTGTATAAGTTGTTAGATAGTCAGCAATGCGATCGCTTCTTTCCTGAACGACCTGCTTTGCGAGTTCCTGGACAGAGGCTTGGCTGTTGCGAAACGAGAAATAGCTAATTAACCCTACAACACTCAGAATGTGAGCAATCAACGCAAGAATTAAGACATTCTGGAGTGAAGGATGAGGACGGTTCATGATGTGGGTAGAGTGAACCAGAATTTTGCACCTTGGTCAACTGCACTGATGACTCCAATTTCGCCGCCATGTGCCTGAATGATTTGCCGACAGAGGTAAAGCCCTAACCCAATCCCAAGCGATCGCCGATTGCGACTCCCCTGCTGATAGCGTTCAAACATCAAGTCACAGTCTTGCTGGGGAATGCCAACGCCATTGTCTTCAATCATACATTTGAGTATATGATTTTCAACAGTCGTAGAGATGCTTAAGGAAATCCCTGGTGCATTGTGTTTCAAAGAATTCGTAATCAGATTCTCGAACACTCGCCGCAGTTGAAATTCGTCAGCATAAACCGTGGATTCGGATGAGATTGTATGCGCGATCGTCACTTGATTTTCAGTCAAAATTGGCTCTAAATCCAAAATGATCTCATCTACAAAGGCTGCAAGTTTGATGGCTTGACGATCGAGCCTCATGCCATGTTCGCTAAGCTGTACTGCTAATAGAGAGTCAAGCAACTTGAGTTGACGCTGAGTGCTTTCAACCATGCGATCGAGCATGGATCGGGATAGCTGTACCGGATCATCAAGTTGTTTTTTCAAACGCTGAAAGACTAACATGCTGCCGATCAGAGGCGTTTTGAGATCATGACTGACCGCATGTAGAAACTCATCTTTGAGCGTGTTGAGTTTTTCTAGTTCCTGCATTTTTTGCTGAAGTTCTTCCGTGCGCTCTTGAATTTGTTGCTCTAAATAAGAATTGATCGCACGTAATTTTTCAGTCTGTGTTTCTAATTTTCGATCTTGCAAATAAGATTGAACTGCTTCGACGATCGTTAAGCTAATATCTTCTGGTGTCCAGGGTTTCGAGATGTAGCGATAGAGTCTAGCACTCCGCAAAGCCTGACTGACTGCTTCTAGATCAGCCTGCCCGCTAATCATCACATTGAGAGTTCGAGGCGAGCGATCGTGGATTTGTTTGAGCAGTTGATCGCCGTTCAGCCCTGGCATAATGTAATCTGCAAGTACTAAAGCGACTTCGTATTCTTTGCTGTTTTGCAGTTCATCAAATAGTTCTAATGCTTCTTCTCCGCCTTCTGCCGTCTCGATTAAGCAGTTCTCGCCGAGCACCCGTTTTAATTCGATTTTGAGAGTTTCTAGTACTAATGGTTCGTCATCTACACAGATAATTACAGGTTTGCTCATGGGGGTCTGCCTCAATCGATGTCATGGCTCAATCTGAAATTTTGGGCGACTTGAAATTTTGGGCGACTTGCAGAATTTGATTATAACGGACTGCACGGTCTGACTAAAGTTCAGCACAATGACGATCGATAATTGTTTCAGGGAAAATTCGGGCAGCGAGTTGCGACTGCGCTGCACTTGTCAGGCTTAAATTTTGCTCAAATCGTGGAGTTTGAGTGTTAAGCGTCGTTTAGTGCGATCGCGCGCGATGAGATTTCACGGCAATTCCCTGATTTTTCGATAGAGTTCTGGCTAGGGCGCTATTTCTGTCTCTGCGAAGCTTCTACAATAGAGAGTTGTAGCTTTCATCATTTTTGTCCCTAACCTTGATTCAAACTGAGACTCTAGAACTTTTAGAATGGTCACGCCTCTGTCAACAGTTGGCAACGTTTGCCTCGACCAAGCTAGGCGCGATCGTTCTGCGTGCGCTGAAAATTCCAACCACTCAATCTGAAACCGAACATCTGCTTGCCCAAACCAAAGAAATTTATGATTTAGAAACTCAACTCACGACTGGGCTAAGTTTTGAAGGGATTGAAGACATTGGAGATTCACTGGAACGGGCATCTTTGCAGGGGATCTTGTCTGGGGTCGAACTCTTGACGATCGCAACGACACTTTCGGGTGCGAGAACGCTCAGACGCACGATCGACAATCAGGATGGCTACCCGATTCTGAGCGAATTAGTGGCAGAGTTGCGCACCTATCCTGAAATTGAACAGGAAATTTATCGTTGTCTCAATGACGATGGTAAAGTCAGCGAACGCGCGAGTCCAAAATTGGCAGGAATTCGATCGCAGCAAAAACAAGTTCGCGATCGCGTTTACGAAATGCTGCAACGTACTATGCAGCGCCAATCGACTGCGGTGCAAGAACAAGTGATTACTCAGCGCGACGGGCGATTTGTCATTCCCGTCAAAGCGACTCACAAAGAGGCAATTCCTGGCATTGTGCATGATGTCTCGATGAGTGGCGCAACCTTTTACATTGAGCCGCATCCGACGGTGCAACTCAATAATCAACTGCGTCAATTACTGCGCCAAGAACAAGCCGAAGAAGAAACGGTTCGGAGAGTTCTGACCGAGCAAGTTGCGATCGCAAAAGATGACTTAGAACGATTACTCGCCATTTGTACAACATTGGATTTGGCAACGGCACGAGCGCGCTATAGCTTCTGGCTCAAAGCAAATCCACCGCGTTTTACAGAAAATACGATCGTGCTTCGGCAGCTCCGTCATCCGCTCCTAGTTTGGCAAAATCAGCACGAACAAGGTCGCGATGTCATTCCTGTCGATCTCGTGATTCAACCTCAGATTCGAGTCGTCGCGATTACAGGCCCCAATACAGGCGGTAAAACGGTCACCCTCAAAACGCTAGGTTTAGCAGTGCTGATGGCAAAAGTTGGGCTATTTGTTCCAGCCCGCGAACCCGTCGAACTGCCTTGGTTTGAGCAAGTTTTAGCAGATATTGGAGACGAACAATCTTTAGAGCAAAGTCTTTCGACTTTCTCTGGGCATATTCGCCGCATTAGTCGAATTTTAGAGGCATTGAAGGAGCGATCGCATTCTTTAGTGCTGCTCGATGAAGTCGGAGCCGGAACTGATCCGACAGAAGGCAGTGCCCTCGCGATCGCGTTGCTCAAATATCTTGCAGATCACGCGCAGCTTTCAATTGCGACCACGCACTTTGGCGAACTCAAAGCTTTGAAATATCAAGACGATCGCTTTGAAAATGCGTCAGTCGAGTTTGACGATGTTTCGCTGTCTCCCACCTATCGACTGCTTTGGGGAATTCCAGGACGATCCAACGCCTTAGCGATCGCGCGGCGGCTCGGCTTGAACTCGGAAGTGATTGAAAACGCACAAACTCAAGTCGGTGGCGCGACGGAAGATGTCAACCAAGTGATTGCAGGACTCGAAGCGCAACGTCGGGCGCAAGAAGCGAAAGCGAAAGAAGCCGCAGACCTGCTTCAGCAAGCAGAACGCTTTTATACAGAAGTATCGGCAAAAGCAGAAAATCTGCGCGATCGCGAACGTGGCTTGCAGCAAGCGCAAGAACGAGCCGTACAAGATGCGATCGCGCAAGCCAAAACCGAAATCGCGAAAGTGATTCGCAAACTTCAGCAAGGCAATGCCACGGCTCAAGATGCCCAACAAGCAACCGATGCCCTGAATCGCCTCTCGGATAAGCATCTACCTTCGCGCCAGCAACCCGCGAAACCCAAACCCGGCTATCGTCCGCAAGTGGGAGATCGCATTCGCATTCCTCGCTTAGGTCAAACTGCAGAAGTGCTGGAACTTGCAGGAGATGAGGAGCTAATTGTGCGCTTCGGCATCATGAAAATGACCGTTCCCGTGACGGATATTGAGTCTCTCACAGGCGAAAAAGTGACGAAGCCTCAACCTGAACCCAAGCCAAAGTCTGCTCCTTCTCCTCAACCTGCGGTTTCCATGCCTGCAGTTCGTACCGATCGCAATACGTTTGACATCCGAGGCAGCCGGGTCGCAGATGCAGAAATTGTGCTTGATAAAGCAATTTCAGAAGCTCGAACGCCGATTTGGATTATTCACGGACATGGCACAGGTAAGCTCCGTCAAGGGGTTCACGACTTTCTGAAACAGCATCCGCGAGTCCAAAGATTTGAGCTTGCTGATCGTGCAGATGGTGGAACCGGAGTGACGATCGCTTACCCTGGGTAAGTGGATTCCACAGTCAACTTCACTCAGACGAAACGGTAACATCGCCCAGTTTTAGCTTTCTTAGGATCTAACTAATTTGCGTAAAGATACTGAGCAATAGCTTGGTTTTGCCGATAAATCCTGCTAAAACTGGGCAGTTCCGCATAAAAAAGCCGTGTAAACACAGATGCAGAATTTAAAATTTCGTTAAAGTTAAGTGAAAGCGCTTACAGTATTCTTTCTGGAATGCTAATGTCAGGAAACGAGCATCATCAGGAATTACCTCACTGTTTTTGCAAACTGGTTTTGTAAACAGGTGATAGAAGATTAACCGAGCGCCACCTATCTAGTCGCGTCTCACCATTTGAAGTCAGCACTACTACCCTTTCGTTTCAGAGTCTTACCCAATCTGAAGCTCATTGATTGTGCGATCTAACCTTCAGGGGCATCCGAACAACGTTTTTCGTTGCTTCGTAAAATGCACGATCGCAGTTTTTAGCAGAAATTCACCCTGGCTCAGACTAAGAGCATGGATGGTGGAACCACTCAGGATGGCTAAAACTGAGTGAGCTTCCGGCTGTCTAGCTTTAGCTTGTCTAAACTTCGGGCGATGCGATCGCGGCGTTTCACAAAGCGACTTTTACTATCGTTTTCATGCACGAAACGAAATGCAGAACCTTTTAAATTCCTCAAGTGTGTTCGATCTCAATTCATCTCCTGTCGGCAGTCGTCCCTGGTTTGACTCGGCTAGTTCCCTCTCTCAATCAAATGCTTCTCGCATCGTCTTCATCGATTCCGCGATCGCGCAAGCACATACGCTTGCCTCTAGCGTTATAGATGGCACAAAAATTGTCCTGCTCGACTCGCACAAAGACGGCATTGATCAAATTAGCCAAGTGCTGGCTAGCTATCAAAATGTCGAAAGTGTCTATATCGCCTCACATGGCAGTATCAACAGCCTCAGCCTTGGCAATGCGACCCTTGATCTTGCAACCATCACGACCTATCAAGATCGCCTTTCAACTTGGGCAACTTCACTGGCTCCGAATGCAGACATCTTGCTCTATGGCTGTAACGTTGCTCTCGGAGACCCTGCTCTAATTCAGCAACTGAGTCAGATCACAGGAGCTGATGTCGCTGCTTCTACAGATGCGACTGGAAATCTAGCTAGCGGGGGCAACTGGATACTGGAAGCTCAGACTGGAGCGATCGAATCACCGTTGCCGTTTGATCTCGATCGCCTAGCTGGCTACACTAGCTTGCTTGAAACCGGGAATGGGCTATTCGGACAGTACTTCGATAACATCGATTTTACAAATCTGCGGCTGACTCGTACCGATGCTACGGTTAATTTCAATTGGGGATCTGGTTCTCCTGATCCCTTGATCGGAGCGGATACCTTCTCCATCCGATGGACTGGACAGATTCTCGCACCCGTCACTGGAACTTATACCTTCTTTACGACCACCGATGATGGGAATCGTCTCTTCATCAACGGGCAGCAAGTGATCAATAACTACCGAGATCAAGCCGCAACCGAACGCAGTGGAACGATCAATCTCGTGGCAGGGCAGCGCTATAACATCGCGATGGACTACTACGAAAATGGTGGACTTGCCTCTGCCCGACTACAGTGGTCAGCACCTGGTATTACAAAACAGGTTGTCCCTCAATCACAACTGTTTAGCACCGCTCTACCTCCGGTTCAACCAGGTACAGGGAATGGACTACAAGGTGAATACTTCGATAACATCGATTTTACGAACTTAAGAGTTACCCGCACAGATGCTACGGTTAACTTTAACTGGGGAACGGGGTCTCCTGCTCCGTCGATCGCAGCCGACACCTTCTCAGTCCGATGGACAGGGCAAGTGCAGCCGCTTTATAGCGATACCTACACGTTTTTTACGACCACGGATGATGGTGTTCGCCTCTTCGTCAATAATCAATTAGTCATTGATAGTTTCATCGACCAAGCCGCAATTGAGCGCACAGGCACGATCGCACTGCAAGCGGGACTGCGATACGATATTCGCATGGAGTACTATGAGCGCGGTGGAAGGGCTTCTGCGCTGCTCGGTTGGTTGAGTCCCAATCAAGTGCGCCAAATTATCCCGCAGGCTCAGCTTTACAGCGGTCGAGTGACTGTCAATCCAGGGACGATCGTGATTGGAACGAATGCGGTGACAGTGGATGAAAGTGCAGGTACAGCAGCAATTCGCGTCGATCGCATCAATGGGAGTGACGGGGTTGCTACCGTTCGATACACGACTGCCAACGGGTCAGGAGCCAACGCTGCGATCGCGGGACAAGATTACACCTTAACTGAAGGAATCTTGACCTTCGCCGCAGGTGAAACCAGCAAAATCGTTACAATTCCCATTCTGAACGATGCGACGACTGAAGCAACCGAAGAATTCGGGTTTGGCTTGGGTGAAACAACGGGTGCAGCACTCGGAACAAATCGCACTGCTTTGATCCAAATTATTGATGATGATGCAGTTGATTCAAGCTATGCCTTTTCTAGTGAAAACTTTAATGTCAACGAGAATGCTGGAGCGGTCACCATTACTGTGCAGCGAAGTGGTAACACGACCGTAGCAGGTAGCGTGAACTATGCAACCAGTAATGGAACTGCAACGGCAGGTGCAGACTATACGACGAGCATTGGTACACTCAATTTTGCAGCAGGTCAGACCAACCAGACGTTTACCGTCCCAATCACAGAGGATACAGAAGGAGAACGGAATGAAACGTTTAACATCATTTTGAGCAATCCGTCTGCTGGCATCTTGGGAACTCAGCAAACGGCAACGGTGACGATCGCAGATAATGATCCGGGTAGTTTCGCTCGTGAAGCAGTGATCACTGGATTGTCTCAACCGACCGCGTTTGATTGGACACCGGGTGGTGAGTACCTGTTCATTGCTCAGAAGAATGGGGTAGTGCGAGTCGCTCGCAATGGTGTATTGCAACAAACTCCAGCCGTTGACATTTCTGCGATCGTCAATAGTCCGCGCGATCGTGGATTACTGGGTCTTGCAGTGCATCCCCAATTCTTTAGCGGTAGTCCATACGTCTACCTGCTTTATTCTTACGATCCACCTGAAACGGCTTCACAGACTGATCCAGAAGCAGTTCGAGATGGAGTTGGCAACCGAGCTTCTCGCTTGGGTCGATTTACTGCCACGATTACCAATGGCATTGTCTCGATCAATCCAGCCAGTGAAGTGGTGATTCTGGGTAAAAATAGCACCTGGCAGAATATCAGTCGCCCTGATGAGAATAGTACGAACAACTTCAACATTCCTGAGTCGGGTCGCAATTCTGATGGAACCTTTGTTCAGGACTTTTTGAACCTCGATAGTGAATCTCATGCGATCGGCACAGTCAAGTTTGGTACGGATGGGTTCTTGTATGTCAGTAATGGGGATGGTGCGTCTTACAATGCGGTTGATCCAAGAGCGGTCAGAACACTCAACATCGATAGTCTGTCCGGCAAGATTCTCCGCATTGATCCCATCACTGGCAATGCACCTGCTTCCAATCCGTTCTACGATGGCAATCCCCAAAGTAATCGATCGAAGGTTTGGCAATTGGGCTTGAGAAATCCCTTCCGATTTACGATCAATCGCCAGAACGGACAGCCCTATATTGGGGATGTAGGCTGGACGAAGTGGGAAGAAGTCAATACGGGCGGTCCCGGCGCAAATTTTGGCTGGGTTGCTTATGAAGGAGGCAATGGTACGAGTAATCGAACCGGAGGCTATCAGGATCTCCCAAGTGTCCAAGCCTTCTACGCTGGCCCTCAAACTGGATTAACGGCTCCGATTTACGCTTATCAACACTTTGGTAGCGGTGGCAATGCGATCGCAGTTGGAGATTTCTACACTGGAAATACTTTCCCATCGATCTATGACAACAACTTATTCATCACAGACTTGAGTAAAGGAACCGTCGATGCTCTAGTCTTTGATGCGAATGGTGTGGTGGTTGGACAGCGACGATTTGCCAGTGGGGTGTTTGGCTTGGCGCAGATTACAACAGGTTCAGATGGCAACTTGTACTATGCAAGTCTTGGATCGGGCGAGATAGGACGGTGGCGACCGATTGGTTAACGCTTGATCTGTCCAGAAAAAAGGGCTGAAGTAATTTTCAGCCCTTTTTCTCTGCAAAGACGACTAAATTTTTGATGTCATTGTTCGAGCATCAATGGCGATCAAGGCATCGATACCTTAGCTTCCAACGATTTGAGGAATTCCGTATTCACACCGGATTCACGGCTGAGAGCAATCTTGCCAGTTCGGGCGATTTCTCGTAACCCAAATTTCTGTAAAACCTGAACGATCGCCACCATTTTCCCTGGATCACCCACGACTTCCAGCGTCAAAGAATCTTCAGCCACATCGACCACCCGCGCCCGGAAAATCTGCGCTAATTCGACAATCTCCGATCGCGTCGAACTGCCTGCATTGACTTTGAGCAACATCAATTCGCGTTCAACACAAGGCACTTCTGTAATGTCTTGCACTTTAATGACATTAATCAGCTTATAAAGCTGTTTCGTCAACTGTTCGATAATGCGATCGTCTCCCGGCACGACCATCGTAATCCGAGATACTCCCATCTGTTCGGCAGGACCGACTGCCAGACTTTCAATATTAAAGCCACGACGAGCAAACAGACCTGCAATCCGAGTCAAAACCCCCGCTTCATCTTCTACCAACACCGAGAGCGTGTGCTTCATTTCTGTGTTCCGAATAACATTCAGTCCTTATTATGGTGCAACGTAGACTCCCACTTGTCCACAGCATAGAAAAAGAAATTCTGAAAAAAGTTGAGTTGAGAGAATTTCTTCGCTATGGTGAAAAGCGATCAAATTGCCACTTCAATGTCCTGCAATCCTTCCCTGGAGCGATGAACATTCTAGTGTTGCGATTGTTCAATCCACTGTGAAAGTCAAAAAAATTAGGAGCCGCTGTTATGGGTTGGTTACAAAGAATGTTTGGGCTGGAGAAGCCCGCAAATCCTGAGCAGGCAGTCATGGGTCAGCCTGCCCCTGATGCTGCAGCTTCTGCTCCTCCAGACGCAGGAGTGTCGGCAGGCGATACGATTCCGCCGGAGCGGGTCGGCTTAAATGGCGAATATGACCAGAGCGGTTTGGCGAAGCGCGTCGCGTTAGCTTTCGACCAAGATAGCCAGCTTGATGATGTGAATACGCTTTGGGTAGCGCAGTTGGGAACAACTGTAGTGCTGAAAGGCAGTGTTCCAAGTCAAGATATCTTGAACAAGATGATCGAAGTTGCGAATGGGGTCAATGGCGCAAGCGCTGTTGATACGAATCAAGTTCAAGTCGGTTAAATTTGGAGAGAAGTCGGAGCTTTTTGAAGACTCCGACTTCTGCATTTCAACTAACTTGCCCAGTCTTTTGCCCAGTTCAGAGTTTGGTGAACTTGCTCAAGTGAGGCTGCTTCACAATAAAGTCTCAAGACTGGCTCAGTTCCACTAAAGCGAATCAGCAGCCAGCTTTGATCTTCCAGTCGGAACTTATAGCCATCATCGGTTTGACAACTGACGACTGCTTTTCCAGCGATCGCTTGTGGAGGCTGCGTTTGCAACTGCTCTAACAATTTAGCCCGAACCTCCATACTGGCAAGCGGCAGATCAATGCGATCGTATTCTGCGAAAAATCCCGTTTTCTCTTGCAATTGACGATAAAGCTCGCCGAGATCCGTTCCGGTTTGGACAACCGTTTCCAGCACGTACAGTGCCGAGAGTAAAGCATCGCGTTCCGGAATGTGATGACCATAGCCAATGCCACCGGATTCTTCACCGCCGAGCAAGACTTGGGTTTCTAACATGCGATCGGCGATGTATTTATACCCGATCGGAGTCTCATAGACTGGCAGATCGTAGAGTTTTGCAACGAGTGGCATCAAATCAGAACCGCTGACCGTTTTGACAAATTCGCCTGTGAAGCCTTTCTGAATCAGATGCCCCAGCAGGATCGGAATGAGAATTTGAGAACTGAGGAAGTTGCCTTTTGCGTCAACGGCTCCGACGCGATCGGCATCGCCATCAAACACCAAGCCAACGGCTAAACTGTTGCCGTCAAACTCGCGAATTGTTTTCAAAATCTTGGGCAGATATTTCGGCAGAGGTTCAGGGGCGCCCCCTTCAAATAACGGATCGCGATCGCTGTTAATTTCTTGAATCTCAACGCCTAAGAGTCGTGCGAGTCCAGTTGCCGCTGCGCCATGCATGACATCGGCAAACACAGTCACTTTGCCTTGCTCGATCGCAGTTTTAATCGCATCTGTGTCCACCAGCGATCGCAGTCCTTCACAGTAGCTTTCCCAAGGGTCGAAAGTACTGAAACTTCCAGGTTGAGCACTGGGCAGGGGTTCGCCTTTGGCTAACAGGGCTTCGATTCGCTTGGTCACTTCTGGTGGTACTGATCCCCCATGCGCGCTTTTCACTTTTAGACCGGAATAGTTTCCGGGATTGTGGCTGGCAGTAATGACGATCGCACCTAAAGCATTCAATTTTTTTGCTGCCCAGCTAAAGGCTGGAGTCGGAGCAAAGCTTTCCGAGAACAGAATGTCAAATCCTGCTTTGCGAATGGATTCTGCGGCACTGCGAGCAAATTCTTCGGACAGAAAACGGCGATCATATCCCACAATTACGGTATTGCTGCCTGTCTCTGCACCATACACTTCTGAGAGAACTTGAGCCGCAATCGGAGCGACGCTCATGACGCGATCGAATGTAAAATCGGCAGCAATCACGCCGCGCCAGCCATCTGTACCAAACTGAATCGGGTTAATCGTTGTAATTGTCATTGGCGCGTGTGCCATGATTGCACTTCTCCTCAACTCACAGAACAAATAAGGGCTTGGGACAAGACCAGTTTAACGGGGATAGTCTAGACTCAAGCGAGTTTTTCGATCGTTCCCCTGTTTCTTTACAGACGATCACGGAGATTACAGGATGGTTTTGGTTATTAATGTGACAGGTTGAAGGTGGGGAGTGGAGAGTAGGGAGTGGAAAGGCGATTGTGCCCGACAATGCAGAGAAAGCTTTAGCATGTTTTACATCTCTCTACCCCCTACTCCCCACTCCCCACCTCATCCATGCACTCTTCCCACGTTTGGCTAATGGCGATCGCATCTGGCGCAACGGTTGCCAATCTCTATTACAATCAGCCCCTTTTAGCGATGATTGCGGCTCAGTTTAACGAATCGGCTGAGGCAGTTGGCGCGATTCCGATGTGGACGCAGATTGGCTATGCCATGGGCATTTTATTAATCGTGCCCTTGGGCGATCGTCTGGAGCGACGGCGGTTAATTGTGACCATGACAGGAATCACTGCGATCGCGCTTCTAGTTGCGGCGGTTTCGCCGAATTTAATCGGATTGAATTTGGCAAGTTTCGCGATCGGAGCGAGTGCAGTTTCGGCGCAAATCCTGGTGCCATTTGCTGCACAGTTATGTGAACCTGCACAACGCGGCAAAGTGATTGGCATGGTGATGAGTGGGTTATTTGTCGGAATTTTGATGGCGCGGATGGTGAGTGGCATTGTTGGAGCGAAATATGGATGGCAAGTGATGTATGAATCTGCATCCGGGATGATGGTGTTACTTGCGATCGTGCTTGCGAAAAGCTTGCCGCGCTCTCGATCAACCTTGGCATTAAGCTATCCGAACTTACTCCGATCCATGCTCGATTTGCTCATTCATCAGCCGATTTTGCAGAGTTCGGCTTGGATTGGGGCGATGTCATTTGCGGCATTTAGCGCATTTTGGAGTACGTTAGTTTTTTTACTGAGAGAGCCACCGTATCAGTTTGGCAGCGATGTTGCAGGATTGTTTGGATTAACTGGCATTTCTGGAGCTTTAGCCGCACCAGTCGTAGGAAGAATCGCCGATCGTCGCAGTTCAAGTTTTACGTTGACCTTGGGAATTTCCATAACCATTGCTTCATTCTTAGTATTTTGGAGTTTGCAGGCTCTGTTACTCGGATTAATGCTTGGTGTCGTGTTAATTGAGTTGGGAGTCCAGACGACGCAAATCTCCAATCAAACGACGATTTATCAGCTTCCTGTAGAATTTCATAGCCGCTTGAACGCCATCTATATCATGCTGTACTTTGTCGGCGGTGCGATCGGGTCAAAACTAGGCACATCTGCCTGGAATGATTGGCAGTGGAATGGGGTCTGTGCAGTCGGTTTGGGGTTGATGCTAGTCGCATGTGCAGGTGCATTTTGGCGCAAGCGATGCATCAAAGCGTAAGTCGCCATCATCCAAACTCATCCGATAGGGGGTATCGCCCTGTTTTGCCTGGGAACACTGAGTGATACATTGTTCTTCGGTTCATCTACGTGCGATCGCACACCCGGTTAGACTATGACGAGATCTTTTGCAGCGATGGTTGGGCTAATCTGCTTATTCTTAGGTTCGTGTGGTTTCTTAGTAACGGCTTCTGATTGTTCTGGTTCGATTCGAGCAGGCGTAACTAGCATTATGATGTCCGCTCTAGCTTGGGGCTATTTGAAGCAAGCCAATGAAAAACCTGTTGGATTTTGGCTGAATTTGTACCGCACTGGCGTGGTGATTGCCAGTGCGATCGTGCTTTTTGCGATTGGGCGGATCATTGGTGCGCTGCAAGGAGTTGGCTGCGCAGTGGGCTAAGCCAAACTCTTGACGGCAGCCCTTAAGTTGCCTTGATGTTCTTTTAGTACGCGATCGCTGTCTGTTTTTGAGAGTCCTGTCCAATGCATCATCAGGGCTGTTTTTACAGAGCGATCGCTTTTTTCTAGTAATTCTGCTGCTTGGTCGCGATCGAGATCGGTTAAATCGCTCAAGATTCTTAAAGCGCGATCGTGCAATTTCGTGTTTGTCACAGCGACATCAATCATGCGATTTCCGTAGACTTTGCCGAGTCGAACCATCGTTCCAGTGGAAAGAATATTCAGAGCTAGCTTCGTGACTGTTCCAGATTTCAATCGAGTTGAACCTGCGAGTACTTCCGCTCCAACGAGCAAGCGAATATCGACATCGACATCAATTTGCACCTGTTCTTTTGGCACACAGGCAATAAAAATTGTGGTTGCTCCGCGCTTTCGACCTTCTGCAATGGCTCCATGTACATAAGGCGTTGTTCCACCTGCTGCAATTCCGACCACGACATCCAGTGCGCTGACAGTGCGATCGGCGATCGCCTCTGCACCTTGATCTGCTAAATCTTCTAGTCCTTCTGAACTTCGCACAAGTGCATCGGCTCCTCCTGCAATGATGCCTTGTACCATTTCTGGCGGGGTACAAAAGGTGGGAGGACATTCTGCTGCATCGAGCACCCCTAAGCGTCCACTGGTTCCAGCCCCGACATAAAAGAGCCGTCCACCTTGGCGCAGCTTCTCAGCCGTGAGATCGATCGCTTTTGCAAGTTCTGCGCGGGCTTGAGCGATCGCATGAATCGTTTTTGCATCTTCTTGATTAAAGACATCGACAATCTCGATCGAAGAAAGCTGATCTAAATTGGCACTGGCTGGATTGACTTGCTCAGTGAGTAAGTGTCCTCGTTGTTGAAGCTGCATAGAAGTTCCGAGAAAAACGCAACCCGTATTTTACCGTTGTGCGGTAGGTGTTTGCGATGCAGATCCAGAACGCCAGCGTTTACTAATCAATCTAGAACGAAAGAATTATCAGGATTTTCATGCTGAGAGAGTGAAGTGAGTGATATCTCTTGAGCGACTCAATCCCCTATGCGTTTATCCCGGCTTCGACGATCGCGAGTCTATCTTTCTCTTGCTTGCATTCCCATCAATCTCTTGATCTGGCAAAGTTGGGAAACCGTAGATATTGCACTCTGGCAAACTTGGCGCGTGCCAACGCAGGATGAACGCCTTCGGTGGTTTTTGATCACTCAGGCTTCTCCCCTGCTGTTTGTGTTTCTGGGACTCGCGGGAATTGGGTTTGCTGCCTGGGGTGCAATGACTGAACGAGTTTTTCAAAATCGCTGGTGGCTTTCACTGCTCGCAGGACTGAGCAATAGTGCAATTTTTTTAGTTGGTTTAGCGATCGTGCTGTTCAAGTACATCATTCACTAACAACGGGGCTGAAAAGCGAATTTTTAAGCTGCCCCCACTCCGAAAATTTGAAGGTTCAGACTCTAAATCATCACCAAGGCTTTTAGCGCTTCGAGGGGCGATACAGTGCAATCACTTCCTCCACACTGGGATTTCCTTTCCCCTGCCCCCGAACTAAGACGATCGGCGCATCCTGCTGCATGACTTCATTCAGGCGCATCATGCCAGCAATATCACTGGGATTAGTGAAACCAATTGACTCAGTGCGTCGATGCGGAATTCCAGCTTCAGCTAATTTTGCGGCAAGGGATCGAGTTCGTTTTCCACGCGCAGTATTACAATCTGGACCAATCACCAAAACCTCATTGAAATCGGCTCCATCCGGCATGACCACAGGCACAAATCCTGACTTTGAGCTTGCAGCGTACTTGCCTGAAGTGGCATGACTCAAAAGATGCGTTGCACCCAACCCCAAAACACCAACCATCAGCATTAGTTTGAGAAACTGCATAGGAATTGCATCGGTGAGAATTTCTTCATTCTCGCCAGGAAATCCAGGGTAATGGTGCGATCGCAATCACATCAAAATCACATCAAATCCGCAATTCTCTGAATTTGCAGCGTATAGTCCATCGTCGATTGCACTCCGCCCGATCGCGTAACTTTTCCTACAATTGGTGCAGCATATTCCGGGATCGCACTTGCCGCGACTGCGATATGACGATCGCTCACTGCTAGTCCATGCGTGGGATCATACCCTCGCCAACCTGCACCCGGTAAATACACCTCAGCCCAAGCATGGAGATGGCGATCAGGATGATCCTCGTCTCCTTCTTGATATCCGCTGACAAATCGTGCGGCTAATCCAATCGATCGACAAACTTCGATAAATAAAACCGTCAAATCTCGACATGATCCCTTCTTCTGCGTCCAAGTCAATCCAGGTGGATAAGGATTGCCAGTCTCGCGAATCACATATTCACAATTGGTATAAATCTGCTGAGTCAATTCATAAAGAAATTGAGTGACCTGATTGCTAGAACGTTCGGCGATTTCATACGCCAGTTGCAGCGCGATCGCATCAGTCGCTCCTAAGTAAGGCTGAAGCTGCTTAAACAGTGAAGTTGGATAATCGATTGGCAAACTCATCGCCCAAGGCTCCAATAAATAATTAAAAGGATTTGCTTGATGCGTCTGAGTTTGCGACACGATTTGAACTGTCAAAGAACCTGTGAGTTCAGGTGAGAACCAGACTTTGATCAAAGTGTTGCCATCGAGATCGCTTAATTCTGATTGTGCGATCGGGATTGGCATAACTTGCATCGAAAACAATTTGAGTGACTGCCATCCATCCGAACGCGGTCGTAACCGAATCAGATGAGGTTGCAAAATGACGGGATCGCTATAGGTATAAGTCGTCGAATGTGAAATTTGGTAAAGCACAGGCAGCTAGAAATTAAGGGAAAAATTTGCAATTCATTCTGAACTCATCTTCCGGATCAGCGGGGTTTGAATGGCAACCAGTAGACATCAAAAATATTATCTTCACGATCACGGGAACTTCACGATCGCGAGAGCCGTCTACATTGCTCGAGCCTAATCCTGCTCTAGCTTAGCGCGATTGAGCGACCCGGAAATTTGTTCAGCGTGTACCGTTTTTTTGTGAAATATCCTTTAAGATCTTAGAGACGATGGCTCCGCAGGTTACGCCTCTAAAGTCTTGCATAACGCTAGTCTGTTCGTCCCTATCTTTATCTACTAACTGAATCTCACTTTGTTTACCTGTGGCTGTTTGGGGTGTTCCTATGGCACTAATTCGTGATGTTGTTCAACAAGCACTATCGACTGGACTCCTTTCGATTGAAGCCGAGAATCAACTGCGGCTTCTGCTCTCATCAAAATACGATCGTGAAGACTTTCATGCCTTCATGACATTACAAAATGCGACCATGACTGGCTCCGTGAAACAAGAATCTCGCCTGTTTCGAGGTTAAACTCAGCCAAATGGTTCCTTTCTATGGCAATCTGAAAGACAGAAACTCCCCCAGAGTGAGTTCTGTCTTTTTTGCTGTCGAGCCATTCTTCAGAGCGTTATGCAAACTCTCCCCAACCCGATCGCGTCAGCGACTCCTACCTCTCAGACTCTAACGGATACCACTATTCATCGGCGCAAAACTCGCTCTGTCCCCGTGGGCAGTATCTCGATCGGCAGTGATCATCCGGTCGCAGTACAGTCCATGATCAACGAAGACACCCTCGATATTGACGGCTCGGTCGCCGCAATTCGTCGCCTCCACGAAATTGGGTGCGAAATTGTTCGGGTGACGGTTCCGAGCATGGCACATGCGAAAGCGATGGAAGAAATTCGCGATCGCCTCTACAAAACCTACCAACCTGTGCCGCTCGTTGCTGATGTCCACCACAATGGGATGAAAATTGCGCTCGAAGTCGCGAAATACGTCGATAACGTGCGGATCAATCCAGGACTCTACGTTTTTGAAAAGCCGAAAACCAGCGAATATACTCAAGCTGAATTTGATGCGATCGGCGAGAAGATCCGCGAAACGCTCGAACCCCTCGTCATTTCCCTACGAGATCAAAACAAATCGATGCGAATCGGAGTCAATCACGGTTCGCTAGCAGAAAGAATGCTGTTCACCTATGGCGATACGCCTGAAGGCATGGTCGAATCTGCTCTAGAATTCATTCGGATCTGCGAATCGCTGAATTTCTATAACATTGAACTTTCGCTCAAAGCCTCGAAAGTTCCGGTCATGCTTGCCGCAAACCGTCTAATGGTGCAGCGCATGAATGCGGAAGGCATGGCGTATCCCTTGCATTTGGGAGTGACCGAAGCAGGTGATGGCGAATACGGGCGCATCAAATCGACCGCAGGTATTGGCACACTACTTGCTGAAGGTATCGGCGACACGATTCGAGTTTCTCTCACCGAAGCGCCTGAGAAAGAAATTCCAGTCTGCTACGGAATTCTGCAAGCGTTAGGATTGCGGCGCACGATGGTTGAGTATGTTGCCTGCCCATCTTGCGGGCGTACCCTGTTTAACCTAGAAGAAGTTCTACAAAAAGTCCGCGAAGCAACGAGTCATCTCACCGGACTAAATATTGCAGTCATGGGCTGTATTGTGAACGGTCCAGGTGAAATGGCAGATGCGGACTATGGATATGTCGGCAAACAAGCAGGCTATATTTCCCTATACCGAGGACGCGAGGAAATTAAAAAAGTCCCAGAAGACCAAGGGGTTGCGGAATTGATCAATCTCATCAAATCGGATGGGAAATGGGTGGAACCCAAGTAGGGAGCAGGGGGTAGGGAATAGGGGTAAAAAACTTCTCTCACTCCCCACCTCCCCACTCCCCACTTTTCCCTCCCCCGCGCTTTCTCCGCAAAACTTAATGACAAAAACTGGGCAATTATTACGGATTGCCCCTGAATGCCTGTGTTAAATTGGGCATAACCTTTTTTGTCACTTCTCCAGAATTTAAGCAGGTATAGTCATGACGAAACGCGCGCTTGTCTTAGGTGCAACGGCTGCCGCCGTAACAGCAGTGACCATCACCGGAGCCGGAATTCATTTGAACAAAGGACAAGCGTTCTTCCGGGACAGTCCCAAAGAACTCGTGGATGAGGTCTGGCAGGTCATCGATCGCAACTACGTCGATGCCACCTTCAACCAAGTGGACTGGAAAGCCATCCGTAGCCAATATCTCAACCGCAATTACAAAGACAAAGAGGAAGCCTATAAATCGATCCGCGAAATGCTGAAGCGCCTGGGAGATCCCTATACCCGCTTCATGGACCCGACTGAATTCCGAAATATGCAGATCGACACCTCTGGTGAATTGACCGGAGTCGGAATCCAACTGGCAGCGGACGAGAAAACGAAGAAACTTACGGTCATTTCCCCGATCGAAGGGAGTCCCGCCTCGGCTGCCGGAATCGCTGCGAAAGACATCATCACCAAAATTGATGGCAAAAGCACCGAAGGGATGGACGTGAACAAGGCAGTGACCTTGATTCGTGGACCTGTCAATACCCAAGTCAAACTCACCGTTCAGCGCGGAACTCAACAACTCGAGTTCAATCTAAAACGCGCCAAAATCGAAATTCATCCTGTGCGCGCCAGCGTTCAACAAAGTCCGACTGGCAAAGTCGGATACATCCGTCTCGTTCAGTTCAGTGCAAATGCCGCTCCTGAAATGCGAGCCGCCATTCAAAAACTGGAAAAAGACAATGTGACAGGTTACATTCTCGATTTGAGATCCAATCCGGGGGGTCTGCTGTATGCCAGTGTTGATATTGCTCGGATGTGGATTCAAGAAGGTGGAATCGTCTCAACCGTCGATCGCAAAGGCATTTCCGATAAAGAAGATGCCAATCGTCGGGCTTTAACCGACAAACCGCTGGTTGTCTTAGTCGATGGCGGCTCAGCCAGTGCCAGCGAAATTCTCTCGGGTGCAATCCAAGACAACAAACGCGGTACGATCGTTGGAACAAAAACCTTTGGGAAAGGCTTAGTTCAGTCGGTTCGCAGTCTCGGAGATGGCTCTGGAATGGCGGTGACGATCGCAAAATATCTCACTCCGAATGGACGAGATATCAACAAACATGGCATCGATCCGGATGTCGTCGTGGAACTGAACGAGCAGCAAAGACAAGCCCTAGTCCGCGATCGCGACAAGATTGGGACAACGAGCGATCCGCAATACGTTAAAGCCTTGCAAGTCTTGAATCAAGCGGTGAGCGCCAAACAAGGCACCCGCGCTCAGACCAAGAACTAGACCAAGAACGAGTTAAAGGGAGGCTCGCCCGCCCTCTAACTCGGCTGGCACTTTCCAGATCGAATTAATCCAACGCGACGCGCAATCGCTTCTCCCTCTGAGGCAAACGGACCCCACTGTTCTGTGACCTCAGAGGGATTTGTCGTTTGTTGAGTCTCAAACTCATCCTGGGTCAAAATCTCACAATGAGCATTCGATCGCTTCACCACATACCAACGCGCAGATTCACTCATTCGCCACCCCACTTGATACTCGTTTACACCATCTGGGAACGCTTACTCATGTTAGAGGTCTGGCATCGCCGTGAAAAGGCTAAAACCGTAAAGATTTTATCCAAATCCTGTCGCCTCCAACCTGCTCACCCCTCAGGGATTTTATCAACGTAGGGATATGTCATCAGAAATTCAGAATCCGTTCGCAATGCCCACTGAAGTAACTGCACCGCGCCGTGAAGTTGCCCCACCGCCTGCCGCTCCCCGAACTCCCCCTGCGCCGCCCCCTGCGATGCGGACGATGCCGAATTTGATGACTGAGGTGACTGAAGCCGCTTCTAGAATCAATAGCACGACTGCAACTCAACCGAGTACGGATGTGACTGAACCGAATGCAGCTGCCACTCCAACCTTTGCAATGCCTGCGGCGAGCACTTCCACTGCCCCGGCTGCCCCCCAGCCGATTCCAGCAAGCTCGCCTTCTGTTCCTATTTCCGCAGGGACAACTCCGCCGCCCACATTAGGACACCGTCCGACGACTCCCCCGACCGCACCCAACACCCGCCGCTCTAGCAATGGGTCGCCAACGCTTGAGCACATTATTCGTACTGCTTATGACAAGGGCTTTTCAGATATTCACTTAGGTGTGGGTGAAGTGCCTCGCTTTCGTAACCGAGGTGAAATCGATACGACAGATTGGCCTGAGACAGATAAACCAACGTTTATGAGTTGGTTAGGTGAGGTTTTGACTGAGGCAGAAATCAGTCAGTTTGAAGAAACCTTAGATTTCGACGGTGCAACGCAATACGAATTTGCGCGGGTTCGGATTAATATTTTCGACTCGTTACATGGACCTGCGATGGTGCTGCGTTTGATCCCGCTGAAAATCTTGACGATGGAGCAGTTAAACTTGCCTCCGGTGTTTAAAGATGTTTGTCATTATCACAAAGGGTTGATCTTGATTACGGGTCCGACTGGCTCCGGTAAATCGACCACGATGGCAGCGATGATCGACTACATCAATAAGGAGATGCCGAAGAACATTATTACGATCGAAGACCCGATCGAGTTTGTTCACAAGAGCCGCAAATCCTTGATCAAACACCGAGAAGTCGGAATGCACACGCGCAAGTTTGACAACGCGCTCAAAGCTGCACTGCGGGAAGATCCAGATATTATCCTCGTCGGTGAAATGCGTGATAAAGAAACCGTCAACACTGCCCTAAAAGCGGCGCAAACGGGTCACTTAGTCATGGGAACCTTGCACACGAATAGTGCGGTGAAAACGATCGAGCGGGTGCTCAGTCTCTACCAACCGAACGAGCAGCCGACGATGCGGGTGGCACTTGCTGAATCGCTGGTGGCGGTGATTGCTCAAGGCTTGTGTCGGACAACGGATGGAAAGCGGGCTGCATTCCATGACATTCTGATCAATACGGATGCGATTCGAGACTATATCCGGAAGGGTGAACTGGATGAAATCGAAGCGATTATTCCTCGCTGCGGATTTGACGGCATGTGTACGATGAATCAATCGTTGTACAAACTTTACGAGAACGGTCAAATTACCGAAGAAGTGGCGCTCGAAATGTCGCCGAAGCAGAACGAAATGGCACAAATGCTACGTGGTCGCGTGTAGAACAGCGCCCCGATTTACACAATCCGAAAAGCCCTCTTGTCATTGCCAAGGTACAAGGGGGCTTCTCGTTTGCCTGAATTTTGGTTGTTTCAGGGGGTCATTCCATGCCAAACTACCGGATGATTTGCTCTCGGACTCGACACATGAACAATCAGGTTGATGCGCCCAAAAAAGAACGATCGCGGTTTTTAATCGGTTCGATCTTGTGGATTCTTGCGTTAGGTGGAATAGCATTTTTCTATCAACTCGGAAGTATTGGGTTAGTCGATGAAACAGAACCGCTATTTGTCGAAGCCGCTCGGCAAATGACGGTGACAGGCAATTGGATTACGCCATATTTTAATCAGGTAACTCGGTTTGATAAGCCGCCTTTAATTTACTGGTGGATGGCGATCGCATTTCAAACGCTCGGAGTCAATGAATGGGCAGCCCGATTGCCGTCCGCGATCGCAGGTACGATTCTGACCGGATTTTGCTTTTATATTTTGAAACGATTTGTTCCGTCGAAGATTGCGCCATTTTTGGGATCGGGGATCGTTGCGCTGAATCTGATCACGCTATTTTTTGGGCGCTTGGGATACTCAGATATGTTGCTGAGTGCCTGTTTTGGTGGATCGCTCTTTGCGTTCTTTCTGGGATACGCCTCGAATCGGCGATGGTATTGGGCGTTTTATGCGCTCATGGGGTTTGCTGTGTTGACCAAGGGACCTGTTGGGGTCGTCTTGCCGAGTGCGATCGTGATTCTGTTTCTACTGTGGGTCGGTCAACTGCGCTCAGTGCTTCGCGAAATGAAGCCTCTGTTGGGGACGGGATTATTTTTATTGGTCAGTATGCCTTGGTATGCGTTGGCATATTGGCAGAATGGGAATGCGTTTATTGATTCATTTTTTGGGGTGCATAATGTTGAGCGCTTTACCTCAGTGGTCAATCAGCATTCGGGAGCATGGTATTACCATCTTGTGATTGTGCTGGTTGGGTTTTTCCCTTGGTCACTGTGTTTGCCCGCTGCGATTATCAATATTCTCAAATCAAAATGGCGAGAAAAGCCGCGCTCAGAACAGCTTGGATTGTTCGCGCTGGTTTGGTTTTCGGTGGTGCTGATCTTTTTTACGATCGCAGTCACGAAATACATTACTTACACGTTGCCGCTCTATCCTGCAGCTGCGATTCTCGTGACGTTGTGGTATGTGCATCATTTCTCCCAACCCAAACAATCTTGGGGCTTAAAACTCACGGTCTATCTCAGCGTGATTGTCTCGATCTCCTTTGGGATTTGCGCGTTTTATAGTCCCAGTTGGCTCGATGATGATCCATCCATGCCGGATCTGGGATTCAAAATTCAGCAGGCTGGATTACAGCACGTTGCTGCCTCGATTTGGATCACTGTCGCGATCGTGGGGTTAATTTTGGCACTCCGTTACCAATTACGCTGGTTTTGGGCGGTGAATTTGATTGGGATGGCAGCATTTATCTGGTTCTTTGTGACTCCTGCCGTGGGTGTGATTGACTCAGTTCGGCAGTTACCGTTGCGGCAGATTGCTCAAGCGACAGTTGAAGATAAGCTGCCTAATGAACCGATTGTGATGGCAACAGATGCTTTTGAGAAACCGAGTTTAGTCTTCTATACGCAAAACCCGATTACGTTTATTAATCGTGCCCGGTTGATTCAACCTTATCTAGAAGAATTGCGCCGAGATGGAAAAACCGAATCGATCGCGATGATTACAACTCCGACAGCATTAAAGGGTAGCGGGATGAAACCAAATCAATATCGCTTTCTTCAACAATACAGTAACTATCAACTGGTGCGCGTTCCAATTCGTCCCTCGAAGAAATAAGTTATGCAAAAGTGGTGGTCAGATCAGACTCTCCAGAAAGTCGTTTGGATTTTATTAGCAGGGTTTTTGTTTCGGAGTTTTATTGCGTTTTGGTTGCCGCCAGGATTCGATGAAGCGTATTACTATCTATACACTTTGCATCCGGCACTGAGTTATTTTGATCATCCTCCACTGGTTGCTTTGGTAACTGCGATCGGGATTTGGCTGACCGGAGATGTGTCTCAATTCAGTATTCGCGTCGGCAGTCTCTTATTATTTCCGGCGACTTTGTATTTTTTATATCGCGCAACGGTTCAGTTATTTTCAGTGCGGGTTGGATTGATTACGTTAGCGATCGCGTCAGTGATTCCAATTTTTCAACTCGGATTTGGGACGTTTACGCTCCCAGATTCGCCGTTGATGTTTTTCTGGGCATTGACTTTGTGGGTTGGCGCGATCGAGTTTTTTCCAAAACAGAGTGAATATCAACCGACCTATCGCGTTGCCTTGATCGGACTTTTAGTGGGGCTGGCTTGTCTTGGCAAATATCATGGCTTTCTATTAGGGTTCGGACTGCTCGGTTTCTGTATCACAAGCCGAAAGCACTGGGTCGTTTTTCGATCGCCTTGGACAATTTTGAGTTTTGTCTTATTTCTGGCAGCATTCTCACCTGTGCTGTATTGGAATGCTCAACATGACTGGGTATCATTTCGATTCCAAAGCGATCGTAGTATTCCCGATCGCGCTTACAATCCATTGCAAGCATTGAATGTTGCCATGATGGCAGCGCTATATCTTTTTCCAACGTTTGGACTTCCACTTTGGTTTGTGAGTATTCGAGAAATCGTCTCAGTATTAAAGTCAGGATTTACGAAATCAATTCACTCATTTATTCTGTGGAATTCTGCACCTGTATTTTTGATTTTTACTTTTATTGGCGGTTATCAGCAGATTTTACCTGGCTGGACAATGCCAGGATTCTTTTCGGTAACGCCGCTGCTCGGAGCATATGCTGCACATTGGCAACCCAAAATACTGAGACGCTGGCTGAATGGATCGACGATTGCGATCGGCACGCTGTTACTGATTGCTTTATCGCACATTGCGATCGGCACCCTCCAAAAGCCAGGGCAGTTTTCCTTCATGGGTGGCGTTGTTCCACCGCAAGAGGATGCTTCCATTCAATTGATTGATGTTGGACAACTCCGCCGCGAATTTTCTAAATCGCCGCAACTCTTAGCGGCTCTGAAAGACGCTGATTTTATGTTCAGCAATCGCTTCCATTTAGCGGGACACATGGCAATGGCACTGACTCCGATTTATGGAACTCCGATCACGTGTTTCGATAAACGAGACATGCGCGGATTTGCGTTTTGGTCAACTCCAACGCAATGGATCGGTGGAGATGCGCTTTACCTGACTTCTAACGATTTTCAAACGAAGAGAGACTCCTCTGTAGAGTTTTCTCCGTATTTCCAGACGTTCACCAAGTTAGGAGAAGTCTCTTTACGGCGTGGGGGCGTGATTGTCGATCGTATTCACGTCTTTCAAGGGAAAAACCTGCTGAAACCGTTTCCTCGCCCTAAAGAGTAGGTTCACTAGATAAGCGAATTTCACACATGTGAATTCAGCCATTTCGCTTGAATTATTCACGATAAGTTTATTTTCACTAAAGTTAAATGATGGAATTAGAAACTTTTTTTTGACAGAATTGACAGACCTCAAACCCCTGCATCACGGGGGGTATACAATTTCCTACGTAGTTTGTCACATCAAATCGTATCGAAGATTACTTGCGATAATCCCAAATTCGCGTTAGTGTCTTCATCGTGACTTCATACGTAGGAGAGAGACGTAATGCTGAACTGCACCTCCAGCAAAACCGTACGGAATTTGGTGATGTCGATCGGAATTTTGACAGCATCGTTCAGTCATGGAGGAGTTCGAGCAGGAACCGTCCCGATTCAAGTTGCCAGCATTCGAGAAGCAGATTTCCAAATCGCGCAGGCAAGTTTGATTGCTGAAATGGAGCAAGAGATTTTGCGTCGCATCAATCAACATCGTGCCAGGAAAGGGTTGTCCGCATTATCTTGGAGTTCGGATATCGCTCATCAAGCGCGATCGCATAGTCGCAATATGGCGAAAAAAATTGTCTCATTTGGGCATCAAGGCTTTTCTGAGCGCTCAAAAGCGATTAACAACTCTATTCAGTCTCAACGCACCGCAGAGAATGTCGCTTGGGTCGCAAGCCGACGTGATCCAGCAGGACAAGCGATCGAAGCTTGGTTGAAAAGCCCGAAACACCTGCAAAATATTGAAGGTAACTTCAGTATGACGGGCATCGGTATTAGTATTAGTTCGAGTGGCGAGTACTATTTCACCCAAGATTTCGCGCAGAAATGATGCTGGTTTGCATCGTGGGTCTAGGTTTCAGTTCGGCTGAACTCGCCAGCATCGTAGTGTAGAATGAGCGCTTGTGTTTAGTGCTTTAGCTTATGCAGCCGCGTGAATTTCAGATCTGCGATCGTGATCTTTCTTCGGAACTTTTACAGCGTTATCGGTCTGCGAGTGCGATCGCAGTGGATACCGAAACGATGGGGCTTCTACCGCACCGCGATCGTCTGTGCTTAGTGCAGATCTGTGATGAAAACGATCAGGTTGCAGTGGTGAGAATTGAGCGGGGACAAAAAGAGGCTCCGAATCTCAAACAACTGTTTGAAGCGGCAGAAATTACGAAGATTTTCCATTTTGCTCGGTTTGATATCACAGCATTGCGATATCACTTAGGAATTGATGTCAATCCGATTTTTTGTACTAAGCTTGCCAGTAAGCTGATTCGCACTTATTCGCCTCGTCATGGGCTGAAAGACTTAGTTCAGGAATTGACAGGAGTAGAACTCGACAAAAGCGCTCAGAGTTCGGATTGGGGCAATGCAATGAACTTATCAGAAGCTCAGTTGCGATACGCTGCCAATGATGTTCGATATTTGATCGAAGCGCGGCAGAAATTGATTGCCATGTTGGAGCGTGAAGAACGGCTGGAGCTGGCAGAAGCTTGTTTTCGATGTTTGCCGACATTTGCTCAGCTCGATATTTTGCAGTATCAGAGTGTATTCGACCATTGAGCAGATGCCGAGGTATCCTAATGGGGGGCAGATTTGCCTCTAAAAATTCTGTTGTTTTGGATGTGGTGTCGTGCTTGACCTAAAGCTAATTCGTGAAAATCCTGATCTCGTGCAGACGAAGCTCAATCAGCGAGGGGGATCTTATGATCTTTCGACGATCGTGTCGCTGGATCAGCAGCGTCGTGAGTTAGAGGTTGAGCGATCGCAGTTGCAGGCGCGCAGTAATGAGGTTGGTAAATTAGTCGGACAGAAGATCAAAGCTGACCCGAAAAGTGATGAGGTTCAGGCATTGCGAGAAGAAGGCAATGCACTCAAAGCAAAACTGAGTGAGTTAGAACCAAGAGAGAAAGCAATTCGAGAACAGATCGAAACTCAATTGTTAGGGTTTCCGAATTTGCCGAGTGACACGACTCCGATCGGCAAAGATGAAACGGAAAATGTTGAGGTTCGACGTTGGGGCGACGAGTTCAAACCGTCGATCGCAGTTCTGCCTCATTACGAGATTGCTGAAAAGCTCGGAATTATCAATACTGAACGCGCTACGAAGATTGCTCAGACGCGATTTGTCGTGCTGATGGGTGCAGGTGCGGCATTAGAGCGAGCGTTGATTCAATTTATGCTGAATCAGCAAATTGCCGCAGGCTATGTGGAGATTTTGCCGCCTGTGTTGATCAATTCGCGATCGATGACTGCGACCGGACAGTTGCCGAAGTTCTCAGAAGAGAGCTTCAAATGTGCAGACGATGATTTGTGGCTAGCTCCGACAGCGGAAGTTCCCGTGACCAATTTGTATCGGGATGAGATTCTGTCAGCCGAACAGTTACCGATCTATCACTGTGCTTATACGCCTTGTTTTCGTCGAGAAGCGGGGAGCTATGGTCGAGATACGCGCGGATTGATTCGACTGCATCAATTTAACAAAGTCGAGCTAGTAAAACTGGTGCAGCCTGAGACTTCTGAGCAAGAGCATCAAAGCTTAGTACGAAATGCAGAGGCGATTCTGGAAGCCTTAAAGTTGCCCTATCGCACGATCGAGCTTTGTACAGGAGACTTAGGATTTGGAGCGGCGAAGTGCTTTGATTTAGAGGTTTGGCTGCCGTCTTCGGGCACGTACCGCGAGATTTCTAGCTGCTCGAATTTCAAAGACTTTCAGGCGCGACGCGGGAATATCCGATTTAAAGAAGCGGGGCAAAAAGGTACTCAGTTTGTGCATACGCTGAATGGATCAGGACTCGCGATCGGGCGAACGATGGCGGCAGTCTTGGAGAACTATCAGCAGGCGGATGGAACTGTACGAGTGCCGGATGTCTTGCAGCCTTATTTGGGACGTGAGGTTTTGTAGATCGGATTTAGATTCTTATAGGTGCGATCGCGGTATCGATTAAATCAAGAACATCGCGATCGACTGCCAGATCAAATTTGCGCGCAAAATCAGCCTGACTGTTCATCAACGCTGGAAAATCAGTAGATTGGAGAATCTTAGGATGACCGTTCCGGGTTTGAGAAAAATCAAAATATCGTCTACTATCGTTGCAAAGTTTGAATTTCTGACTGTTGACTAATATTGTTTGAATAAAGCATTCATCAGGAATTGCTACTCCCTTGTAGTAGTCAACGATATCAGGATTGAGTTGAACGTACTGGTGGAGATATTCCACACATGGTCTAGACAGCGTACAAAGAAATGAGCCGCCATAACATACAAAATGTTGGTTGAATGGCGATGAAGTCCTTAAGCCTAACGTAATTCCATAAGAGAAATTTACTCGAAAAAAAGGTTGGAGATAGTTCAGGAGTTTGACGGGCTTAAGAACTTCTTTCTGCCACTCTGCTAGATCGCGGCTCAAAGTTCGATATTGGTAGTGATAGCGAGAATAGCCTTCATTCCTTTTCCACGGGCTGTGCTTTGAGAAAACCTCAAAGTGATGGACAAAACCATCGTAATCACTGTGAGATAAAGATTTCTCAACTTCAGCAAGCGGTCGGATCGGATAGTCTTGACCGGATAGATTGATCAACCAGCTAAAATCACTTCCAGAAGCGAGTAACCATGAGATCGCATCCAGATAACTCTGGACAATCTCAAAGCTTCCTCTGCCTCCGCGTGATGGAATCACGTCAACATTCGGTAAATCCTCAAATGTCGATCGCGGCAAATCGCAGTTTGTAAAGTCATGACTGATCAAGATCTGAGCAGTTGGACTCAATGATTTAATGCGGCGAACCAAGCGTTCAACCTGTTCAGGTGATTTATGGGTTTGGAGAAGGTAGCAAACTCTCATCATTTCTAATCCAGCGATAAACGAACTGGAACTTCTGAACTTCCATGAATTGAAGGCTCTCTAGACCGTGTAATTGGCTCCATCGGCTGTACTTTTGGGAAAAACGAATGGGTTTTTGCCAAAGCAATATGGAACAAAAATGCAGGATTACCCAGTAAATAGCGGGTTGCTAGACGCTTAGGCTCCTGGCAGAGACGATATAGCCATTCCAAGCCTAGATTCGAGATCATCGGTGGACAGTTTGGAACAATTCCCGCTAGGCGATCGATGACTGCACCTCCTAGCATCATGACATTTACATTCAACCGCTCCCGATTGAGTTGAATCCAATTCTCTTGAGTAGGCATTCCCATGCCTACGACTAAAATCTTTGGCTTCACGTGATTGATCTGTCTGATGACTTGTTCGTTTTCTTGGGCGTTCTGCATGTCAAAGTAGCCGTGATGACCATTGATGATCACATTGGGATATTGCTGTTTGACTTGCGCGATCGCGGCATTTAAGCATTCAGGCTTCGCGCCTAAGAGGAAAATTGAAAAACCATGTTGGTTGCAGTGAGCTAATACCTTTGGCATCAGAAGACTATAAGAAGCTCGGTATTCCAAAGGCAATTTTACTCCCATCCAGCAAATAGCTTTGAGAATACCCATACTATCGCAATGGGCGATTTCAGCACTTTGGAGAAAGTGATGAAACCAAGGAAGCTGCATGGATAAATTGAAGCTATGCACATTGTAGTTTGCGACAGTTAGCTTCCTTCCTTCAATACAAGCAATATGGATCGCATCGACGATCGCGGAAACTGTCATAAACGTAATTCGTCGTCCTAGTAAATCAACAGTCAAATTCGGAGGACTTTCTAGCTGATACATTTTATTTGCCTAGTTGTATAGATGCTTAGATGAATCCGCCCAATTTCGTCCAATAGCGATTGTAGCTAGCTCAGATTACAAGAGATGCTTCGTCTTCCAAGATGCTCTAGCCGAGTTTAAGTTCCTGAGTTTAAGTTCCTTTGGTAATGAATTCTAATCAGGTGATTAATCTCAATCACAGTCGCCAGACTTGCAACGAATGGTAAGAATCTCTAAATTCTAAGTTCATCTCTCAAAAGTAATAGATATCGATTTTCGACTCTGTGTAGCTGCTTCAGATGCTTGCTTAAGTCATGATTAGCAAGTTGTTCAGCAACTTGCACATAATTTTTCTGTTGTGTAGAGATCAACATAAAACTAAGGTTAATGTGTGAGCTTAGATGACTCTTTCTACCTTTAGAAAGAGTTACATAACGTTTCTTTTGCTTATACCTATAGGCTGTATTGGTTTACTACCTGGAAAGCTTTGTTGCGATTTTTACCAATCAATCTGAATGTTCAGGTTGCATGATGCCAAATGTAGGGAGTTTTCCATGAGTACTTATCCTAGAGTCAGCGTTGTGATTCCGGCTTACAATGTTCGCTCTTATCTTGAAGATGCTCTTATTTCCTTGGAGCACCAATCTTTTCAAGCATTTGAAGCGATCGTAGTCGATGATGGTTCAACCGATGGAACTGCCGACTTAGTTGAGCAATTTTGCCAGCGTGATCCCCGTTTTCGCTTAGTGACAAAGCCGAATGGGGGACTTTCATCTGCTCGCAATTATGGGATTCGTCAGGCGCAAGCAGAGTATATTGCAATGTTGGATGGTGACGATCGCTATGAGCCAGATAAACTAGCAAATCATGTGGCAAGGCTTGATCGTGATCTCCAGATTGGAGTCGTCTATAGTGCTTCAAAAATCATTCGCGATGATGGACAACAAAGCTGGATGTCTTTGAGCGGAAAGCCGATTTTTTCAGATGCTCTCGTCTCACTATTGTGCAAAAATTTCATCGGAAATGGCTCCAATGCGATGTTTCGTCGGGCTTTAGTCGATGAGGTGGGAGAGTTTGATGAAACATTGCGGAGTTCTGAGGATCTGGATTTCTGGCTTCGAGTTGCAGCAACACGGCGATGGCGATTTTATCGAGAATCTCAGGCTCTTTGTTGTTACCGGGTACGTCCTTCTGGATTGTCTTTTAACGTGGCACAGATGCAGCGATCGCATGAGCAAGTTCTTCAAGCTGCTTACCTGCGATCTCCGGAACAGATTGAACCTTGGTTGCCAACGGCTTATGCCTATATGTATCGCTTGCTGGCTCGATTAGCGCTGACAGGCGGCGATACAAAGCAGGCTCAGCAGTTGATGCAGCAAGCTTGGGATTGCGATCGCTCGATCTTTTATCGAGATCCGCGATCGCTGTTGACGTTACTTGCTGTGAAGCTCGCGCCGATTGCGAAACAACTGATTGAGCGATCTCTGGGTAAGTCACAGCGTTTAGATATTGCAAAATCTATTCAGAGCAGAGAACTATGAAGACAGTCTCATTGCTCAGAGGTGGATTGTGGATTACTTATGCAACGTTTGTGACTCGAATTTTTGTCTTTTTGAGTAATTTGGTCTTGGCGCGATTGCTTCAGCCTTCAGACTTTGGTGTGATTGGGATCGCCTATGTTTTTTGGTCATTTTTCACGCTATTTACTCAAGACACAGCAGGAGCTTTCATTATCTACAAGGGAGTCGATAATCCTAAGTACGTGAATACGACTTACACGATTAGCTTAGGAGTAGGTCTGGGATTAGGTCTGCTCATGGCGATCAGTTCACCTTGGGTTGCGAGCTTTTTTAATGAACCTGCTTTAGTTGGCATCCTGATTGTCTTTGCATTCAATTTACTTTTATCTTCTGCGACCTATGTTTATTCGGGCGTAATGACGCGGCGAATGCAGTATCAGGCACTCGCAAATATTAGTCTGGCAAACTCAATCACACGACTACTCTGTACGACTGGGGCGGCTCTATTAGGGTTAGGGTACTGGTCTTTCGTGATTGGAGATACGATTTCCTGGATCGTCAATGCGCTGTTAACGCGGTATTACTCTAGGCATCGATTTCGGCTCCAAATTGATCCTGAAATTCGATCTGAAGTGCTGACGTTTTGCTTCGGTTCAGTGGGCGCAAGTTTGGGATTCTATCTCAGCTTTAATGCGGATAATTTTACGGTCGGAAAAGTATTAGGTAATGCGAGTTTGGGGTACTACAATCTTGCTTATCAGCTATCGATGACACTCTCAGGAATTTCCAGCGCGTTGCTGAACCAATTGGGAATGCCTGTTTTTGCTCAATTACCGATCGACAAACAAGAGAATGCTTTGTTTAAGGTAGTTGAGCAAATTGCTTTTTTGACGGCTCCGATTTATGCGCTGATTTTCTTAATTCTTGATCCCTCAGTTGTGACGCTCATTTTTGGTTCTCAATGGATTCCAATATGTACCGTGCTACCGGGGTTACTTTTTTATGCTTACTTTCGTGTCGTGAATTCGCCGCTCTATTCTATGCTCGTTGCTAAAGGTCGTCCGGATCTCAATGCTAGAGTCAGCCTTCAAATTGCTCCGCTTGCAGTTCTGAGCTTTATTGCAGGTGCTTATCAAGGGGGGATTATTGGCGTAAGCATAGCTGTGGCAGCGGTACTTGGAATTCTTTGGACACTTTATTACTGGTGGATTGCTTGCAAGCATCTCCATTGGTCAATGAGTCGCTTTCTTCGCCCTTGCTTTATCCCGATTCTGCTGAGTATTCCAGGGCTGGCAATTTCATTTCATCTGCCTTTCATAGTTAAGCCATTTACTTTTCTATTTGCGTATCTTGTCTGTATTCAGGTTGTCGCTCCTCAGCAAATCGTTCAATATCAAGCATTAATTCATAAACTATACGATCGCTTATTTCACTAACTTAAGCACAATGAAGAAGATTATTTTTCTGATGCCTTATTTTGGTTGTTTTCCTGAATGGTTTGATTTGTATCTCGAATCATGCCGCTGGAATCCAACGATCGATTGGCTTTTCTTCACAGATTGTGGAGTTCCCGAAAATGCTCCAGCAAACGTGCGATTTATTCAAATGAGCTTTCAAGCCTATCAACAGCTTGTTTGCGATCGCTTAAATATTAGTTTTCAAACTCATTCTGCCTATACCGTGTGTAATCTTCGTCCTGCGTATGGCTTGATTCATCAGGAGCATATTGCTGGATATGATTACTTTGGCTTTGGGGATATTGATGTCATTTATGGCAATCTCCGAGCTTTTTATACAGATGCAGTGCTTAACTACAATACGATTTCGACGCACAGCGATCGAGTTTCTGGGCATCTATTTTTGATCAAGAATAATGAGTATTGGGTGAATGCTTTTCGCAGGATACCGGATTGGCAAAACCTGATGAGTCAGCCGATCAATGTGCCGATGGATGAGGGTTACTTTACAAAGCAATTGCTTGGGCGCAAACGGCTGCCCAGTTTCTTACGCCGTTTGTGGGGAATTGTTGACCCGGATAAGCGTCACCATCTGTTTCAAGAGCGCTTTAGTACGGTCTTATCTGATCGACCTTGGATGAATGGAACGTATGATTATCCGACTCAGTGGTTTTGGCATCGAGGCAAATTAACGGTCGAAACGGGTGAAGAGTTAATGTACTTACATTTTATGAATTGGAAATCCAGCCGATACTTGCGAAAACGGTATGGTGAGCAAGCTGCTTGGGAAGACCTCTCTCAACTGGTTGACCCAAACTTAACGGATTTAAGCCAAGGCTTTTGTATTAGCCCGTTGGGATTTACTCCGATTGAATCGACAGCCCCTATTGCGATCGCACTTTAAAACAATGGTGATACATCATCTTCTCGTCACAGGTGAATCGATATTTCTCGATCGGCATCAATGTCTATTCAAAGCCTTATCGAGTCATTTTGAGCAGCTTAGTTTTTCTCCGAGACAGAGCGAATGGTATGAAGCCAGACTACCTAGAACACTCTTGAAAAGTCTACTAACACTAAGGACAGGCTCTTTAAGCAAAGCAAATGCAGTCTTTCAGAAAAACAGCACTGCATTTATTCTCAAATCACGACATACTGAGCGAACGATTCAACGATTACAGCCAAAGCCTGATTTTGTACTCCAGATCTTCGGAACGTATAGTCCGGTTTGGGATGCTGGCAATATTCCCTATGCCATGTTTCTTGACTACACTGCGGCGCTGGCTGAGCGAAATTGGTCTAGCTGGGCAACATTTTTAAGCGATCGCACCAGAACTGCTTGGTTTGAGTGCGAACGGTCAGCCTACAGCCGAGCCGAGCATATCTTTAGCATGAGCCAAGTTGTGAAAACATCGCTGATTGAAGAGTATGGAATTCCTGAAAACAAAGTCACAGTCGTCGGTTCGTCAGGCGATTTTCAAGTTCCTGATGTTCGAGAAAAAGCGATCGGAAGTCAGCAAATTCTCTTTAATGGATCAGATTTTGAGCGCAAGGGTGGAGATTTAGTCCTCGCTGCTTTTCGCCAGGTTAGGAAAGCTTTGCCAAACTCGAAGCTTGTTGTGATTGGTCGAAAACTATCAATTGAGGAACCCGGAGTTGAGAATCCAGGACATATTGCCGATCGTGCAGAAATTCGTCGATTATTTCTGAACACAGATTTAGTCGTTGCTCCTGCCTACTGTGATCCCTTCCCAACTTTTTTGATGGAAGCCATGAACTATGGTATTCCCTGTGTTGTGTCCAATCGAGACGGAATGCCCGAAATTGTCGATCACGAAATCAATGGGATCGTGCTTCAGCATTTGACTTCTGAGCATTTAGCAAAGCATCTGATTGATCTGCTCACAAATCCTGCTGTGCTTTTATCAATGTCTCAAGCAGCGCAGATGAAAGTTCGGACTCAATTGAACTGGAATGCGATCGCGAAAACCATAGCGCAGACTCTAAAATCTGAGGCATATGATTATGTTTAACTTTGGCTTTGTCATAGAACACATGCTAGGGCATGTCACACACTATCAGAATCTAAAACACTGGGTCACACAAGATAGCACTGTACGTCCGGTTTGGATGCCGATCGAGGCGGGAAAAAATGATCTATGGAAACATCTGCCGATGATTCGTAACAACTGGTCGCTCCAGTCTAGTCTTCGTGCCCGTGATGCGATTCGAGCGGCTCAGCCTTTAGATGCCCTATTTTTGCATACTCAAACCGTATCTTTATTCGCATCTTCATTTGCACAGCAGATTCCAACCATTATTTCTACAGATGCTACACCGCTCAACTATGACACTGTTGCCGCAGGATATCAGCATAAAGTTGGGGGACATTCCTTACTAGAACGTCAGAAATTTTTGTGGAATCGCCATTCTTATCATGCTGCTACTGCTCTGATTACATTCTGTCACTGGGCAAAAGACTCTCTGATCAAAGATTATGATGTACCTGCTGAGAAAGTCACCGTGATCTCATCTGGGATCGACTTAGAACAATGGCATTTTCAGCGAAATCAAACGATCGATAGTCCTGTACGTTTGCTATTTGTAGGAGGAGATTTTACTCGTAAAGGAGGACATACGCTGATTGAAGCTTTTCGCAGTGGGCTGGAGGGTTGCACGCTAGATATTGTCACCCAAGATGCACAAGTTGCTGAGGATCTATCAGGCGTTGAGCGAGTCAAGGTCTATCAGAATTTGGGGGCGAATAGTTCAAAACTCAAGGAATTGTATGCTAAAGCAGATATGTTTGTCTTGCCGACTCAGGCTGACTGCTATCCCAATGTAATTAT
Organism: Leptolyngbya boryana PCC 6306; assembly: GCF_000353285.1. Classification (NCBI taxonomy): domain Bacteria; kingdom Bacillati; phylum Cyanobacteriota; class Cyanophyceae; order Leptolyngbyales; family Leptolyngbyaceae; genus Leptolyngbya; species Leptolyngbya boryana. The sequence continues at coordinate 687,817 of NZ_KB731324.1, forward strand.
GGAAGCAATGGCGGCAGGCTTACCGATTGTTACCACTGATGTTGGCGCGATCGGTGAACAGGTAGACAACGGAGTGAATGGACTGCTTGTGCCGATCTCAGATGTCAGTGCTTTGGTGACGGCACTTAAGGTTTTGATTGATGATCCATTGAAACGACGAGCGATGTCGATCGCGAGTCGTCAGCTAGCAATAGAACGATTTGATGGTCGCCGCAACTATAACCAGATTTTAGCCTTGATGAAAAATTTAACTCAGGAGCATCAAGCTTCTAAACGGTTGTCTTCTCCAAAAAATCTCTTGGTGCGTTTCTAATTATGGTGGTCAATCATTTAGCAAGTTCTTCTGAAATTCAGGTTAAGCAGCGAGTTAGAGTAAAGCCCGATGTTGCAATTTTTTTGCGAGGGCTATATGGTGGCGGTGCTGAAAAAGCAATGCTGAATCTTGCTCGTGGATTTATCGATCGTGGATTACAAGTTGATCTCGTGCTTGCTAGAGCCGCGGGAGTGTATTTAGAACAAGTCCAGCCTGAGATTCGAGTTGTGGATCTCAAAGCAGAATGGATGCCATCAAGTTTGCCAAAACTCACTCGCTATCTCCAGCAGACTCATCCCACGACAATGCTCGCCGCTTTGCATTATCCCTGTGAAATTGCTTTGTGGGCAAAACGGCTCGCAAGAGTTTCAACGCGCATCATTGTGTCAGAGCATAATCATCTTTCGCTTGAAGCACAGCGCATTCCTCAACGATCGGTGCAATTCACTCCGACTGCTGCGAGACTATTTTATCCTTGGGCAGATGGAATCGTTGCCGTTTCGCAAGGCGTTGCAGACGATCTCGCTGAGATTACTCGACTCAATCGCGATCGCATTCAAGTCGTCTACAATCCGATCGTGTTACCTGAATTGTTCACGCAAGCGCAAGAACCTGTAACACATCCTTGGTTTAAGCCTGATCAACCTCCTGTCGTTCTAGCGGTAGGTCGGCTCTATCCACAAAAAGATTTTTCGACCTTGATTCATGCCTTCGCTCAAGTTCGACGGATTCGACCGGCTCGGCTTGTGATTCTGGGGGATGGTCCTGAACGAGAGCGTCTGACCACGTTAGTAGAAGAACTGGGATTAACCGAGGATGTCGCTTTACTGGGGTTTGTACAAAATCCCTATGCATATATGGCAAAAGCGGCTGTGTTTGTGCTGTCTTCTGCTTGGGAAGGGTTAGGCAATGTTTTAGTAGAAGCGTTGGCAGTTGGAACGCCTGTGGTTTCGACAAACTGCGAGAGTGGCCCGGCTGAGATTTTAGCGCAAGGAAAGTATGGTGTGCTGACTCCAGTGGGAGACGATTCCGCGATCGCATCAGCAATCATTCAGACCCTATCAAGCCCGGCTCGACAGGTTGATCCCCAATGGTTGAAGCAGTTCACATTAGAAACTTGTACGCAACAGTATTTAGACGTTTTGGGTATTTGTGATTATTCTTCACCCACAAAAACAGTATGAAATTCAATAGTACCTTGTATCAAACCACAGCACAGCTAGTCGGTCAGTTGCCAAAAGGTCGATCGAAGGCGTTAGGTGCTTTATTTTCACTTTGGAATAGTCATCCGAGCTGGGATCCTTGGCTGCTCAAAGATGGAGATGTCTATCGACTTTTTTACTTGTTAGGTTCGAGTAAATCGGGACCTTGGTGGCTAGAAGGCAAAATATGCGGTGCAATTTCAACGGACTTAGAACAATGGCAAGACTTGGGAACTGTGCTAGAAGTCAGCCCTGAGCATTCCTGGGAAGCTGGAAGAATGCTGGCGGGTTGCGCGCTCAAAGAAAATGGGATCTACTATCTTTTTTATTCAGCCGCCGGAGAGGGTGCTGAGATTATGAATGAAGGGATTGGGTTAGCGACTTCAAGGGATGGCATACACTGGCAACGTAGCCCTCGCGAATTGGTGAAACCCGATGCGAATCATCGTTGGTACGGACAGTATAAGCGAAGCCTAGGAGGTTGTGACTATGATCATTATCAGTGGCGCGATCCCTATGTGGTGAAAGATGAGCAGACTGGGCTTTACTATATGTTTATCTGTGCTTATCGCAAAGAAGGCGGGAAAGGTGCATATCGAGGATGTGTTGGCTTAGCTGTTGCTGATCGCATTGATGGATCGTATGAACTGCTGCCGCCTGCGGCAACTCCTACGATCGAAGGAACTCAAGAGTCTCCTTTTTATGAAATGGAGCGCCCGCAAGTCATTTATAGAAATGGTCAGTATCATCTGTTTTTCTCTTGCTGGACAACTTGGTTAAATCCTAAGTGGTTGGGCACGGTCGATCGCGCACAAATTACCGATTCTTCGCTGTACTGGTATGTTGCTGATCAGATTACAGGACCTTATCGCCCTGTTAGCCAGACTCCAGTTGTGAGTGGAAGTTCTCGATCGGGAATTTATGGAACGAACTTTTTTTCGGCTCCAGATGCGCCGGATGAATTTATTGCTTATGGTTGGTACTGCAAACGCATGACACTAGCCATTTCCCCGTTTGTTCGGGTCATATGGAATCAAGATTCGATCCGCTTGTCGATCTAACCTTCTCCAGATATCTGCTCCCAACTCGTCAAATTTGCCTGATGGGGTTGTACTTCATGCAAGACAGCCCCTAACCAAACGAAAAAGAACCAGAGATTAACTGCCATCCAACTGAGCGGAGTGGCATTACAAGAGATGTAGAGTGCAATCAAACTAGCAAATGCCCATTTACAGCCAAAATGACCGTTTACTGCTGGCGTATAAGTTGCGAAAAGCGTCAGAATCATTGCAGCGATCAAAGCAATGAAGCCGAAAATTCCGTTTAGATAAAGCACAGCCGCATAAGTCGAGAAGGAGCCAAGACCAATATAGCTATCTTCATATAAATGCGCTCTACCTCGAATGACTCCCCAGCCGATCCAGGGCGATTCTTGCCAAGCTTCGAGTGTTTTGCGAACGACCAAAGCTCGTTCTTGCGAAGAGTTTGCGCGAGCTTGCGTAAATCCTTCCATTGGCTTGCGGAAGAGTTCTTCGATCGTCAGTCCCCAAATACTAGACATCATTAGCGTCAGAGCCGTACTCCAGAGCGACAACTGGCGAAATAATCCATTTTCAAAGCAGGTTCCGATAAAAAGCGCGATCGGTAAACACAGCCATGCGCTCCGACTGGCGCTCACAATTAACGCTGCAACTGCACCGAGTAAGGCGACATAGCGAAGTCGACGATCGCGTTCGCCTAAACAAATCAAAAAGCATAAAACAGCGCAGAGTCCCAGAATGGGAGGATCAGGCGTATACAGAACTGTTCTGGGTAATGGAATACCTAAAAAGCTTGAAAAATGAGCAAACATTACTCGCAAACTTCCTTTGTCGCCTGGCAGAATGCGTGCAAGTGGCGGCAGATAACCGTTCCCGCCAATTCTGAGGAACAGCATAGCAATTTGAATCGCGATCGCAACCAAATAGCCCGAAGACATCCAAGCGATCGCTCTAGTGACAACCTCAACGCGGACTTGGCTAAAAAAGGGTAATGCTAGACAGGCAAAAATCAAAAAATAGCTTTTGAGAAAGGTGACAACGGCTGCTGCTGCCACTTGTAGGTTAAAGCCCATCTCGTTGATCCCCAAGGCTGCTGTCCAAAGCATCACGATCGACATCACGAACCAAGACCAAACATACACCGGAAAAGGTCTTTGAATGAGTTGATCCCAGCTAAAGTGAATTGCGAATAAGGTTAAGACAACAGCAGGATAAAAGAGCGGCTGAATTCCCATTAACCACCACAGTGGAGTCAGGATAATTGTCCAATAGATGATGCGCTCTGAACGTGATAAAGCATAAATCTGATGTTGGAGTTTGAGGAGCATCTCTCTCTACTGCACGCAATTTCTGAGGTACGTTAGCTTTAAATTCACTCTCGGACATCAATCGATCGGTAGAGAGAACTGACAGGTAACGCTAATTTAGTTCTACCTATTTATGTATTTGCAATTGATCGAAGGTGAATAAAATAATGTAGCTTGAATTCCTCATACCCGCAGTTGTTTAGGAGCGGTCTGAATGAAAAAAATAGCGCTCATTGCTTCTAGACATTGGAAGGCTTTGCTTGGTCTGAATGCAGTTGTAATATTCGGGACTTTAGGAGCGATGTTGACCACTCCTAAAGTTTGGACTGCTCAGGCGCAACTGATTCTGCCTTCCTCGAATGGAGGCAACCTTGATGCCAACTTGGGAACTTTAGGGTCTTACCGTAACAGTGATCCGAGCTTTTCACCTCAAGTCAATCCCCTGAAAATTCAAGAGGCAATTCTCACCAGTGATGCGATTCTTGAAAAGGCTTGGGCAGCTGATCCTGAGAGAGATGCAGCGAATAAACCTCGCAATTATGGACAATTCTTTGAAGTGACTTCGCTCGAACAAACGAGCGTCATGCTGCTCTCTGTCACAGGCTCAAGTCCCGATATCGCCAAGCAGCGCGCAGAAGCAATTCTCAATGCCTATCGGCAGCGTCTGAGCGAGCTTCGTCAGGCGAATAACAATACACGCGATGGCTTTAGCCAGAAACAGCTTGAACAAGCTCAACGCAGATTAACTGAAGCGCAGACTGCTCTAGCACAATTCAAACAATCGACAGGATTGGTAAATAACGAAGAACAAACGAAAGGGCTAGTTGGAACGATCAATACTTTAGAAGCGGCACAGGCACAGGTTCAGGCGGAATCTCAAGCGACTCGCGATCGCGCAAATACTCTCGCGACTCGATTAAATCTTTCGCCTACTGACGCAGTTCAAGCCTTAGGATTAGACCAAAACGAAGATTATAAAGAGCTTCGCAGTAAGCTCACTGAAGTTGAGTCTACGCTGGGCAAATTGCGATCGACATTCACAGATCGCAGCCCTCAAGTACAAAGAGCGATCGTAGAGCGGGACACTTTGCGGAACCAGCTTCAGCAGTATGTTGGGCAAGCCGCAGGTCGAATTTCTGCCAATACAGATTTTACAACTGGGGCGGAAGGACGGAATACCTTAATTGAACAATTAGTGTTAGCTGAAACGAATGCGAATGGACAACAACGACAAGCAGAACAACTCCAGCAACAAATTGATCAGCGGCAAAAAATCCTCAATCAATTGCCTGCAAATCAAGCAAAACTCAATGCTTTACAGCGACAGGCAGATGTTGCGGAAGGAGTTTATAAAGGGCTAGTTGCACAGACACAACAATCAAATATTGATGCTTTTAATGCGTATCCAAATATTCAGGAGTTAAACGCACCCTTTGTTGATGCTAAACCATCGAGTCCAAAGAAATCTCTGATAGCAATTAATGCGCTTCTTGCTTCTGTCATTGGGAGCATTGCACTAATATTGTTGCTCGAAGCTCGCAATCCATTGCTGACTCCCAAAGATTTGCAGGCTCTAAAATTTTCGCTTGTTGCTCGTATTCCCAAACTAAAGCGACTGGCAATAGAGCCGAATTCAAGCTTTGAAGGTGAGATCGAGTTTCAGCGAGTAGCGTCAGCGATTAGTCTTCAACCGCTGAAAGGGATACGACTGTTAATTGCAAGTGCGATAACGGGTGAGGGAAAAACGACAGTAGCACTGCAACTTGCTCATGCTTTAACCGAACTCGGATTTCGAGTGCTGCTGGTTGACGGAGATTTTCGTAAAGCTCAGTTAAGTCATCAACTTGGTTACTTGAGCGATCGCTCAGTTGGAGATCAAGTCATTTCGTTGCAACCTAATCTCGATTTTGTGCCAACGATGCCTCAGACTGGCAAGATTGTCGATTTAGTCAAACGGGGACGATTTGAACGTTACTTGGCAGTGGCGGAATCTCAGAAAGACTATGATTATGTATTAGTAGACAGCGCTCCAGTCAGCTCAACCAGTGAAACTGCACTAATGGCTGCGATCGTGCCTTATGTTCTTTTTGTCGTTCGCCCAGGAATTAGCGCTCGAAATGTTGTGAATAATAGTTTAGAGCAGTTAACGCAACACCATGCTAAACTGCTAGGCTTGGTGATCAATGGTGTCGAAGTTCAAGGTCATGCCTATTCGTATCACTCTAATCATGATGATCCTCGTCCATATCGATTATCAAATTGATTCTTTTCAGCAGTCTACTCAAAGCGTCAGTCTCATGAGCCAAAACCAGAACATCGCGACTGTCGATTGGAGTAAGAGCCAGGCAGCGAGTACGAATTTGGGGTATGGCTTAAATGCGTATCAAGGTTTTCGACCTGAGAGTTTTAGCACTTCGGCTTATCAAAGTAATATGTCTGTGATGAATCCGGGTTTGATTCGGTTTCATAATAGCAGCATGTTGCAAGACTCTAGCACACCGGATGGGCTGATCGATACGGCTCGTCGAGTTTGGGATGCGAAGAAAGTAAAAGCTGCTTTAGTGGCTTCATTTTCGTCTTTTAAGCGGGAACAACCGCAACGGATGATTAATATTCCGACTTGGCCAGATTGGATGGATGCGGATCGGGACGGATTTCTCGATCGCAATCAGTTTGATAACTATGCAAAGCTGTGCGCTGATTTGGTCAAAATTGTCAACCAAGATGCTCAATTGAAAGTACAGTATTGGGAAGTGACGAATGAGAAGGATGATCACTACTTTACTCAGTTCTATACAGAGAGTGGCTGGGGTGGGTTGAAGGATGCAGCGAAGCCCGATCGCGTCAATGAACTGGTCACGATTTATAACAAAACTGCGATCGCGATGAAACAAGCAGACCCGACAATTCAAGTGGGCGGGATCGGTCTAGCACGCCCCGATCTGCAACCGTTTTATGTTCCGTTCATCAAGGGAACTGCAAATCATCTTGATTTTTTTACTTATCACTTTTACGCAACGGGAAGTGCTTCTACCTCAGACCAAGATGTGTTTCAGACCACTCGCGCGATTGGCGACTACACTCGCACGATTGTACAAACGCTGCAAAATGCAAGCCCAAATCGCACGATTCCAGCCATGTTGGGTGAATATAACATTAGCTGGACATGGGAAACTCGCGATCCCCGCATGATCAATCATAAAGGGGTTGTGTTTGATGCGTTAACGATGGTCAGTGCCCTCTCAAATGGTGCGACTGCAACCTTGACTTGGAACGAGAAAGATGGCGTTTACGGCAAAATGGACGATAGCAGTCAGATGCGTCTGGGAGGCAAATTCTTACAATTGTTGAATCAATTCATGATTGGCGATCGCGTCTCGACAAAAACTGCTCCTGACAGCGCTATTACGACTTTTGCTGTGAATAATGCTGCTTTGGGATACAAGTCTTACTTGCTGATTAACTCCTCAAATGATTTGCAGCAAGTTCAACTCGATTTTGCCGGATGGCAGCCCACTCAATCGACGTTAGAGACATATACGATCTCGGCTTCAGGCTATCTCAACAAAACTGTTAACTGGTCGGAACTTAACAGTGGATTTGCGATGCCTGCTAGCTCTGTGATGTTATTCACATTTACAAAATAATGCGATCGCATTATTTTGAGTTGCTATTTTGATTTGCGCTTTGACTTTGGAGGCGTGCGATGTTCGCCAAAGTATTTCTCGCTGCGATAGCGTAGCCAGACTCTCAGAACTTGCGGAATTTTCTCTTTCTGCTCTTTCGTCAACGTGTTGTAAAGTGCCAAGGCACGTTCTCGTTCTCCTCGACAAGCAGCATTATTATGAGCATCCCAATAGCTACGAGCGACCCGAATTCGGCGACAGACTTCTTTGATCAATGCCTCGCCAGTTAAAGGTTCTTCTTGCTTTGTCATCTTTTTTGATCAGAATGTACTCTAATCATTCTAGTAGGAATGAAGTCGAATCCCCCCACTCCCCACTCCCCACCTATGCAATATTTACTTTAAACTGCCCAGGAGTATTAATCTTGATAATGCCTCCAAATGCACAGTTACAGATTGCCGTGTTCGGGAGAGCAGGGATTTTGCCAATTTTTACTTTAATAGCACCAGGTGACCAAGGGCTGACAATTGCAGGGATACAAGGCATGGGTGTCAGGACTCCAAAAGCAGCAGCAGTTGCAGCAGCTACGGCTGGATTTGCGATCGAACTACACATGGCAAACGGCAAAATATTCGCCATTGGGATATTGTCGAAAATTGTTGCGGCGAGCGGAGTTGCTCACGAGATTAATAATCCAGTTGGTTTTCTCAAAGGCAATATCCAACCTGCCCTAGATTACATCAGTGATTTATTTGGACTCATTGATCTTTATCAGGAAAGAACTTCTCCCCCTGATCCAGTCATTCAAGCAGAAATCGATGAGATCGACTTAGAGTATATTCGCGAGGATCTTCCCAAGTTGATTAGCTCAATGAGAGAAGGCATAGAACGAATCCGGAATATTAGTACCAGTTTACGAACCTTCTCCCGCGCTGATCAAGATCATAAAGTTCCTTTTGATATTCATTCAGGGCTTGATAGCACTCTGCTGATTTTGAAACATCGATTAAAAGCAGATGATCGCCGTCCAGAGATCAAAATTATTCAAGAATATGGTCAGTTGCCCGCGGTTGATTGCTATCCAGGTCAGTTGAATCAGGTGTTTATGAATTTGCTGGCGAACGCGATCGATGCTTTAGAAGATAGCAATAAGGGACGGAGCTACGAAGAAATTCAAGCTCATCCGAATCAAATCGGTATTTACACAACAGTTGTGGATGATCAATCAATCAAGATTCGTATCTGTGATAATGGCGTAGGAATGGATGACGCGACTCAGCAAAAAATCTTTGACCATCTATTCACAACAAAAGAAGTGGGAAGAGGAACAGGTTTAGGGCTGGAAATTGCACGACAGATTATCGTGGAAAAACACGGTGGTTCGATCAAGGTTCGTTCAACGGTAGGACAAGGGACAGAATTTACGATCGTACTTCCCATTCACGAGAAGTAGCCTCTATCAAATCTGTTGGGGTGAACTTATAAAAGCTACAGTATAAATATGTAGCCAACTGTAATCAATAAGCTAAAAATTATACGATTAAACATCGGCTGTGGAATGAGACGATTAATTTTGCCACCGACATAGATGCCAATGATAATTCCGGGAATTGACCATAGAAACAAACGCCAAACTTGCGGAGTCCATAGTCCTGCAAATCCGTGACCTGCGATCGTAGCAATTCCTGAAAACAGAAAATAGCATTGCATTGTTGCTCTAAAATAGCTGGCTGACCAACGACGCATCACGCCGTAAACCGCGATCGGGAGTCCATTAATGTTGTAAGCGCCTCCTAAAACGCCCGCAACCAATCCAAAGAAAACGGCATAGCGTTCATGGTGAAGCTGCGGAAACTTAGGAGAAATAAGATTAAACAGCCCATACAAGATGAGAATGATTCCTAGCCCAAGCTTGACTGTTTTTTCAGGCGCATACTGTAATAGAAGTAATCCAAAGGGAACTCCGATTACTGTACTAATGATGAGCCTCCAAGCTGATTTGAGATCAATGCTATCCTGATCAAAAATTAGAATCAGTGAACTAATAATAAACCCTGTCAATGCGACAATGGGAGTTGCTGTTCGCAAACTCATAATCATGCCTAGTAGCGGCATTGCTAAAAGCGCATCACCAAACCCGATCGCAGAACGAATTGAAGTACAGACAAACAGGATTGATGCTGTTGCGATCGTTAAATCAGTAAGGTTCATGCAAAAGACTAATAAAGGATCTGAATCAATCCATAGCTAGAGATTGAAATGAATAACCAGGATAGCGCGCCTAAATACAAAGGTTTTAGTCCAATCTTTTGAATCTGATTTAATCTTGTTTCTAATCCCATTGCTGCCATTGAGATGGTTAAGAGCAACTGATTGACTTGTCCTGTCATCGTTTTTATTTGCTGTGGGATTAAGTTCAAGCTATTCAGAAGAATCAAAAGCATAAAATAAACGACAAACCAAGGAATGGCAATTCGTGATTTTGATTGAGGAGCTTTAGAAATTGCTCCAAGCATGAGCATCATCGGAACGAGCCAAAGGACTCTTGACAGTTTTGAAATACTAGCAATCTCGCCACTGACTGAATCTACTTGAAAAGCCGCTGCAAGCACTTGGGCAACTTCATGAATTGAAACTCCACACCATAATCCAAATGCTTCTGGTGTTAAGTTCAATTGCCCAGAGAGTAATGGATACAAAAGCATCGATATTGTTCCAAACAAGGTGACGATCGCAATTGCATACGTGATATCTTCATCTCCACTCTCGGTCGTTGTACTTGTCGCAATCACAGCAGAAGCACCACAAATCGAAGTACCAGCAGCAATGAGGCGAGTTAAGCTAGGACTCACGCCTAAGTGTTGTCCAGCCCAACAGGTAAACCAAAATGTACTCAATAAGGTTGTGATGATGATGAGTAACCCCGTGATGCCCACAGATAAAACCTGCGATAGGCTGAGTTGAACACCGAGCAGAATGACTGCAAATCGCAGAATTCTTCTCATAGCAAAGTGAATCCCTGCTTGGCGTTTCGGCGCTACGCCAATTGTATTTTGGATGAAAATGCCTAGAAGAATTGCCAGAATGAGAGGGCTGAAGAGAGTGAAGCCGGGTATCAATCGGATCAGATAAGCGATCGCTGTCAAGCCACAAACGAGCCATACTCCAGATTGGATCTTTACTAGGCTTATTTTGATTTGAGCAATTGCCTGAGAGAAAACATCACCTTGAAATGCTGTGACGATTTTTATTGCTGCGAACGGTTTAATATTATTTGTTTTGTGCCGCATTACTTTGATTCAATTGACTGATGCAATTCAACAGAAATTCGCCTTGCTTTCGGGTAAGATTGCCAACAAAGCAAGGCAGTTACAGATTGGAAATCAACTCAGCATAGAATTGCGTCTGCTAATTTGTGGATTGAGCAGAATGTTTTGTCAAGTGCTGAAGCGATGTTGAGAAAGACTTGCCCAACAAATGATGTTGGATCAGTCAAGGTTACGGGTCTTCCAGAGTCACCCGCCGCACAAATTCGAGCCTCAATCGGAACTTGTCCCAGTAGAGGAGTTTGCAGTTCTTCTGCAAGTTGTTGTCCCCCACCACTGCCGAAAATCGGAGTCGGCTCACCACAATGCCCACAGCGCAAATAGCTCATGTTTTCAATGATGCCGAGTACTGGAATTCCGACTCGACGAAACATATGAATACTGCGGCGAACATCTGCGATCGCGACTTGCTGCGGTGTGGTGACGAGTAATACGCCACAGATGGGACTCTCTTGAACGATCGTGATTTGAGCATCTCCTGTCCCGGGTGGTAAATCAATCAGCAGGTAGTCTAGATCGCCCCATTCCACATCTTGGATAAACTGAGTGATGACCTTGTGCAGCACAGGTCCGCGCCATGCTAGCGGATGATCGGGTTCTGCTAGAAGCCCAACTGACATGACTTTGATACCGTGGGCTTCTAAAGGCAGAAATCGCGTTCCTTCAGCAGTTTCGATCGTCTTCACCTCAGAATGTCCCAATCCCAACATCTGTGGAATATTTGGACCATAGATATCTGCATCCAGCAGCCCGACTTTTGCGCCTTGTAGGCTTAGCGCGATCGCAAGATTGACAGAAGTGGTTGATTTTCCAACTCCACCTTTACCACTCGAAATCGCTAATGTCGTTCTCACGCCTGGAATCGTGCAGAGTTGAACATAACTCTTCTTACACCAAGTGAGTTGTGAAAGCACAGTCTCAATCTGATGTTTCAAATCGTGCTGATGCTTTCCAACATACAGCCGCAGGTAAACATAGTTATCCACCACTCTGAGATTACGAACCATGCCTAAACTCACAATATTGTTGTTGAGAACAGGTTCAATAATGGTTTTGAGCAGTTTAGTCACCGCTTGTTGGCGTGCTTCAGCAATCAGATCAGGTGGATCTGTTTCGGGAAGGTCATGAGTCGTCTGGAAGGGAGAACGATGATTAGGCATTAGAGGGTTCTTGTAACGCTTCTTGAATGGTCTGAATGGCGCGTTGAGCAAAGATGCAGACATCGCGATCGGGGTCGTCGAGCGATTGCTGCAACGGATTGAGAGCCGCTTTATTTTTCAAAATGCCAAGCGCGATCGCAGCATCTCGTCGGACATCTGAATATTCGTCAGCGAGTGCTTGAATGAACAGAGGAAGAGAGCGATCATCTGGAATTTTCTGCAAGGCTTGCAAGCTGAATTTGCGAACTTGCCAATGATCATCTTTTAAGGCAGCTTCTAGAGGCGCGATCGCGGTTTTGTCTGCATGAATTGCAAGAGATTTTGCTGCATTGCGCCGAACTTCCCAATCTGGATCGTGAGTCAATGCTTCACAGAGACGAGGAACAACTTGCTCATCACTGAGATGTCCCAGCGTTAAAGCTGTTGCCCGTCGAACACTTTCATCCGAATCGGACAATAGCGCTAATGCAGGTTGACAGCGTTCGACTTGGTTGAGGTAGCGCAATGTTGTCACCGCAGATTCTCGCAAAGCTGGATCGGGAGATTCAAAAAAAGGCAACACATACGGCAAGGATTGAGCGTCATGAATCTTCCGCAACAGGAAGAGAGTATTCAATTGCAGGTTTAGATCATCTCGCAGTAAAGCATCTAGGAGCAGCAATAAATGATCTGGAGCAATCAGTTCACCTAATGCCGATCGCGCTTCGTCTCGGATTTCTTCATCTGGAGACGCGAGACATTCAATCAAGGCTGGAACGGCTGCTGGATTTGCAAGTTCCCAGAGTACAGTCACTGCTAACTTTTGGACGAGTAGACTTTCATCTGTTAGGGCTTCGATCAACGGGGTTAGAGCCTCTTCGTCTCCAAGATGCTGTAAGGTTTTGAGCGCAACTAGTCGATTTTCAACTTGTGGCGATCGCAGCATTTCTAACCAAGGAGCAAGTTCAGAATTCGTGTCCATTACTTTCCTCTAGCGCAACAGGAATGGAATTTGAACAGTAATCGCGTTGGTCGGGCATTCCTTTTCACAAGGTAAGCAGAACCAGCACTCGTCATACTTCATATAAGCTTTGCCTGTTTCAGGGTCTTTGGCTAAGACATCAAGCGGACAGACTTCAATGCAGGCGACACATTTTTCAAGGCATTTTGACTCATCGACAATGACTGGAACATCGATTCTTTGAATTGCTAAAGCCATCGCAATTTACACTCTTCTAAATAACTTAACGAACAGCTACGTCGTACACTTCGGTTTCAACATTGACATCTACGATGTAAGGCTCGATCGGACGTTTGAATAACACCATGTCACCCGCATCATCTTTTTTCAGATGCACGTGGCAGAACCATTCATCATTGTTCTTGTCTGGATAGTCTGCTCGATAGTGATACAGTCCCCAGCGACTTTCACGGCGATAGAGGGAAGCTCTTGCTGCCATTTCTGCACAGTCGCGAATAAAGTGAACTTCCATACAGCGCATCAATTCATGCGGATCACGAGCACCCATTAGCTCTAATGTGTCGTGGTAGCGCACAAAATTGCTGAGTCCAAGCTCCATGCGATTGGCTGATTTAGGCGGCTGGAGATAGTCATTGACGAGCCGACGCAGCTTATATTCAACCTGGGTATGTGGTACTCCGTTGGGTCGATCGAGCGGCGCATAGATTCTTGCTTTTTCGGCAGCGAGAAACTCTGGATCAGGGTCGAGATGATCGAGATTCTGACAATATTCAACGGCATGTTCTCCAGCAATGCGTCCAAAGACAAACGCACCGATCATATAGTTGTGCGGGACGCTTGCCATGTCGCCTGCTGCATATAGTCCGGGAACTGAAGTTTCAGCCCGCTCATTCACCCAGACTCCAGAAGCACTATGACCGCTACACAGTCCAATTTCAGAGATATTCATTTCGACGCCATGAGTGCGATAGTTTTCACCTCGCCCTTGATGGAATCTGCCTCGGCTCGGACGCTCATTTGCCCAGAGGATTGACTCAATTTCAGAAATTGTATTTTCATCTAAATGAGTCATTTTGAGTTGAATTGGACCTTTGCCAGAGTTTAGCTCTTTCCAAACTTCTAGCATCATTTGACCGCTCCAATAGTCGCAGCTAATAAAGCGATGTCCTTGTGCATTAGCTGTGTAAGCTCCAAATGGGCTTGCAACGTAAGCACAAGCAGGACCATTGTAGTCTTTCATCAACGGATTGATTTGAAAACATTCAATGTTACTCAGTTCTGCTCCGGCGTGATATGCCATCGAGTAACCGTCGCCTGCATTGGTTGGATTTTCGTAGGTTCCATACAGATAGCCAGAAGCAGGTAAGCCTAAGCGCCCGCAAGCGCCCGTGCAAAGGATGACAGCTTTTGCTTGAATGACGACAAAATCTCCATTGCGAACATCAAGACCGACTGCACCGATCGCACGTCCATCGCGAACGAGAACCCGAGTTGCCATGACTCGATTTGTGACTTGGGCTTTGTGACGTTTAACTTGACGCGCCAGAATCGTTTTTAAATCTTTTCCTTCTGGCATCGGCAAAACGTATTTACCCACGCGATGCACTTGTTTGAGGTCGTAATCTCCTTGAGCATCTTTCTGAAATTTTACGCCCCATTTTTCGAGTTCTTGAATGACAGAAAAGCCAAGTTTTCCAGTTTGATAAACAGCGTTCTGATTGAGAATGCCATCATTCGCGATCGTAATTTCTCGCACATATTGTTCTGGAGTCGAATTTCCAGGAATGACGGCAGTATTGACTCCATCCATTCCCATTGCAATCGCGCCACTGCGACGGATATTTGCTTTTTCTAGAACGAGTACCTCACCTTCGGGATTGGCTTGCTTTGCTTTGATGGCAGCCATGGTTCCAGCCGTTCCACCCCCAATCACCAGCACATCCGTCTTCATCCATTGAGTATTCACTCAAAAAGCCTCCTGATTGATGAACAGAATTTTAGTCTTACGCTGAAAACTGTCTCAAGCACTACAGAAAAAATCAGCGAAAACGACTTGATTAGAAACATCTTTGATCCAGAAGAAGTTTGCCTGAAAAAAGATGTGATTGAATCAACTGTTTTCATTGTGCAGCACGATTTTGAATTTCTTTATTGCAGTATTTTATGAACCAATAAATGAATTGAATTGATCAATTTGATATGATCAACAAACACCCTATGAGGTTGTAAAGCGATGGAAGTTTATCAGATTCGAGTTTTTCTAGAAGTAGCTCGTTACCTGAGTTTTACCGAGGCAGCCGATGCGCTGAATTTAACTCAGCCTGCCGTGAGCGCTAAAATCAAATCGTTAGAGTCAGAATTAGGAACTTCGCTGTTTTACCGTTTAGGGCGCAAGATTCAACTGACAGAAGTTGGGGAATTCTTGTTTGAAGAAGGTGCAAAACTAATTCAGATTGAAAATCAACTCATTCAGAAAATTGAAGATATTAAAAAAGGAAAATGTGGCAGTCTAAAAATCGGCTGCACAATGGCACTTGCTGAAGGTTGGTTGCCTAATATTGTGTTTGAATATCGACAGCAATATCCGAGTATTCAAGTTCAGTGTCTAGTGTTTGAATCTGCTGAATTGCTCTATCAAGCGATGACGAGCCAGACAGTAGATGTGGGGATTTCTGATGTCAATTTTGAAGAGTTTTCTGAACTTTCAACTACTGCGATCGACAAAATTTCTTATCACGTCTTTGTCTCTCATCATCATCCCTTAGCAAAACAGCGCTGGATGAGTTTAGCTGATCTGAGAAAGTATCCTTGGGCATTGCTTCCTGCAGGCACACCGAGCCGTTTAGTCCTGGACTCACGATTGTCTGAGTTAGGACATACGCTGGATGGATTTCTCCGATTTGAAACCGTGGATACGATGAGCTTGATGCGAACCTACATGATGCAGGGGAACTATCTCGGCTTCGCAACTAACTTTGATTTTCAACCAGAGTGTGAATTAGGGACGATGACAGCAATTTCGCTTCAGGAGTTTGCTTTATCTGGCTCAGTTTACCTGGTCGTGCCTCGACGCTTAAACCAAGCGAACACAGTGGATTCATCGAGTCGGCGATCGCGCAATCTCAATCCGACTCAAAAGCTCATCAACCTGCTACAAGCTAAGACAAGTCCTGCTGTTTCTGCCTCGAACGTTGTTCGTTTACGATCGCCGAGTTTTGTGCGTCGCAGTCAGTCTTCTTCACGGTCTGAAGTGCTAACTCTTTCGATCGGAGTACAAAACGGGACAATTCCTGCGATCACAGCAGGCTTAATCATGCAAAGGTTGGGGCTGCTCGAACATTTCCTGCCCCAAGAAGGACGATATAGTTCGATTCAGTATCAGATTCAGTGGCAAGATTTCTCAACCGGAGCGCCAATTGTCGATGGCTTGCGATCTCGACAACTGAATATTGGTGTGCTCGGTGACTATCCCTTGCTCTTAAGTGCTGAAGATACAGTTCAGAATACTCGCCTGATTAGCTTTGTCTCGACTAATCCCGATGGGTCGTGTAATGCGGTTGTGGTTCCCCATCGTTCTCACCTTCACAGCGTCGATGACCTACGTGGACGAGCGATCGCAGTTCCCCTTCGGTCTTCTGCACATGGCATGGTGCTGCGATCGCTGAATGCGACTCGACTTTTAGATCAAGTCAATTTAATCCCTTTTCAGCAACAGGCTGACCAATTCGAGTTTTCTGAACAATACGCGGATGGCTATGCTCACTTTGCACCATTTCACGACATCGCTTGTCGTCGCGGACAGTTCCGCTACCTCGAAGGGTGCAATTCCGAAGCGTTACCTGCTTTCTATGGTGTAGTAGTCACGAATGAATTGGCTGACCAGTATCCAGAAGTCGCGATCGCGTATCTTCGGGCATTATCCGCAGCCCAATATTGGTACGACACAACGCCAAGTGCGCCAGCTTTAGTCGCAAAATGGACGCATCTTGATCCAGAAGTGATTGTTCAAATTTTGAGCAGTTCGTATCAGAAAACTCAGCCGGGACGGTTTTTCTCAGAGATGCAGATTCGTCCTGACTGGCTGAGATTACACATTGATCAACTGAGTCAGATTCCAGGCAACCAGCATTTACAAGCGATTAACTTAAATCAATGGATTCATGCAGACTTTTTGCAGCAGATTAGAGCATAGCAATACTTGGAACTGATCTCGCGATCGACATCGCAGCTAAACAAGCTATACCCGTCTCTGTTGGTTAAGAGTGCGTCAGGCATCTGTCTGTTTAGCTGCAAATTCGATTCACCAATCGAGTGTTCGGATTGGCTGAGTTCAAGCTGCTTAGAGAATGTTTTAAAAGTAATCGTTGAGACGCATTCACCCGTCCCGGAATGGCAACGTGAGCGAAGAGTCTGTTTATACCTTTAAAGCATTCTCTTAGCTTAGCTCCATGCTTTTCAAGGTTTCTTCTCGAATGAGTTCAAAAACCTCGCGATTTAACTGTAAAAATTCTGAAGTCACCATGATATCGATATGTCTCGGTCGTTCTAGAGGCACATCTACAATTTGCTTAATCCGCCCTGGATTCACGCCCATGACGAAAATACGATCGCTCAAGAACACCGCTTCTTCAATGTCATGCGTCACAAAAATCACAGTTGCTTTCAACTCGCTCCAAATGTCGAGCAGAAGCTCTTGCATCATATGTCGGGTCTGCGCGTCTAATGCTGCAAAGGGTTCATCCATTAACAGTACAGAAGGAGAGTTCACCAAAGCACGGATAATACTTGCCCGCTGCTGCATTCCTCCTGATAGTTGGTAAGGATAAGAGTTGCGATGCTTATACAACCCCACACGATTGAGATAGTAGTTGACAATCTCTTTGCGCTTTGCCGCAGGAATGCCTTGAATCTTCAGTCCAAATTCCACATTCTGGAAGGTCGTCTTCCACGGTAAGAGTGAATACTGCTGAAATACAAATCCGCGATCGGCTCCGGGACGCACAATCCGTTTGCGATCAACCGTAACAGAACCGCTGTAAGGTTTAATAAATCCAGCGATCGCATTGAGAATCGTCGATTTTCCGCATCCGGATGGACCAAGCAAACAGACAAATTCGCCTGGCGCGATCGTAAAGTCGATCGACTCTAAGACCGGAATTAACTGTCCTTTTCGTTGAAAACAAATTGATAGATCCTCGACCTCCACAAGTCCTTTGAGTGCTTGTTGCGGAGTTCCTTGCTCGATTAACATTGTCACACTTACTATCCTCTAAATATGAATTAGTTGGCGTTCCCTTTCTTCGTGACGCGCCAGGGCATTAAGACATGGGTCAGTCGATCCACTGCATAAGAACTCAGTGACCCCATCAATCCGATCAGCAGCATTCCCATCACAATCGGAGGATAGTTAGAAGTCACATAAGACTCCCAGGTCAGATAACCAATCCCAAACCGTCCTGCCAAAATTTCAGCCGTGACTAGACAGAACCAAGAATTTCCCATGCCAATCACTAAGCCACTTGCAATGCTAGGCATGGCTCCCGGAATCACAATGTCTTTGAAGACTTGCCATTGTCTCGCGCCTAAGCATTGTCCAACGCGCAACAATAGTAAATCAGTGCCTTCAACGCCTTTGATTGTGCTAATCAAAATTGGGAAGAATGCGCCGATAAAAGTAATGTAGACCATTCCCGACTCTGCATCGGGAAACATCAGAATCGCCAGTGGAATCCAAGCAACCGCAGGAATGGGACGGAGGATCTCTAACGGCAAAAACACAAGGTCTTCGATCTTTTGAAACCAGCCAATCACAATTCCTAAGCTAATGCCCAGCACGACTGCGATCGCATAGCCCAAGAGTACCCTCAGCACGCTTGCCTGAATATGCACCATTGGATTGTTCGAGAAAAACTTCAAGGTTGCACTCAGAACTTCTACAGGCGAAGGAAGAAAGGAAAAATTGATAAAGAATTGAAACTTGATCGCGCAGAGAAATTGCCAAATTCCAAAAAATAAAACTAATGAAAGAACTCGGAACAAAAGCCTGATCGGGTTAATTCGTGAAGAACTGTCTGAACTCTGGAATAACTGTGAAAGTAGAAAACTCCAGCGATCGAGCATACGAGGTTTTGTCGATCGCGGAGAGGACGGACTAGACATAAAATGCCTCCAATCGGTAAAAGAGCACAGCGAGGAACACATTGTTCCATGTTCAAGCGTTCTTGACTGTATCAAAGCGCATCTAGCGTGCTGCTATGGGCTGTGAGGCTTGTGCGTAAAACTCTTGTAGCCCTTTGAATCCAACGACCTGAGCATTATTCTGTTGAGCAAAAGTCTGAGCATCCTTCTCGGTCAAAAATGCAGAGATATCATTATTGTTGCGAACAAAGAAAGAATTCTCTGCAAAGAGCTTCCAACCGTTGCTACGATCGTGCACAAAAATAGCACTAACCGCCTGCTTACCCTCAGCCTGGAGCTTTTTCAACGCTGCCATCATATTTTGAATCGAAGCATAGTTTCTCACTTTCTCTTCGCCTTTGAGCCACAGTTGAGCTGCCAATTTTGCATCTTGAATCGGTTGCTTTGTTTCGGAATCTTCTCCTGTAATCACAAATTGCTCAGCCTCTGTTGCAACTTGTTGATCGCTCATGCCCATTTCTTGCATCGCCTGCTTCAGATAGCTGTTGTCAATGAATTTTTTCACATCTTCAGGTTTGACAGTGGCATCTAGTCGTCCTAACTGTTGCAGAGTCGTCACACTGTTGGTGAGCGCGTCTAGATTGGGTTGCTGAATGCTAGGATTGAGTCGCTGCAATCCAGATGGCCCGAGAAACATATACACGACTTCCTTTTCGACTCCTGCCCATTGTTCAACCTTGGCTGAGATAGCTTCGGGCTGTTCACGAAAGAGTTTGTTCGCTTCGAGCAAGGCTTTCATGTAGGCAACAACAACTTCTGGATATTGCTTAGCAAAGTCCGATCGCACGACCACACCATGAAATGTCGGAACACCGAGTTCTGCACCATCGAAGATCTTCCGAGCAAATCCTCGGAAGGGAAACATCTCACCAAAGGGGACAAAGTTTGCATGAGCGTCGATCTGATTGGTTCGCAGACTCGTGCCACCCACTTCTGGTGCTTGACTAATCAATTTCACATCTTTATCGGGTTCTAGTCCGGCTCCCTTCAGTGCTTTGAGTAACATTCCATGTGCAGCGGAACCGAAGGGCACAGAAACTTGCTTGCCTTTCAAATCTGCCAATGTTCTGACAGAACTATCTTTTGGAACCATTACTGCATTTCCAGCTCCGGTGGCACTGTAGCCCAAAGTCCCAATGTAGAGCGTATTGACACCCCCACCTTTCTGTTGAAAAGTCGTCATGTTGATCGTCAGCGGGAAATCTCCCATCATGCCAATATCAAGTTGATTGGCAAGCATTTTATTTGTAATAGGAGGTCCTGAAGTGTAGCTTGACCACTCAATTTTGTACTCCACATTTTCGTATTTACCTGTTTTTGGCAAGTATTTCTCAAGCAATTTTTCTTCGCGAATAACAGAGCCTCCAGTCGCTGTATTAATGACTTGATCTTGAGTTCCAATCGCGATGCGAATTACTTTTTTTTCACTCGTATTGCCTGACAAATTGCTTGTCTGAATATTAGAACACGCAGCAACAAAAGCAAATGAAATAAATGATAGAGACACCAAAAAACCGCGACGAGTGAACCTCCGTCTATTCATGATTGAAATCGCTCCAGCGCTTGTTGTGTAACTCTTATTTATTCAGTCCTAGCTTCTCTCAACTGTAAGCAAGGATACAAATATTGGCTTCTCTACTCTTTCTATTCATAGAGGGATCGATTGAATCCATAAAACAAATTGATAAGTTTCTAGAGCCTGAGTTAAAAAGTGGCTTCTTTGATTGATAGTGATGTAATAAATATCTAAATCTTGATTACTTTTTAGAATTATTTAACTCATTCAAAATAAAAAGTAATTCGTTGTTTTGGATATGAATTTATCAAGAAGTATCTTTGTACAGTTGAATTTAGTGAGTGCTATGTCGGTGCAGTTCTATTGAAAGAACTGTCAGATGGTGCAGAGTCGTTCATCCGAATCGAGAAAATCGTTCTCTCTCAACAGTCAGTTAGCGTGCAATATGGGATCTTAAATGAGGTGAGAATTCCGAGTTTCACAAGAACTCGGAATTCTCTACTGCTCAGTGTTATTTCTGGAGAGTTGCACCTGTGCTAAATTCTGAGCGACTGAAAGCGACGGCTCTAAACCGATGGGTCGAGGTTTATAGCATTCTGGCGATCGAAGGGTTTCTAGCCGTACTCATTGGGTTTGGGCTGGTCGTGCTTGGATTAACAGGTGTCGCTTGGATGCTTGGCGGAATTGCGGCGGGTGCGATCGTGATTTCTAGCTATCGAGCCTTGACTCATGAGCCGATTCAACCGAATCGCAATGCTCGAAAAGCAGGTCAATTACTCATCGGTTTAACGATCGGGTTATCGCTGCAACATCGCAATCTCAGTGCATTATCTGCTCATCTGCTCGTCTTTCTCGGCTTGCCTGTGTTTTTGATGCTGGCGGGTGCATTGATTGGCGTTATCTATTCGCGAGTTGAAAAGACTGACTTATTAACCGGACTATTAGCAACGACTCCCGGAAACATTGGAGTCATGGCAAGTATTGCCGCAGAGTACACCCAGAATACAGCATTAGTTTCTCTGGTTCAGCTCATGCGATTTACCACGGTTGTTGCTGGAATGCCTCTGCTTGCAAATGTGGCTTTTACTCGTTCGAGCAATGATGAGATTTCTGCGATCGTTCAAAGTATTATCAAAATTTCTTGGACTGATCTCCAAACTTCGTGCTTATTTATTGGAATTGCGCTCATTGCTGCTTATTTCGGAACAAAGTTGAGAATTCCGATCGCAAATTTTCTGTGCGCGATCGCGGTTGGGCTGATGTTTGAGGTCTTGTCATTGAGCTTTCCAGCGATTGCTCAACTCGATTTTCAACTCCCGATTTTCTTGAATCTGATCGGTCAAATCTTACTCGGAATTACGATTGGTGAATATTGGGGAATTAATCCAAAGTTGAAAATTTTATCGATCGTGCGGTCTATTGTTCCAGTGGTATTGATGTCGATCGCTGCATTGATCGCTGCGTTGATTATTCAATCTCTCACTCAATGGGATTGGCTCACTTGCCTACTTGTTGCGTCTCCAGGGGGTTCGCCTGAAATGATTTGGATTGCACTGAGCTTGCAGCAAGATCCTGAAATTATTACAGCAGGACATCTAGTTCGCTTACTAACGATCAATCTATCGTTGCCGTTCATCTTAGCACTCATTCCCATACTTCAATCTGAGAATGAACAGAGCTAATCGTTCACTCCAATACATCTGATAGGGCGATCGGGAGCACTCTAAGTTTAGATTCTCCCACTCGCCACCAAAACATGAATTCAGTCAACGACGACCTCGCATTTCAATTTGTGTCTTTCTGTTTTTCCTCACGGCGCTCCTCTTTTTTTTCTTCTTTCTGCTCTTTCTTACTCTCCTGTCCTGAACCAGATTGTCCCGAAGCTGGAGAAACCTCGGGTGCGGGAGTTGGGGACGGTGAGAGTGTCGGACTTGCAGCTGGCTCCGGATCAACCGGAGGACTCGTCGGGGGTTCTGGCTCCGGAGTCGTGACAGGAGGGAGCGGATCAGATTCCGCTTCTGGTGTGACAGAGGGAGAAGGAGTTGGGACAGGCGTTTGGTTCGGAGTCGCTTTTGGGCTGGCTTGCGGGACAACCGAAGGCGCAGTTATTTTTTCAGAGTTCTGTTTTGGACGAGATGACGGTTCAGCGAGCGGCGATTCAGTCGATCTCGGAGGTACGGGAACCGTTTGCTGACTTGTAAATCGGCTTGCTAAAACACTGCCAGATACTAGTCCTATCATTGCAAGACCACCCCAAAGCCAGGGCTGCCAGTTTTGGTTCTGGGGCTGCACGACTGGCGGCTGGGTCTGAATATTTGTTCGATCGCCCCGAGGCGAGCTAATGGCAACCGTTGCAACCTGGCTAATGGGTGTACTGGCAGCCGGAACCGATCTGATCGACGGCACTGAAACAGATGTTTTCTCAGAGTCTGGGAGCAAGGCTAGCCATTCATTCATGGTTGCAGGACGATGATGGGGTTCTAGCGCCATGCCTCGTAGAATGGCCTGATTGACTCTCGGACTTAAATCAGGACGGAATTCGCGCGGTTCTAGAAGCGGTTGACGATCGCGCAAAATGGACGCGATCGGAACCTGAGCCGTTACTAGAGAATACAGCGTCGCAGCAAGTCCATACACATCGATCGCGGCTGTCCGTTTGGTTTGGGGCAGATATTGCTCGATCGGAGCATAGCCTTCGGAAAACATACTCGTGTGCGTTTGAGTCATCCCCGGAGAAAATTCGCGCGCTGTACCAAAATCAATCAGAATGACTTGCCCTGTAACTTGATGCAGAATCAAGTTCTGAGGTTTCACATCGCGATGCAGCAGTCCGAGATGATGGACGGCATTCAATGCGGCTCCGACTTGATGAACATACGCGATCGCGGTTGATTCGGGTAATGGCGCATTCGGAAACACCACCTGCGCTAAAGTTGGCCCTGGAATATAGTCCATGACCATGTACGGTAAACCATCTTCCACAAAAAAGTCATTGACTCGCACAATCCCCGGATGAACAAACATCGCAAGCCGTTTTGCTTCATCCTGAAACTGACGTTGAAAATTCGCAAACTGCTGATCTTGACGCAGCGCATCATTGATCGTTTTAATCACCACGACTTGATTGAGCCAATGATGAGTCGCCCGGTAGGTGATGCCAAAACCGCCTCGTCCGAGTTCTTGATCCAGGGTGTATTTCCCGTTTTGCAAGGCTTTGCCCACAAAGGTAGTCATGACAATTCAGTGCAATTTGGTTGAAACAGACGGTTCTAGTTTAAGTCACGCTTGCGCGATCTCCGAGTTCCTTTGGGTGAACATTGAGTGAACATTGCCGCAAATGTTGTCCTCCAACCCAAGCCAGACCTCAATTCTCATTTAAATCGCTAGAATTTAATTCGGTCATTTCTCTGTGTGCCTAAAATGAAACAGTCCTACCCAATCGCGCCCAAGCATCCCTATGTGCATCAACTGCATGGAGATGAACGCATTGACGATTATTCTTGGTTGAGAGAACGCGACAATCCTGAAGTTATCGCCTATCTAGAAGCAGAGAATACTTACACGGAAGCACGAATGCAGCATACCGAATCGCTGCAAACTCAACTCTACGAGGAAATGCTCTCGCGGATTCAAGAAGATGATTTATCAGTGCCTTACCGCTACGGTGAGTTTTATTACTACACGCGCACTGAAACTGGAAAAGCTTATCCGATTCACTGTCGTAAATATCAAACATTAGATGCGCCCGAAGAAATACTTCTGGATCAAAATCAACTAGCTGAAGGGACAGAGTACTTTAGCTTAGGCGGGTTTGAAATTAGTCCAAATCATCAATTATTGGCATATTCGATCGATACAACAGGTGCAGAACGCTACACCCTATTTTTCCTAGATTTAGCAACTCATCAACTGTATCCCGAATCGATTCCTGATACTGCTTCTTTTACTTGGGGCAATGATAATCAAACGGTTTTCTATGCTCAAATTGATGCTGTAAATCGCCCGTACAAGCTATTTCGACATCAGTTAGGTCAGAGCGCAGAGTCGGATCAACTGCTGTTTCATGAAGCAGATGATTCTTATTTCCTCGGTATTGATAAAACTCGGAGTGAAGCGTATTTGCTTCTGAGTTTAGGTAGTAACATTACCTCGGAAGTTTACTATCTCGATGCGAATGATCCGAATGGGGAGTTTCGCCTAATTCGTCCCCGCGAGACTGGAATTGAGTATGAAATTGAGCATCATACGGATACCTTTTATATTCTGACGAATGACAACGCGCTGAATTTCAAACTCATGCAAGCTCCGGTGAGCAATCCGAGCGTTGAACATTGGAAGACAGTGATTGAACATCATGAAGATGTATTTTTAATGGGTGTCAGTGCGTTTGCCGATCATTTAGTTATTTACGATCGCGAATCTGGACTGCCGAATATTCGAGTGCGTAAATTGTCCACTCAGGAAGAACATCGCATCTCATTTCCCGAACCCACTTACGAAGTTTCAGAATCGATCAATCCAGAATTCAATACGCAGATTCTTCGGTTTGGCTACACTTCGCTAGTTACGCCATCTTCGATTTTTGAATACAATCTCGACACACAGATCCGCGAACTGAAGAAAGAAACCCCTGTTTTGGGTGGCTACGATCGCACTCAGTACAAGAGCGAACGACTCGAAGCGATCGCAGCCGATGGTGCGAAGATTCCTTTGTCGATCGTGTACCGAGGAGATCTCGATCGCAATGGACGAAATCCTTTGCTGATGACAGGTTATGGCTCTTATGGCGTTAACTATCCAGATGTTTTTTCGTCTACTCGATTAGCTTTACTCGATCGAGGTGTAGTTCTCGCGATCGCGCATATTCGAGGGGGTTCGGAACTCGGGCGCAAGTGGTATTTAGATGGAAAATTCTTGCAAAAGCAGAATACTTTCAGTGATTTTATTACCTGTGCCGAAACGTTGATTCAAGCAGGTTGGACAGATCGTGATCATTTAGCAATTTCTGGCGGCAGTGCGGGTGGATTGCTTGTCGGAGCCGTGATTAATCAGCGTCCAGACTTGTTTCGAGCTGCGATCGCACAAGTTCCTTTCGTCGATGTCGTTACTACGATTTTAGATACCTCGCTGCCTTTATCAGCAATAGAATGGGAAGAGTGGGGCAATCCGAATGAACGAGAGTTTTACTTTTATATGAAAGGCTATTCGCCTTACGATAATGTTGAAGCCAAGGCATATCCCGCGTTGCTTGTAACTGCTGGCTTAAACGATCCGCGTGTTTCTTACTGGGAACCTGCAAAGTGGACAGCAAAGCTCCGCGCTCTCAAAACTGACACAAACGTTTTACTCTTAAAAACCAACATGGGAGCCGGCCATGGTGGTGCATCGGGACGATATGAGCGATTAAAAGAAATTGCCTTTGAATACGCTTTTCTACTCGATCAGTGGAAGATTACCTGATGGCGTGCCAGCAGAGCTTGGTATGCTGTGAAAGCGGTTAGCGAAACTCGATCGATGAATCAAACTCAGAAATCTCCCAAAGTCGTTGTCGTCGGAGCAGGATGGGCTGGCTTAGGCTCAGCCTATCATCTGGCAAAACAAGGGTATGATGTCACGCTCTTAGAAGCAGGCGGGTATCCAGGTGGACTGGTTGCAGGTTGGAAAACGGCGCAAGGTCGATCGGTCGAAGCGGGAATCCATGGATTCTGGTATCCCTACCGCAATATTTTCTCGCTGGTCGAACAGTTAGGCTTGCAGCCTTTTACGGATTGGACTCGCTCTTCGCAATATTCTCCGAATGGTTTAGAAGTCGAGTCTCCAATTTTCCAGCAAGAGCCGAGACTGCCTACGCCTTTGGGGACGTTCTTGTACACTCGGTTTAAGCGATTACCTTTAAGCGATCGACTGTCTGCTTTGCCATTGCTTTATGCGGTGGTTGATTTTGATAATTCAGATGAAGCATGGCAGCGATATGATTCGGTCACTGCTCGTGAGCTTTTCAAACAGTTTGGAGTCTCTGCTCGGCTGTACAAAGAGTCATTTGAGCCGATGTTACTGGTGGGATTATTTGCACCGGGAGAACAATGTTCGGCAGCAGCAGCTTTAGGAATGCTGTACTACTTTATTTTGGCGCATCAGCCTGATTTTGATGTGGTTTGGTGTCGGGGCACTGTGGGAGATCAGATCTTTCGTCCTTGGGTTGAACAAATTGAGACTGCTGGTGGGCGAGTGCTGACTCAAAAGCGCGTCAGCGATGTGATCATCCAAGATGGAAAAGCAACTGGGGTTGTATGTGGAGAAGAGGTATTTGAAGCAGATGCCGTGATCTTTTCAGTTGGGATTACTGGGATGCAAAAGATTGTTAGCAGTAGTGCAACTTTGCGTCAGTTTCCTGAATTTTGTAACTTGATGAATTTAAGTGCGATCGATGTCTTAGCAACTCGGCTGTGGTTCGATCGTAAAGTGTCTGTTCCTCTACCCTCGAATGCTTGCTTTGGGTTTGATAACACAACAGGCTGGACATTCTTTGATCTGAATGCGCTGCATGACGAATGGAAAGATCAGCCTGGTAGTGTGATTGAAGCAGATTTTTATCATGCGAATCAACTGCTGCCGATGAGTGATGCAGACATTGTTGCGAAAGTGCATCGCGATCTAGCAACTTGTGTGCCTGAGTTTCGGTCTGCGAAAGTCATAGATAGCAGTGTGATTCGACTCTCGAAAGCAGTGACGCACTTCGCTCCTGGAAGCTATCAGTCGATGCTTTCGGGAACGACGAGCATCGCGAATCTCTTGATGAGTGGCGATTGGATTATTACTCGGCATGGGTCTTGGTCACAGGAAAAAGCGTATGTGACTGGGCTTGAGGCTGCGAATCGAGTGATTGAGCAGTTCAGAATGGGTTCACCTGCACCGATTATTCCAGTTGAACCTGATGAACCTCATATCGATATTGCTCGCACCACAAACCGGATGCTGAGAGACTGGGCAAGTCGCGTTTTTCCATCGCTCTGGTTACCTTGACGCAAGAGTAAACCTTAAGAGACTTGTAGGATTAGCGCGATCGCACATAAGGTTCAGTATAATTTCAGCTTCGGAAGCAGCAAGGGTTCGAGAGATTGTCGCGGGGAGCAATCGCCTGAGTGTTGAATATCCGAGTGGCTCGCTCGTCAACCCTACAAAATACTGAGGAGCATTATGCTCACGCTATTAGGCATTCCCCGCTTCGAGCAATATGTCTTGAATATGGCATTGGTTCATTTGTGCGATCGCGAAAGTCATGTGGGATATCTCACACGTCAGCTTAATGCAACGGATGGATCTGTGCAGCAAATTACAATTTACCTGCCGCATCCAGAGCAGCAATATGATGGCATGACTCTAGAGGCAGGCTTGACCCAAGGCTACAACATTGAAGTCGAAGCCATTCTCGATCGCAGTCAAATTTGTTATGGAATTCCCAACGGCGCACAGTTTGTTCGAGTCTTGCGGCAAAAAGGAATCGATCAAGGGTTTCAGCTTGCTGCGATCGGGTTATTTATTCGTCCTCTGGCGATTCTGAAGCTCGACATGATTCTGAATATTGAAGCTGCGGAATATCAAACGATCGCAGTTCGGCATCCTGTGATTCGAGATTATCCGAGTGATTGGGAGCAAAAGCTGAATCAGTTTCTTCAGCGAGAGATTGCGAGTGAAGCTTTGCCGAATTTAGCAGGGTATGTCGATCGAGCAATGAACTCAGACTATACTCCTCCAAATTGGGCACAGATTTCCAAGGCTTAACGACTTAGACAGAACATTTCTACATGCCTTCCTACCGTGTCTATCCAATTTCATCGCCTGATGTTTACACGGTAGGTTGTCTTGCATCTGATTTGAGGTGTGAAATCTGGGAACGCCCCCTAAGTTCCCCAGAATGCGGGACTTTGAGAATCCAAAACGCTTTGGCTTGAAGTCTACCAAATTTGGGGGATTTAGGGGGCACGACAGACTGTGTCTTTCACGATCAATTTAGGAATGCTATCGCTTTTCTAGAAAGCTAGCTCATCTCGAATGTCGCGATCGCCCTTCAGACACATCTGAGGGCGATTTTTGTGGCTTAGCACTTGCCGCCGATTCTGTCTCTTAGGCGTTCTGGTCTAACCAAACTGTCAACTCTTCGATCTGCGTGAAATCTAATAATGCTTCACCTAATTCTTCGAGTTGCTCGATCGACAATGCCTCAACCTGGGCAGTTGTTTCTGGTGAAAGGGCACCGACTCGACGGGCGAGTTGTTTTAAGATCAGCGATCGACCTTCTTCTTGTCGCCCTTCCTGTTTTCCTCGCTGTTCTCCCAACCGTTCCCCTTCTCGCAAAATCTCCTGATACCAGGGTGACTCTCGCAGTACTGCCATATCCCACCTCATAATTTGCCGAACAATTTCACTTCCCAACACAAAACTAGCAAAAAATGCCAGTAATGATTCCAATTCGACCAATTGCTGATCCCCGCGCAATTGATTCAAGGCTCGCTGTACCACTGTAGTCTCCCCACCATTCTTCAACACGGGCACAAAGGGTAAGAGCGCATTCAGCGATTGCTCAAAGACGATCGAGGCTTCTATTTCCCATAGATTAATGACCTGGTAATCTTGCCGCGACTGTAGCCCCATGAAGTTGGATTCGTAGCGATCGAGAATCGTGACTGTAGATGCGGGGGGCAAGATGTTGATTAAAACCGGATAAATCGGGAGGCTATACTTCTCCTCAGCGAGGGCTGCATAGGCTCGCATTCGCACAGGCAGCTTGTCGTTGTAGCGCAACTGCAACTCATTGAGAATCAGAAACTCTCCCTGCGTGGGGCTGTAAGCTTTAACCAAAACATCATTTTCTCGGCTGACCCACTGAAAATCAGATCCGAGGATTTCTTGAGCAATCACATCGGGTTGCTGAGTCACCCATTGCACCCAAGCAGTCGGTGCCAGACTAATAAGACGTTTACCACCAATATCAGCTTTTTTGACCACGGACTATTTTAGAGAGTAGTTCAAAGAGTCTATCAGCTTTTGATTGATGTATAGCTTGACTACTGAAAACTATGGCGGCAGCACCAGCGATAACCTCAGCTTCCGTCGCTAACTTCCCATCTCCCAAACTTATGCTTGCTTGCCACTCTCACCTTTCATCACAGCAGAAGCAATCAAATGTGCGAGTCGCAAAGGTTCAGGAACATGCCCTCGATCCGTGACTCGCGTGAGAACTTTTGCTGTAATTTCTGGAGTTGCACCACAAACTTGAAAGACAAACGGATGAGCTTCGTAGATTGTCCCGGCACGAGCAATCATGGCTAATCGACGTTCCGGGTCAGGAAGTCGTTTCAAAGCATATTCTACTTTTTCGAGTTTGGGATAGCGGCGCATCACGCTCACACAAGGAAGCGCGATCGCGTTCGATAAAGTCGGCAAATCCACAATATTGAACCCACCCAGCGAAATCCCATCGAGTAAAACAATGTGTAGTTGCGGTAAAAATTTGCTGTTGAGTAAAACCTTTGTGATTGTCTCAGTCGCATCCCATCCATCCGGTTGAATCTCACTCCAAACCATTCCCTCGAATCGAGTCCCCGCACAGACCACTCCAGCGATCTGCACAGGATTCTCAGATTTACGAATAAAAGGCGCATCGTCAAAGCCGATCGCGCGAATTAAACGATTTTGTTCGAGTAGAGTTTCGAGATTCATCGATCGAGGTATCACAGATTGTTTTTATCTTACTTGGGTTGTTTCTGACCCTCCCCACCAACTGCCCAGTATGATCTATGATTTTGACGGCTCAATTACACGAATTTATGAATTCTCGTCATCTGGAAATTTTTCTCGATATTGCCACCGAAGCAGCGCTTTCCGCTGGAGCAATCTTGCAACAGTATTGGGGGAATCTCCAAGAGATCCGGGAGAAAGGACGACCGGGAGATTTAGTCACAGAGGCAGATAAAGCAGCGGAAGATGCAGTTTTAGCAGTCTTGAAGCGGCATGTGCCCGATCATCCGATTTTGGCAGAAGAGTCCGGGCAAATGGGCGATCGGCAAAGCGAATTCCTTTGGGCGATCGACCCACTCGATGGCACGACGAATTATGCTCATCAATATCCCTTTGTGGCGGTTTCAGTCGGGTTGTTGATTGAAGGTGTGCCGCAAGTTGGAGTCGTGTATAACCCGATCCATCAAGAGCTATTTCGAGCCGCAAAGGGATTGGGCGCGACTCAAAATCGGAAACCCATTCAGGTGTCTCAGACCCAAGAATTAGACCGGAGCCTGCTAGTCACAGGATTTGCTTACGATCGCCGTCAAACTTCGGATACGAACTATGCTGAGTTTTGTCATTTGACCCACTTAACTCAAGGCGTGCGTCGCGATGGAGCGGCAGCGTTGGATTTAGCGTATGTGGCTTGTGGGCGATTGGATGGATACTGGGAGCGGGGATTGTCAATGTGGGATATGGCAGCGGGAGTTGTATTAGTTGAAGAAGCGGGGGGACTCGTGACAGCTTACGACCAGTCGCCTGTGCAACTTGAGACCGGAAGAATTTTGGCGACGAACGGCAAGATTCATCAGCAATTAAGTCATGAATTGAGCCAAGTCAAGCCCATCTAAATTTAGGCACTCAATTGAGATTGACGAAGCACTGCTGTTTGAGTTGTGAATGCTCAAATGAATGGGGAGTAGAGAGCCACTAAAGGAATAATTCTCCACTCCCTACTCCCCACTTCACAACGGGTCTAAGGCTGCTATAGATGTTTTAACTCATTCGATCGAGCAGTTCATTGCCGCTCTGATGCAACCTGTGCAAAAAATTCCGCACCTGTCATATTGTGCGTTTCATTTGCAAAAGAGTAGTAGTCGGGCTTTTCGTCAATAAAAATCTGATGCTCGAAGTACAGATCCTCTGCATCATCAAACAGTCCCACAGGAATAAAGTATTGTTGATTCTGCTTCAATCGGTAAAAGAGGTGAGTACCACAGTTTCGACAAAAGCCGCGTTCTGCCCAGTCGGAGGATTGATAAATGCTAATATCTTCAGTGCCTTCAAAGTTGACCTCGCTCTCACAGTCGATCACAAGTAAAGCGCTTCCACCCCACTTTCTGCACATCCTACAGTGGCACGCTCCAATCTGATGATTCATCTTCGTCGTAGATAAGCTGACAGCTTGGCATAAGCAGCGACCTTGGGCAACATTTGACATCTGCACTACTCCGGTTTTGTCCTCAAATTGCTCAACAATCGTATCGAACAAATTTACTAATTTGTTCGATGTTTTCAAGAATCTTTATGATGATGCTCGGTTTTGCCTTCTAGTAAAATTTGTCTCAGATTGCAGATGAGCCGTCTTTTCGCTGACTCACCAGCACTTTATCCACACGATTGCCATCCATATCCATCACTTCAAACCGCAGAGTGTTCCACTCAAAATGTTCTGCAGAAACCGGAATATGTCCTAATCGCGTGATCACAAAGCCGCCCAGACTGTGATACTGATGATCGTCTTGGGGTAGATCTTCTAGGTCGAAGAGGTCTTTGAATTCTTCGATCGACAACATTCCATCCAGTAACCAGGAACCATCTTCACGCTGCACCGCTTGCGGATTCTCGACATGCTCAGACGGCAAATCACCGACGATCGCTTCCATAATGTCATTCAGCGTGACTAATCCTTGAATCGCGCCATATTCATCGACGACAAAGGTCATGTGCTGTCCTGACTTCTTAAATAGCTCTAAAACTTTTAGAGCATGAGTGTTCTCAGGAATAAACAAGGGGGCACTGGAAGCAGTAGTGAAATTGATCGATTCACCTGTGCTAGAGCGAGTGAAGAGTTCTTTCACTTTCACAACTCCCAAAACTGTATCTAAATCTCCCTGACAGACAGGAAAACGTGAGTACACACTGTTGTTGATTCGCGCTAGATTTTCCGCATCTGGCAGGTTCACATCAAGCCATACAATCTGTCGACGGTGGGTCATCAATGCGCCTACTATCAGATCATCTAGCTCAAACACTCGTTCAACAATTTCTTGCTCTGCCTCGTGAAACGTACCTGCTCGGGTTCCTTGGCTGATTAAAACCTGAATTTCTGCTTCAGTGATGGGTGGCTCTTCCGAAGGTCTGACTCCTAAAAGCCGCATCAAGGTATCGCTGGACAAACTGAGCAAAGATACGATCGGGGCAGCGAACTTTGAGAGCGATCGCATTGGCTTTGCAACATTTATAGCAATTTGCTCGGGTGCATTGAGCGCCAGTTGTTTCGGTACGAGTTCTCCGATTACGAGGGAAAGATAGGTGATGCAAGCGACAACAATACCGAGCGCTAATCCCTGGCTGTACGGTGCAACGGCAGGAATCGTTCGCAGCACTTCAGCGAGCTTTTCAGACAGAGTGGCTCCCCCAAATGCACCTGCAAAAATCCCCACAAGTGTAATTCCGATTTGCACAGTTGCGAGGAAGCGATTGGGCGATTCTGCTAGGGCAAGTGCTGTTCTTGCTTTGGTGTCTCCGTTCTCGGCGCGCTGCTGAAGTCGAATCTTGTTAGCCGATACGATCGCAATTTCTGACATTGCGAAGATACCGTTTGCAAAGATCAGCACCAGGATAATGAGGATTTCAAAGACGACGGAGTTCATAGGGAGCAAGCCACTATAGGTATCAACTCTAATCAATATATTCTCACTGGAAGAGTTTGTCGCCTTTTCGCGCGCATCAGTTGCTCATCCGGATTGCTCTAACTGCGATTTCCCGTTGTCAAATTCAGACTTGCGATAGATAGTCCACCTCACAAGTCAGTTCCTACCCAAATCGTTTCAATTTGTATCGTCTGTCTCAGCTGTGTGTAACTCCGCAATGCTGTTTCAATGGATATGAACTATCTGCGATTGAGCTTTTCGATCGCCTGTGCGGCTGTTCCAGCTCGTCTAAATTGAGAGAGCGCAACGGCTGCCTCGGCTCTGCTGACAGCTTTTTGCGGTTCATAGCGGGATCTCGCCCCGTAGACGCGCTCAAAATTCCTTCCACTCGCAGCATTGCCCAAATCAAAAGCAATATGGGTGAGGTAACGCTCACTCATGCGATCGGCATCCTGAAATCCTTTAGTTCGCTGAATGAAGTTCCGCAAGCTTTCGGCTGAACGGCTGCTATTGCCACTACCGCGAGAATCAACAGGCGATTTGAGGACAATCATCTCTTCACGGGTTAAGACCGCATCTGGTCGAAATGTCCCATCTTCATATCCCGCTAGAAATCCTGCATCATAAGCCGCTTGAATGTACCGAAAAGCAGGATGGGAGGGGGAAACATCCCGAAAGGCAGAACGAGATCGATCCGGCAGGCGAATCAGCGTCGGTTTGCGAACGTTGTGCGTTTGCAAGGCATTGTAAGACTTGACTAACCAAGTGATAAACTCAGCCCGTGTAATCGAAGATCGGGGTCGAAACCCACCAGAAGCGGGTTCGAGAACGCCTAATTGGGCAAGTTGGCGAATTTCAGTTTCGCCATCAACACCGCTAATATCTGTAAAGGCTAAGATTTGAGGCTGGATGCGTACAGATTGATTCAGATGAAGCAGAGATGGAGCGGCGATCGCAGTCTCGGTCTGTACCAGAGGAACTAGCATTGAGCAGACAGAGCCAAACACAGCGATCGTAGTTATGAAAGATTTCATCGTATTTCTCCAAATCAACATTGGCTAGACTCTCAAAGTCAAATTGGCAGTCGTGTTAGGGTCAAGCTATTGTCTTGAGTAACTGCCACAGTCATTTCATAGGATTGATCGGTATGAATTATGCTGATCTCGGCTTATTGGATATATCAAAGATCGACTTGGACCTTAGATCCTCCGGAAATTTCTGCTGAAGAAGACGGCGAATTTATCGTCAAGGCATGATCAGCGAAATTGTGTCTTTTTTGTCTTTAAGGATCTTTTCAAATTAAGATTTGCAAGGGATATTCCTATCGCTAGGTCAGTTTGTGCCCAAGTCTTGTAGATTTGTCTCGTCTGTCTCGGCGTTTTATAACTACACCCCATCCTTCGCAGAATCCTTATGGCTACCCTTTCCAGCGAACTTGAAAGATTTTTCTTTGACAACGATCGTTGGCAGCAACCTGACGCTAGCGAACTCATTGCTCACTCCTCAAATCTTCCAACCGATCACCGTTCTAGCGATGTCAAAGTTACTTTGAACGACATTCTTGACCTCGCAGGAGAGCGTACTTTTGGGTTTCTCTTTGTGCTGCTGTCGTTTCCATCTGCTCTCCCGATTCCGGCTCCAGGCTATTCGGTTCCTTTTGGAATTGCGATGTTGCTATTAGCTGTACAGTTGCTAGCTGGACGAGATCAACCTTGGTTTCCCAACAGTTGGCAGAATCATGGCTTTGCATTAAAGCAAGTTCGCCAAGTCCTCAAAGTAGGATTGCCTTGGCTACGACGGATTGAATCGATTTCTCGTCCGCGCTTGACTCAGGTTTGTACCAGTCTTCCTGGTCGCACAGTCATTGGCTTAGCAATCTCTCTGATGTCAATTTCGATGATGATTCCTATTCCCGGCACCAATACACTGCCAGCGATGGGGATCTTTGTCACGGGCTTTGGCTTGCTAGATGATGACGGAGCCATTAGTCTCGGTGGACTCGTTCTCTGCGTGTGTGGGTTTATTCTGTCGTCTTCGATTTTGCTCGCGATCGCGTTTGGTGGCACGAGTCTCCTCGATATGATCAAAGGTGCATTAGGGCGTTAAGTTTTAGAAATTCATGCTTCTTCTGATTTAGCAGCAATTTTTTAATAGAAATTGATGCACCATCGCTGGAAGTTCTGCTTAAAATCAGAAACGGACGGGGCGATTCGATATTTGTAGAAAGACAAACCAAGAGGTCAACATGGCTGCAAATCAAATCAAATCGTTTGCCCAAACCGCGAAAACGAATGCTGAACTCCAAGAAAAACTGAAAACCTGTGAGCGGGCAAAAGAACTAGTCGCGCTCAGTCAGGAATACGGGTTTGCTTTTGCGGAAGAAGAGCTTTATCCGCCCAATGAACCGCAATTTGATCCCGAACAGTTACATCCAAAGCTAGTAAAAGCACTACTTCGGTAGAGAACTGGACACAATGGCAGAGAGGCAACTCTCGGCCATTGTTAGCATGAAATTTTGACGGATTTAGTAGATGAGTACTAGGGTGCTTCTTCGTTCATAAATCTCTACTCTCTCTGTTGAGACGGTTTTGACTGGACGCGCTAGTGTAGTAGAACACGGTATTGGAGGCAAATAGGCTCAAATGGCTACAAAGCAGCAATTTAACAGCTTTGAGGAATTACTGACGGGTTCAGAGACACCGATTCTTGTAGACTTCTACGCGACTTGGTGCGGTCCTTGCCAAATGATGTCAGGGTTTCTCGATCTCGCAAAAGACGATTTAGACGGCACAGTAAAAATCGTTAAGATCGATGTAGATAAGTATCCTGAAATCGCTAGTCAGTACAGTATCACAGCATTACCCACCCTGGTGTTATTCAAGGAATCCCAGCCAGTCGATAAGATCGAAGGTGTGATTCGACCGAATCAACTCGTCGATCGCGTCCGGACGTTCCTCTAGAATCTTAGTTCGTACTCTAGTACGGCTTGGTTTTGACCAGAGAGGTCTGTTGAGCCTCGGAACAGGAAATTGTCGTTAATGCGGTAACGAAGACCGAATTGAGTGGGTTCATCCGCAGTCAGCACTCGCAATACTGATGCAGAAAGATTGCGAGTGATATCCACTCCCACCTCCGCGGCTAATCCAAGACTCGATTCTCGTCGCTCTTCATTTCTCAATAACGTGGGAAACAATCGAAAATCGCTGAGTCCGATCGCATTGCCAATAAAGCCTTGAATATTCGTTAACAACGCTGAGCCTGCTAGGTTAGCAATTCCTAACGGACTATCTCCCCGTCCAAGCGTATTGACAAATCCACCGCCAATCAGCGAAACAATCTCACTTGTGCTTCGGCTAGGACTACTCGTGAGTTCTAGATTCTGAAAGATTTGGCTAGCAGGTCCTGTCACATTCGCTTGAACTCGCACAGTTCGGAATGCGCCGAGACTCGAAGCAAAGAGTGAATCGTCTGTAAATTCTGCGGTTCCAGGTGTGGCGATGCGACTACGCGTTACTTCTGGTACAGAAGCAATTAACCGAATATTCAGAATCGGATCTAGCCCGCGATCGCGCTCAAACACCGCCGTTTGAGGATAGCCTCGCTCTAATACAAATTGCGTTGTAAACAGATTCACTTGTCCACTTCTCAGGCGCACTGTTCCTTCCGGTCTGAGAGCATTCAGCGTGCCATTGACGCTCAAGGTTCCAGTTGCCAGAAAATTAATCAAGGGGGCGCTGACAATTTGCAGGCGATTGCCTAAGACAATGTTTAAGTTTCTGAAGGTTAGATTTGTCTGATTGTCCGGCTGACTAGGACTCGCAGGTGGTTGAGCAGAACTCGCAGCATTATCTGGGAGTTGAACCTGTCCATTTGCCAGTTCAACTTGTCCACCAATTTCGGGTGCAAAGGCAGTTCCGGTGACTGTGATATTACCCGACACTCCGCCTTGATACAGTCCTTTACGATTGATAGCTAAGCGATCGAGGACTAATTGCAACGGATTTTCTGGATCAGCACTACTTTCTAGAAAAATCGGTAAGGTTCCTTTGGCAATCAGTTGTCCTTGGTTGAACTGTCCTTGCAGACTGTCGATCGTCAAGCGATCGCCATTCAGTTGAATATTGCCTGTTAAGCCTGTAATTGGCTCTTGCAGCGCAGTTGCTTCGATTGTGGCATCGGCAACCTGAATTGATCCAATGACTCTCGGACGCAGCAAGGTTCCACTGACATTCAGTTGGACGGTTCCTTGTCCCCCTCGCCAGGCAAGCTGTGGAACAAAGACATTCAGCACGGCTAAGCCTTCATTTTTGACATTGACATTCAGGCTGATATCACTACTATCAGGGCGAACACTATCGGGTAAGAACTGGTACGGAAAACTGCCTTCAATCAAAATCGGCTCAGTTGCAACTAAGCCAATGTTGCTGCCAAAGCTCAGTCGAGAGTTGGTATAGCTAAAGTTGCCAACCGCAGATTCAACTGTTTTGCCGTTGAGGAAACCATCTGTGACTTGAATCTGTCCAACTGCCGAGGGATTTGTCCGCGATCCACTGACGGTGACACTGGCATTGAGATTGCCATCAATCCCGAGCGGCAGCGGGTAGAACGGTTCAATCGCCGCGATCGGTAAGTTGCGTGCTTCCAACTGTCCGAACTGCGTTTCGCCCCCAAACTGCCCGGTTAGATTGATTTGAGAATCCCCAGATTGAATTCTTAAAGGCTCTAGAGTGACAATGCCATTGTCGAGCCTGCCGAGGGCAATCACACTCTCCGCTTTGAGTACGCGATCGTTGATCGGTTGCAGCTTGCCCTCTGTCACGGTCAAGAATGAGGGATAAGGGCGGAATTCAACCGCTTGTGCTCTGAGATCAAAATCGGCTTGAACGCCTTGATCCAGGGAAGCTGCAATTTTAATCGTTCCACCGAAGTTTCCGCGTAGATCAGCGATTTGAGGAATGCGATTGTTCTGAATGGCTTGAGCGTTGAGCTTCAATAGCTCGTTGATTTCAGCAAAGCGGCGCAGTTGATCGAACAAAGGAGCTTGAGGATTGCCAACGGGCACAGGGTTCAGAGCAGATGCGCGATCGTAACTTGGAGGCTGTGCGCCCCGTGTAAAATCTTGCAGATCGAAGAACTGTAAGCCACCGAGTACATCTTCGATTCTGCCTTGGGCAATGGCAATTTCACCATTAAATCTCGGTTGAGTTCTCAAGTCTACATTGCCGGAAATTCTGTACTGACTTTCTCCTCTCGTCAGCACGGTCTCGCTAAATTCAAAGACATTATTGCGATTGACAAACGTTGTTGCAGCTACATCGGTTTGGAAAGAGCCGAGCCGGAAGTTCTGAATCGAGGCTCTCCCATTCAAGACGCGCAATTGGTCGAGATCAATGTTGAGTGTTCCCGCTAAAGTTCCACCGATGCCACCATAAGGCGCAAGATTGACTCCAGGTAGAACAAGTCCAGTGATCGGAAATTGATTAATCGCAACTTGGAAAACATTGCCAACGGTCTTTCCGGCTAAGGTCGATGCCCCGCGCTGAACATTGAGCGATCGCGGTCGGAAGGTGGGATCTAAATCCAATGCAATTCGATCTTGAATGCCTGCTACTTTGAGATCAAAGCCTCTGGGTAACAGATTTAATGTTCCTCTGAGCAATGGATCGAACGTAATCCCATTCAGCGAAAAGTTTTTGACTGCAACATTGCTCACCACGTTTGGACTATCCGGCGTGCCCGTAATTCGTCCGACTAAATCGATTGCACCCGTCAGTTGCGTCACAGGCGGACGGGGAATTGGCAGATTAGACAGCGCATAGTTCGTGGCTCGAATGTTCAAATCCAAGCCTGTGATTTGAGGAGTTCCCTGCACATTTGCCAAAATCGTGCCATTTGCACGAAATCCTGGAGCCGTTGCTTGGGGAATGTTAAGCTTCTGACCATCCCAGTTGACTTGCGCCACAAGCGGCTGATCAATCAATGAAATGCCTTGAGACAATCTCACTTGTCCATCCGCGCGAATTGCATCGGGACGCAGATCGTTGATCAATCCTGCAACTCTGACATTCCCACTCAGATCTCCTCGCAGATCCGGTGAAAACTGTCTCAGTGCAATGCCCGCAATCTGAGTGTCTGCCTGCCATCGTCCCGCGATCGCATTAAAGTCAGCATTGATAAAACTATTCCCATTGGTCAGTCGAGCTTGTCCCCGTGCCTGAATCTTTTCTGGGCTAACATTCGTTAATGATCCAGCAAGCTGAGCATTTCCATTAATGACACCCTGAATCTGAGGCGAAAACTGGCTTGCTTGCACATTCGAGGCTTGCACAGTTCCTTGCCAACGTCCATTCAACGTTCGACCTTGAGCCGTGACCGTTCCGCCTGCAACTTGGAACACAGCATTGCGGACAATCGTATTGCCGCCGGTCACGACCACTTCACCCACGCCTGGATAAGTGGCTTCGGGGGCTTGAAACTGAGCGATCGTCTGCACTTGATCTAAGCGTCCAATCACCTGCCCACGGGCATTCACCCGTCCAACTGTGATCGGTAAAGTTCCAGAATTATAGAGTTTCGCGATCGCATCTCCGGGAAGGTTGCGAGCTTGATAATTGACGGCGATCGACTGGGGTGCATTTAAATCCAGCGTACCACTTGCCACAACTTCTCCACCGACTTCCGGAATCGCTCGAATGTTATTCAGAGCGAGATTCAGAGTTTTGCTATCTAGACGAAAATCAGTGCTTGCTTGTGTGAGATTAATGCGATCGACGCTGGCGATTTTCGTTGTTCTCGCTCGACCTGTAATCACGGGAGCGTCAATGGCTCCTGTCACTTTTACTTCTGCGGTTGCTTCACCAGCCGCCGCAAAAGGCAGTTCGACGTTGAACGTGTCAAAGAAATCTGCAATGCTCACTGCCTTTACATTCGCAGCAACATTGAAGCCTTTCTCAGTATCGATTTTGCCGTTCCCTGTAATTGGAATTTTTCCAAGTTGAGAGGTGACTTGCTCAAGTGTGATTAAGGTGTCATCGATCTGTAAGTTTCCGGCTGACTTTGCAAACGCTTGAGGCAGTTGTGGAATCTGAACGGTCACATCTTTGAAACTAGCGCTGCCTTTGACGATCGTGCGCTGATCGGGTCGGATCTGAACATTGACCGCCCCATTTGCTCGACCTTGCGGTAAATTAATCGGAAGTTTGACTAAGCGATCGATCTCCGTGACTGAAAAATTCTGTCCTCGAATGTCGAGATTAGAATTCAAGCCGTTTTTGACAATGGTTTCGCCTTTGATATCAAACTCGCCACCTTTTGTCGATTTGCCATCTAAGTCATAAGCAATCCGACGACTGTTATCAAAGAAATTCGCCACGCCTTCAACTTGCGTCAATGTGACGGGAATTCTTTGCTGACGAGCTTTTGGAAATGGATCGAGTTCTACATTGGCATCTTTGAAGCGAATTCTCTGAAGCTCAGTTTTGATAAATCCTTCTTCTTCCTGGGCTTTGATCTGAGTTTTAACCCAGGCTCCATCTTTCTCCTGATCCAAGTACACATCCGGCTGAACTAAGGTAATATCCAAGTTCAATTTGCGAGCCAACAAGACTTGCAGCAAATTAAATCCGACTTGTACCTGATCGACTGAGGCGCGATCGCGATCATTTTTCGTGGCTGGAATCGAGCTTTTGCCAAACTGTAATCCGGTGAGTGACCAGCGCTCAACTCGTCCTAATTCCACCGGACGATCGAGCAATTCACTCAAGTTATTCTGAACGAGCGGCGCAAGATCTTCTTGTACAAATTTTGACCCATACCAAATTCCGTACGCAATTCCGACTGCACCCAGAACTGCGATCGGGAGTCCGACTCGTCCAAGCAGCGTGAGCCACAACCGGCGACGGGCAGGAGATTGGGGGCGATTATTTGGATCAGGGGCTTGAGTCATCGGCTCGAACAGAGATAGAAAGCCAATCTATAGTTACCACACCTCAAGAAACTCTGGTGCAAATAATTTGACAGAATCTCTTGCTACTGTCTGGCTTCGGGCTGATCGGAATGAACGCTCGTACTCTATCACTTCTGATGGATTGATGAGGATCTTGCACGTTAGGGGAGTGGAGAGTCGGGGAAATGGCGCTCCATCCCTACCCGAATCTACGACTGCTACACACGTTCATCTTTTTTCTTGACAACTCGAAGTCATTCCGAGTACGATTTAAGGGTAAAGTTAATAACCGCTAGGAAAAAAGTTATGGCATTCGTCGATCGCTCAGGGCAAAAAGTTCCAGATGTCACGTTCCGCACTCGGGAGAACAATGAGTGGGTCAGCGTGACCGCTCACGAGTTATTTGCAGGAAAAACCGTGATCGTGTTCTCACTTCCCGGAGCTTTCACCCCAACCTGTTCATCTACGCACGTTCCTGGCTATAACGAACTTGCAAAAGTGTTCAAAGCGAATGGAGTCGATGACATTGTGTGCATCTCTGTCAATGATGCATTTGTCATGAATGAATGGTGCAAAGATCAAAACGCAGACTACATTCGGATGATTCCGGATGGGAACGGCGAATTCACAGATGGCATGGGCATGTTGGTCGATAAAAGCGACCTGGGATTTGGGAAAAGATCCTGGCGGTATTCCATGCTGGTGAAAGATGGCACGATCGAGAAAATGTTCATCGAACCTGAAGAACCGGGCGATCCATTCAAAGTATCGGATGCCGACACGATGCTGAAATACATCAATGAAACAGCCGAGAAGCCCAAAGCAATTTCACTGTTTACTAAAATTGGTTGTCCGTTCTGTGCAAAAGCGAAGCAGATGCTCAGCGATCGCGGATTCGACTACGAAGAAATTGTTTTAGGGCGCGATGCTAGCCCTCGGACTTTACGAGCAGTCACGGGTGCTTCAACGGTTCCGCAAGTCTTCGTTGAAGGCAACTTGATTGGGGGGTCTGAAGATCTAGCAGCTTATTTAGGCGCGAACTAAGCCATTGCGGTTTCAAGAAATGACAGGACTCGGTAAAGTGATGAACTACAATCGAGTCCTGTCATTTTTTGATCAAATTCATGCGTCAAAGTAGAACTTGGAAGACATTTGCGATTTTTTCGCTATTGGGGGTTGTTCTCAGTTGGCTGGTGAGTTGTGGCGGAGGTACGCCAAATGCGGGGACTTCAGCCACAGGGCAAATTGATTTTTGGACGATGCAACTGAGTCCGCAGTTTGATGACTATTTCAAATCTTTGTTTGCAAAGTTTGAACAGGAAAATCCTGGCGTTAAAGTTCGCTGGACAGATGTGCCTTGGGCAGAAATGGAGCGAAAAATTTTAACGTCGGTTGCGGCAAAGACGGCTCCGGATGTTGTCAATCTCAATCCTGGATTTGCCTCACAGCTTGCTGAGCGCAATGCCTGGATGATGCTTGATGAAAAGATTCCAGCCGATGTAAAAAATCAATATTTTCCTGGAATTTGGCAAGCGAGCACCTTAAATGGCAAAACGTTTGGGATTCCTTGGTATCTGACGACGCGCGTTGCCATTTACAACACGGATCTGCTGAAAAAAGCAGGCATTACAAAACCGCCTGCGACTTACGCTGAACTTGCACAAGCCGCAAAGCAGATCAAAGAGAAAACTGGAAAATACGCCTTTTTCGCAACCGTTGTTCCTAGTGATTCTGGTGAAGTGATGGAATCCTTTGTGCAAATGGGAGTGAAGCTGGTTGATGACCAGGGCAAAGCAGCTTTTAATTCGCCTCAAGGGAAAGCGGCGTTTCAGTATTGGGTGGATCTCTATCAGAATGGCTTGATGCCGAAAGAAGTGTTAACCGAAGGGCATCGTCATGCGATCGATCTTTATCAACAAGGCAATACGGCGATTTTGGCATCGGGAGCCGAATTTTTGAAATCGATCGCGAAAAATGCCCCGACGATCGCGCAAGCTTCAGAATCTGCGCCTCAAATCACAGGCGATACGCGCAAGAAAAATGTAGCGGTGATGAATGTCGCGATTCCCAGGGATACCGATCAACCCGATGCGGCGTTGAAGTTTGCACTGTTTCTGACCAATAATGCCAATCAGCTTGAATTTGCCAAAGCGGCGAATGTGTTGCCTTCGACTGTAAAAGCAGCCGAAGATCCTTATTTCACAAAATTACCTGAGAATGCAACTGGCATCGACAAAGCTAGAGTCGTGAGTGCTGGACAACTCAAAGAAGCAGAAGTCCTGATTCCTGTGATTAAGAACATCAAGACTTTGCAGCAAACCATTTACGAAAATCTGCAAGCAGCAATGCTGAAACAGAAGACCGTTGATCAAGCTTTGAGTGATG
This sequence comes from Leptolyngbya boryana PCC 6306, assembly GCF_000353285.1. Taxonomy (NCBI): domain Bacteria; kingdom Bacillati; phylum Cyanobacteriota; class Cyanophyceae; order Leptolyngbyales; family Leptolyngbyaceae; genus Leptolyngbya; species Leptolyngbya boryana. Next base: position 731,452 of record NZ_KB731324.1, read on the forward strand.
CAGCTCAGACTTGGAATGCTCGATCGTAAACAGAACTTTTTCAATCAATTTCCAGCAATGGGATGAACCCGCTTAGGCGGGTTTTGTTTTACGCATGAATCAAGTGATCTAAGGTCTGCAACAGGACTTGCTCGTTGTATGGTTTGGAGAAATAAGCCGCCGCACCAAGCTGATTCGCGAGCTGACGATGCTTATCTCCACTTCGAGAAGTCAGCATCGTCACCGGGATATGATTGAACTTCTGATTTGCTTTTAATTTTGTCAGTAACCCAAATCCATCTAACCTGGGCATCTCAATATCACAGACGATCGCTTGCACGGCTAAACCTGCTTCTAATCGCTCGATCGCATCTTGTCCGTCTTTCGCTTCTTCGACTTGATAGCCCGATCGAGAAAGCGTCAATGCTAGGAATCGTCGCACATTAATCGAATCATCGACCACGAGAACACTTGGCAAAGTCGGCAAAGAAACGCTGGAAGCCGCACTCAATAAGGCAGGTAAAGAAGGTTGGCTAGGCGGAGCCGTAACCTGATATAAGAACTCTGGAACATTCACCAACGGCACCACGCGCCCATCGCCCAAGATTGCACAACCATTAAAGCCATAAGGCAGAGGTAAGAGGTTGGAGAGCGATCGTACAGTGACTTCTTGATCCGTCCAACAGCGATCGACTTGTAGCGCTGTCAGTTTTCCGCCTTGCTGGATGATGACGACACTTTCAGAGTGCAGCAGAGGAGGTGTTTCATAGCTATGTCGAGCACGAATACAGTTGAAGTTCAGATGTCGCTGGAGTCGAATCAGAGAAATCGGCTGCCCCTGATACTCGATCGCTTCGCCAATTCCAGTTTGAATCACCTGCTCTGGTTCAAAGATCGTAACTTCAGCAATCGCTTCACTCGGAATTGCTAGCAACATGCCATGACTTTCCGCAAGGACTACGCGCACAGTGGAGAGCGTCGCTGGAACAGATAGTGTAAAGGTTGTGCCGACTCCGACTTGAGTATTAATCGTAATCTCGCCCCGAATCTGTTGCAGATGTGTGCGAACAACATCCATGCCGACCCCGCGCCCGGATAGTTCAGTGACACGATCGCTCGTACTAAACCCAGGCTCAAAGATCAGAGACAGTAATTCTGTTTCACTCGCAACTTCAAGTAAAGCCGGATCGAGTCCGATCTGAGCCGCGCGATCGCGAATTTTGTCGATCGCAATACCTTCGCCATCATCTCGAACTGTAATCAACGTCCGATTACCTTGCTGCATGGCTTGAATCTCAATCCGACCTTCTGGAGACTTACCGCGCTCAATTCGAGCTTCCGGCGTTTCAATTCCATGATCGAAGGCATTTCGGAGCAGATGCAGTAAGGGATCTTGCAACGTTTCGATCACACTGCGATCGAGCAAAATCGACTCCCCTGTGATCGTCAATTTTGCCTGCTTGCCATATTCCACACACCAGTCATGCAAAGCTCGCGGAAAGCGATCGACCAATTCTGCTAAAGGTCGCATCTTCAGGCGCGTAAATCCAGATTGCAGTTGCTTTGAGGATTTTGTTAAATTTCGAGCATTCTGCTCAGTCTCGTCTAAGCCTAAACTGAGATCATCTGCAACTTCCTGCAATTGCACAATCGTTTCGATGACTTGCTGAGAGAGCAAATGAATGTCTGTGTATTGATCCATTTCTAGCCGATCAAACTCTGTGAGTAGCGAACTACTTCTCACAGATGCAACGGCAACAGGGGCGTTTGTCAAAGCAACAGAATCGTAAACGGTTCTTAGCTCATAATTGACATGCTGTAACGTCTGAAGTCGTTGAGATAACTGGCGGATTAGACCTCGGAGTCGTTTCAAATTCAGATCCAGCCCGTTGCGATCGATCGTCAATTCACCAAACAAATCTTGTAAATGATTCAACTGACGCAGTGAAACTCTCACAGTGGTGTTGGGGTCTTCAACGTCAGCCGTGGCCGAAATCGTTTGTACAACTTGTGCAGGTATCGTTGGATTAATTTCAACTGCATCCATTTCCAGAGGAATCTGATCAAGCTGCCCTGCTAAAATTAAAACCTGTGCACGTCGCCAAGTTTGCAGTGCAGCCCGTGTAACAAAAATGAGTAAATCATTTGAAGCGGTAGCAATCTGTTGCTCGATCGTGTCACAAAGCTGACTAAAATCATGCAGCTGCAACATCTCGCCTAATCCGCCTAGCTCTTGTGCGAGTAAGGTTGCTTCTTCGCGCAGGCAAGACTGATTCGGGCTGTCAAGGACAGTCTCAAGACGCTGAAGGCATTCTTCGACTTCTGTTTCAAACAGCAAAGGAACTAAGTCTTGATTGTTCTCCATCGACAAAACGGATGCAGCCGTTTCATCTTGAGGATCGCCTAAACGCGATCGCAGTGCTGTGAAAATTGGCTCAACTTCTTTACTAATCCAAGTTGGATTAATTGCTTCACCATAGCGCTCAAAATCAACAATCTGATAGAGACAGCTTACAGCCAGCAGCAACAAGTGCCCAGTTTCCGCATCTGGTAAGGTACTATCGTTGATCTTAAAGACTTTCAGCGCATCTTCTAGATGATGCGCTAGCTCGCTGAGTAACTTAAAGCCCATCATTGCGGCTCCTCCTTTGAGCGAGTGCGTGACTCGGAGTGCCGCATTGATAGTCGTCGCATTGCTCGTCTGAGAAATTTCTAAAATCGAAGCTTCCAAGCTCGTAATATATTCTTGTGCTTCATCTAGAAACTGCCGCCGGATTTCGTTTTCCTTTTCGTTTGGCATAGGTCAAGATTGAAAGTTTGATGTGGGTTTGAAAATTTAGGTTCTCGAAATGTCTAGGAGTTCAGTCAGGTGAATCAGGCTCAACTTGACAAACCCCTAGTTCACCTTAAATGTCCCAACCGATTGTTGAAGTTCTTGAGCAATGTCTACCGTCTTCCGCAGTGAATTTGACACCTCAACCGACGAATCAGAAGTCCGCTCTGCAATCTGAGCAATATCCTGCATCAAATTCGTAATCGTATGAGACGTTTCAACCTGGGAAACCGTCGCCGTTGAGATAGACTGCACCAACTGATCAATCTGATGCGAGACAGAGACAATCTGTTCTAGACTTTGCTTCGCGTTTTCGACATAGTGCGTCACCTCAACGACCTGAGATGTTCCCTCTTCCATCGCTTCGACGACATCATTCGTTTCTCTTTGAATCCCTGCAACTAACTGTTCAATCTCATGAGTTGCGTCCGCTGCCCGTGCGGCTAGCGCCGCGACTTCTTCCGCGATCGCTGCAAATCCCTGGCTGTCATCGCCCGCTCGTGCTGCTTCAATTCCAGCATTAATCGCAAGTAAGTTCGTCTGAACCGTGATTTGATTAATCAACGAGACCGCTTTAGAAATCTGCTGCGAAGATTCTCCCAACCGTTTGACTTTCTTCGCAGTATCTCCGATCGTATGCCGCAATCCTAAGGTTTGCTGTACCGTCAACTCCATTGCAGTTCCACCTGTTTCTGCGGTCACGGCTGCCGTTCGACTGACTTCTGCAGCTTTCTGCGCACTTTGAGCCACCGCTTCGATCGATTCCATCATTTTCTGCACCGATTGAACGGTTGCCGAGGTTTCCTCCGCCTGTTTCAGCGCATCATGCGCCAACTCGCGCACGGCATATTCGTGGCTCCCGAGTGAAGAATTGACCTGGAGCGACGCTTCTTTCACTTGCCCGACTAAATGCTGGAGGTTTTCTACGATCGAGTTAAAGAAGTCTGCCACCGTCCCAATCTCGCCCGTTGTCACATCCGCCCGCACAGTCAAATCTCCCATGGCCGCCCGCTCTACATGGCGCAGCAGTTGCAGGAGTTGAGTTTGTAAGGCTTCTTGAGTTTGCTGACGTTCTTCTGCTAGGGCTTGAATACTTGTCACTCGCTGCTGCTGCTCGGTGAGCTTTACTTGCTCCAGCGCATTGCCTAAATGCACTGCAATCTGAGTGAACAAGTTAATTTCCCAAGACTCCCAGTAGTGCGGAGCCGTGCAATGATGCCCAACTAATAGCCCGATCAAATTGCCATCGACAACCATTGGAGCAACAATGTTAGCTTTCACCTGGAACGCTTCCAACTGCCCGCGATAGCACGGGTCGAGATCCGCATCTGCGATATTCGAGATCGTTTGCACATGCCCTTTCCGATACTTCTCGATGAAATGCTCTGCAAAACAGGGATCTGTAATCTGAGTGCCTAATGCTGCAGAAAACTCTAACCCAACAGATTCTGCGACAATTCGACCTTTCCAGTGCTCATCAAATAAGTAGACAATTGAGCGATCGACATCAATGAGCTTGCGAACTTCATTGACCCCCGCTTGCATAATCAAATTGAAGTCTAAAGTCTTGCGAATATTGAAAGTTGCTTCATTCAATCGCTGCAAGTTCTGTGAGGTCTGCGTTTGTTCAAAGATCAGCTTTTGCAGTTGCCCTGCCATGTAATTGATATTGCTCCCGAGCAAAGTAATCTCGTCATCACCAACCATTCGCAGTCGCGTATCGAGTTGCCCTTGCCCAATGCGCTGCACAGCTTTTGCAACTGACACAATTCGACGAGTGAGGCGATTTGCTAGGATCATTGCAATCCAACCGACAATCACAGTTACAATCACGCTACTCGTCGCTAAAGCAATGAGCAGAGTTTTACGGCTCTTAAAGGCATTCTCAACGTTGTTCCCGAGTACCAAATGCCAGTTTAGTTCCGGCAGATTGTCTAACTTTGTCCAAGGACTATACGTGAAAATGTACGCTCCTTGAGATTCACTCACCGATCTTGTATTCACTTTTGCCGCAGATGCAATCTGCGAAAATTCAGGAAATATGGCGGGCGCTTCTTGATTAAAGCGCTCTGGACGCGAGGTGAGAATGACTCGATTTGTCGCTGGATCAATGATGCTGTATTCTCGCCCAATCAGCGTGTAGGTCACGAGATGGTCAGACATTTTCTCGAGTGGTAAGGTCGCCCGCACAATCCCGATTGTTCTTCCGGTCTGAGTATCTCGCACTGGAGCTGTGAGAAAGACTTCAGTGCGTTTTCCATCCGCGCTTATCATCGGTTGACTAATTCCAGCACGGTTATTGCGAATGGCTTCTTGAAAGTAAGCTTGACCGATTTGATTGGAATTTGAGCGATCGCCTGCTTGCACAAGCACATTGCCATCGAGATCAAAGATGGCAACATCGCTGTAGTTGCCATAGGCTTGAGCGATGCGGGTGAGGGCAGCATTCCTATCTGCTTGGCTGGTTGCATTCCGGGGAGCAGTTTCGCTCAGCAATGGGAAGTTTGCCAACGCTTGAACTTCTGCATAGCGCTGTGACATGTATCGACTGATCAAATCGCTCAGTCGAGTTGCAGCTAATTGCTGTGCGCCAGTCACTTGCTGTGTGATTGCGTGATCTGCGAGAACGTAATTAATCGCGCCCATCGTCGCAATCGGAACTGTACTGAGTACAACTGCTAAGAGTGCAGTTCTTTGCTTTAAGCTCATGCGATTGAGCCAGTCGGGCAAGGCGCGACGCGATTGCAATCGCGCAGCATCCGCCATTGTATAGGCAGATTGAGTCGGGAACACTCTTGAATTTGTAGAAGACAATTGATCAACCATGAGTCAAGTAAGTATCTTGGGGAGAACGTGAATCGGGCAATATTGTTGAAGCTTGATGGTTTAAGCTTGAGGCTGAAAGTTCGGCGACTGAACGATCGCTTCAGCATCCAAGACAAATAACACTTCCTGTTTTTGCAACACACACCCGCTTAAGTAATGTGAGAATCTTGCAGTTGCATGACTGAGTGAAGGCTGGATATCGGCAGCGGGAAACCAGATGGAGCCATGAATGTGTTGAACGGCGATCGCAAAAGAGGTAGAACCGACCCGCAGAATTAGCAAATCCTGTGCGGATACTGGAGAATGAATCGGGGCAGGAATTCCGCCAACATCGAGTAGATTCGCCAGATCAATCACCCACATCACCTGTCCCTGACGATGCATCAGGCCCAGCACATAAGATGGCATATCAGGCATAGGGGTGAGTTGTTGCAGCGATCGAGAAATCGCTTCTCGCACATAAGTCATTGGAACGACAACAGAAATCTTTGCACCCAAATCAAATTTGAGATACATCTGCCCCAAGCGATCTGGGATTGGGCGCAGAGTAATTGCTGAACTTTGCATGTCTTCAGCCTCCTACAGATTGAACAGCACGGATAAACTGGTCACGGGTGAATGGTTTCGTGATGTAGACATCTGCGCCCTGCTTCATCCCCCAAAGTCGATCGATATCTTGGTTTTTGGAAGTGCAAATAATGATTGGGACATCTTCGGTTACGGGATGTTTTTTGAGTGCCCGACAGAGTGCAAAGCCGCTCATTCCGGGCATGACGACATCCGTCACGACAACATCAGGCTTCTGTTCTGCAACTTTGTCGAGTGCTTCTTTGGCACTCACAGCCTCAATCACGATGTAACCGCTTTCTTGTAAGTAGTGGCTGAGAAGCTCACGTTCTGACGGGGTATCTTCGACAATTAAAACTGTACTCATCATCGGTTAGTAAAGCCTAGGCGGGGTAAAGGTGGGAGTGGGGAGTAGAGAGGTGGGGAGTGGGGAGGTGGGGAGATGCTTCCTGTATTTCTCTCTATCCTCTTGTTGGAAGATACTGAGCTACAGTTTGAAGTAGGTCAGCTTGCGTAAACGGTTTTGTTAAATATCCAGACGCTCCCACTAATTTGGCTCTGGCTCGATCGATGAATCCAGTGTGTCCAGTCACCATGATGATCGGGGTTGCTTGAAAACCGGGATGTCGTCTCAACATCGAACAAAGCTCATATCCATCTAAGTTCGGCATCCCTACATCTAAGAGAATCAGATCCGGCTTCTGCCGCATGATTTGCATGACGGCTTTGAGAGGATCATGAATCATGAAGACCGTAAACTGCTCGTCAAGATAGCTTTGGATCGCTTGCAAAATTGAGGGGCTATCATCAATGCAAATGATTTTGTACGATCGTGTACAAGCTTGAACAGGCTTTGAGGGAACTTCTAAAGTCTGAATCGGACGCTCCATCACTGGGGCAACAGCAACTGTTCGATCTCCAAGTGTTCGATCGCCAACTGCTCGATCGCGGACTATCGTTGCCGTTGTTTTAGCAGGCTGATACCGTTGTGCAAGGAGCGGTAAAAGCTCAATTCGACAAAGCTCTGGATAGGGATCAAACTCTGCACGTTCAATGACTTGAGTTTCACCTTCATACAGCATCAAAAATCCGGTGAGCACTTCTTGAGCCAACTGCTTGATCAACTGTTGGGCTTCACTGATCGATAGATATTGTTGTTCGACTAATCTTAAAATCGCTTGATAATCCGGGCTAATCCGACTGTGATTAGTGAGCGGCTTACGATCGAACAAAGCACGAACCTGCGATCGTACTGCACCGCCTAGGGTGGGAATATGCTGACTCAACCGCCCCAAATGCCGATCTAGTCTTTCAAATGGGCTAAGAGAACTGGTGGCAAAGGTCAGTTCGCCTTCACTGAAGTAGATTGACCAGTCCGCAATACTGGTTTCGACTTTCAAGCATCCCGTCAAACGCTGATGAATGAGACGAAGCAGTAATCGGTGAGGATGCAGGCTGGGATAAGATTTGACCATGGCGCTGAATCACAACTTCAAGGATTTTTCATCTTTTTCGCCCTAGATTTGAATGTATGGCAAGTTTGAGCCTGATCTCAGGACTCTGAAACCACATATTCTTAGGCGAGTGGAAGTGCAACCCTGTTTTAGATTCGTTTGAGTTAATCTAAGCCCCTGATATTGCCGCAACAGCGATCGATCAAAATTCTGATTGATTAGGACAAGCGATAGATGCTGGTACACACGACTTAACTTATTTAAGAGCTTACTGGTATTTACGGAGAATGACAACCTTCTTAAGAGAATCTTGAAGATATGATTTAGCGGGAACGCTCAACTTTTCTCTAGCTGCGTATCTTCTAAAACCTAAGTCTCATCGCATTTTCGAGAGCTAGAGATTAAATTTTCTGCGAAAACGATCGCTTTTGATACCAATTTTCCTGGCTGATATTTCAGTATTTACCCTGAGAAAAATCTACGTAGAAACACGGTGTTCGATTATGAGAACTTTATTAACGACAGCATCAACTCCAGCCCTCGGTTTTTTCTGCTTCTTCAAAATTCAGATCTCACCCTGTTGATCCCAATAATCTGACTCTTGATAGATGTCGCTTTTTTGTCTCCCCGAAAACTCCCCGAATTCTCCCCCGCAATTTCACCCGAATTGAGTATTCTGAATTCAGAGAAATCTGGGAAATCTCTTTGCGTTCAAACGGCGCAAGAGCTTCGGTCGCTGGGAAAGGGAAGCGCTGCACTCTCCGTGAATGAGGAAATTGCAGTCGCAAACTAAATCAACCGAAGTTTCTCACCTGTTCGTAACGAGTTTCGCTTGATTCGTTGCGAGCAGGTTTTTTATGTCAAGGCTTGCCCTCCCTTCACCGCTCGCTATTTCAACTCTGACCATGTTTGAAGAAAAATATCACGGCTGGCTCATTGAGATTTTGACTGACGCAGAGGGGTACATCTTCAATTGCTGGCTTCCCGGCTGTCGTTTGGCGGTCAGCGATCGCCAAAATTACCCCACGCTGTTTTCGGCTCGCACGGCTGCCAAACGTCGCGCTGATCGCGAATCTGTGAAGTGGGCGTTGCAGCATTGTTATCAGACTTATCGTCAAGGCAACCTGAATTCCGAAGAGTTTCAGACTCTCGAAGAATTGATCAACCAAACCTTGTTGCCCAATTTGGAAGCTAACCTTGAGCAGAGGGTCTAACTCGCGTTCGATCGCTACAATAAGATCTGTCTTTTTTGGTTAGTCGATATTTTGAGCGCTACTTCTTCCCCTAAAATCGTTCTCGTCGATGGTCATTCGCTGGCATTTCGCGCCTATTATGCGTTTGCGAAAGGTCGCGATGGTGGATTGCGAACAAAATCTGGCATTCCGACGAGTGTATCTTACGGTTTTCTCAAAGCCTTGCTCGAAACGGTGGAAGCAGAAAAGCCGGATTATTTAGCGATCGCGTTTGATTTAGGAGGCGCAACGTACCGCCATGACGCAGACGAGACTTACAAAGCGGGTCGTCCTGAAACGCCAGAAGACTTTAAGCCAGATCTGGATAATCTCCAAGAAGTTTTGAAGGCGATGAATTTACCGATCGTCGTTGTCCCCGGATACGAAGCGGATGACGTAATCGGAACGATGGCGCGGCGAGCCAGTCAAGAAGGCTTCGACGTGAAGATTTTGAGTGGCGATCGAGATTTGTTTCAACTGGTTGATCCAGACGAAAAAGTCAAGATCTTATATATGAGTACCAGCTATGGCAAAGGCGCACCGCCTCCGAAAGAATTTGGAGTAGAAGAGGTGAAACTCAAGCTAGGGGTTTTGCCTTCTCAGGTCGTAGATTTCAAAGCGCTTTGTGGCGATACATCCGATAACATCCCTGGTGTAAAAGGGATTGGAGAGAAAACGGCAAGTCAGTTACTCAAAACATATGGATCATTAGAAAATGTCTACGCCTCGATCGAAGAAATCAAAGGTGCAGTCAGAAAGAAATTAGAAGAAGGAATCGATGCCGCGCGGCATTCTCAATGGATGGCGCAAATTCACTTAGATGTTCCCCTAGAAATTGATCCGGCTGATTGTAAACTTCAGGGATTCGATGAAGAAACACTCCTGCCATTAATTGAACGATTAGAATTCAAATCGTTTTATAACAAGATCGAGAAATGGAAGCGACAACTCAGTGGCGAATTGAGTACAACAGAAAGTGCAGCAAAATCAGCAACGAATACACCTGTTGTTAAACAATATACAGATGAGGATGTATGGTTTTTCAGCGCAGAAGATACGGCAAATGCTGAAAAGTTTGAATTAGTCGAGATTACTCCACAAATTATTGATACAGAAGCGAAACTAAAAGAACTCGTCGATCGCTTAAAAACGACAAAAGAAACGATCGCTTGGGATACTGAAACGACCGATCTTGATCCGATCAAAGCTGATTTAGTGGGAATTGGGTGCTGTTGGGGTGCAGAATCCGATGCGATGGCTTACATTCCGATCGGTCATATCGAAGGCACAAATCTCGATAAAGCGATCGTGCTCGAAGCGCTGCGTCCCATTCTTGAAGACGTGAAATATCCGAAGTCATTCCAGAATGCAAAATTCGATCGCTTAGTGTTTCGCTTTCAAGGAATCGAACTGGCTGGTGTTGTGTTCGACACAATGTTAGCCAGCTATGTTCTTAATCCTGAAGCGAGTCATAAACTTAGCGATCTCGGATATCGCAATTTAGGAATTCATGCAAAAGAATATACTGATCTCGTTCCCAAAGGTAAAACCATCGCTGATATTGCCATTCCTGCAGTCGCAGACTATTGCGGAATGGATGTTTACACTGTGTTTCGATTAGTTCCGCTTCTGAGATCGGAACTTGAAGCCATTCCTGCTCTCTACAAGCTGCTTTTAGAAATTGAACAGCCTTTAGAGCCTGTTTTAGCTGAGATGGAAGCGACCGGGGTGAGAATCGATCGAGATTATCTCGTCCAATTTTCAAAATCCTTAGAGACAGAACTAGCTGCGATCGAAGAACGCGCCTATGCCTCGGCAAATCAGAAATTTAGTCTCGGTTCTCCGAAACAATTGAGTGAGTTGTTATTTGAAAAACTAGGACTCGATAAAAAGAAATCTCGCAAAACGAAAACAGGGTATTCTACCGATGCTGCAACCCTGGAGAAATTACAAGGCGATCATCCCGTAGTCGATGCGATCGTGGAACATCGCACCTTATCAAAACTGAAATCAACCTATGTCGATGCGCTGCCAAATTTGATCAATCCGAAGACCGATCGCGTTCACACTGATTTCAATCAGGCAGTCACTTCTACAGGTCGGCTATCCTCGTCTGATCCTAACTTGCAGAACATTCCGATTCGGACAGCATTTAGTCGCCAAATCCGTAAGGCGTTCATTCCTGAAGACGGGTGGCTTATGGTTGCGGCAGACTATTCTCAAATCGAGTTGAGAATTTTAGCGCATCTGAGCCAAGAGCCTGTCTTGCTGGAGACCTATCGCAACAATGAAGATGTTCACTCTCTCACTGCTCGACTATTAATGGAGAAAGATGAAATCTCCTCAGAAGAACGGCGGCTCGGAAAGATTATTAACTTCGGCGTGATTTACGGCATGGGAGCGCAGCGATTTGCGCGAGAAGCAGGCGTTCCAACCTCTCAGGCGAAGACCTTTATTGAACGATTTAACGATCGCTATTCCCGCGTTTTCGAGTATTTGCAGCAGATGCAACGAGAAGCGATTGCCAATGGCTATGTTGAAACGATCAAAGGGCGACGACGCTATTTTAATTTCACGTCTGAGTCACTTCTCAAACTGCGGGGCACATCACCTGACACGATTAAACTCGATCAGATCAAACTGCGTGACCAATTTGAAGCTCAAGCTCTCAGAGCCGCTGCAAATGCACCGATTCAAGGGTCTAGCGCTGACATCATCAAAATTGCAATGGCGAACTTACATGAAGTGTTGAAAGCTTATCCAGCGAGATTGCTCTTGCAAGTACATGATGAATTGGTGTTTGAAGTCGAACCGGATGCTTGGCAAGAATTACAGCCCAAAATTAAGTCCGTAATGGAAAATGCCGTTTCGTTGAGCGTGCCTTTAGTGGTTGATATTCGATCGGGCAATAACTGGATGGAAACAAAATAATTACCTGTATCCTCGACGTGTTTAAAGCTGCGATGAAGAAAAAGTGTGCGATCGCATCTCTAATTTCGATCAGATTAACAACTGGCACATTTCAGCTTGACCTTAGAAGTTAGATTCTAGGGTCAATTTCCAATTTGACCCCCAAATTCCCGCAAGTAACCCTGTTCCAAAATTAGAAGTAGCACATATGCCAAAAGATAGAGTTTACTTTCCTTTTACATTAACCCCCGTGCATCCACCGCAATATTGATCACACTGTTGCTCAGTACATTGTCAACGAACTCTAAATCCATAAGTCTGTACGAGCAATCCTCTAATCAGGTTTTTATTGTGTTCCTTTCCTCATTGAGTCTTACCTTATTCGGACTCAGGCAAGTTTTCACAGTTGTCTAATCGGCGATCGAGCTTATCGCCCCAGGAAACCAATCTTCGTCAGATCTCAATGCGAGGTCAAATTTGGCATGAGGTTGCTTTCTGCATATTGTCATTCAAGGAAAATCAACATGATTATTCGCTCAGTTGACCATCTGAATCAAATACTGCAAGCAAACCAAGCCGCCTTCGGTGGACGCTTCCAAACTCAACTCACAACTCGATCGAACCTCACCCCGGTTCCATCCCAATCCAGCAGTCCTCCCCCTCTGCAACCCGCTCCTCCTGCCCCTGTTCAATCCACCAATGCAGGCTTTGGTGCATTTGAACAACAGGTTTTCGATCTGACCAATCAACAACGGGCACAGTTTGGCTTAGCTCCTTTGAGCCTCAATCTCACCCTGAATGATGTGGCTGAAAAACATAGCCAAGACATGGCAGGCAATAACTATTTCAGCCATCAAGGTCGCGACGGCTCCCAACCTTGGGATCGTATGCGGGCAGGAGGCTACAACTATTCCAGAGCCGCAGAAAACATCGCATTTGGGCAGCCGACTGCTCAAGATGTTGTTACAGCTTGGATGAATAGCCCCGGACACCGCCAAAACATTCTCGACCCCAATCTCCAAGAAATCGGAGTGGGCTACTACGACGGTTACTGGACGCAAAACTTTGGGACGGCAATGAGGCTCTCATAAAATTGTGACGCTCATAAAATTGTGACTCTCATCAACCTGGCGGATTCCATGCGCTAGGTTGATGTTCCAATCGGGTTCAAGTCAGATCTCCAAGTTCTCCCAGACCTTGGAGATTTGACCTACGATCGAACCGAACAGATTACAATTAAGTAACAAAGACTTAGATAGTCGTGAGTTATGTCACTGTCATCCGCCCAACTTCCACCCGCACTCGATCGTATTGTGCAACGTCTCGCTCGATCGACCGATCCGAAACGCAAATACGAACTTTTGATCACTCTGGCGCAACGCCTCAAACCGTTTCCAGAAGCGGAAAAAACACCAGAAAATAAAGTCGCTGGCTGTGCCTCTCAAGTCTTTGTCGTTGCGAACTTAGAAGATGACAAAATTCAATTTCAGGGAGACTCAGACTCGCAATTAGTCAAAGGCTTAGTGGCTCTCTTAGTGGAAGGTTTAAGTGGTTTAACCCCGCAAGAAGTTGTCGATCTTTCACCTGACTTTATCAAAGCAACTGGACTTGATGTAAGCCTGACCCCCTCTCGCGCCAATGGTTTCTATAACATTCTCGCGAAGATGAAACAGAAATCGCAAGGGTTGATGAACTGATTAAATTTGCGCGATCGCTCCCTTATTTAGGGTTGCTGAAACTCTAATGTTGCGGCATTTCTGGCAATGTTCTCGAATGCAGCATTGTGTTATTGTTGCCGCTAAGCAAAATCTTGCCAGAAATCGATCGCTCTTCTACAATTCAGTGCTAAAGCGCGCTTGTTGAATCCGTTGGAATATTATCAGCCTACTATCCCCGATTTACCCATTCATCCTATGCGAGCGCGTCGTCAGCGGCGTAGTTCTGATCTCAATCACATTCGAGATCACGATCGTGCCGCTCACGATTGGTATCGCTTTGTATTATCGTTTCCGCCACATTTAGTTCAGAAACACCTCAAAGATTTTGCGATTCGACCCGATCAAACTGTACTCGATCCGTTCTGCGGGACGGGAACAACTGTCGTCGAATGCAAAAAATTAGGCATTCCCAGTGTCGGAGTCGAAGCGAATAAAATGGCGTGGTTCGCGGGAACCACGAAAGTGAATTGGCATATGGAAGCCGATCGCTTAATGGCTCACGCCACTCAAATTGCAGAACTCGCCCATGCCAATCTGGATCAACCGTTACGCACGTTAGACGAAGAGCGATCGCAGTTACTCCTGAAAAATTCCATCAGCGAATTGCCTTTGCACAAGGCCTTAGTTTTACTCGATCAATTAGAGCAACATCGGGATGAAAACTGCGATCGCTACGAAAAACTCGCTCTGGCAAAAATTCTGGTCTATTCGGTGAGCAATTTAAAATTTGCCCCAGAAGTCAGTGTTGGAAAATACAAACAAGATGCGCCCGTGATCGAACTGTGGCTGAATGAAATGCAGCAAATTTCAAGAGATCTGCAACATCTTCACCCATTGAAAGAGATTCCTGCAACCGTTCACCATGCCGACTCGCGCAGCTTATTGCAAGTTTTAGAGCCGAACTCGATCGATGCTGTGATCACGTCGCCCCCGTATCCGAATGAGAAGGATTACACTCGTGCTACCCGTTTAGAATCGGTCGTCTTGGGATTTCTGCAAACGAAAATCGACCTACGATCGATGAAACAGGGGTTAATGCGATCGAACTCGCGCGGCGTTTACCGAACCGATGACGATGATCACTGGGTCGCGAACCATCCAGAAATTCAGCGCATCGCAGCCGAAATCGAAGCCAAACGAATTGAACTCAAAAAAACCAGCGGTTTTGAGCGGCAATACGCCCGAGCGACAAAACTCTATTTCGGCGGAATGGCAAGACATTTAGCAGACTTGCGGCAAGCCTTGCGACCGGGAGCACAACTTGCTTACGTCGTCGGGGATCAAGCCTCTTACTTTCGAGTGATGATTCGCACCGGAGAGCTGATTGCAGACCTAGCCAAATCCCTCGGCTATGAAGTCGTCGATATTGAGCTGTTCCGAACCCGCTTGGCAACTGCGACCAAAGAGCAATTGCGAGAAGAAGTCGTCTTACTCAAATGGAACGGGAGCGAATCGCAGTATTAAAAAACCAGCGATCGTACATCCGATTGAAAATCCTAATAGCTTAAATTTTCCTTTCAAATCACCCTCAATGACGACGCTGAAAATCAAACTCGCGATCGTCATCAAACTCCCCAAGATCGTTGCTACTCCCCCGATCCAGGCTAAAATCAGCCACCCGATAATCATAAGCCCCTCCCTAGATGTACGGTTATCTCTGCAATTATTACCCCAGTGGCGGATGGTTATTTTGTCAAATGCTTGTTATCTTTTTTAATATCAAGTGTAGGATTTGAAACTGAGTCAGGGAATCCTCGAAGAATCATCCGGTTCGTTCAGGATAAACTACCTTGACAAAAGGGACATGTCATCCTGTAATTGGTCTACTCTCTTTCATTTGGAGTGTATTACGTATGAGTCAACCTGTAGAACTTTCATTGGAACAACAATTCAGCATTCGGTCGTTCGAGACCCAGGTGCAGCAAATGAGCCGTGAACAGGCTCAAGAGTTCCTCGTCCAGTTGTATGAGCAAATGCTGATGCGCGAAGCGATGTATCGTCACTTCCTGAAACAGCAATGGGGCTTAGAACCCGGCTCACCAATGCTCTAGTCTCCGCTTTCGTCGCGCGAGCGACCTCGAACTTTTGCTTTGTTCTCAAACGCAGAAAAGAGCAGGGGTGTGGGGCGTTCAAGCAAAACCCTTCCTGATATTTCGCTTCACTCGATTCAGTTTGTAAAATCTCACGACCTTCACACGAACTGCCAACTTCCAAATCATCAGTGCTTATCAGGCACACAGGAAGATAGCCTGCCTGATGATTTGAAAAAATGTGCCGCGTTATTGTCGTTTGGGGCAGAGTCTTAAGCGGTTTGATCACGCCTTTCCTAAAGAGCGCTTAAGGCACTGGCGACTTTTTCGACCTTCTCCATTTCTGTCAGCGCATTGCGGAAATCTTCTTGAACCTAGTCTGTTACAGCGTTAGATGGCTAGGACAAGTTGATTGCTATTTCCCTCCAGGCAAAGCACGTTGGAGTTGAGCTAGCTTGAGCACTAGCACCCTTTGCCTGTTGTGCAGCATTGAAATTATTTCATGGTTTTGTGGGTAGTGCCACTCAACATACTCAATAAGTGTATCTAACGTGAATTTGGGATAAGGGATTTCGCCCCTGTGCCGATGCGAATAGAATTCGCGGCTAGACAAACGAAGTCCACCGTCGTGGACTAATTTTTGAAGAGGGCTGTGAGTGCGCCGCCGCGCACTTTGTCTGTTTAGGCGCGAATTCCATTCGCCAGCCGCCCAAACATTAACCCGAACTGACGTTATCTGTCGGGCAGAGTTGTGCGATCGTCTAGAAGCAATCCGCAGTCTAACGTTTGATTGCTTTAGCTCGATCGCTGATATTCCTGCCAAGCTTGTACGAGATTTCCTTGCATCAATCCTGCTACAGCATTGAGCGATCGTAGTTCTTTCAAAGCTGGATTGAGCGCGATCGCTGAATTTAAAGCTTTCTGAGCCGCTGACGCTCGGAAGTCATACAAATTCACGAAAGCAAGATAAGCATAAGAGATCGGGTTCTTTGCATCTAATTGCGTAATCCGCTCAAACGTTTCGATCGCAGGTTGAACGCGGCGTTTGAGGACATTGGCGAGTGCTAATCCATAGGCAAACTCAAGATTATCTGGCTCTTGATTGAAGCGGTATTCGAGAATCTGTCGAGCCTGCGTTACATAGTCCTGAACCGGATCATATTGATTGAGTTGACCCACTTTCTCAAAGATACGATCGAGTGCTTTGATTCCCTGCGGCATCGTTGTGGCAAGTGAGCGCAGTTGAGTCACAAAATCTAACTCTGGAGCTTCAGTCGTCGCAGTCGGAGCAATCGTTAAGCGAATGTCGGGAACATCGATCGCATAAGTCGCTTTCGTTTCACGGTTTAGATAAGCGGCAGTTAACGTGTAGGTTCCTTGAGCATTGGGAGGCGGTAAAGCCGCGAGACGTTCTGTAATTTGAAAAGCTGCCTGCTCAGGATGCGAACTCGGTTGTAGGTTGCCAAGCGCGATCGCATGGTCATGAAACCAACGTGTCACAGGTGGATTTGCAGCAGTCGTCGCATCGTCTGCAACTCGGTTCCAAGTGAGTAACAGTAAGCCAGAGCGGAGCTGTTTCCAAGACCCTGACCAACGATAGGTTACAGGCATCGGTTTTCCAGGAGCCGCTTGATTGGGAATCCGGATTTGTTCGAGTTTGACTTGCTGGATCGGTTGGGGATGGGGAGCAACGCGGATCGGCGCAATCGCTCGGCGGTAAAGTTGAAGTTGAGTTTGATCCGGGAGCTTCCAAATTCGATGCAATTGGAAATCTGGGTTTTCAGCGATCGCAGTATTTAAAGCAGCATACGCTTGAGGTCGTCGAATTGCTCCTGAAGCACCGTCTTTCGTGACATACCAATTCAGCGATCGTGCATCTTGTTCGACCTGTTTCACATTCGTTCCGACTTGCCGCCCGTACACCTGAAAGTTTCTCAGCGTGCCTTGATAGTTGAGATTGTGCTGATTAAATTCTGGTAGCGAAGGCAAAACTCCGATCGTCGTGACTAAAGCAGGGTCAGCTTCAATCACAGCATTCACGACATCCGCTTGATGCCAATCGCTCGCGAGTACTGCATGACGTGCATGAGGAAGTTGCAGAAATTTCGGGCTGAGTTCGAGCGGCAATAAGCTGAACATCATCAAAATGCTAGAAAGCGCGATCGCACCCCAGCGGAAAATCTTTAAGCGATCGGGAAAAAGCAGCAGTCCTTGAGCAAGCAAAATCGCTAATACGGGCAGTAAAGGTGTGATATAGCGATCGTCTTTATTCACATTCAACGAACAGAGCAGATAAGCGCCGATCAAAAAGATCAACAACCAACGCACCGACTGAAACCAAGCCTGATAAATTTCTCGTCTGTAACCTCTGCGCCCCATACCTCGATAGTCCAGAGTTTTGAGCCAGCGCCCTTCGACTTGCGACCATTGTTGTTCGATCACCGATCGCTTCCAATAGAGAAGCAATCCCGCGATTCCCGCCGCAAATAAGGGCACAGACACTAAACCCGGCAGCGCTTTGAAGTAATAAATCCAAGCTTCAATACTCGTTAAAGCAGGATCACCTTCTGCGATCGCACTATCAACGGTTGCTCGTTTTCCCGCAGTCAGAATAATTAACCAATTCGTGCGATACCACGGCAAACAGATTGCAATGGCGATCGCAATTCCCACTGCTAACTGAATGAATCGTCGCCAAGCTCTTTTCCGAAGGGAAACAACACTCAGCCACACAATCGGAGTGAATAAGAAAAATAGTGCGGGTTGTTTCGTTAACAAGGAAAGCCCAAACGAAACCCCAAATCCTGCTGCATACAACCACGATCGCAAAGCAGAAATTTGAGGTAATGGGAAAGACTGCACGATCGCAATCGATTGAGTCACAGAAACAACGCTGGGCTGAGTCACGACTTGAGATTGCTGATCCGCAACCGGGCGAACCGTATCCGTCGCCCAAAGCGTTAATAGAAAAAATGTCAGTGTAACGATCGCACTCAGTGGAAAATCGATCAAGTAATCCAATCGGATTACAGACAGTCCTGGTAGCAATAAGCACAATGCTGTTGCCCATCGGGCGACTTGGAGATTAAAGAGTCGAAGGCTCAATCCATAAACGGACGAGAGTAGAATCGCACTAAACAATGAATTGACTAACGTAGATTGCGTTTCCCCGGTGCCAAATATCTGAATAAAAGGAGTAGTGATTAAATATACAAGCGGTGGAATCTTAGAAGTCAAAAGCCAAACGCTTGTCCACCACTCTTGCGAAAACCAGCTTGGTTGCTGGAAGGCTCGCCAGAAATTCATTGCACCCGTTAAATACTCAGCTTGATCCCACGCTGGAACCGATCGATCAACCCAAAACCAAACGCGATCGACAACAAAGCCGATTGCCCAGACCGTGACCACGATCGGAATTCCATTTCTCCAAGCCGAAGATTGCTGTTTTGCGAACACTCACACCTATCCCAATTCTCTAAAATGTATAGCTCATTTTGATGTGCGGAATTCCTGCTTCTTCAAATTCCTCTCCTTCAGGAATGAATCCAAGTTTTCGATAGAACTCAACCACTGCACTTTGAGCATGAATTTGCACAGTCGCGATATTTTTGTTAGCCAAAAATTCTAAAACGGTTTCGACAATTTGGCGACCAACTCCGTATTTTCTTAATTCAGGTAAAACGGCTAATCGTTCCATTTTTGCAGTTTGGGGAGAGAGAAATCGAATTCTTGATGTTCCGACTGCATCTTGTCCAACCCAGGCTAAAAAGTGTACGGCATCTGCGTCTAATCCATCAAATTCTAGTGCGGCATCTACGCCTTGTTCGATTTGAAAAACACGTATCCGAATGCTTTGAATTGCCTCAAAATCGCGCCGAAAATCCGCGACTTTAATCGTAGGCTGAGCGGGAGATCGTTCGAGTATCATATGTCAACTCAATTTGAACGTAGCATTTTCTCACGATGAGACGACTTCTTCTCGCCATTTTCCCCGGAATTGCATTCTTTGCAACCGTATCACCTGCTAACGCTGCCAACCCGGATCATTTACAGCGGTTACTGAAGACAAATCAGTGTCCAAATTGTGACTTGAGTAACGCTGATCTCACAGACGCAAATTTATTCGGTGCAAATTTAGTCAATGCGAACCTCAAAGGCGCAATTTTAAAAGGTGCGAATCTTGGCTCGGCAAACTTTAGCGATGCCGACTTAAGTGGTGCAAATTTGCAGCAGGCTTATCTCGATCGAGCAACGCTCGAAAATGCCAATCTCACGCAGGCTAATTTGACCCAAGCCTATTTGAAGAATGCAACGACCACAGGTGTGCAACTTCGAGGTGCGACTCTGCGCGGTGCAAAACTTCAGAATGCTGATTTGATTGGTGTGAACTTACAGGGTGCAGATTTAAGCGAGACAAATCTCAGTGGCGTGTTCTTCAGTGGATTTCGATCGATCCGAAGCACTGCAATCCCCTTCTTTGGGTCTACGTACTCTCCTGCAATGTTTACTGCCCTAATTTGCCAGAATGCACCTTTCCCCAGTCCTGAGAAGGAGAACGAAGAGTTTCGGCGGCTGGGGCTAGAATTTGTGCCTGCAAATTTGGTTGGGAGCAATCTCGCTGGAGCAAATCTTGCGGGTGCAGTCTTAATTCGGGGCAATTTGACCAATGCAAATCTCACGGGCGCAAACCTCAGGGATGCTTGTTTGATTCAAGGAAATTTGAGAGGAGCAGTGCTCGATCGTGCTGATTTACAATCTGCCTTATTAAAAGCCGCAATTCTAGAAGGGGCGAGCCTAAAAGAGACCCGCAATGCCAATTTAGCCGAGGCATTTCAAAACGAAACCGATGCCCGACAAAAGGAAGCCGAAGCCCAGACGCTTCCGAATGTACAAGCGATGATGCGCGCCCAGCAAGCTTACTTGCTGGAACATACCAAATTTGCTACTAAAGTTGACGAGTTACAGTTGGGATTAGAAGACTCTGAGCAATATGCCTATCGGGTCTTTTCTCAGGGCGATCGCACTCGTTTATCGGTCGTTGCTGCGGTTCCCAAAGCGGGCGGTTTCAAAACTTACATCGGTTTAGTCTCGACTTCCCGTGGCTCGCAGGAAAAGGTATCGATGACTCGTCTTTGTGTCAGTCAAGAAGCGAAGCCAGTTCTACCCAAGTTGCCTTTGAATGTGCCAAACAATCAGCCTGCCGCTTGCCCAACTGGGTTTCAAGCCATCAAGTAAACAACTGGATTAACGGTGGAGTCGGGCAAGTTGCCCGACTTCAAGGATTTCAGCGCTAGAATCGATCGCGTTGCGCTTCAACGTCACAATGCTAGAATCACTTCTCTCCACGACCTTATGGCTTTCGCGTCCGACGGTTGCCCAGGCTCCTGTACGCCAACCCACTTCTGAAGAGATCTACCAAGCGTGCACCCAAAATCGAGCTGAGACTCTGCCTAATCCCTTTGTCGATGTTTCTCCTCAAGATTGGGCATATAAAGCAGTTCTGACCATGCACTACTGCGGAGCTTTCCGAAAAGCTGCTCCGAGAAGTCTATTTGAGCAACCTGCTCAACCGAAATCCTCAACTTCGCAATAGCGTGATATCCTATCGCAGTCGATCATCACGCCCCCTATGATTGTTGAACAGCCCTCTTTGTTTACCAACGCTGATTGGTCAAACGAATCTGCCTCACGTGAGCATTTAAACCTCAGCGAGTCTGTGCTCAAAGACTGGAAACAGAGAATTTTCAACTATCAAACAGCTCTGACTCCCCAACAGCAAGTCTCACTCTTTGAGTCGATCGAAACTGATCCGTACGCGATCGACCCGTTCAAACTTCCCCAACAAAACACCCAATTCTGGCGACAAAAAGCCGAAGATCAAGGCGTTGCAGCCCTCTATTTCGTGATTGATTACGAACTTCCGATCGTTCTCTATGTCGGTGAAACCATCAAATCGAATCAACGCTGGAAAGGCGAACACGACTGCAAACGCTACTTACTCAACTATCGGCAAGCCCACTACGACTATCAACTCCCCTCCTCACTCGGCATCGCCTTCTGGTCAAATGCTCCTGTCAAAACCCGCGATCGCCAAAAACTCGAACTCGCCCTGATCCAGCGCTGGCGTTCTCCCTTCAACAAAGAGAACTGGACAATGTGGGGGACACCTTTCACTTATGGCAAGCAATAAGTTCGAGAAAAATTCATTTACAAGAAAATCCGATTGTCTGCTACCTAAGACACTACTCATTGTTCAAGTCTCTTGATACGATCAGAACTTTAAAACCCGACTCGGTGCGAAGTGTCTATGGTCAGTCAGCCCAAACGTTCAACGCCACGTCCGATCGTTCTCACATCTCATCCCGCCAAATTTTCTAAATCGATCGCCATCCACTGGGGCGAAGCCGATCCGATCAAACGCGGTGCAATTATTGGCACACTCACCACGGCTGCCCACCGTAATGTGATCGGAACGCATTCTGGCTCTTATGCCGTCTATCGTGCTCTCGCTGTCGCCAGTGGCAAACTCGATGCCAACCATCGTGCTGATTTAACGAATACGGCTCCGGCTGCCCTGCTTCACGCCCACCCCGCTTGGTCAGATCCCGATAAAATCGTCTCGCTCGACCCCTTTGGGGCAATTGTCGGAGAAGTCTATCGCGATCTGTATGAGCAAGGCTATGACATCAAACCGACGATCGCAATTACCAAAGCGCACATCAACATGCCAGAACTGCAAGACGCGATCGCCAAAGGTCGCCTGCAAGAAGATGGCGAAATCATGAAAAAAGGCGGCGATTTAGTCGTAACTAAAGCCGCGATCGAGCCAGTTTGGTATCTTCCCGGACTGGCAAAACGCCTGCACGTTGAAGAAAGCCTCTTACGTCGCACCTTATTTGAGCAAACGGGCGGCATGTTCCCTGAACTGATTACCCGTCCCGATATCAAAGTCTTCTTGCCCCCAATCGGTGGCATCACCGTCTATATTGTGGGCGATCCTGACGCGATTACTGACCCTAATCGATCGCTTACCGTCCGCGTTCACGACGAATGCAATGGCTCGGATGTCTTCGGGTCTGATATTTGTACCTGTCGCCCTTATCTGGTTCACGGCATCGAAGAATGTGTGCAAACTGCTCAACAAGGTGGCGCAGGCATTATCGTTTATCTGCGTAAGGAAGGACGTGCCCTCGGCGAAGTCACTAAATTCTTGGTTTACAACGCTCGGAAACGTCAAGAAGGCGGCGATCGCGCGGATGCTTACTTCACCCGCACCGAATGTGTGGCAGGCGTTCAGGATATGCGATTCCAAGAACTCATGCCGGATGTGCTGCACTGGTTAGGGATTACGCGCATCGATCGCTTTATTTCGATGAGCGATATGAAACACGATGCCGTGACGCGATCGGGCATTGAAATTGTGACGCGCGTGCCGATTCCAGAAGAATTGATTCCAGCGGATGCAATGGTCGAAATCGAGGCAAAAAAAGCGGCAGGATACTACACCGAAAGTGAAGTGCTCACCGAAGAAGCCTTAGCTGAGATTAAAGGACGAGGACTGAGTGACTAATCGAGTTGAATATTTGCGATCGCCCACCGCGATTCGAGAGCGCTGCAACGAACTCTTCGAGCTAGCCCAGGCTGATCAACTCCCTTATTTTCGAGTCGATCTGACGCAACTTGATGCCGTTGCCGATTACGTGATCGCTGTAATTCGCGAACATTACCCTGATTTGGATGTGCCGTTTCATAGTCGATGGCGACACTTTGAAGTCGGCAATATTCCTCGCGTCCGTCAGCTTGAACAGGCGATCGAATCACGGTCTAAAATCGAGCAAGCAAAAGCAAAATTCGATCTCGTGATTCCGAGCGTGTTGCTTGATGCAGGCGCAGGCGATTGCTGGAAATATCATGAAGCCACGACTCAGAAAACTTGGGCGCGATCCGAAGGTTTAGCGATCGCGTCGTTTGATGCATTCTGCCAAGGTGCTTTCTCGAAGCATCCTTATCAAGCGGATGCAACAGCCCTGAAGCAGATTACACCTGAGCAGATCGGTGCGTTTTTTCAAGTCGGTTCTGAAAATCCTTTGGTTGGCTTGGAAGGACGATCCGCGCTCCTGCAAAAATTGGGACAGACGATCGAACAATCCCCCGATCTGTTTGGTGATGTACCTCGTCCTGGCAATCTGGTTAATTATCTCATCGGTCACGCTGACCAAGGACAGCTTTCTGCGGTCGTTGTGTTGAATGCCGTTCTGATTGGATTGGGTGAAATCTGGTCAGGGAGATTATCGATCGAGGGCGTGAACTTAGGGGACGTGTGGAAACATTCGTCTTTATCAGGGGATCAACTCATTCCGTTTCACAAGCTCTCGCAATGGTTGACCTATTCTCTACTCGAACCCTTGCAAGATTTAGGACTGAAAATCATTGATCTCGATCAAATGACTGGGCTGCCCGAATACCGAAATGGCGGCTTATGTCTCGATCTTGGGCTACTTCAACTCAAAGATCCCAAACTGGCAGAGATTCCCCATGCTGCCGATTCCGAGTTGATTGTTGAATGGCGAGCTTTAACCGTGTGTTTACTCGATCGAATTGCCGCCACGATTCGCAAAAAGCTTGGTTTAACGCCTGAGTCTCTCCCACTTGTCAAAGTTCTGCAAGGCGGAACCTGGACAGCCGGACGCAAAATTGCCGCTGCTCTTCGCCCCGGCGGAACTCCCCCCATTCAAATTTCTAGTGACGGAACTGTTTTTTGACTATGGCTGAAAATTTAACGATCATCGAGCATCCCTTAGTTCAGCACAAACTTAGTTTGATGCGACGAGAAACGACCAGCACAGCAAAATTTCGATCGCTGATGACCGAAATCAGCATGTTACTGGCTTACGAAGTTACTCGCGACTTACCGCTGCGCTACGAAACGATTCAAACTCCCATGGCTGAAATGGAAGCTCCCGTCTTAGCTGCCGACAAAAAATTAGTCGTCGTCTCGATTATGCGAGCAGGGCAAGGCATCCTCGATGGCATTCTGCAATTAATTCCCTCGGCAAGAGTTGGGCATGTCGGAATCTATCGCGAACCGCATTCGCTTGTGCCGATCGAATATTATTTCAAAGTGCCTGACGATACCGAAGAGCGCGATATGTTGGTCGTTGATCCCATGATGGCAACGGGCAATTCTGCGATCGCTGCTGTCGATCGTCTCAAGCAAACCAATCCTAAATCCATCAAGTTTCTCTGCATTTTGGCAGCCCCGGAAGGAATTCGGCATTTTCAAGAGCATCATCCTGAAATTCCCATCTATACAGCCGCGATCGATCAAGGATTAGATGAACATGGATATATTATTCCGGGACTTGGGGATGCAGGCGATCGTTTATTCGGCACAAAGTGATATGATAGTAGCGATGCAATTCGGCGGCATCGCCAAGTGGTAAGGCAGAGGTCTGCAAAACCTCCACCCCCAGTTCGAATCTGGGTGCCGCCTTCTTAATAAAATCTGTTCTAGGACGACCAGATCTTTCGCTCTGTGAAAAGCCCCATTATCGACTTGAAGGATGTTCCGGCTATCGTGCAATCTCGTCATCTCGACGATTTTGAGAACCTTTGGCGCGGGATGCTGCTGGAATTAAATGAGGAGGACGCTTTTTGGAGTTGGGCGATGAAAAAGCGCCTCTCAAATAATGACGCTCGCTTTGAAGCCTATGCGATCGAGTACGAAGGACTCACACAAGGGCTGATGTGGCTCGAAACTCAGTGGCATCGTTCCTGGCCGAATCCTATCCATGGACTCGTTTACGTTGAAGCCCTTACCTCTGCCCCCTGGAATCGACAAAATCTAGAAGACCCGCCCTATCTCAAGGGTGTTGGCTCCGCCCTGTTGCTGTTCGCTCGGCAGCGAAGCGTTAGTTTGGGCTATCAGGGGCGCGTCGGCTTGCATTCGTTGCCAGAGGCAGAAGAATCTTACCAGCGTCAGAATATGCCAGACTATGAACAAGATCCAGACAAAGAGGATCTGCGCTATTTTGAATTTGGAGTCATGTGATTCAAGAGCAGGGGTTCCACGATGGATGACCAACGACTACGGCAGCAATACGAAGCAACTGCAACCTGCTTGATGTGTTGCACGATTCTGAAGTGTTGCAAGAAATGATTGAGGCAGAGGACACTTGTGGTGGTGCGATTGGCGCTGGTTTCTCTGCTTATTCGCTCAATCCTAAACCCGTCGATCCCGCACTTTGGAAACAAGCAATGAAAAAAGTGCGATTACAGTCAATCTTGTTTACTGAGCTTGAGAGTTTGATGCAGGCAGCAAATTTGGGGGGTGGTACAGAAGCTGCCATCACCGAAGCGAGAAGACGAATTCGTCACCAGTTAACCCAACTCAACGAGGAGCAACAAGCATTTTTCGCTGCGTTAGTTGAGGAAGACCAGTCACAACCTGCTGAGTTAATACTTCGTTCTCAAGTTAAATCCAAGCTCTATTCGTTCCTGACTCCGAACGATTGGAGTGCGGTCGGACAAGCTGCAACAGATGCCATTCAAGATCAGTGGTCTGAGTTTATTCAACCCTCCAAAATTGCTTAGGTTGAGAGTATTTTTGTCATGTCTGAGCGCCCCTATGATGTCGTCCTCTACGGTGCGAGTGGGTTTGTTGGTAAACAAACGGTGCAGTACTTTGCTAAAATATGTTTCTTCTGAGCAATTACGTTGGGCGATCGCGGGACGAAATCGCCAGAAGCTAGAAGTTGTTCGAGACGAAGTGGGTGTAACGGTAGATGTACTGGTTGCCGACAGTCAGGATCAGTCAGAGATCGATGCGATCTTATCTCAAACACGAGTCATCCTCACTACTGCTGGACCGTTTGCCCTTTACGGCAATACCCTCGTTGATGCCTGTGTTCGGTTCAAAACCCATTATGTCGATATCACCGGAGAAACGCCTTGGGTCAGGACGTTAATCGATCGCTATCATGAGCGCTGAGCGCTCGGCGGTACGCGGATCATTCCTTGCTGTGGGTTTGATTCTGTTCCGTCTGACCTCGGCACTTACTGGGTCGTTCGTCGCTTCCAAAAATTGGGATTGACTTGCAGTATCAGTATTCTGGGACTGTGGCAACCTGAACAGCAGTTCGATTATGCCCTTGCCCAAGGTGGGTTTGAGGGCGAGAGTTATCTCAAAGTCATGGACTGGATTGCGGACAAAGCAGCGGTGACTTTGGCAGAAACAGGATGGTTAACGGTCGTGGTGCAGGACAATTGTAAGATTCACACATGCGAACTCGTCAAACCCCACTGGCAGCGATGGGAGACTCAGGGATTATTGCTATTTTTTCTGCCGCCCTACAGTGCTCATCTCAATCTGATCGAAGGTCAGTGGCATCAACTCAAAGCGCATGAGATTGCGGGACGGATGTTTGAAGACGAGTATGATTTAGCCAAGGCGGTGATCCAAGGCATGGAAGTCCGCAGTCAATTTGGGGGATATGCACTAGAGCGTTTTAAGTTTAATTCCGCCTAGCTATTTAAACGATGCACAATCAGATCGAACAGATCGAACAACAGCGATCGCATTCTGTTGAAGTAGACAAAATCTCCGATCTCTACCCCCTGCGCCCTTTCTATCGGCTTCTATGGCATACGTGCCTCTCAAGTCGTTAGACAAAGCATAAGAAGAGAGGGTGAAATCTCTCTTCTCAACCAGCTATCTGGATTGTTAATCCTTCAGGATAATGCTGCTAATTGCATCGGTCAACTTACCTACACCTGCTTCATCTTGGTTGGGATCATTCTCCCCAAGCTCAAGTGATTGATTCGAGAGGACTGCAATCACTGTTCCTTTTTCAGAATGAACTCGGAGATAAGAATTTGCACCATTCTGAGCACCGCTATGCTGAATCGTTTTGCGCCCTCTCCATAGGTCATCATAAGATTTTTGGGAGAGGAAGGACTGACCAGGAAGTAATCTCATGCCAAATCGAGCAAGATCGACGCTGGAAGTTTCGAGTCCGCCGCCGCCTATTTTCCAACTGATGTTGTCTCGTGTTGAGGGAACGTTTTTGGCAGTAGAGCTGGTTTTGTCGCGGTAAAGAGTGGCACGATCCGGATTTGCTTGAGAAATCAGCTCAGGGCGTAAAGTAGAGAGTCCTAATCCTTGAGTAATTTCGCGATCGAAGATGCCTGTAAAAGATTGTTTAGATGCTCCTTCGATTGCCGCGCCTACGACTGTATAAGCATGGGTGCTATAGCAAGTTTTAGCTCCCGGAGAGAACATTAACGGATCATCACGGAACAGTTCAGTCGCTTGAGTTGAAGTGGCGTATTGAGTGTTGCTCGAATCCTTCCATGCTGGATTGTTGGGGACTTCACAGTTTGCGCGTTTACTGCCTCGATAGTGCCGAATTCCCGACTGATGTTCTAAAAGTTGGCGAACAGTGTGAGTGTGATGTTGGGGAAGAATGGGCACATATGTTCGAGTCAGTTTGTCGATCGACAACACATTCTGGTCGTCCAAGCGCAACGTCAAAGCTCTTGTAATGAGTTTCGCCACTGATGCGGTTCGGAAAACTGTGCCAGAGTGAGCAACCTTCTGCTGTTCGATATCTGCATAGCCAAAACCACGAGTGTAGATCAGTTTGCCGTTTTGTACGATCGCGACGCTAATTCCAGGAATATTGAATTGCTTTTGATATTCTGAAATCGCATTGTCAACAGCTTTTTTCGGTTGCCAGGAAAGTTTTTCGCCATTTTGCCGCCAGATGCCTGCATAGCGAGTTCCTTGGGGGGTGTTGTAGGCTTCAAAGTCTACTAAACGGTAGCCTTCATCGGTGTAGGTTTTCCACCAGTTCGCGTATTGATTTGCCGTCATATCGCGTCGAGATGCCCAGGCTCTCCCATTGTTTTTCACCCAAATCGCGGCATATTGTTGCTCACCATTGCGAACATAGGATTCAAAATCTAGAGATCGATAGCCTTGATCACTGAGAGACTTAAACTTCTCTGCATAGGCAGATTCAGACATATCACGGAACGCAACCCAGTTTACATTGTCTGTATTCTTGATCCAGATTGCACTGTAGAGCGTTTTACCACCGCTGGAGTAGGCTTCTGTATCAATCATGCGGAAGCCTTGATCGCTGTACTGCTTGAAGCGCTTGCCAAATTCTTCTCCGTCAACATTCCGATACGAAACCCATCCTAGATTTCCTTTGTTTTCTTCCCAAACGCCTGCATAGAAACGCTTTCCATTTAAGGTATAAGCTTCTTGATCAATCAGCCGAAATCCTTTGTCTTTGAACTCATTCCAGCGTTTGGAGAACTCTTCGTCAGACAAATCTCGTAAGCTTGCCCAGCCTCTTTGATCTGTATTTTTCTGAAAGATTGCAGCATAATTTGCTTTGCCATTGATTTCATCGACTTCGAGATCAACGACTCGGTATCCTTCTGCTTTTTTCTTGTTGAAGTATTCGTTAAAATCCTTGCTGTCATAGCCTCGAATCGATGCCCAATCAATATTATTTGGATCATCAATCGGGCTTGCTAAGGTCTTACTAGCAAGGGGAAATACAAGACCTAGCATTGTTAAAGTAGCGATCGCAATTCGTTTCATGGTCAGTAACCTTACAGAATCAAAGTGTGTTGTCGAAATGAATAGCCTTCACGACTGTGCAATGTGGAGGATGCAGTCGTCAGGTTGTATCTTGATGGCTCAATGTTTTGCAAAGATACAACCTGATTGCTCATCAAGCTAAACGAGTAGATTTAGAAATCTTGCGAGCTTACTGAGCTAGGGATGATGTAGAGCAACGTTATCAGACTCGTCGGACTCATTGACTAGCAGTGTTGCATCTGCTTTCAAGCGAAATGTTGTATCTTTGAGATCAACATCACTGGGCAAAATTTCACTTGCATTCACGAGAAAGTTAGAGGATTGATGCGGCTTAAATGCGGGAAGCTGCACTTCAAGCATTCGATTGACTTTTACTCCCTTGATTTGAGTAACCGTTAATCTTAGATTACTGGGCTTCGCGATCGCATTACCCTGATTGATAATTTGTACTCTAACAGATTGCGGCGCGCGCTCAGAAAACTGATATTCCCTAATTTTCAGATCAGGAAGTTGTTTTTTCAGAATTCCACCTCCGCTAGGGGGCGCAATCTCACCTGGCATACATTCACCGAGAGCAGGATTCAATTCGGGGGGACGGGGAACCCAACCATCGGGGCAACCCGGCTGAGGATTGGGAGTGGCAGCGATCGCGCTAACAGCAGACATTGAGAGCGCAGCGACAGAACTCAAAGCAATTAAAAGATGACGTTTCATGGTGATTGTCCTCATTCATTAATAGATGTCTCAAAGTCTATAGGGCGAACAAATTGTAAATATGCTTGCGCTGGGTGACTTTGTTACTGGCTATTGTCGGCTGAGAATTTGTCGAGTGCCAGGGGAGTAAAATCAGGCTTTTTGGACGGGTTGTACTGGAAAAATCAGATTAAATCAGGAGATGAAAATGATTAGCCGAGTGGGTAATCGTCAAATCCAGAGTGCATATTTAAAATAAGGTCAGCGTAAGAACAGCTATGACAAGAGGGAAACTTGACATGATGGAGCTAGAATCAGAGCTGTTGTGGGCTGACGCTAAAGCGATCGCAGATAATATTGTGTTTCGTGCTTTCAATCAACATTTAAGTGATATTGAAATCAAAGTACTGCAAGCATCGTGGGAAGAACAAACCTACGATGATATGGCGAGAAGCTATGGTTACAGTGCAGAGTATTTGAATAAAGATATTGGAAATAAGCTTTGGAGAAAATTGTCGATCGCGATTGGAGAGCGAGTGACGAAAAAGAACTTTAGAGAAGCTCTGAGAAGATCTCAACCGAGTAGAAGTATTGAAGTTACTCCAAATTTACCGTTTCCAGAAGGAGCAGTGGCATTAGATTCGCCCATGTATGTTGAGCGTACGGGAGTTGAGCTACTCTGCTATGAGACTGTTCTCAATCCTGGAGCATTGATTCGAGTCAAAGCTCCGAATTTAATGGGTAAGACCTCTCTGCTCACTCGAATTTTATCCTATGCAGCGAATCATAATTGTCAAGCTGTGTATCTGGATTTGAGCAGTGTCGATCGCGCAATTTTAACTGATTTAGATAAGTTTCTGCGCTGGCTATGCTGCATGGTGGGTCGGCAGTTGAAACTGAAAAATTGCTTAGATGACTATTGGGATACTGAGATTTTGGGAAGTAATGATAACTGCACAGCTTACTTTGAAGAATATTTACTCCCTCAAATCGATTGTCCGTTAGTTCTCGGTATTGATGAAGTCGATCGATTATTTCCTTATTCTACAGTGGTTGAAGATGTTCTCGGAATGCTCAGAAGTTGGCATGAGAAAGGCAAGATTGTCGATTTATGGAAACGTCTACGATTAGTGATTGCACATTCGACTGAGGCGTATATTCCTTTAGATATCAATCAATCTCCCTTTAATGCAGGAGTTCCAGTGGAATTGTCGGAATTCGATCGAGAACAGATTCAATCTCTGGCACAATTGCATGGACTCAGTTGGAACCCAACACAGGTTGAAGCTTTGATGCAAACGGTAGGCGGACATCCTTATTTAGTGCGTTTATCTTTGTATTATGTTGCAACTGGGAGAGTGACATTAGAACAATTGTTGCAGGAAGCTGCTACAGAGTCAGGAGTTTATAATGCTCATCTGCGGCATTATTTGGAAGTTCTACAGCAGTTACCGCAACTATTGGAAGCATTTAAGACGGTTGTTCTCTCGCCGAATGCGGTGGAACTCGCTTCAATGCAAATTTACAAATTGCATAGTATGGGGTTAGTTCAGAGACGAGGCAATTTTGTTACACCTTGGTGCAATTTGTATCGAGATTACTTTGGTCGAGTGTTGGCTGCTGTATAAAGTCAGGTCATTGAATCAATAGATGGGATAAAGTCGGGTCTTTGCAGAGATCCAACTCAGTGCCAGAAAACTACAGTACATTGATTGAATCAGCATTGGTCTGGTGAGATTATGGCAGAGCAACTTCGACACTACGCATACCAGGTTGGTGGAAGTCTTCCAACAACAGCAACAAGCTATGTCACACGCGAAGCAGATGCGGAATTTTATCGCGCGCTAAAAGCTGGAGAGTTTTGCTATGTGTTGAACTCTCGTCAAATGGGTAAATCTAGCTTGCGAGTTCAAACGATGCAACGACTGCAAGCCGATGGGGTTACTTGTGCTTTTATTGATTTGACTGGAATCGGGACGCAAGGAGTTACGGCTGAAAAGTGGTATGCGGGAATCGTCAATGCGATCGTCAGTAGTTGCCAATTAGGCAATAAAGTAAATTGGCGAAACTGGTGGCGATCGCAGCAAGATCTCCTTTCTCCCATTCAGCGACTCAATCTATTCATTGATGAAATTTTGCTGACTGAGATTCGCACTGATATTGTGATTTTTATTGATGAAATCGATCGCGTTCTCAGTCAGGATTTCTCACTTGATGACTTCTTTGCGCTGATTCGATACTTTTACAATTGTCGGGTTGATCATCCTAAATACCATCGGCTCACGTTTGCGCTTTTGGGCGTTGCGACTCCTTCTGATTTGATTGCAGATAAAACGCAAACGCCATTTAATATCGGACGAGCGATCGCACTTCATGGCTTCCAGATTCAAGAAGCTCAAACGCTAGCACAAGGACTGTCTCATCTTGAAGATCCTGAAGCTGCACTAGCAGAAATCCTAGCTTGGACAGGTGGGCAACCTTTTCTCACTCAGAAAATCTGCCAACTTGTGACTCAGCATCCAGAATTTAATTCGATTAGCTGCTTGATTCAAGATCGAATTATTGACAACTGGGAAGCACAGGACGAACCAGAACATTTGAGGACAATTCGCGATCGCTTGTTTCGCAATGAACAGCGAGTCAGTCGTCTTTTAGGAATTTATCAACAAATCTTACAGCAAGGAGAACTCACCGCTGATAGCAGTCCTGAACAAACCGAACTCCAGCTTTCAGGATTAGTTGTTAAACAACACGGCAGATTAAAAGTTTATAACAAGATTTATGCTCAAGTTTTCAATTTGGCATGGATTGAGAAGCAATTCCAGAAATGCCGTCCTTATGTAGAAGCTTTCAATGCGTGGATTGCTTCTGAGTGCCAGGATGAATCGCGATTACTTCGAGGACAAGCCTTAAAAGATGCGCTGGAATGGTCAGAATATCAGGATTTAAGCGTTTTAGACTATCGTTTTCTAGCAGCAAGCCAAGACCTAGAGAAACAAGCAGTTCAACATGCGCTTGCTGTCCAAGCGGAAGAGAGTCAAATTCTCGCGGAAGCAAATCTGACGCTAAACGCTGCTCAGAAGAAAGCGAAACGTACGATCGCAATTGGTTCAGCAATTTTAAGTCTATCGTTGCTCACGGCTGGTCTGGTTGCTTTTCAAGTTCAGCAAGCACGACATGAATTGAATGAAGCTGAACTGCGGCAACTCAATCTCTCAGCTCAAAGAGTTTATGAATCCAGCCCTTTTGAGGCGTTGCTCATGGCAATTCAAGCAGGGCATAAACTTCAAACTTTAGAGCGATCGCAATCGATCAAACCAGAAATCCGTCAACAGATTACTGCAACACTACATCAAGCAGTCGATGGAGTTCGAGAATACAATCGCCTAGAAGGACATGCGAATGGCATTTTAGAACTCAATTTCAGCCCAAATGGTCAGATCATTGCTTCAGCGAGTGAAGATGGCACAGCGAAACTCTGGGAAGCTCAAACTGGAAAGCTGATACGAACACTAGAACACGCAGATCGCCTCTGGAGTGTTCATTTTAGTTCAGATGGAAAGTTACTGGCTTCCGCGAGTCGAGATGGCATTGTAAAACTTTGGAACGTTGAAACGGGGGAACTGGTCAAGACCGTAAAGACTGAGCAAGACAATGTAAGAAGTGTGCGATTTAGTCCTGATGGTCAAATGCTCGCCACGAGTAGTTCTGATAAATTGATCAAGCTATGGCGAGTTTCGGATGGACAATTTTTGCGATCGCTCTCAGGTCATACGGGTTGGGTAACGAGCATCAACTTTAGTCCCGATGGCACATCTCTCGCTTCAGCCAGTGCCGATCGAACGGTGCGATTATGGAATGTGCAGACTGGAGAAGCACGCCTCCAATTGCCGGGTCATCCTGATGTCGTGAGAGCCGTTCATTTCAGCCCAGATGGACAACAGCTTGTTTCAGCGAGTCAAGGCGGATCGGTGCGGTTATGGAAAGTCGCAGATGGTTCCCTGATCAAAGAGATTGATAATTCGAGTTCAGTTTGGAATGTGAGATTTAGTCCCGATGGCAAGTCGATCGTAACAGCCGATTCTGATGGAGCAATCAAGCAACGGAATTTGGTTGACATTCAAGATGAAACGACTCACCCTCAAATTCTCAAAGGGCACTATGGGCGAGTATGGGCATTGAGTTGGAGTCCAGACGGACAATTTTTAGCATCGGGAGGTGTCGATGGAGTCGTCAAACTCTGGAAACTACAGGTCAATGAGCCGAAGTCTTTCGAGGTTTCGCAAAAGAATTTGATTAGCGTAAGTCTGAGTCCAGATAGTAAATTTTTTGCAGCAGGTGGAGGAGACCATTCGATTAAGCTTTGGGACGTTGAAACTGGAAGACCGATAAAAGAGTTGAAAGGACATCGAGATGCTGTGAGAAGTGTGCGATTCAGCCCAGATGGAACACAGATTGCTTCTGCGAGTTCCGATCGCACTGTCAAGATTTGGGATGCTAAAACGGGAACAATCGTTCGCAATCTACAGGATGATCATCGTTTTGGTAGTGTTCGGTTTAGTTCTGATGGCAAGCTTTTAGCGACAGGAGGTGGAGACGGTAAGAAGATTAATCTATGGAATGTTGGAACTGGGCAGCTTGTCAGAACGATTCAAGATGATTCTAAAAAGCGGTGTGGCATTGGAAGCCTTGGCATGAGTGAAGATGGTAAGCGAATCGTAGCCGCTTGTAATCTTTTAACTGCGAGAATTTGGGATGTTGAAACGGGGGCAATGCTCAAAACCTTCGATCGACATAGTAATCAGGTTCTCACCGCCGATTTCAGCATGGATGGTCAGCGACTTGCAACGGGAGGCGATGATAGTCTAATTAAGATTTGGGATATTCAAACGGAATCCGTAATCAATACAATTCGAGGGCATCGTGGAAGTGTCAGACGACTCAAGTTTAGTCCCGATGGCACGATGCTTGCATCGGCAAGTAGTGACCACACGATTAATCTCTGGAAAGTATCCGATGGATCGCTTCTGAGAACCTTAGAAGGACATAGTAATCAGATTCTCAGTCTCAGTTTTAGTGCTGATAGTAAAACATTGGTTTCTGCGGGGTATGACAATACAGTGAAAGTATGGCGCTTAGATTCAGACCTCGATCGCTTAATGAAGTCAAGCTGTGGCTGGTTCAAAGGATACTTTGCTAACTCTTCAACTCATTTAGAAGCCCGAACTATTTGTCAACGCCTCTAGAGAATTGTTCTCTGAAACCTATTGAGCGATGAATGCCAGCAGTATCTCATCACGGTTAATTAAAAAATATAAGCTACTGCCGCCTAGTCATTCTCGGTTGCAGCAATTTCTGAGGGATAGGCTTTTGCGGCAGTTCTCGATCTCGCCACATAATCAGCGGAATGCTTAATCCACCCAACAGAATCACTGCTCCGGTCATAATCCACACCAGCGATCGATCTGGGCGATAATCACCGCGCTCGATCTGCCAAAAAACTTGGTTATATCGCCAAGCAGCAAGCGCGATCGTCACGATTCCCAAAACCACTAGACTTAGCCCCAAATTTTGCGAATTGAACAAGGGATGTGGGGGCGTATTCTGTTGAGTCAAACTCAGGTTCAACTGGGTGAGAAAAAGCCCAAATCGAGCCAGTGCAAACCCGAAGCCGATCAGTGCAATTGAGGTGCGAAGCCACGCGAGAAAGGTTCGCTCATTCGCTTGATGTTCACGCTGTCGATCGATTTTAGGCTCTTTCATCGCAATATTCACATAGCAAGCCGCATAGTCTAAAACTTCCGAAGCTCATTTACATCTTGCCGAAGAGAGAAAGTAGTTTGAAGGCATTTTGAAGCACTGTGACGGATTTGAGCAACCATTTGTCTTTGTCTTGGTGAATAGATTGAAACTGCTGAGAAATTAGCGATCGAGAAAGGGCGAAAACTCTGGCTCTGACCAGCGCAAGGGAAGGCTACCTTCCACCCGATATCCCTGCTCAAGTTTGAAGCGTAACAGTCGCTCTGCTCCTTTATAAGCACGTATCTCAGTCTCTTCCCAAATAACCTCAGCACTTCCTGTCAAGTACATCAAGTCACCTTGCTCGAAATCTACAAACACCAATCCTGCGCGAGGATTCAGTTCTAGGTTGCCAAGCGTATTAAAGTGATTGTTGCCAGCAAAATCAGGAATCGTGAGCGTCCGATCGTCATCAATCCTGACAAACCCCGGTTTACCGCCCCGATGGGAAACATCAACACCACTCGCAGATCCTGCGGATTTCGCTTGATAAGCAGTTGCAATAAAGAATGTGTCGGACGCTGTGATCATCGATCGTTCTGATGCTCCAAACTGAATGATCGACTGGACGGGTTTGAGTGCTGTCGGATCAATCTCAGCAAATTGCGATCGACGAACTTGAATATACTGAGGACAATTCCCAAAGCTCTGTCTAACGTGTACCTCAAAGCTATCCTTTCCAGTTGCCGTCACAACTCCGTTTAATCGATTCCGGCGACGAGTTGATAAGTCGATGCCTAGTAATCCAATATCGATGCCATTGGTCAGAGTGGTTGCTAACGGATCGCCAAACAGAGGTTTTGCAGCAATGTGCAAAGTGCGATCGTCGGGAGTGGAGAGAAACCCTGGATTTCCGACCAATATAGAAGCCCAGGGATTGCCTGCTGTATCGACTGTCCCTACAATCACGTAAGGCAATTGAGCAAAGAACTGGCGATGTTGATCGGGAAGAAATTCTCGAATTATCCGCCGCCCTTGTTGATCGATCTGTTCCTGGACTCCCAGACGGGCTTGAATTGCTAATTCGCCTGCGTGGAAAGGAGATTCAGTGCGCGTCCAGCCTGAGATTGCCATCGTGTTCCTCCTGTTTGACTTGAGTTGAGCAGCCTATAGCCCAGCCATCGAGATATAACCTGGCAATTGCTTCACCCGATCAATCCAAGCCAGCACATGAGGATAGGCATCCAAATCAATTTTTCCATCTCGTGCCAAGGCAACATAAGGAAACACAGCAATATCAGCGATCGTGGGATGTTCAAACTCTAACCACGTGCGTGTACTTAAGTGCTGATTCAGTTGAGTCAGGATATAGTCTGATTTTTGCTCAGCGCGTTCAATGTTGATGCTTGTCGTGCCGAACAGATGGTAGAGCCTCGCATTTTCTGGTCCCTGACGGACTTCTCCAGCAGTTGTAGATAACCACCGAATCACCTGAGCTAACGGCAACGCGTCGAGCGGCAACCATTGTTCATCACCGTACTTCCGCGCCAAATAAACTAAGATTGCCTGAGCATCTGCGAGTTTGACTTCATGATCAATCAGCAAGGGAACCTGTCCAAAGGAGTTGAGTGCTAGATACTCTGGTGATTTGTGTTCTGCTTTCATCAGATCTACTTTGATCCATTCATACTCAACACTAAGCAGTTCCAGAAAAAGGCGGACTTTGTAGCTGTTGCCAGACATTTCGTGCCCATAGAGCTTAATCATGATTGATCCTCGAAGTGAGAAAGATTTGTACCGTTCGTTCGGTCTAGTCAAACTGTACCGTTCGTTCGGTATAATGTCAATAGCATCTTTCTAAAGTTACTTTTCATACCTAAACCATGCCTAAAGACACTTACATCCCCTGCTTGCTGCAACTGTTTCGGCATTACGGCTACGATGGAGCGACACTGGCGAGGATTTCTGAAGCGACAGGGTTAGGAAAGGCAAGTTTGTATCACCATTTTCCTGGAGGCAAGGATGAGATGGTGCAAGCGGTGATGGATTATTTGGATGCATGGTTGGCAGAGCATGTATTACCAAGCCTACAAGGGGATGATTCTGCTCTGGAAAAACTACAGCGAATGTGCGATCGCTTGAGCGAACTTTATGAAGCGGGTCGTCAGCCTTGTATAACCGCCACTTTGCTATTAGGGTCAGCGCGCGATCTTTTTCACGATCGTGTTCAAGCTAGATATTCTGCTTGGATTCGTGCAGTGGCACAGGTTTTAGTAGATGCAGGACTGGATTTGACGACAGCTCAGCAGCGCGGAGAAGATATGGTAATTACAATTCAGGGCAGTTTGATTGTGGCGCAAGGATTGGATAATCCTGAAATCTTTCAGCGATCGCTGAAGCAGCTACCACAGCAGCTCTGCCAAAATTTAGGCACATGAAGCCTGATGATGCTAGATGCGAGTTGACGATCCTTGGTGATTCATTTAGCTTGGAGGCTGTCCTTCAACGATTCGATCGAAGGCTAGACCACTGGAAGCTTCGCCTCGTCCAGTTTGTTTACGTGCGCCTAGCCAAACCACTACCCGACCATCACGCCAGCGAGTTCGTTGGAAAGATTGGGTCACTCGCACTCCCGCT
Source organism: Leptolyngbya boryana PCC 6306 (assembly GCF_000353285.1). NCBI lineage: Bacteria > Bacillati > Cyanobacteriota > Cyanophyceae > Leptolyngbyales > Leptolyngbyaceae > Leptolyngbya > Leptolyngbya boryana. The sequence continues at coordinate 769,685 of NZ_KB731324.1, forward strand.
CTTGGAACTGTTTCTTCATGAATATAGTAGGCTTGTTTTTGATCGAGTCCGGGGCGCAGTAGATTGGTTCTAGGGCGGACTTTCAGCGGTGGGTTGGGATCACCTGCTAAAATTCGCGGCAGGGCAGCCCGTTGTAGTTGAATCTGGCGAGAGTCACCTGATTGATGCACGGGGATGAAAGGAATCCAGTTTTCGGGGACTGAGGTCATGACCAGATACCGAATGTTCGCTCGATCAAGAGGAGTTGGAACCGGAGCAACCGCGAGTTGTTGATTGAGGAGCCGTTGATAGACATTGTGAAGTGCGATCGCAGCTTCATCGCCAGATTGACTGATGCCGCTAGCCGTCGGAATTGTTTTCTCAACTCCCCAAACCATATTTGCCATCTCATCGCGGACGAGCAAAACTGACTCTAGCGGACTGCTTTCTTGAATTTTGGGTACCGTTGGCAAGAGTAATAATTGATTGCTCGCAGGTTGCTGGTCTGACAAAGTTTTGCCCACGATCGAGGGCGTGTCGGGAGAATCTTTTTGGCTAATCGTAAAGAGGCTCCAACGCTGCCAGTCATTATCGGCTCCTGCTCCAGAGGGATCGATCCAGGTACGTTCTCCAAATACATTCGTGACAACTAGCCCACGTACTTCAGCCAGACTGCCAACTGGTAAAGTATAGGGAATCAAAAACCAGTCATTGGCATAGACCAAGCCGAACTCCATCACCATCAGTTTGGCAATATCAGTGGTGTCTGGTTTGATATCTCCAAAGTTAGTTTTTTGATCTTCAAAGCTCCACCACCGCGTATTGGGCATTCCGGCAAAGCTAATCGGGTTAGGGATCAGTGTTTGGGTATCAGTTTGTAAAACTGAAGGTCGTGCTGGCGGTTCAGTAGACTCTGGCTTAGGCAGTAGGCTTTCAGCAGCAGGATCAATGTCGAAGTTGTACCAATCGAGATGTCCCTGGTAGTATTCATCAGCAACAAGAACTTGTTCTCTAGAGGTCGTTTCACTGGTTGCAATAGGTGCAGAGCAGGCAAATTGATATTCTAAGCGTGCAGAATCCCAGGCATCGTTTTCTGAGATCGGCTGATCATAGAGCTTCTGAAACCATTGCACAAATTTCACCGCTTGTTCTGCGAGGAAAGTCTCGTCTCCCGGAGCAACAGCAATGCCGTCAGAAACTTGAGGCGTTGGCTCACCCGCAGGAGCAGGCGTTGTTAAATATTGGTACAATTGACCGCCATCTAATCGTCGTCCTGCGACTGCTGCAACCTGTTGCCAAGTGTTGAGGTCGGCACAAATCGGGGCATCTGTCCGGCTCATTGGATCGGGTAAGTCGATCGGGTATCGGGTTTGGTAAGCAGAGCGATAGTCAGTGCCAGAAGGCGGAGTGCGGATGAGCTTGAGCCATTGTCGCCCCATCAGGAGACGCAAATCTAGAGAAAGGCGTTGTTGTCCTTGGGTTAAAGCGATCGCTCGACGTTCGACCGTGGCTTCTAGGGGATGTTGATCGGCAAAGTCAGTGGGAGGATGATCTTTGGCTTGATAGCGAGTCAGTCGAGTCGTCGCAACGTGCAGTTTGGCGAAAACGGGTGAACCCGCATCGTCTCCTTGAAATTCTCCAAGCTGCCATTGACGAGTCAGCATCCACAAGGCATCGCGAACCTCGGCTTTGAGCGCGCGATCGAAGTTTGCAGTGCGGGGGCGACCTTCTAACCGATTCCATAGGGTAATCGTGGGAAAGGTGCGACGGCTTAGGGCTTCAGAGAGATTGGCAATGGTGTATTTGTTCATGAGTCGCGGTTTAGCAGAAAGTCATGGACTTTGTTGTTGAGAGCAAGGTTGGCGGAAATCGAGATCTGGTAGAGAGTCGCTGCCATGATCGTGGCAGGGAGAAACCGGGCATAGGCGGTGTCGTCGAGTTGGTCGGGTTCAACGGCTCGTTTTTTCGCCATCTCTAAGGTTTCGATTAAAGCCCCAGTTAGGTCAGACCATTGCCAATTGCCCGTAGCTCGCGGGGGAGTGACGAATAGCCAGGTTTGCGGCGGTTCACAGTTGGGGCGATCGTAGTGGAAAGCAATCCCGGTGGTTTCTGTCTCACCCGGAATCACTTCAGTCCATTCATCGAGCAACAGTCCGCATTGGCGCTGATTGGGATTGAATGGCACAGTGTAGTAGGCGCTATAGAGTAAGCGATCGCCTTTTAACTGTTCACCGAGTTGGAAATTTTCAGGAAATTGCAAGCCTAACCACGGATCGCCAGAACGATACGGGAGTTGAATCGGCTGAAGTTCGGGTTCAGGTCTACCAAATGCACCACTCAGCATGACAAGCTGTTCCCAATGGCGCATCTTTTCACGGACACGAGCGATACCATACAGCCAGTCATCAATGGGGAAGTCAATGCCAGCAGCACTTAGGTGACTGAATAGATCTTGGTTGAGGCTAGCTGTCATTGCGTTTTGCCAACTCGTGCCAGCGTCAGGAGCAAGCGTAAATTCAGGAATGAGCTTAAAGTCATCGCCGAATAGAGCAGCAGCAACCGCTTGAACAGCAGTTAAGCGAGTTTCAGGATTGGCGCTATTGTCATAGGTCGTGAATTGGGTCTGAATCGTTTGTAGCCGCAGGACAATATCTTGGGCAACGGCTGTGACAATTCGCAGCAGATCTTCGGTGAGCGCGATGATTTGCTGTTCTGGAGCGCTGAGATCTAGAGGCAAAACGTCGAAGTCTGCGATCGACACTTGAAGACTACTGAGCAGAGGTGCGAGATTCACTTCGCTCGTGGTTAGAATTGCCTGGAAGCTACTGAGTTGATTAGCAAAGAGCGTAGACTGATTCACGATCGCGCTTCGATAGTCCGCCAAGCTAGCAGGTGGAGTGGGGGTGGGTGTACTGGCAACTAGCCGTTCTAGAGCAATCAGGGCATCGGTGCGATCGCGATCCGAAGTTTCAGGCGGCAGCGCATCATAAGCTGCTAACTGCAAGGTGAACTGCTGCTGTCGCTCTTGCCAGAGATTCACCCGCGATCGCACTTGCTCAAGGATAGACTCAAAAATCTGGCGTTTCTGATCGTAGGCTAGCCCCCAGCCTGTTTGCGGTAACCCATAGATGCTGAGTGCAGCCATGCGGGTTACAAAGGTGTTCAAATGGCTATCGATTTGGCTAAGAATTTGCGATCGATTCCCTTCTAAATCGGCTAGTAGCCCCTGAAGCAAGTTTCGGAATGGTAGAAGTTGATTCGTGAGTTCATTTTGCAGAGCAGTGACGAGCGGTTCGAGGCGAGGACGCTGATCAATGACAGTGCTTTGACTTTGAGTGCTGGTCGGAGGAGTCACATCACTGGCTTTGAGAGGTTGCGATCGCAAAATCAGCGATCGCAGATGGTTTAGCAGCGCAGACACCTCAAAGAAACTAATTTTGTTTTCTATTCGTTCTGTGTAGTGCAGTGTGATAGCTGTATCCGGTCGCAAAGCTCCACTCGGCGGATGATCAAACAGCCATCGCCGCAAGCGATCGTCTAACTCGCCCATGCCTGCTTGACTATCAGTTTGATTGAGGTAAAGCAAATCGATCGGCTGCAACCCCAGATCTTGCTGTGTGACCGTAATCGGCGCGGATACGGCATTTGTGACGGGATGACGGTAGCTAATCCGACAAGCAACTCGCTCTGGTTCGGGTAAGACCTGAGCTAACCAATGATTCAAAGCGGGTTCTGCCTGAGCGCGAGGTGTCATCGGCAAACCAGCGATAGGCGAGGTCGTAGAATCCAAACCCGGCTGCAATTGTAGCCCGACGCGATGGGTGAGCGTAATACCACTGCGGGGAGTTTGGACAACTTCGGGTTCGGGTGGAAAATTTCCCTTGCTATAGGTGTCGAGCGTTGCGGCGGCTCGATCGTAATTGCCCTGTACTGCTTGGTGAACGCCTTCTGCTAAAGCGAGATCTGCAACCGCATCATGGAGATTGAGGAGTCGATCGACTTCGGCATTGATCGCAGCAGCTTGAGCAGAAGTAGCAGAGGGCAGAGCTTTGCCAAAAGGATAGACTCGTTGAGCAGGATTGGTCTGACGTTTAACGTGATTCACTAAACTCAGCCCATCTAGGACGTTTCGAGCTTCGATCGCTTCAATGGGCACGTTTGGATCAGTGCGCGTGGGTGAAAGCCGATCGGCTCGAAGCGGAAATGCTTTGCGTAGTTTGAAAATGAATTGATCGACTTCTGCCATGTTATGTCGATCGTGTAATCCTCGCTCTAGTTGGTAGCCGAGTAGTGCTCCTAAGCTTTGACCCTCGCGAATCCCTTCTAGAACAGCGAGCGCGACTCGTACTCGTTCAGATGAGAGATTTACTGCTAAAGTTTTGCGATGATCGGGTTGAGCAGTAGACAGATAGCCATTCCGCAATACTGCTGCGGTCACAGCATGATTGAGAGAAGGTGCATGGATATAGCCAGCATTTTGGTTGTCTTGCAAAATTGTCGATCGAGAAACGACCCGCGCGGCTGGCGCTTTCCGCTGAGGAGCCGTTACAGGGGGCTGTTGCACCGGTGCGGGATCAAAGATCTTTGCAAGGTCTGGACTTAGGTTTTTTGGGGTGAGAACTTTATTTTCAGGTCGAATATTTTCGAGCCAGCCGTAAGCTCCGAGATAAATACCTCGACGATTTGAGGGCTGAGACGCTACAGCTTCTTGTTGAAAGCGAGGAATAGGAAGAGGTGCAGGTGTTGGCGTTGGCGTTGGTGCAGACCGACTCCGCATTGCCATCCATTGAAAATTGACTAGACCAAGCTTCCAGGCATCGAGTCGATAGGTACAACAGTCGATATGTTCAGCAAAGAGGCGCTCTAATCTTGCGGTAGGGACATCTTTTAAGTGTTCTAGTGCGCGAAGTTGGTCGTTGAGATAGCGAGTTTCAAAGGCGAATTGCGTGAGGGCTTGAGGAATGAAATCTGCGATCGTGCGATCGCCTTCTCCCGTAATCCGAGCCTCGGTCTTATAGAGCAGTTGCCAGCGACTCTCACTCGTATTTGCCTGAGTCTTGACATGCACAAAATTTGGTTCTCGCCGCAGTTGCTCTAATTCATTCGCTGAAAGCACTTCTGCGCCGCGATGTAGCCGCCAACTCACATCCCAATAACCCAAGAGCAACGCATGGCGCAAGAACAGATATAAGAGGGCATTCGGAGCTTTGTTGTCGAGAAATCCTTGCTGTTGGCGCAATGTTTCTAGAGAAGTCGATGCTGCTTCTTGTAGCCACTGAATGTAGTTTTTACGATCGGCGGTATAGCTCCGAATCGGATCGACTTCTGATAAAGGGCGATCGTCAATGACTGCACCTTTCATCAGGTTTTGGCTGGAGAGGAAAAATTTCTGTAATACATCCGGTGTCTGCTCACCGCGATATCCGAGTTTTCGGAGTAAATCTAGACCGCTTTGGGTATAGCCTGCTGCAATCAGCGCTGCAATAAACTGACCGCCTAGACCGCCTTGCAAATTGAGTCGATTGAACAACTGCTGCAAGCTCTCGGCATAGCGCTGGTAGTATTCTACAGAGCTAGCATGAAGTCCAACAATATCTAAAAGCGTCTTGTGAGCATCTCCCGGTTTGCCAACCCAGGAAACCTTCGCAACCTGCGCTGCCCAATCAGCATCCATAATCTGAAGAATCTCATACAAGCGACTCAAAAACGTGCGAGAAATTTCGAGCTTCGATGTTCCTAATAGCTTCGGAAGGCGTTCGGGAGACACCCACTGAATTTGAGAAAAAGCAGTAGTGGGCAAGATGCCGTAGGGCTGTCGTCCAATTCGTAGAGCAGGAATGGAGCCGCGCCCACTGACGAAGCGATTGAAAAACCAGCGAGTATCGTCAACAGCACTATCTGTTAATACGGGATGCAGCATAGTTTCCAGGCTATAGCCCAGGGTCGCAGACCACAGTGCGGTATTCATCGCACGAGCTTCTGTTTGATCCGTACGATCGCAATTCGGCACAGTTCTCAAAATCTGCGGATCAATCCCAAGGGCTTCCGCTAACCACTGACCATCTCGTTTACGAAACATATCGGTTTCAGCAAACGGATCATCAGTAGACGTTGTGCCAAACACGGAGTCATAGCTTGCATCAGCATCTTCTGCTCGACTAAATCCAGCCCCTATCTGATCAGTATTGTTCGTGGGTGTCCCTTGAGGCAGGATACTCAAGCCACTGCGTCCCCAGTGATGATGCTGTAAGAGCGTTTCGAGTTGGGTTTGTCCTGCTTTTTCATCTGCACTGAGTTTTAGCCCCAGTACCATTAAGCGATCGAGGCCATTGCGTGCCTGCTCAGCATCTAAGGGCACTTTGAAGCCCATTCCCCACTCGACAGCTCGCTCAAAATCGACCATCCAACGCATTTCGTCACTGATCAATAGTTCGCCATTTTCCTGGCGCAACTGTTGTTCTGGAGGTGCATTGGGATCGGGGCCGACAACCAAGGGTGAAGGAATCGGACGACCAATTTGTTCAAAACGAATATCGCCAGCTTGTCCAATCAGAACGAAACAGTCAGGCAGAATTGTAGTTTTGGGAGCCTGACTCCAGGATAGTTGTTTGACTGCAACATCTTCAGCGTTTGGAAAGACTACAAAGTCCACAGTGACCAAAGCATTTTCCTTAGTTAAGGGAAACTGAGGTGTAACAGTTAAGTTATTGGGAATGTAGTGTTGAATGAGAACTTCCGCCCGTGCTGCGCCGACTGTTCCATTTAAGGTATTTCGCGTCTGTTCAGTTTCTCCATTGAGCCGCCATACCGATTCCCAGTAGACCTTCAGTGCGTCTGCTTCTGGAGGCAGATTGTCGGTTGGAATGGTCAAGATGAGAGCCGGCGTGTTTTCAGCGTCGAATGTTGGTTTTTGATCCAGATTCATCGGGCGATAGCGATCGAGAATCCAGCGCGATCGCCCTGACCCATGACTGCTGACTAACCCGCGCCAAGCCGCTCGCTCTTGATCTTCGCGTCCTCCTGCTTGCCAACTTTGAGTCCAATACGTTTGGGCGTTTTTTAATTCGGATTGAGATAGTAAAGGTTCAAACGTGTCGATCGCACAATCATCGGGATAGACTCGCACCCAGAGTTCTGTGCGGGGCGCATTGTTTGTTGTAATCGTTTTGAAGCGAGTTTCTAAACGCAGGGGCAATAGGAGAATCGGATAGTCATCGGAGAGACGTTCTACCTGTTGGCGTGGATCAAGTAATAAGGTTTTGAACCGCTCAAAGCTCGAAGATTCTAGCTCAAAATTGCGATCGTAGCGCTCCTGATTTGCTTGCACCGTTCCCCTGGCTTGGATTGCAGCCCGATTTAGCCTTTGTTGCCGAGCCACATGCTCCTGATTTTTTGGATCAAAAATCTGGGCGAGTTGATCCAGTTCAGCCTGGATTTGCTGTTGCCGCTCCTGGCTCTTGAACAGGTCTAAGTGAGCCTGCTGCTTCTGGGTGCGAGCCTGATTCAGAGCGGTTCTAAAATCTTCAAACTCTGGCATAGGGGCTTCCTTGAGTGATTGTTAAAAGAGACGATTCTGAAGGGTTGAATGGGTTCACAGTTAAGGGGCTGACAACATTTCTGCTGCATGAACTGCAACTAAAACCGGAACTTGATAGAGGATGTAAGCCAGATCGGCAGCATTCGTATCTATATCCCATCGAATGTCGCGATCTTCATTGTGCTGAGTGAGTCGGGCAGCTCCTTCGGCATCTGCACCGGGGTTAGGAGCCGTCAGCGTAAAACTACGGTTAATCTCCAGAAATGAGCCAGGAGGAGCGGGTTGCACATCTTCCCAGGCGAGGTCATTCCAGAGATTCCAAACATTGGGCGCGCCAGAATGGTCAATGTCTAGACCAAAGCGTGGTTCTCCAGGTCGCTCTTTGATCACAAAAAACCAGCCTGCTTTGTTCTGATCGCCCGGCTCAGTTCCCGAACCCCCTCGCGCCTCTAGAGCCGTAAGGTCAAAGCCAAAGAAATAAATATCAGGCGATACTTGTGCCTGGTATAGCGGCGTTTTCACCTTAGTGCGGGGTGGATTGGCAAGTTCGGCATCGCTAAGAGAAACAAGGCGACGTTCTTTGGTGAGATCGATCGTGCCATCGTCTTTCAACGCCCATTCTGCTTTGTGAGCATAGATCACAGCCGTAGGATATTTCTTGAGGAGTTCGCCCCGAATTACTAGGACAACCTCTTCTTCCTTGTCACCCTGAGCTTCTCGGTGATCGTGATCGCCCAATTTAGAAGCCTGTGACCAACGGTGTAATGGAGGAATGTCACGGAGCTTTTCTTTGAGTGCTGCATCATTGAGATTGCCAGGATTCAAGAAACTACTCACATCCCAAAACTGACGGAAATAGCTCCCGCGCTGATCGGTGGGATATTCTCGCCACAAGAGTTCGCGAGCAAACTCATGGTTCAGTCCCACCATGTAAGCTTCGATAAACTTTTGGTTGGTTTCGAGCAGCGTGATACTATTTTGTTCAATTTTGTTGATGTTGGGCAAGAACAGTTCTGAGGAAATGCTGACTAAAGGTTTGTACATGGGCAAATCGATCTCCGGATATGCCATTGCCTCGATAAAGGTTTCAGCGAGTTGCGGTAGGAGATCTTTGAGCCGTTCTGGAAAGAAGATTGTGGATTCTATACGGCGTGGAATCGTAACTTCGGGATTAATTTTCTCGAAAGTCGTGGTTCCTAAGTTCGGCAAATTAACCGATCCTCGGTAGGGCGTTTGACCGACTTCGCGACTGGCTTCGATCAGTTCGTAACTGTCTTTGAGTGCGGCTTTAAATGTGATGGCTTCTGGGCTATCTGTATCACCGAGTTTTGGTCGAATCTCTGATCCGGGTTCTGCGATTTCAAAATTAGGACTGCGGGGAATCTCATCAACTGAGGCAGGGGTTTGATCCACTTCGCGAATCGCAACTGACTGTTGGACTCCTTGCGCCCAGCGTTGTAAGCGATCGTAGTACCGGAACAGCACCCCAAACGCGATCGCAGCAACCAGCACTAAAGGTCCACTCAGCCCCAAGACGAGGATTGCGAGCAACAAGAGCAACAAGAGCACCACCAAAGGCAACCAAGGAAAGCGACGCAGCAAATCTTTGATCGGGGTTGGAATATCATCCGGTTCAACAATGTCCGCGACTTCATCGACTGTGAGAACTCCACCAGGCGTTTGTTTGGGTGGAGCAGAGCTAACTTCTCCTGTGTTTACACGATCGAGCAATGTTGTCGGTTGAATCGTTCCAGAGAAAGGCAGTGATTTCATGATCCGACCGCGCGATCGCAACACTCTTCTCATTGGCGTTGACATCAGTGCAGGCACGACTCGACTTGTCTGCAACTGGTGATGAACCGTCAAGCCTTGCTCTGGATCGACGACTCGACGATGCAACGGGGCTGTAAACACAAGCACAGAGTTCAAACTCACCTGTCGCCAAGGGCGCAAATGTCGGTCATACCAGACCCAAGATACTTCTTTTGCTAATTGCGCCCAGCGAATCCGTCGGTTTGCTTCTAGCACATCGCCGACTTGCTCCCAAGCAGCATTCATGTAGTCTTCTTGATTGGTTCGCACAACATCTGTTCCAAAGCCAGCCGCGACTCGATGACGCGGATCGAGGTTTAACTCATGCACCCAGTTCTCTGAGTTCGGGAGCGGGTTTGATGCTCGATCGCTCAACAATCGTTGAGTCAGCGCGTGCCAGCGACCGTAGATGGGTGGGGTAATCAGCGGATCGGCATCTGTTTCCGTCTCCAGCACAGGTTCAGACGATGGCTCTAGCTCGATCGGAGTTGTGGGAGGGACGGGCAACTGTTGATTTGCATCCAGCGCGGATTGAACAGTATAGTCATCCGCCAAGTTAATCAAAGAAGCTAACGCCGACTGAAACGGGTGAGGATAAGGCTGTGCCCAGTTTTCATAGGTCAACACTTCTCCTTGTTCTTCGGGGTTCAAACTCTCCAAGGGCACTCGTAACGCTCCACCGAGTTTGAGAATGCCATCTAAATCGAGAATTCCGGGGAGGTTCACACCGGGTCTCTGCACATCTAAGTCTCGCCGACCAACGCTTTTATCCACAGGTTTCGGCTGCAAGAGCCGAACTAAGTATTCAAAATCTCCCTGACTCCCCGTCTGAAAATACCAGCGATGATAGTACGGGTAAGCGGTGGGATCGAGCCGCCCGCTATAGTTTGCTCCGGCAAAGGCTGTGACTGAAGGTGTTTTTGCTGGATCTAGCCCTAGCCCTGCAAGCCGACCGGACTCAAAGACGGGCATCAAGAAGGCATGATATGCCGTATTCGCAGCAAGCTTGCGTGGGCAGAGAATCCGCGAATAGCCAAAGTCTGGATTCTCATTGAGCGCCGTTTGTAACTTGGCTAAGAAGGCATCGGTTTGGGTCGATGACATTCCTTCACCCGTCGCTCCTAGATCTCGATTGACATGAACATGCGCCCACGCCCAGAGTTGATCAAACCGAGGAAGGACTGTCTCTGCTTGAGCAATCTCAATGTAAGAGAGCGGTCGATTTTGAATGTTCTTCCCCGATTCAAATTCTGATTCTGTCAACACAACAAGCATGATCCAGGGCGTGAGGCGATGTTTGGCAAGATCAGGAGCCGCTGGAGTGTAGCGCCAGGGAAAATCTTCGTCGTAGAACTCAATATAAGGCAGATAGTTCGGCTCAAAATTCGTAATCCAGTGACGTGGTTCGACTTTAACGATCGCTCGTTTCTCAATTCCGACGACATCCCCAGGCCCATAAACTTGAATCGACTTGTTAATAGAATCACTCAAAGGGGATGGACTAATCCCTTCGCCTTTGAGGGTCAACTGCACGGGGATTTCTGCTCGCAGTTTGGAACTGCCCGACTGGATATTGTTTGCAATACCCTGCCGTAACCAGGGCAAAAAGGAATAGGTAGAAAGGGCATCACTCATCGGTTCACCTCGTGCTGCGGAATCACATGTAAGCGATCGTATAAATCAGGGTTTTGGTTGACCTGCCGTTGCAGATAAGCCAGTGCTTGGGTCTGACTGTTGAATTGAGCCGTACTTTGAAAGGCTTGATTGTTCGCTTGAAATGCCACAACAAACGCTTCTTCTCGAACAGCAACTTTTTCCTTAAAAGGCTGTAGTTTGGTACGGTAAGCCTTTGATAGTACGGATTGGCTGATGCTATTGCTGCCGAGGAAATGTATAAACAACACTCCGTTAAAAATCCGGAAGCGGCGGATGAATCGTTTGTAGTTACTATCAATGATGATTTCTTCGTAGCGCACTCGTCGTCGAACCAGTTTACTAGAGCGCAGTGCTTTTCCAGGAGCAGAGAGATCGAGTCCGCCCGTCAGTGGATCGTAGGCGCGGCGAGACAGTTTACTTGCATCGTCTAGATTTTGGAATTGTGCGATCGCAAATTGCTCTGTGACATCTGCCGTCTTTGCTAATCCCCCGCTTGCAACTTCAACCGAGAAGCGTTTCGCATCGCTCACTTTTTGAGTGCCGACTTTATCGATCGCGATATCCAACGGCACTGCTTTCTGGCTAATCCGAAGCATACCGACTGGATGTAAAACGAGTTCTACAGACGGATCGAGCTTGCGGAGAGAAACGAACAAATTGTTTTCGGGCGGTAAGATCGCGCGCCAATTTTGCAGTTTTTCAAACTCTGCCTTGAGAATCGGCATCGCAGGCACAGGGGGCAGCGTTGTATCCTTTTTCTCACCCCAGGTAATATCAAAGTCTGCCGAGATCTCAAAGAACAGAATCGAGAGATAGCCCGTTCCTCTAGCTCGCCAAGGCGTTGGACCTTCGAGAGAAAACTGCAATCGAATCGTGAATACGCCCGCCCCAAATACCTTCAGCGATACCGAAGCCGAGATTTCGATAATGAAGTAAAAAGGTGAAAACTGAATCAGCGCATCATAGCCAATGTGACCTTCTATGCTAAAGGCACTAAAGCCGAAGAACAATTCCGCACGCGCCCCAAACTGCACCGTGTTGCTGGTCACTGCGAAATAGTTCATCACCCGAATCCGGGCATTCGATTCGTTTAAGATATTGACCGAGATCCGATTCGGACTGGGGAACGGCAAGGGGGGTGGATTAAACCGAGGATGGAACCCGCCCACACTGACGACAAAGTTGGGATCATCGCCATAGGCGACGAGTAGCCCCATTTCCCCTTCAAGCGTCAGGAACAGAATCCGCGACTCAAACAGAGTGGCAAAGAAGTAAATCCGCTTTTTATCAAACTCGATCGCACCAATAAAACTAACCTGCAACACCAGCAACGCGGCTTCTTCCGTCGGCAGTGCGACTCGCAACACCCCCAAAATCGCAATGTTGCCCGGAATCTCGATAATGATGCCCAAGGACAGAGAAATCAGCGTCGGCGTTCCCCAACCGAGCTTCGCCATCGGTCCAATCAAAAACTTGCCTTGCTGTGGTGGGAAAAACGTTCGTAAGTCACTGAGAATACGCGGTGCATTGGCAATCACATCTCGCGGGAACAAAATGCTATTCAGTGCTCCAGTCCGAACACCTTCGACGAGCGGCTGCAACTGCATCGTGCGATTGAGTCCCAACAATCCACCGACCCCGAGCAACGTAAAGCCAAAGCCCAGTTGTAATCCTGTCCCAAATTCCGCTGTGATGATAATCAAGAGCGAGAATCCCTTTGAGCCGTCAGGCATCTTAGTCGTGATTAGTCCGATCGCCTTTAGCGTCAGAAATCCACTAAACACTAATTCCAATGCGCCAGCGTATTCCTCTCGATCGAAGTCAAAGAACAAATATCCGCCACCCTTCACCACGCCAGCATCAACGGACAATCCGACACCATTGGGAGGCTTAAAGTCGATCGCTAAATCCGTCGATCCTAAATTCCCTTGCCGGAACACCAGCGCCGCCTGCACCCCAATATTCTCAACCACTGCCTGCAAGGGTCCCAAGCTGAGCTTCAGTACTGCTCCCGCTTCCACCTTAAAGCGATCGGCTGCTGGTTCTAATGCCAAACGTAATCCCTGAATCTGCAAGAAACCGAGATCCAAATGCACGGCTAATTCTAGAGCGAGTTTCGCGCCTCCCTGGAAGGTAAACCCTGAAAGTAACGTGATGCCCAGTGCTAGACTCGCTTCCGCCTGCACATTCAAGCTCGACAAAATCTGCTGGAGAAATCCATCTCCTTCGCCTCCAGCCACCACCAATCGCAAAGCACCAATCTCGGCTGCCATGCCCAAATCCAACTCTCCACGAGGATTCTGAGCAAACCAAGACACCCCTAATCCTTGTACTGCTAATCGCGTGCCTCCCGGCGAACCGATTAAAACGATTTCATCTGCACGACTCGTCTTCTCTCGAATCGTAACGGCGGCGCGAAAAGCTCCAACCAGATTGAGAATCCCTTCAACACTCAGCGGCGGACGAACAATCAATCCCACGCCCTGGATATCGGCTGTAGACTCAAACACTAATTCACCGCGATCGCACACCCCAAACTCAAACGCTGCTCCTCCGAGTAAATAGGGTAACAGTGCCACGCCTTTTGGCTTCCCTGCCTGCGCCTGCACGGGTGCGATCGTAATTCCAAACTGGCTGTATGTCTCTGCTGTAAATCCTTTCTGCAACAGTGGAAACCGCAAATCCTGCAAGGTTGTTGAACTATTGCCCAACACTGTTCGCGTGGTATCAGATTGAGTGTATCGTCCTCCCGGTAGCGATGCCGATCGCATCAATCGCTCCAACCGAGCTAAAAACTTATCTGAATCAAAGTCGCTCTCCCAAGCGTAGACTGCATTCGCGATCTGAATGGGGTCAGTAAAAAACGTTCCCAGCCTATCCCAGTTAATCCGCCGCATGGTTTGTCCAGCAGCAGGCGTTGGTTCATGCTCAATTAGCCCCAACAATAACAGTGCCTCATGGACTTGCGTCTTCTGCTGCATCAGATAGTCTAAGAGCAAAAAATCTGTCAGCCGCCGAGGCAAATCATCAATATTAGGAATCGATGCCCCCCCTGATGATTGCACCTGATTTTTGAACTGAGCGATCGCATCAACAGTCGTCCCGAGTCTGGCAAAAACAGTCGCGATCGCACTAGCGACTGCTCCTTCTCCACTCGCAGAGAGTAACTGTCGAATTGCCTCGACCAATTCTCCCGCCTGAGTCGCTAATGCGGTGAGTGAACTGCCTCCCGCCCCGGCTGGAAGTTCAAATCCGAGTTGCCGAAAAAACGCGATCGCTTGGTCTGGCGTTCGGATTGAGCGCAGGGGCGCGATCGCTAAACTGGTCTCGGTCAGAATCGATTGCAGGGCATCCTGTTGGGGCATCTCAGTTCTCACTTTCAAACAATCATGGGAGCAATCTTTTAGGCAGGAACAATAACAATCTTGTCGTGATATTCGGGCGTAGGGCTAACCACAAAAGGCGGAGTTGAGAGTCCGGTCGTCGCCTGTCGATTTTCGACAAGCCAAGGGGTGTGACGAGACTGGGCAAAGGTTGCCGTTGCCCCTAAGCCGCTTGGAATATTGCCTTGCCATTGAGCGCGAATCCAATATTTAATCGCGTCATTCTGTCGTCGATTTGCCGCTGCACCAGATGTATCGGTTAAGGCAATTAAGAGATTGTGATTCGCATTCGTTGCCGCAGGGTTATACAGCAGAAAGGGTAATCCCAGCCCCAAGTAATACCGCATCTTGGCTGGATTGCCCTGAACTTGAGCGATCGCAGTTGTGAGATAGCGCTGTACAGGTTGGAACTTAGAATTTGTGTTGCTATCAATAAAGGTCTTTAACTGGGTTTGATAGCCACTGAGTATTGCTACCGTCAACGGAGATGGCGCAGTCGCCGGAATCACTCGTTGGGCTGCACTGACTCCACCACCACTGCCAAAGCGCCGATCGACTGCTTCATAGATCGTCTTGAATTCCGTGAATCGCGTTGCGAGTTGAGCCGGAGTCGCCGTACCAGGAATCGCTGTATCGAGTTGGCTGATCCAAGCTGCAAGATTCGGTAACAGAGCATTCATCGCACTGATCTGCGCAGTACTCGGCAGATTCGTGTTGAATAACAAGACATTCGCGATCGCAGCAAATACATCTGTAAATCCAGCAGACCGAATTCGATTGAGGCGATGGATGGGAATTCGAGCTTCAGGGATATTAGCTTGCCACTGTAAACGACAGAACGCTAATGCTCCTAATGCTAGAGTCGTTTGCCAAAATGTCAGATGAGCTTGTGTAATGCCAAATGCAGTTGCCCAATTTTCAAACTGTTGACGAACTTGTGTTGCGCTGTAAGGCGAAAACCCTGAGTTGTAGAGTCCGACGACTCCGGCATTGTTCGTGAGTCCGGTAATGTGACCAATTTCATTAAAATGTTGAAACCAGCGCGGCCCTGAGACAGTCGGTCGAACAGTGCCACTTGTGCCAAAAAACTGTTGAATTGCCCGTAAAAAATCTTGATCTCGACCGACCTGACAGCCGCGAATATCGATTTTGCTATTGCGATTAAACCGCTGCCTCGCTTGAATCAGCTTGGTCTGAAAGGCATTTCCATTCGTCGATACTAAGGTTGCGGTCACATTCGTCGCGTAGTCAGCAGGTCGGGCAGGTAGAGCAGAATTCAGAGTCACACTATTGCCTAATCCCACGATCGCAGTTTTTAAGGTCGTTAACTGACCTTGGTTCAGAGGATTGTTCTGCAATCGACTCGTCACATCTGCGAGTAACACGTCATAGCCATTATTTGCGGCTGTAACTGCTGCTGCGTTGTTCAGGACATTTTGTTGCAGTGCCCATTGACTCGCTGCAATCTTGATAAAGTCCAGAAAATCTCCGCTCGGTTCTCCGGAGGCATCAGTCGGGATTTGATTGATAATCGTTGCCTGACTCGACCTTAAATGATTGAGAATCGGAGCAACTGCTCCTCGATGAATATAGTAAGTCGTCTCAACAAGAGGGACTGCTACCTCAAAGCTCATCATGGCTTTTAGCGCAGCAATCCGATTGCGAGCAAATCCCTCAAAATGACGTTTTAGAGAGAGCCGAGTTCCATTCTCTACAAATGGAATCAGCAGATTCGTGGGCTGGATCAGATTTTGGCTATCTACAAAGATATGGGACACAATTCTGATCCGGTTAATGATTCCCGTTCCCGTTTCACTGGGATTATTCAACAAATCTAAGAGATGTTCGATCGAAGTAACGGTTTTAGGTGCGAGTCCGGCGTTTTCATGGTAGCGATTCGCCAGTTCGATAAACCCATTGTCTTGGGGCGAAGCTTGAGCAATGAAGGTGTACTGAGGAACATAGTCAGGCATACCAAAGAGGGGAGCGGGCGCACTGGCTTCTGGATCGGGTGGACTACTGCCGCCCGATCCGCCTGGAGAGCTACCTCGTTCGATCGTGCGATATCGATCTTGGGTTGCCGTTTGTGTTCCTGTTGTAGTCTTGCACATACATTCTGCTACTCATTGTGTCGAACTGCGTCAGATGGTGAAGTTATCAGGATCTCACGAGTGGTCCTTCTCGGTAGTGGCGCGTGATCCAGTGGGCACGGGTTCCAGACAGACCCGTTAGAACGTCGTTGAAGTTTGTGCCGCTAAAATAGCGATCGCGCAATGTCTCCAAAATCCGACCACAAAGCATGATATTGCTCTTGGGAAACCGAGCCAAGTTAAACAAATCAATCCGCCGATTTTCTTCTAAGTTTGCTAATGCTTGCCGTAATTGCTCATCTGCTAGCACCCGTTGATTCGGCACGTCAGGCAACTCTGTCCAGGGTAAGATCGGAGTCGAGCCTCCCGGTGTTTGAGGTAAGACCATTGCTAAGAGGGCTAAGCGAATCCCACACACTCCAACTCCCGACGCTGCTAGCGTTACAAAATCCCCAGTTCCATTCAAAGCAGCAGCTAACTGATTTAACTGCTGTTGTCGCGCTAAGCTTGGACGCTGCAACGCGCCATCATGAACTAAGCTAAAGACGAACTTCTCAAAGCCCTCCCCGCTTTCAGAGGTTGTTAAAGTTACTGCCTGATAGTAAGGACTTAAATCATTAATTAATTCCCGCAACACCTCTGGATTCGATGCACCTGCTCCAGGCTGATTCTGTGCTTCTGCAATCAGGGTTTCGAGTTCAGCATTCAAGACAATGACGGTCTGATTTAAGCTCAAACTGCCTTGCTCTGTATTGCCTGCGCCGAGCAATCGGACTGTCACAACTAGCGTTCCGACAGTCTGTGGGCGATAGTTGACTTCACCGATCGTGGTAGTTTGAGTTTGAGGCGTGCCTCCGTTTTCGATAAAGCTCCATTCAAAGGATTGCACTGCACTGGCTAGCCCTGCATCAGTGACCAAGACAATATACCTGTTCTCCCGATCGACAGCTAAGGGCGCAGTCACAAATGATACAAGAACGGATCGTCCATCGATCGCGACAGCGGACTCCCCTAAATCACTTGCTTGAAAGTTAGTGGGCAAGCGGCTTTCAGTCTTACGAACAGTCATGCTAGAAACCCTATCAGACGTGCTGTATTGAAAAACTCATCCCTGTAGAATGAGTCTCTTATAACACTAATCAACACACTGACTGAGAACTTTAATGTTATTTTTTACATATTAGGGCTGACTATTCTGGATCTGCCGTACCATCAAGCAACTTGTGACATGATCATCAAGCAGAATCCTAAAATGAGACAAAGTGCGATCGCCTTAACAATGTCATCTTCACTCATTGCTACCGCCTGTTCTGTAATCCTGTGATGACTGGAAGTATGCGTAAGTCCAGTCGATTTATCATCCAATTTGGCGTTCTGGAAGTAGTCCATTCCAAGAGAATGGATTTCTCTCTTAATGTCATGAATTCAACATCTCTAGAATTGCAAAATTGAGACTCTAAGCGCCCTTGCTTTTTGCCCATAACCAGATACAATTAGGATTTATTCGCATTAAGAGTCCTCTTTTACGATGACTGCTACTCTCCCTAAAGCTTCTAAATCCCCCATTTCGCTGTTATTGGGACTCGGTTTAGGCTCAATTGTTCTGCTCATTGTTTTGATTTACAGCGTCACACTGGGTGCAAGAGACATTCCACTGCCGACGATTTTGGCATCGTTCACGACCTTTGATAACTCCTTTGATCATCTGGTAATCCAGACGGTGCGATTGCCACGATCGCTGATTGCGCTCTCGGTCGGTGCTGCTCTGGCGGTCTCCGGTGCATTGATGCAAGGTCTAACCCGCAACCCACTCGCCGAAACCGGAATCCTGGGGATTGAAGCAGGCGGTGCTTTAGCGGTTGTGATGAGTTTGTTTCTGTTTGGTAGCTCATCGTTAACGGTTTATGCGGGGGTAGCATTTTTAGGAGCCGCGATCGCGGCGATACTTGTTTATCTGTTAGGAACCTTGGGACGCGGCGGTGCAACTCCTTTAAATTTGACGGTCGCTGGAGCCGCGTTGTCTGCCTTGATCTCTTCCATCACGACTGCCATTTTGATTGTGAGTCAGCGCACGTTTGAAGAGATTCGATTTTGGCTAGCAGGATCACTCGCAGGACGGGATTTTGACCTGTTTTTACAGGTCTTGCCATTCTTAGGTGCTGGATTGCTGATTGCATTCTTACTGGGTCGGCAGATCACAACAATTAGTTTAGGAGAGGAAGTCGCAACGAGCTTGGGTCAACAGACGCTTTGGATTAAAGGATTGACCGCAATAAGCATTGTTCTCTTGGCTGGAAGTTCAGTTGCGATCGCAGGTCCAATTGGCTTTGTTGGCTTAGTTGTACCTCACATGGTTCGATTCTTTATCAAAACAGATTATCGCTGGATTTTGCCTTACTCAGCCGTACTCGGTGCGATTCTGCTATTAGTCTCGGATATTGCAGCACGAGTATTACTGAAGCCTCAAGAGCTTCCGGTGGGTGTGATGACTGCTATTGTAGGCGCACCATTTTTTGTCTATCTCGCAAAAACGAAGGTGAAAAAATGAATGAGTGGCGTTCTCCCGTACTATCTTTTCGCCTCGATCGACGAGTGCCTGCAATCGGGCTTCTGCTTGCTGTCATTGGATTTGCAGCGATTATCCTCAATGTCGGGCAAGGAGAATACCCGATCGCAGGATTCGACATTGTAAGAACCTTGTTTGGTATTGATACAGGCAACCCGGATCATGCGTTTGTGATTCACACTTTGCGCTTACCTCGAACGCTGGTTGCTTTCATGGTTGGGGTGGCGCTTGCTCTTTCAGGTGCTATTTTTCAAGGCTTAACCCGTAATCCACTCGCTGACCCTAGCATGATTGGAATCAATACTGGGGCAAGTCTAGCCGCTGTTTCGGTGATTGTCTTGTTTCCAGATGCGCCGATCTACGCGCTCCCATTCTCTGCATTTGTAGGTGCGGCAGTGATGGCAGCATTGATCTATGGGCTGGCTTGGAACAAAGGAAGTTCGCCGATTTTATTGATTTTGATGGGAATTGGACTGTCTGCGATCGCCAGTGCCTTCACCAGTTTACTCATCACCTTTGGCTCGATTTACGATGTTAGTCAAGCTTTAGTGTGGCTTGCCGGAAGTGTCTACGGTCGCACTTGGGAGCAAGTTTTTTCACTCTTGCCTTGGATCATTGTATTTGTTCCAGCGGCATTTGGATTAGCAAGACATCTCAATGTGTTGAACTTAGGAGAAGACATTGCGAAAGGATTAGGCAGTCGAGTTGAATGGCAGCGGGGTTTACTTGTCATTGTAGCGGTGGGATTAGCGGGGGCATCAGTGGCAACTGCGGGAACAATCGGATTTGTGGGGTTGATTGCTCCTCATGTAGGACGGCAGATTGTCGGCAATCGACATGAAGAATTACTTCCAATTTCTGCACTGCTTGGGGGGGTGTTAGTGGTGTTGGCTGATTTTGTGGGGAGAACACTGTTCGCCCCGATCGAGCTTCCCTGTGGAGTCGTGACAGCCGCGATCGGTGCGCCCTTTTTCCTCTATCTGCTGATTCGCGATCGCAAGAAATAACCTGAGATTGTCAAGAATTCGGTGCTAACTGTTGAAGCAAGTCATTGAGAATCTGTGCTTCTGCAAGGGAACCCCGCAGCATTGTTAAGTGGGCATCCATAAAATAGACTCGCCCAGATTGGGAGATCGGCATTGCTTTTAACAGTGGAATTTGGTTCCATTGTTGTTGAAGCTGTCGCCAGTTTAAGGGGCGATTGTCCACATCATTTTTATTCCATCCTAGAACAATCAGAATATCAGGGTCTAGCTGCGGTAATACTTCAGCAGGAAGCTGAAATGCATCTTTTGTTGCTAGCAACGATTCATCTAAGCGAACTATCTTAAATCCCAATGTTTCTAGCAAATCGGAATAGATGCTGCGCTCTTGCCCAAACGCATAAAAGTTACTTGTTAGATCACCAGAACTTAAGAGTAATACACGGGGATGAGCATTGGCAATCTCAGCTAATTTCTGGCGAGCTTGGGTGATTCGCTCGTTTCGGGCAGCCATGATTTGCGGAATCATATTGGAGCGATCGAGAATGCTTGCAAGTTGTTGAAGGCTTGCCTGCCAACCTCCTTGTTGATCATCGAGCAAGAGAGTCGGTGCAATTTGAGAAAACAATTTGGCTCTTCCTTGGCTTCCTTGCCACGTTTCACCCACAATCAGATCTGGCTTGAGTAAAGCGAGTGCTTCTAGAGCAGGAGAAGCACGATCGCCCAAATTGATTGGCTGAGTCGTCACATACCGACCGAGATAAGGAACTTGCTCAATGGGATGATTGAACGGCCGCCGACTTGCAGAAACGCCTGCATAGGCAGCAGGCTGTTCTCCCAGAGACAACAGCAGATCTAATCCATAGGGACTAAGTACAGCAATTTTGCGAGGTCGATCGCAGTCTGTACTTGGTGCTGTCGGTTGGCAATGGATTGAGGGCAATGTGAGAGGCAGGGTGGTGAGAATAGTTCTGCTACAGCCCCATGTGAGCAAAGCGGTGAGGGCAAAGAGCAGTAGGGAGCGAACCCAGCGATCGAATTTCATCGTCTGCTGTTGACTCAAAACACTCAATTTGTAAATCCTGATGAAACGTTTTTGGCACGATGAACAGGGCGATGGTTGGAGCACTGTGAAGTTCTCTGGTCGTGATGATGCGTTGCAAGCAGTTTCTCCTAGCCAGCGATCGTAGTCCTCTGCTTGTGCAATTAGCTCAAGTCATCCTCTTCATCTGCATTTTGCTCGGTTGCCGATAGAGCAGGAATACAGGCAAACATCGCAGATTCTAACTGCTCTGGGAGTTTATCCCAGATGAATGCACCTTTGCGATTGCTGATATACATCTGAGTGAACTGGAGTAATGCGGAAGCATATTCTTCGTCGGGTGGTAGATCGATGAGTAAGTAAGTTTGTTTTTCCGGATGAGCAAAAGCAGTAACGCAACCGCGACTACAAGCCCACAAACACCCAACGGATTTGATTTCCAGGTCTTCTGGCGCGAACTGTTGAGCTGCTAAATTTGTCAAAGTATCTAGCAAGATTTTGCCATCACAAGCTTGATCTTCTGCAAGTTCTTCTTCAGAACGATGGCAGGATTTGCACACAAAGAGAGTATGTTTTGTCATAAACTTTGGCAATAGACTTCGCAGCAACAAGCTGAAATTGATGCAACTTATTCTCATTTAAAGTGGAACGATCGTCAAGAGGAGGAAATTCATGACAACACTTCGTCGCGCATCTATTGGGTTGCTCCTCTGGAAACTGATCCGCTATGCTCCAAGGCTGTACTGGACTGACACTTTGCTCTGGCTCTGCATTGCAGGACTCCCCGTGCTGCCGGGACTCGTCATTCGAGAGTTTTTTAATCAACTCACCCAGCAATCTCCTTCGGTGTTTTCTGCTCAAGGTTGGATTGCGCTATTTTTAGCGATCGGGGTTGCGCAAATTGTTGCGATCATTCTCGGACGCATCACCAAAACACAACATCGCTTCACGATGAACAGTCTGATCCAGCACAATCTTCTCAGGAAATTGCTAGAACATCCGGGTGCTGAGAGTTTAACGATGGCTCGGGCGGAAACGATTTCACCTGGGGAAGTGATGAGCTTCTTTCGGGAGGATGCTAGCCAGATTGAAGATAATGTGGTGGGCACGAATGAGGTTTTAGGGGAAGGAGTTTTTGCGATCGGTGCCTTGCTGTTGCTCTTAAGTGTGAATGCAACCATTACGCTATTTGTCTTTCTGCCTTTGGTGTTGATTGCTGTGATTCTACATCGGGTCAGCGATCGCATTAAACGCTACCGCCGCGCGAGTCGTCAGGCAACCCAACAAGTAACAGGCATGGTTGGTGAAATGTTTACCGCAGTGCAAGCGATTCAGGTAGCTGGAGCCGAAAAAAGTGTGTTGGCTCACTTTCGGCAACTCTGCGATCAGCGCCGACAATCGATCGTCAAAGATCAACTGCTTACGGCGATCTTAGATTCTAGTTTTGATAATCTCATTAGTTTAGGCACAGGTGCGATTTTATTCTTTGCTGCCCAATCGATGCGGAGTAGCCAAACACTCAGCGTTGGGGACTTTGCGCTATTTGTCTACTACTTAGCCTACGTCACTTATTTTCTAGGGTTTTTAGGCGGATTTGTGGCGCTCTCAAAACAAAGCGAAGTGTCGTTTGAACGGATGCAAGCTTTAGTCAATGCAGAGGCTCAGACGCTCGTCGAGCCTCATCCTCTCTACCTGCCAACGCTGACCGGACGAAAATCTCAGTTACCTGTTCCTCGTCAGGACGAAACCTGCGATCGCTTAGAAGCACTACGAGCGATTAATTTGAGCTATCACTATCCGAATAGCAAGGTGGGTATTACTAACATCTCTTTGGAGCTTCAACGCGGCAGTTTTACAGTGATCACGGGATCGATTGGGTCGGGCAAGACAACGCTATTGCAGGTGCTATTGGGATTGTTACCGATGCAATCAGGGGAGATTTTGTGGAATGGTCAGACGATCTCTGATCCGGCTCAGTTTTTTGTCCCGCCTCGCAGTGCTTACACCTCCCAAGTGCCGCAACTCTTTAGCACCAGCTTACGAGAGAATATTTTGCTGGGGCTACAGAAAGATGATACAGAAGTGTTAGCCGCGATCGCGCTTGCGATGTTCGATCGAGATTTAGCAATGATGCCCGATGGACTCGATACCCAAATTGGCTCTAGAGGAATGCGGCTGTCTGGGGGACAGATTCAGCGCGTTGCTGCGGCGCGAATGCTGATTCGGCAACCTGAGTTACTTGTCTTTGATGATCTATCCAGTGCTCTAGATGTAGAAACGGAACAAAAACTTTGGTCAAAGCTATTTCAGCTCAGTTCACCAACGTGGAACCCTACTATTCTGGTTGTATCTCATCGCCGCTCAGTGATGGAACGTGCCGATCGCATTATTTTACTCCACGAGAGCAGGATCGAATTAGAGGGAACCTTTGCAGATTTGCCCTCAGCCTATACCAAGCCCCTCTAAATTAGGCAAGCACAATGACAATTCATCTGGCCTCCGGGAAGCCGCTCAAGTTCTAGAATAGCAATTGAGAATAAATTGCATTTGTGGTAAGATGCCTTCAAATTTTGCGATCGCGAATTGCAGCTTATGACTGTTACCCTTTCACAGCAAGACTATTGGGAACTTATCTGTCCTGAAATCTCCCAGACTGATGACTTAGAAGCGTCTCAATCGCGAGAGATAGATCGGACTTGGCAGTACTGTAGTGCTGTTGGAGAGGGATATTATCGAGAAATTCAGGTTCGCGATGGCGTTGAACTCGCGATCGCAGAAGACTGCTTCCACGAAGACTTGAGAATCATCACTTGCGATCGCGAGCATCCTTTAGAACTCAACTATACGCTGATTGGAACCGCAGCATCGAATTCAGACTGTGCGAATGCAGGACAGTACCTCTTTTGTGGAAGTGGCATGGCTCCAGGTGAAGTGCTAGATATTCAAGCAAAGCAACGCAATCTGAAGGTGATTATTCACATTGATCCTTCTGTTTTTTGCCAGCGGATGTCGGGACTGCCCAAGCAGACTCCAGACGAAATTAGAAATTGGTTGCGACCGATCGAACAACCTTACTACAGCCAAATCAGCCGGACGACAGCCGCGATGCAGTCTACCCTTCAGCAGATTTTGCAGTGTCCGTTTCAGGGATTGACTCAGCAGATGTATTTAGAAGGCAAGGTGTGGGAACTCATTGCGTTGCACCTTGCTCAGACAGTCGAGATTAGTCCAGAGCGCGAGACTAAGTTGTTAAAATCAGCCGACATTGAGCAAATTCACTATGCCAAAGAACTGCTCATTGCTCGATTAGAGAATCCGCCCTCGCTGATTGAGTTAGCTCGGCTAGTTGGGATCAATGACTGTAAGCTGAAAGTCGGTTTTCGACAGGTGTTTGGGACGACAGTCTTTGGCTATTTGCAAGACTATCGAATGGAGCGATCTCGCCAGTTACTAGAGTCAGGCGATCTCAGTATTACAGAAGCAGCAAAAGCAGTTGGACTGAGCAATCGCAGCCATTTCGCGATCGCGTTTCGCAAAAAGTTTGGCGTAAATCCTAGAGACTATCGGCAATCCATCATGAACCGATGCAGTGCTAGCTAAACTCCGTCCACCATTCAAAAAAACTCCGTTCACCATTCATCAGGGTTACAAAACAACCCCGATCGTCCGATATGCTGTTGAGAATAGTTCTTAGTTAATAGCTATCAATATTGTGTGGTGGCAGAGTTATGGCAAACTATCGATCAATTCTTTTGGCTGGAAGTATAGTTCTACTCGCAACTCCTGGAATTGCAGTCGAGCCAGAGGTTAAAACGTTATCGGAATGGCAGCAACCTGCCACTACAGTTCAGGAATGGCGATCACAGATTCAAGCACAGCAACCAGAGTCTGAACAAGAGCTAGAAGAAGAAATCGTGATTACAGGAGATCAGCAGCCGAGCGGCTATCGCGCTCCGAATGCGTCAACTGCGACTAAAACAGACACCCCGATTCGCGATATTCCGCAATCGATTCAGGTCATTCCGCAAGAAATCCTGAGAGATCAGGGGTTAAATGCAACGAGCAACTCTTTAGGAAATGCAGTTCAAAACGTGAGTGGGGTCAATAATTTAGGGCTTTATCAGGGGTTTGAAAATAGTTTAAAGATTCGAGGATTTAGAGTTTCGGCTTTTGATGGTAATTACTTTCGAGATGGAATTCGATACTTTACCTTTGGTGCTTTAGAAACGGCTGATTTAGAGCGCGTCGAAGTGTTGAAAGGTCCGGCTTCAATCTTGTTTGGAGAAGCAGAACCGGGCGGAATCATCAATCTCGTTTCCAAGCAACCCCTCCGCAATCCCTACTATTCGCTAGAGGGATCAGCAGGGAGCTATCGCGCTGTTCGAGTTGGGGCTGATTTTTCGGGTGCGCTAAACTCAGACAAAACAGCTCTTTACCGATTCAATGGCTATTACAAAGATGCAGGAAGCTTCCGTGATTTTGTGTCGAGTGAAGGGGCGTTTCTCTCTCCTGTCGTACAGTTAGCATTCGGGAAAAACACAACGCTAACGCTGAACGCAACCTATCGGAATGAACGTCGCACTGCGGATGATGGCTTTTTAGCAATCGGGACTGGGATCACAGATTTACCACGCAGTCGATTTCTGGGCGAACCTTTTCAGGAGTTTAGTGTCAATGATTTTAGTGTTGGCTACCTGCTGACCCACCAGTTTAATGAACAATTGACTTTAAGAAACGCATTTCGTGCTCAATGGGTCAATCCAGAGCGCTATTTTCCGCTCCGCAATTCATTCGATGAAGCAACGGGTGATCTAGAACTTGCAACCTATTTTGCTGCAGGGGAATATCAGACAATCACGACTCAGACGGATTTGATTGCTAGGTTTTCGACAGGTTCAGTCAATCATCAACTGCTTGTTGGCGTAGACTACGGACGACAGAGGGATAAACCAAAATTCGCGATCGGTGATCCTTACCGCACAATCAATATTTTTGATCCCACTTACGATGGTGTGGAATATCCCAAAGAGGAACTTTATAACTTCTTCCGCGATGACACAATCAACAAACTAGGAATTTATGTCCAAGATCAAGTTGAACTTGCTTCTAATTTGAAACTGCTCATCGGTGGGCGCTATGATAGCTACACTCAAAACCGAAGTACCGAAGGCTTTGGAGAACCAAGACAAGAGTTTGAGCAGCGTGACAGTCGATTGAGTCCTCGATTTGGGATCGTCTATCAACCGGTTCCAGCGATTTCACTTTATGCCTCTTACACGACTGCATTCAAAGCAAACTCTGGAACAAATCGCAATGGAGACGGCTCTCCATTTAAACCGGAAATAGGTCAACAGTTAGAAGCTGGCATCAAAGCTGATTTAGCTCGTAATTTGACAGCGACCTTAGCATTTTATGATTTGCGTAAAAAAAATGTGACTACCGATGATCCCACCTCTAGCGATCCGAACGACCAGCTACAGACTGGGGAACAGCGCAGCCGAGGAATTGAATTTGACCTAGTTGGGGAGATTGTCCCAGGCTGGAAGGTGATTGCTTCCTACGCGCATACTAATGCGTTTGTGAGCGAGGACGAGTCAGGCTTCCAGGATAAACGCTTGGACAATACGCCCAGAAATGCAGCGAATTTATGGACGACCTATGAACTTCAGCGCGGCAGTTTGAAGGGATTAGGGGTTGGTTTTGGGATGAATTTTGTGGGCGATCGCTTTGGTGATTTGTCGAATACTTACGAAATTCCAAGCTATGTTCGCACAGATGCTGCTATCTTCTACAACCAAGATAAATGGCGTGCGGCAATTAACTTCCGCAACCTGTTCAACACAAAATACTTCACAGGTTCAGATGAGAGTCGTCTAGGTGTGTATGTTGGCGAGCCGTTCACAGTCACAGGCTCATTGTCTGTTGTATTCTAGGAGAATTGGATGAACCGCGTTGCGAAGCATTTTCCTCAGGGTAACTGTATCTTTTACTTATGCTTGGGGTTAGTTATAAGCGTATTAGCTGTAGCTTGCAATTCCGATCGCTTTGCGATACAGTCACAGGCTCGCGGCTCCTTGGCGGCTTCTCAACCTGCATCAGAGTGCCGTCTAATCCAACATAGTGCAGGGGAAACCTGTGTCCCGCTCCATCCTCAGCGAGTGATTACGCTCGGTTCGCTGAGTTTGGAGAGTGCGATCGCGTTAGGGATTCAACCGATTGCTACTGTAGATGTTGATTTAACATCCCCTCAGCTCAAACGACAAGCAGGCTCAATTCTCAGTGTAGGAAGCAATGGTGAACCGAATCTAGAAAAGATTTTGGCGTTGAAACCTGATTTAATTCTGGGGTATGATTACCAATCTTCCATTTACCGCCAAGCTTCTTACATTGCACCAACAGTATTAACCAAATTCAACCATAGCGGTGAGTGGAAAGATATGTTCACCTTCGTTGCTAGAACGTTGGGGCGATCGCAGCAAGCTGAACAAGTCATGGCGACCTACTATCAGCGTTTAGCAGAATTCAAAGCGAAAATGGGCGATCACGCGCAACCGCCTAAAGTCTCGATCGTCTACCTCTATCCTGAAATGATTACGGTCTATACGACTTCAGGCTTTAATGGCAGCATTCTCAAAGACGCAGCCCTCGCTCGTCCTGCCTCACAGGATATTGATACAGAAGCAACACAGCGTAAAGGCGGGATCAGTCCCATCCAATACGGAATTTCTAACGAACAATTCGATGCAGCCGATGGAGATGCAATTTTTGTGATTGTTGACCCGACTGATTCTAAAATTGGTAAAACCCGCCAGCGCCTGTTGTCTGATCCGCTCTGGTCAAAGCTGCATGCCGTACAGCAGGGAAAGGTCTATGAGGTTCTAGATTACTGGATTGGCAGCGGTCCTTTAGCGGCAAATGCGGTGATCGACGATCTGTTCAAGTATCTTCTTCCTTGAACTGGGTGTGCAAGCCGTAAAGTGCGATCGCAATCATACTTAGTGAACAACTTGTGTAAATCAAGGCAAATCCTGATCCAGGGCTAGAACCAAACATCCACCGAACTAGACCTGTTGAAGAAGTCATTGCAGGTTCGACAATCTGATCGCCGAGTGGTCCTGCAATCAGTGCCGCGATCGCGGATAAACACTGCCCTAACAATGAATTTGCAGCAAACACTCTACCTTGCTCTCCTGGTTTCACATTGGTCATCCAAATCGCTGTTTCGGAACTTTCCATCAGTGGAAAGTTACTAGACGAGCAGAACTGAGCCGGGAGCCAAACCTGTGCCGATCGCCCTAGCCCGACGGTCATTTTGCTCAATCCTGCGCCTAGCATCGAAACGAGAACGCCTCGTATCGGTTGCCGGAAGCCCCCCCAAAGTGTGACTGCGATCGCACCTGTAACTCCGCCAATTCCTGCTGAAATCCCAATTTGTCCTAAAACTGCTGCACTCCCGCTTGTTCTCGCTAGCACCATTGGTGTATAGAGATTTTCCCCTAAGTCATGCACAAATCCAAACGGCAACGTCAGCAGTAGTAAATTCCTTAAAGGAGAATGACTCAAGAGAAGCCGAAAGCCCACACTCAGATCCTGCCAAAGATCAACCGGAGTCTCAGCTTGCTCGGGTTGGGGAATTCGGCGCGGCAGTAGGGTTGCGATCGCAATCAAAAACGTGAAGCAATCTATTCCTAAAATGCCATTTATGCCGATGATTGGATAAAGACTAGCTGCGATCGCGGGTGCAATAATCAAGGAACCATAGTGTAATGCGGAACCCATACTACTGACGCGAGCATACTGCTGCACTGGCACAAGTAAGCTAATGGATGCAGAGTACGAAAGTTCTTGTAGTTGGCTGAAAATACTCACGATCACTGTTGTGAAATATAAATGCCACAGTTGCAACGTGTGAGTGAGCGATAGTAAAAGTAGAAACATGCTAGAGAGAACAGCGATCGTATCTCCGAGCAGCATGAGGTGTTTCCGATTAAAGCGATCGACAATTACGCCAGAAACCAAGTTAATCAGAATGCGAGGAGCTTGGAAAAAGAAGCCCATCAAAGCGAGAGGAGTTGCAGAACCAGTGAGTTCCCAAGTCCACAGTTCGAGAGCAAATCCGGTCATGTAAGTCCCGATCGTTGAGACAAGTTGACCCAACCAGAGAATAATAAAAGTACGCACAGAGAAGTCGTTAGTGAATCAAATTGTCGGCTTTGCAGAAGAAAAAGAGCGTTAATTCATAGACTTGGATTCGGGGTGAGCAAAAGAGATGGCAGTTGTTCCAAAATCAGAAAGTTAGCGATGGGTGGCATTGTTGTACCAATCCAGAGGTAATAGTCTACGAAGTAAATGCGCTTTTCTTTCCAGGCTTGCGAAGCGTGGAGTAGAGGTTGATTTGCCCACCTGCGCTGGAGATTTTGGAAAGAGACGTTATAGGTCGATCGACCATCCCAAGGTAGCCAACTATTGACAAAAATGATATCCGCATCAATTTGAGCGAGGGTTTCTAAATCAATTTGGCTCCGTTCTGCCGATGAGGGATCAATCGTGGAGGGAGCCACAGGTCGAAAGCCGATTTCTTGTAGCAACTGGATCGCGTTACCTTCGTAATCCAGACTGATGTGATCCATCGTCGGACTGGTGATCACACTCAAAACCTTGGGATGAGTTTCAACCAATGAAGACAATTGAGTTCGGACTCGATCGAGGGCTTGCTGATGGGAAGTTAAAACAGCTTCAACGTTTTTCTCGCGATCGAGCGCTTGAGCGACGATTTTGAGATTACTTTGCCAAGTCTTTTCGATGTCGATCGAAATGGTTGGCGCGATCGTTGACAGCAATGGATTTTTCCGCCAACTGACATCCAAAATCAAGTCCGGTTTGAGTAACTTCAGAAGTTCTAGAGAAGGCGTATCGCGATTGCCTAGGTTGATCGGTTGACTGGTCACAAATTGACCCGCATAGGGGATTTGCTGGCTCGGATTATCGAACCGGGGCGATCGCACAAGATAGTAATCAGCATAAGCAACAGGCTGAACGCCGAGTGCCAATGCCATACTCAGTAATTTGGGTTCAAGAATGGCGACCTTCTGAGGTTTACCACAGATTCGAGTCCGACCACCCTCATGTTCGACGTTACGACAATCGGCTGAAATTACTGACTGCGGTGTATTTTGAACAATACGAGGCTGGCAGGCAATCAGGATTGCGACCAGAAAAAACAACCCTAGCGATCGCAGAATATGACGCATTACCAACTCCAGCGATAGGTTAGCGTATACACTCGTCCTCTAGAAGCAGCCCCAAAAGAATCATCAAACCCTGCACTGAGTTGATTTCCAATATTGAGATATTGATTGTTGAGGAGGTTTTTCACCCCCAAACTCAGCGTTCCATTGCCTAATTTGAGGCTGCTGATCAGATCAACGACTAGATAGCTCTCGATCCCAACTGGATCAATGCCTGCATTAAAGGCGCGGTTACGGCGACCGATATAGACTGCCTGAAGTCGATTGTTCCAGCCGGGTAAAGTTTCATTCTCAAGATAAGCAGAGAGCTTTAGCGGCGAGACTTCGTATCCTGTAATGGCGAGGAATTCCTGTGTTTCTGGATCTTCGCGTTCTCCTTCGCTCCAGGTCAACGTGCCGCCCAGTTTCCAGCGATCGCTAGGCTGCCAATCCACCGCGAGTTCTACCCCATAGTTGCGCTGAGGAGAACGAATCACTCGAAACTCATCACCAATATCTGTAAATTCGACGGTCGTCCCTAAACTCGAATAGCTATAAAATCCAGCCAGAGAGGCTTGAACATTCCTCCACCGACCGCGAATTCCTAGTTCATAGCTATCGACTTTTTGCGGTGCAGATAACGTTACATCTTCAGCAAAATTAAACCCTGCTGCGGGTTGCTGTAAAATTCGGGACAGATTTGGAAGAGAAAACCCTTGAGCAAAGTTCGTAAATAAACTCACTTGCGGAGTGAGCTTATAGACAATCCCTGCATTAAACACAACATCGCTGAGTGTCTTGTCTCCACCTTGGGCTGCAAACCCAGTTTCGCCATCAATCCAATTATCGACGACAGAAACATTAAAGTTGTCGTAGCGCACGCCACCGCTGAGAGAAAGCTTTTCGCTCACATCCCATTGAAGTTGAGAAAAGAATCCCAAATTCTTAATTGTAAAGGGGGCAATCCGAATCGCTGAGCCAATTCTCCGCGCTCTTCTCCCGCCACTGCTATCAAACTCATCGACATCAAAGACATCGTAATTTCCTTCGCTATCTTCGCTAGAGTAGTCTGCACCCCAAAGCAGACTCAGATTAGAAGCTAAGGGCGTTTCTAGCTGCAATCGTCCGCCAAATCGCTCTGATGTGACCACCGATCGCCCAAGTACTAATGGACTATCTACATCAAAGACGCGGTTATCAAACAGAGAGGCTGCGGTTTTGGTTTCTCGATAGTAGACTTGCGCCTGCAATTTACTATTCAGCACTCGATCGTGGCGATAGTCAAATTGAAAGAGGGTTCCCCGATTAAACGGATCGCTGCTATCAATAAATTCAACGGGTCTATCCAAAAACCGTGCTTTCTGAATCCCAGGGATCGCGCCTACAGTTAGATCGTAGTCTCCATTCTGGCTTTGTGCATCGTTGAAGTAGTTCGCCGTAATCTGGAATCGCTGTTGTGGATCGAGCTGAACTCCTAATTTTCCGAATAGATTCACCGAAGTACTATTCGCTTCGGAGTCTGCAAAGATTGGTGGGCGATCGCCTTCTGCATCAAATGGTGTCCCAAAACTATCGCGAGTAATCGAAGCTGCAAAATCGACATTACCCTGTTGTCCAGAAAATCCGTACTGAAGCAGGTTGCCAAAACTCCCCGATCGCAGATTGCCGACAGAACGCACTCCAATTTCCGCAGTCGAGACAATCTGATTCTGACCCGCGCGTCGAGTAATAATGTTGATTACACCACCGGCTGCGCCATCTCCATAGATTGCGCTAGGTCCGCGCACAACTTCTACTCGATCGATTGAGGCAATGTCAATCCGGCGGAGGTTCGCAACGGAAGTATCGTTATCAATGTTCGAGCTAATCGGCACACCATCAATCAAAACGAGCGGCGGGCGACCTCGCAGCGTTTGCGTAAAGCTTTGCTGAGCTTCGGAGCTTGCCCCTAAGCCTGGAACTAAGGTGCCAAGAATCGAAGTCAAATCTCGATTGACGTTAGACTGTGCCTGAATTTGTTCACGAGTGACCACTGTGACCGATCGCGGAACATTCTGCACCCCTTCCTCTGTCCGAGTGGCGGTCACGACCACTTCTTCTTCTTCGGATTCTTCTTCTTCGTTCAGGGCATAGCTCTGCTGTCCTGTTCTCAAAGTAACGAGCGTTTGAGGCAGAGCATTCTTACCGATGACGAACACTCGAATTTGATTACTCTCTTGGATAACCTGAACCAAGGCAATATCTGCTGTTGGGTTTTCTGCTTGAAAGCTCTGTCCTTCTGGTAATGCCAAGATTGCATTCGGAATTTCAGCAATTAAGCGATCGCGCTCTGCACGAATCGCACCGATTTGAAGCGGCTCTCCCTCTACGGTTTCGAGGATAATATCAAGTTCATTCTCACTGCGCTCTAGTTTTACCGCATTCACCTGCACCGTCGCCGCTTCAATTTGAGCCATCCACTCCATCACACTTTGTGCAGGTTGACGTGGATTCGGATCGATTTTCTCGGATGCACGAACAAACTGAGGTGTTGCCAAGATTGAAACAACACTCCACCCAGCGATCGCCAATAACTGTAACTTCATAACTCACACCATAAGAACATGTCAGATCGCTGCTGCACCTGAACTCGTTTTAGCAGGAATCACTCTCAATAACATACCGAAGTAGGAGTTTATGCCGAAAGCAAAAAACTCCCAAATTCGGATTATTTTCGACCCAAATCCGGATCAGCGAGCTAGGCTGACGACTCCACACTGCTGCTGATACACTTTGGGAGTGCTGCCAAAATGCCGTTTGAACACGTCTGAAAACTGACTTGCTTTGCAATATCCCAGAACCTCTGCGACATCCTTCACCCGCATCGCAGAATCAATCAACAGCGATCGCGCTAATTTCATCCGCTCCGCTTGCAAATAGCCCAAGACCGTCGTACCAAAACAACTCCGGAATCCAGACTTCAATTTATAGTCATTCAGCCCAACTTGACGAGCTAACTCCAGCAGCGAAGGAGGATCACTCAGTTGTTCTAGCAGAATATCTCTTGCCCAATAGATTCGGTCAATCTCGTCTGATTTGAGGGGAGCTTGGGGGATCGGCTTCAATGGCTCACCTAGTGTTGCGAGACGCATTGCAATCAGTTCGATCGCTTTGGCTTCCAAATACATTTTGCGCGTTACGCCCTGATACGGACAATCCAGAATTTGCCGCAGTGTCGTCTGCATTTCAGGAGTCGTCTTCCCCATCTGCCAAAACTCGCGATCGCTCGGTTCTTGCAAGACTTGGACTAAATCGATCGGCAGCAAGCCAAAGTCTTCTTCTACCAAACGCTGCAAGAATGTCAAACTAAAATGCAGGTCAAACTTGAGAATGCGATCGCCCCCTTTCCACCGCATCATGCTGCCATCAAAGACATCCCAGGAGATACTCAAAAAATTTTGTCCAGCCCGAATTCCTTCATTTCGATTCATTCCCAGTAAGCAAAAGCTCAATTCCAACTCCGGTTCAGCACTGCGATCGCTGGCGGAATACTCTACAACCAAATCCTCGACCAGTTGATAGTCATCTACTAACAGATTGAGTCCTTCGCATAAATTACTATCCCATCGGTAAACCCTGCCACATTCAGGATTGTCAAGGCTTAATTCGCGGGTCGTTGGACTAATGAGAGGTACATCATCAGCAGAAATGAGCAGAGGCATGAATCTAAACCGCAGTGAACGTCTGTAGGTTTGAAACAGTCAGCAGAATTTGTATAGGTTAGTGTAGAGTTAAATGCAAATTATTGTCAAATAGTTTGTCGGAAAAAGACTGCAAAGTAGCGGCGATTGCAGTCGAAAAAATCTGAGGGAGAAATAGACACAAAGCCCAAGTGCGATCATACTCAATGCATAACTCGTATAAGGTAGTTCTCCTAAATCTGGTTTAGAAAATCCGTTTAGGAGCCAAAAAACTCCCGTTAGCAGTCAAAATCATCTTTCTGTCGCGATCTCAACACGGTAGACTATGCTGTGTTCTTTTTGGCTGTTCCGTTAGTGCGACGATGCAGAATGCTCTTCAACAATACAAACTCCTGCTCGCTGACTATCTCACGCCTCAATGGAAGCGCGTTTTGGGATTAGCGATCGCACTGCTCACCAGTATTGCACTCCAAATCATCAATCCTCAAATTCTGGGTTACTTTATTGATACTGCTGTGCAAGGCGGATCGCAGCAAGCTTTACTGACTGCAACGATCGCGTTTATTGCGATCGCGCTTCTCACGCAAGGCACTGAGATCGCGGCAACCTTTCTCAGCGAAATTGTCGCATGGACGGCAACAAATGCACTTCGAGTGGATTTAGCAGAACATTGTCTGCGATTGGATCTATCTTTTCACAAAGCACACACGCCCGGAGAAATGCTTGAAAGAATTGATGGGGATGTGAATCTACTTTCTAAATTCTTTTCTGAGCTAGTAATTCATGTACTCGGTAACAGTCTACTTCTGTTTGGAATTCTCATTGTTTTGTGTTTTGAGAATCAGCTAGCAGGAATGAGCTTGACGGCTTTTGCGATCGTGGCTCTGATTGCGCTATTGGCACAAAGATCAATCGCGATCGCGCCCTGGGCAGAGTATCGCCAAATTAGTGCTGAGTACTATGGCACGATTGGAGAACACATTGCTGGACGAGAAGACATTCGCGCAAATGGGGCTGTGAATTATGTGATGTTTCGCTTTTATGAACTGCTGCAACGCTGGCTTCCGGTTTATCAAAAAGCGAGATTTGCTAGCACAGTCCTATGGTTTACCAGCGTGGGATTATTTACGATTGGCAATGCGATCGCGCTATTTCTCTCTGCTTATCTTTGGTCGAGAAATGCGATTACGATCGGAACAGCTTATCTCATTTTTCACTATACAAACCTTCTCGCAAAGCCAATCGAACGAATTCGAGAAGAACTTGAGCAACTCCAACAGGTTGAAGCAAGTATTCAGCGGATTCATCAGTTGCTCAACATAGAGGCAGTGTTAAAACATTGTGGGCAGGCTGTTTTAAGTTCCGGTGCTTGTGCGATTTCTTTTAAGCAAGTCTACTTTCGATATGAGTCTGAGAATTGGACATTGCACAATCTATCATTTCACCTTCCAGCCGGGAAAATCCTTGGAATATTAGGGCATACAGGCAGCGGTAAAAGTACGATCGCTCGGTTGCTGCTAAGACTATATGACATTCAATCCGGTGAGATTCGTTTGGGAGATTGTGTGATCGCTGATCTCTCACTTTCAGACCTGCGATCGCGAGTCGGATTAGTAACACAAGATGTGCAGATCTTTCAAGCGAGTGTACGGGATAATCTTACTTTTTTCAATGATCAAATCTCAGATGCCTACATTTTAGAAACGCTTGAATTATTAGGATTAACACCATGGTTACGATCGCTGCCGGATGGGCTAAACACTCAATTGGGAGCAGATAGCACAGGTCTATCCGCAGGACAGGCGCAGTTACTTGCATTAGTGCGTGTTTTTCTGAAGAATCCTAGTCTCGTAATTCTAGATGAAGCGTCTTCTCGGCTAGATCCGCAGACTGAAAAAATGATTGAAGGAGCAATGGATCGACTGCTTGAACATCGGACAGGAATCATTATTGCGCATCGCTTACCCACACTCCAACGCGTAGATCAGATTTTGATGCTGGAACAAGGAAAAATTGTCGAATATGGCGATCGCGAAACGTTAACCCAGCAAGCGCACTCACGATTTGCTCGCTTGCTGAGGATGAGCGCGAATTAGAACGATTCAGCATGAAGTCGATGAATTTGCCGCAGACTCTTACAACCCACATCAAACAATATATCTATGTCAAACAGGACAGGCTCTATTCTTGAGCTTTTGTGATAACTCGACACATGCGCGCTGCCATAGCTAAGAATTAATGGCAAGTATACAGGGGTAAAATTATAATCAGGCGCTCCGAGCACTTGCCTGATTGACCGGGTTCACAAAAGAGCAAAATTCTGATTAAATCAGACTTAGTTCAATTTAATGACAATTTTTCTCATGTCAAATCCTGCGACACTGATAGCTCGCGATCTTTCTCTTGCTTATGACGGAACAGTGATTGTCCAGGATTTAACTCTTGCGATTCCTACTGGCAAGATCACCGCTTTAATTGGCGCAAACGGATGTGGTAAATCCACGCTTCTACGTGGATTAGCCAGGTTGTTGAAGCCTGTGAGCGGGGCAGTGTACTTAGATAGCAAGTCAATTTTTCAACGACCTACAAAAGAAGTCGCGCAACAGCTAGGATTACTGCCGCAAAATCCGGTTGCTCCTGAAGGACTCACGGTCAAAGATCTGGTGGCTCAAGGACGCTATCCGTATCAAAATTGGCTGCAACAGTGGTCTCCTCAGGATGAAAAGATTGTTCAGCGTGCATTAGAGATTACGGATTTAACCCAATTTGCCGATCGTGCATTAGATACGCTTTCCGGTGGACAACGCCAACGGGCTTGGATTGCAATGGCACTCGCGCAAGATACTGAGATTTTGCTGCTAGATGAGCCAACAACATTTTTAGACTTAGCCCATCAGATTGAAATTTTAGATTTGCTGTATGACCTAAATCAGCGGGAAGGAAGAACGATCGTGATGGTACTTCATGATCTCAATCAAGCTTGTCGGTATGCAGATTACCTCGTCGCAGTTCAAGCAGGGCGAATTTTTGCAGCCGGAGATCCTGAATCTGTGATGACCGCAGAGATTGTACGGGCGGTATTTGATTTAGACTGCCAGATCTTTAGCGATCCGATCGCAGGAACGCCCATGTGTGTTCCAATTAGCCAGAAAGCAAAAAATATTGCGCGATCGTAAGCTCTAGCGCGATCGCACATGTTTTTCGTAATAATCCTGCATCACTTCGTCGCTAGAACGACTGAGCGTTCAATGACTCAATCGTTCTAGCATCAAAATTTGCTACCAGGTGAAACCATAGCGCACACTGAGCGATCGCCCGCGCCCTGCTAAGTATTGGGTATCGTTCGTTTGCAATTGAGAAACGACTGGGAAGTAATCTGCATTCAATAGGTTCTCGATCGCAACCTGTAGAGTGCCGCTTCCGACTTTGATCTGACTGACAAAATCTACAGTGATGTAATCGTTGACTGCCTGACGACCAAACGCATTACTATTGTTGAACTGGTTGCGAGTACCAGAGTACAGCAGTTGTAAACGATTGCGCCAGCCTGGAAGCGTTTCATTTTCTACATAAGCTGTGAGCTTCAAAGGTGGAATGCGAAAACCATCTAGGAAGTTTTCGTAATCCCCATCATTGTTCGCATCAATCCGACCTTCTGCTAAACTTGCAGTTAGTCCTAGATTCCAGTTTCGGCTGGGCTGCACATCTAAGGTTGCTTCTACGCCATAAATTTGTTCAGGAGCACGGATGATGTCAACAAAACTGGCAGCGAATGTAGTCCCTAGGTTTGAGGTACTATAGAAGCCCGAAATCGAGGCTTGAACGTTGCTCCATTCTCCACGCAGACCAATTTCATAGTTATTCACTTTTTGGGGTTCAGGTCGCACTCGCTCGAACTGGAAATTGTTGGGTGCGGCTCTTAAAACTCGTCCAATGTCGGCAAGTGAGAAGCCTTGAGAAAAACTAGCAAATGCACTGAGTTCTGGCGTAATTCGATAAACGGTACCCAGATTAAATAAGGTTTCATCATAGTTCACCTTGCCGCCTGTGACCGAATTATTTGCAATCGTTGCAAAGTCATCGACACTCACCGCAGCCCGTTCATGTCTGATTCCTCCCCGCACAAGGAGACGATCGTTGAGTCGCGCTTCGAGTTGTCCGAATAATCCTAAGCTATTCGTTGTAATTGGTGGTGTCCAAGTGCGATCGCCTAACTTCCGAAATGCTAAGCCATTGCTATTGTCGAAGGTGGCGGGATCAAAAAACGATACAGGCTGCCGAGAATTTTCATGACTAAAATCCAGCCCCCAGAGTAAGTTTACGGCTTTGTTTGCTGTGAGTGGAGTTTCAACATCAAAACGAGTTCCGAATCGTTGAGATTCAACTCTTGACTGAAAAATCAAACGCCCTAAGCTTGCAGTGTTGCGAGCATCGAAGGGAAAGAAGCGCGCTAGAACATCCCGATAGTAGATTTGTCCACGTACTCGACTCCCCAAAACATTTTGATGAGTGTATTCCAAATTGAAAATCGAGTTTTTAGTTCCGGGTTCATCTTCAAGATTAAGCCCCTCTAGAACTCGCGCTCGTTGACGACCTGCTAGGCGAGCGACGATCGGATCACTTGTAAATGCGGGATCTTGTTGATATTCAAAACGACTGGCTGACAGCACTAAGCGTTGATTTTGGTCTGGCGTGTAAACGAACTTGCCAAATAAATTGATCGAATCTGCATCGGATAGTCCTCCTTGTCCAGTCGGATCGAGTGCAATACGATCGCCATTGGCATCAAGAAAGCTACCAATGTTAGCGATTCCAGCACTGAGCACATAGCCAACATTCCCTTCTGTTCCGGAGAAGGTTTGCTGCACGGTTTGACCCCAAGCATTTTCTGATCCCGTCAGCGATGTATTGACTCCAATTTCGGTCGTAGCTGTGAGCCGATTCTGGGCAGGAGTGCGAGTAATGAGATTGATCACACCTCCGGTTGCACCATCTCCATAAAGAGCCGTTGCACCGCGCAGCACTTCGATCCGTTCGATGATACTCGGATCGATCGTTTGCAAATCCCGAAAAACATTAGGGGTCGTTGCTTGAGGAATCCCATCAATTAAAACAGTAACGTTCCGTCCTCGTAACGTTTGCCCAAAAATATTGTTTCGCTCGTTGGGTGGCGCAAGTCCCGGAACGAGTTTGCTCAACGCATCAGAAACATCACGAGAGACTGCAAACTGTTGCTGAAGTTGATTCCGATCGATCGTTGTAATCGATTGGGGAACATCGCGACGGGTTTCCTGAGTTCGAGTGGCTGTCACGACAACTTCTTCTTCGTCTTCTGCTGTTTCGGTTGGTGCGACGATCGCCAGTGTAATTCCAGCTTGGCTTGCTCGGATTGTTGCGGTCGGAGTCTCGTTTGTGCTCGTGATGCTTACTTGTACCCGATTCGGGGCGATCGATTGAACAGTGACTCGCTGAATGCCTTCTGCTGGAGCGTCTACCTGATAGGTTTGACCTTGAGGAAGTGCTAAAACTGCATTCTCAAACTCAGCAATGAGAGTCCGATCGCTTGTTGTTAACACAGGTTGGGCTAGGGGTTTTACAGCCTCCAGAACAACATCAACCCCGGTTGCAGTGGGCACGAATCGTACATCTGTAATCTGAATCCTATCGGTTTGGAGTTCTTCAGAAGACTGCGATAGTAGTGTTGCCGATCGAGAAACCTGCTCAAATTCTTGAAGCCGTTTCACTGGAGATTCTGCGATCGCAGTTGACTGAAACACTAACCAAAACAGCGGAAAACTAGAGTACCACAACGCCCGATTCATACCGCCTCACACAAAACTTTAGTGCGCTCTTATTAGGATTTAGTTCTAATAGTGAGCTAAAAGTTAGCTTATCAAAGTCGATAGAAAAAGTCTTACGCAATCGGGAGCTGACTTAATCAAAACGGAGCAATATTTGCAATAAATAGTGATTGAATCTCGATTAAATAAACTGCGATTCAACTGCGTC
This sequence comes from Leptolyngbya boryana PCC 6306, assembly GCF_000353285.1. Classification (NCBI taxonomy): domain Bacteria; kingdom Bacillati; phylum Cyanobacteriota; class Cyanophyceae; order Leptolyngbyales; family Leptolyngbyaceae; genus Leptolyngbya; species Leptolyngbya boryana. The sequence continues at coordinate 809,649 of NZ_KB731324.1, forward strand.
GGAATTTGTGTGGACTCATTCCAACTTGTCTGTAGAATGCGTTACTGAAAGCAGGTAAGCTGCTGTAACCAACCTTGGCAGCAATGTCCGTAATATAAAGATCACTTTCTCTCAACAATTGTTTGGCTCGTTCCATCTGGCAAGCTCTCAGATAGCCAAACACTGTCGTTCCGAAGAGCTGACGAAAGCCCTGTTTGAGTTTGCAGTCATTTAATCCAACCTGTTGCGCTAAATCGACCAGTGAAGGAGGATATTCGATCGAGCATTGTAGAATCTCTTTTGCCCGCTCAAGCTTTTCCAAATCCTGAGATTTCCAGGCTGTTGATGGTATGGGTTGTTGTTCATCTTTTGCCCAACGTGCAAGCTGTAAGGTTAGCAGTTCCAGAGATTTACTTTCTAAAAACATCTGCCGCAATGCACCTTGATAGGAACAAGACAAAATCTGCTGAATAATGGGCTGAATGGTACGAGCCGCGATCCCAAAGGTTTGGTGAAAGGGGTCAATCGGCTGTCCGTCTAAGAGTCGCCGAATCAGGAGGGGAAATGTTTGATCGAGAGCGTACGATCGTAAAAATTCAAGACCGACACTCAATGTTAGGCGTTGTAGCGGTTGTTGGGCTGGATAATATTCGATCGATCGAACATCAGGAAGATAGCAGATACAGCTTTCTCCATTCTCTTCAGAGCGATCTTCCTCTTTCGCTAAACCAGGATTCACAATCCGAAAATCACCGGATAGATAAAACGTTAGCGTGAGTTGAGGAAGTTGATACACATAATCTAGATGAATGGGTCGATCGTAGATCACGTTATCTAACCAAAGCTGAAATCCTTCTCGGAAAACCGTTAATCGTCTTTGCCCTTGCCCCAATGCTTGCGGTAATTGGCGCAGTCCTTCGTGACCTTGCCACGTCCAAACTTGATCTGCTTCTAGTGCAGCTTGCCACAGATCATTGAATTCGCCTTGCGTCACGATGTCCATTTTGATCGCCACAAACTTTGATAGAAACTTAGACGGTAGGAACTTCAACAAATTTGGTTGTTTAGTCTCTCGAAGATTTTAGCTTGTTTTGAGATACTATTCATATTAATTCTCAATAATTATGAAGTCTCAGCCGATTATTACATGTTCCAAGATTGTTTTTATGCCATTTTTGCTCGTTAAACTAACGAAGTGAGTGATTTAGAGTGAGATCAGAATAGATCACATTAATTCTCAAGAAAAGAGAGGAATGACGTGTTTAATCCATCACGTAGCAGAGTAGTTTGACTAGCATTCAGGGAGAAGTCCATGTCTCAGTTTAGTAGGCGGCAGTTTCTTGTTACAGCGCTAGCTTCTGCCGCCGTAGCTTCTTGTACACGCCAAAATCAATCTCGCTCCAACATCTCAACAACTGCAAGCCGTATTGTCGCGCTCGAATGGGTGTATGTCGAAAATCTCTTGGCATTAGGAATTCAACCGATCGGAGTCGCAGACATTCGAGGCTACAAAACCTTTGTAGATATAGAACCAAAGCTAGCAGAATCCGTGGTAGATGTGGGTACTCGTCAAGAACCGAGTTTAGAAGCGATCGCTCAACTCCAACCCGATCTGATCATCGGCACTCAACTCCGGCATGAGACGATCTACGATGCTTTATCCGCGATCGCGCCAACGCAGCTTTTTAACCCTTATCCAGACTCTAATACTCTGTCCCAGTTTGATGAGATGCAACAGACGTTTAGAGCGATCGCACAACGAGTCGATCGGCGGGAAGCTGGTGAAACGGTGTTACGTCAAATGCAAGATACTTTTCAGGCAGCCAGCGATCGTCTGCGTTCTTCAAAGCAAAACACGCGCTCTTTTATTCTAGGGCAGTTCAACGAAGCCACTCCCCAGATTCGGCTATTCACAGATGATGCAATGGCAGTACAAATCCTCAACCAGATTGGATTAAAAAATGCGTGGAAAGGACAACTCGATCGCTTCGGGTTCAATACTGTCGGAATTGAAGCATTCCCCAAAATTGAGCAAGCAAGCTTTCTCTACATTGCTGGAGAGAATAACACTCACCTCAAGCAATTACGGGAGAATCCAGTCTGGAAAGGATTAAAGTTTGTCCAAGAGCAACGGTTGTACCCTATTGGCGCAGAAACTTGGGTGTTTGGCGGCCCTAAAAGCGCTCAATTATTGGTTGAAAAAGTGACTGCTACACTCACTGAAAAATGAAGATTCAAATCGTTTCACCTCTTAAGGTCTTTGGTTTAGGAACCATGCTGTTGCTGGTGCTATTCATGGTTCACATCACCCAAGGACAAGCAAACTTAGATCTTGCTACCGTGATCGAGGCTATTTTTTCACCCAATGATACGCCCGAACACAACATTGTTCGCTATCTTCGGTTGCCTCGCGCCACACTTGGCATTCTTGCAGGAGCCGCTTTGGGAATGGCAGGCACTGTTTTACAAACGATGACTCGTAATCCTTTAGCTTCACCTGCGACTCTCGGAATTAATGCAGGTGCTTATCTTGCTGTTACGCTGGCTGTCATCTTTTCACCTGGATTATTTTCAATCTCACCCACACTGATCGCTTTAGCTGGGGGATTATTTGCCGCAATTTTAGCTTATGCGATCGCAGGAGCAGTCAGAGCCACTCCCATCCGCCTAACACTTGCAGGAGTAGCAGTCTCTCTCGCATTGTCCGCCTTCACTGCTACTCTACAACTCATCTACGAAAATGAAACCAGTGATTTATTCTTCTGGGGAGCGGGTTCTTTAGTTCAAATTGACTGGAGTAAAGTTCAGTATGCTGCTCCTAGAGTCACAATTGCCGCAATTTTATTACTGGGAATGGCAAGATCCTTAGATGTGTTGTCTCTTGGGGAAGAAGTCGCCCGATCGCTCGGTAACACAGTCCAACTCACCCGTATCTTCAGTACCTTGCTAGCTGTATTCTTAGCCGCGATCGTCGTCAGTATATCCGGCCCGATTGGCTTCGTGGGGCTTGTTGCTCCACATATGGTCAAACTCATGGGATGTCGAAAACACAAATTATTACTGCTCGGTGCGGCATTATGGGGCGCAATTATGTTAGTCGGATCGGACATTATTGCTCAAAGTTTGACCACCAACTTGAACGATCTCCCAACCGGAAGTATTACCGCGCTCATCGGTGCTCCTTTCCTCATTTGGCTAGCTTCTACGTCAAAACAATTAGGAGGTGATACGCCTTCTATCTCTACTCAGCAGCAAACTTCTTCCCGTCGATTCTCCTATCCGGTGTTGCTATCGGGTTTGATGGGGCTACTGTTCATTATTGCGATCGCAGGACTCCTACTCGGCAATCGCACGATCGGTGTTGATCAACTCATCGATCTGGTATCCGGTCAAGGCACTGCCTTATCTCAAACTGTGATTCTAAATCTTCGGTTACCTCGATTGTTAGTTGCGATGGTTGCAGGTGCAACATTAGCGGTAAGTGGATTGCTGCTTCAAGGAGTCGTGCGAAATCCGTTAGCCGGGCCTGAAATCGTTGGCGTAACATCAGGGGCAGGATTAGGAGCAATGATTGTTCTGGTTTTCGTTCCCAATGCGACTCCTGAGAGTCTTTCATTGGCTGCAATCGTTGGGGCTGTCAGTGCTTTTAGCTTGGTCTACTTACTATCTTGGAAAAAAGGAGTACTGCCAGCGAGGTTAGCACTTGTTGGGGTCGCCGTTTCTGCATTTTGTTCTTCTGGGATCAACGTGCTAATAGTCCTAGCAAAATTACGAGTTGCACAAGCGATCGTGTGGCTGTCAGGGAGTACTTACGCTCGCCAGTGGGATGAACTGTGGCGATTGATCGTCTTACCTGTTTTACTCTTGCCGATCGTATGGTTGTTTGCGCGCCGATTAGATGTTTTGGCGCTAGGAGAAGATGTGCCTCGAACTCTAGGAATGTCTCTGCAACGAGTTCGTGCAGCCATGATTGCGATCGCAGTGGTTCTGTCAGCCGTTGCCGTTTCCACAGTTGGCACAATTAGCTTTGTGGGATTGATTGCACCTCATGCAGGTCGGCTGTTAGTTGGAGGTCGTTACCGTCAACTTGTCCCTTTAGTTGCAATTTTAGGCGCACTTCTAGTCAGCCTTGCCGATGTAATCGGAAGAACTGCGATCGCGCCTAGAGAGATTCCTTCAGGGCTAGTAACCGCCATGATTGGAACACCTTATTTTTTGTGGTTGATTCTAGTCAAGCGAACAAAGTAGTCCCATAACTTATCTCATCAATTATGGTGTGGACGGCTCCGCAGGCGGTTGCGCAGGCGGGGCTTCTGCGGGAGCAGGTTCGGGGGGTGGAGCTTCTACGGGCGGGGCTTCTGGAACAGGTTCGGGGGGTGGAGCCTCTACAGGCGGGGCTTCTGCGGGAGCGGGTTCGGGGGGTGGAACTTCTACAGGTGGAGCCTCTACAGGTGCGGGTTCAGGGGATGGAGCAGCAGGAGTCGGAGAGGGTGAAGTCGTTGGGGGTGGTTGGATGGGTTCAGTTGCAGAAGCAGGGGGTTGTTGCTGTTGGGCTTCGCGTTGAATACGCTCTCGCTCTAAGCGTTCTTGTGCCGCGCGTTCTGCTTCTTGTGCTGCGCGCTCTTGTTCTTCTTGGCGACGACGACTAGCATTTTGCCGCTGGAAATCGGAGCCTTCTTGTTCAGAGGTGACGCGAATGCGTTGACCTTGAAAACCACTTTCTGAAGCTTCATATCTGCGCCGACGAATGGCTTCTTCCGCTTTACGATCGACTTCTGCATTCCCGCTCGATTGTCTCAAGCGGACATTGGTCACATTGCCATCTTTATCAACATCAAAATCAAATCGGGCTGAACCTTCTGCCCCAAGATATTCATCTAAGCCGCAGTTGTTTTTGCACTTTGGACGATTGCGGCGAGAACGAGCGGACGGGTCAGAGTCTTCACGCGGCGGAGCTTGGCGAATCGCAACAGGTTGAGGTGAAGGACTCGGGCGACCTTGCTGTCCGGAGCCTGTACTGTTGCCAGTTCCGTTACCCGTGCCATTGCCGATCCCGTTACCCGTACCCCGATTTCCGATCCCGTTACCCGTGCCATTGCCAGTTCCATTGCCAGTTCCATTGCCGATTCCGGTGCTAGTTCCAGGCGTTTGCTTGCTTGCTTGTGTGGTGGGTGAGGTCGTTGGACTCGATGCAGGGCTTGCAGAGGTGCTCGGAGCCGGGGTTGAACTCGGCGTTGGACTCGGACTGGGTGCAGGGGTCGGAGTTGGACTGGGTACAGGAGTCGGTGTTGGGCTTGGTGTTGGGCTTGGCGTTGGACTTGGCGTTGGACTCGGTACAGGAGTCGGAGTTGGATCAGGAACGGGAGTCGGTTCTATAATTTCTGGCTCTACGGTCGGAGCAGGCACAAGAACAGGTTCGGGGATCACTTGTGCAATTTCATTCGGTGGAGGGGTACTAGGATTTGGGTTAAAGAGTGAGAACTGTTCTGAACCACCTCCACTCCCTCCTGCTTCTACATCAGTAGAAGCATCTGTTTCAGGGGGAGCTTCATCAGGTTGATCCTCAGCAATGATTTCAATTTCTTGTTCTGCAATCGTCGCTTCTAAATTTGGTTTCCAAAACATCACCAACAACGGGATCAAGATAAGATGCAATGCGATCGCGCCCGTAAAACTAAAGGGCAAAAACCGCTTCAGTCCTAGTGCTTCTTTCTGACGCTGCTCGGCGATTTCTGGAACAATGCTCATAAAATATTGACAATAAATTGCATCAGATGATTTTTCTGATCTCAGGCTAGTAGCTCGCCTAACATCTGTCAATGGTTGATCAAGAATGAAATCATACTCTAAGAATGCCTGTTTTCAAATAAAATTTGGCGGTTTTCAGATCCGCAAGCAGGTAAAAATACTTGACAATTAGTTTCATTTGGTTCTACGCTGCTCTATGAATATTTTGCCGCTTCAGCACAGTTTTTCGCATTCACAAGCCTTTGAACAGTTATCAGAGTAGGTTGGAGTTTAGGAATGAGTAACGCGATCGAGATTCTGAAAGCAGGCGGGGTTGTTATGATCCCCTTGCTATTGTTTTCCATTACGGCGATTGGCTTGATCATTGAGCGATCGCGCTATTGGAGTCGCATTATCAAACGTCAACCGAAGATGATGCAGCGCGTGTTGATGCTCTATCAGGAAAATGATGTGGCAGAAGCGATCGCGGTTTTGAAAAAGAACCTTGATCTGCCTGCGGCTCGGATTTTGCTATCGGCACTCTCGCTTGATCGTCCTACTCCAGAACAGTTTAGTTTGGCGATGAAAGCAGAAGCACAGGCAGAAGTGCCAGGAATGAAGCGATTTACCAACATCTTCGATACGATTGTGGGCTTATCTCCATTGTTTGGATTGCTAGGCACAGTCACGGGATTAATCGTTTCCTTCTCGTCGCTGAACATCGGCAATGTTGGCGGAAGCCAAACCGCAGGCGTAACGGGTGGGATCAGTGAAGCTCTAGTTTCGACTGCATCAGGACTGATTGTCGCGATCTTTAACTTGTTTGCAGTTAGCATCTTTCGCGGGTTCTTTACTCGCCAGACAGCGCTGATTGAGGAATACGCCAATCGATTTGAACTCATCTACGATCGCCGCTACGAAACCCGCCGAGTCTCCTAACTGAATGAAGTCTTATGCTATTTCCTGAAGAAAACGATCAACCGCCTCAGATCAATATTGTGCCGATGATTGATGTGGTGTTTGCACTGCTCACTTTTTTCATTGTTTCGACTTTGTTTTTAACCCGATCAGAAGGCTTACCGGTGAATCTTCCCCAAGCAGCAACCGCTAAGATTCAGCAGCAAACAAGAATTGCTGTCAGCATTCAGCCGGATGGAGAGATTGCGTTAAATAAGCGCCCTGTTCAGATTTCAGACCTCCAAGTCGGGGTAAAAACTTTGGTGCAAGCGAATCAGCAAGCGGTGGTCGTGATCAATGCCGATGAAAAAGTGCAGCATGGTCAACTTGTGGCAGTCATGGACGAAATTCGCAAAATTGATGGGGTAAAAATGGCGATCGCAACGAAGAAGAAGTGAACTTGATCACAGATTGTGAATCTACTACGCTGCGTCGTTTGACAGTCAGTATGCTCATCCTCTATATAGACAATAGTTTTCGATTGACTGACGTTAAAACTTAATTTTTAGGTACGGCGATCACAGATTCAATCACGAGCATCAGGCGATAGTCCGTCGATTCAAACATACTGATGCTGTCTTGTCTCACCAGTTCTAAGATGCAAAATAGAGCAAGCCTCGCAGTTATAGTTTTCTAGCGTTCTAGGATTTCACACAATTGCTGCACAATTAGCAGATTCGCCAATTGTGCGATCGCTAATTGTGCAGACCACCTTACGTACAGATCTACTTGAGGGTTGTTTTCATGAATTTCAGACCGCTCTGAAATTCTGTAAAAGAATTCGGTGCTGGCAGAGTTGCTGAATTTTTCCGGCTCGTCTTAACTCGCTTAAAGACCGGGTCACAGTTACCCTCGTCGCGCCAATTAACTCGGAAATACATTGGTGGGTAAGCGGAATATCAATGAGATATCCCTGCTCATCCAATCTGCCAAATCGTTGTGCTAACCATTCTAAAAGCTTGACCAATCGAACCATCGTCTGCTTGATGCTCGTCACATTCAGCAAGGTCTCTACCTGGTGGAGGTGAGAGAGAAGCAAGTGAGTGCAATCATCCGACAAGGGAATTTCTCTGACTAGCACTGGAGTCAAACATTCAATCTGGTAAGGAGTAATCGTCGAGAGCTGATGCCCGACAACCTCTCCAGTTCCCCAGATCCCTAAAGCAGAGATCGTCCCTTCATCATCCCAAGTAATCGTTCGGACATAGCCTGATTCAATTCTCCACAAACCATCCCGAGTAAAGGGCAAGTGTTCTCGATACCGAAACGATCGCGCTTGAGTGACATCACAGGGAGGGATCAAGGAGAGATACCGTTCTTCAGAATGGGTCTTAGCGGTAGCGGTTGAAAGAGTAAAGAGCATGTTTCTTAGGTCTGGAAATAGCTGGACTCACAGAGCAGGGTTCAAAATCTCGACACTGGATAGCAGCCTCAGTCAGAGCTTCACAGGGTCGAACTGTGCATTTCAGGTTGTAATCTCCGGTGAAGTAAGCACAGCGACTACAAGGAATTCGATGCAGCCTCCTCAATCGCCTCATTCCGTCTTGTCCTGCCCAACTAAGACTAAAAAGGAAACCCGTTAACAGTGCAAAAATGCAAAAGCAGCAGAAGAAAACCTGGCAAAGTTGAACGAGATAGTTCATGATGGCTGTGTTCCTGACTAGCATTCACCCACTCAATTTTCGGTCTATGGTTCATCGGGTCTTCCTAAATCATGGCTGAAGTGCGATCGACGGAAGAGGAACAATCCTCCTCCATCATCAGAAATCAAAGTCTAGACTTGCACTGAATTCAATGCTTTCTCAATTCGCTTGAAGTCGAAGCCCATGGCTCGAAGGGCGTGCCAGAGATGCCCTTGTAAGAAGAAGAACGCCAAGAAGAAATGAGCATTTGCCAACCAAGAGCGGGGAGTATGAGCGCCCATGGGTAACTGAACGGTATCCGCAAAGTAAGGCGTGATTCCGAGCTTAACTTCGAGTGCAGGTCCGTAGAACTCAACCGGATAAGCAAGTGTATTCACTGCACAGAAGTAAGCCGCAACAAATCCAGCGAGCGCAATTCCACCCAAAGAATACGAGAGAATCGCCTCACCCGAAAAGATCAACAGATTTCTTGCCCACTTTAATGGTGGAACAAGAATATGCCAGATTCCACCCCCGATGAGCAGCAATCCAACATAGACATGTCCTCCGACCAAATCTTCCAAGTTATTTACACTAGCAAAATGCGTTTGATATCCATAGATGATTGCTGGATTCAGCGTTGGCTCAGTCACGACACGAACATCTTGAATCGTCGCATCATAGATTCCACCGAAGAACATTGCTTTGGTAACGAGCAACAATGCGCCGATCCCTAACAACAAGAGATGATGACCTAAGATAAATCCGAGGGTTTCAGGCTTTTCCCACTCAAAGTGGAACTTCCGTGCTTGTCCTGTTGCTTTTTTGAGATCTTGCGGCGCTCTGAAGGTGTGGAACAATGCTCCTGCTCCCAATACCGCAGAAGAAATCAAATGAACTGCACCCACAACAAAGTAAGGATAGGTATCGACGATTTGTCCCCCTTTACCGACTCCTAACCCCAAAGTTGCAAGGTGCGGCAGTAAGATCAATCCTTGTACACCCATGGGAAGCTCTGGCGAATAGCGCGAGATTTCAAATAGCGTAAACGCTCCAGCCCAAAACGTAATGAGGGCAGCTTGAGCAACGTGAGCTGCAATGAATAAGCCCGATAGATTGGCAAACCGGGCATTTCCTGCCCACCAATCATATTGAACTTCCGAATTTCCGTAACTTTGCATGATTTATTTTTCTCCTAAGTTAGAGTGTGCTGAGATCTTCAGCATGAACAACGGATCACTCGACTAAATGCCAAAGTCTGTTTTCAGTTGAGTGACCCAAGCTTGAACGCGATCGTCTGTGAGATCGGATGGGTTATCTTCATCGATTGCGAGTCCGCAGAACGGATTCCCTCTCACCGCTTTCGATTGACTATGCTCATAGCCTGCGTTAGAAATATCCAAATCCACAACTGAATCGCCGCCAAATTTCTTTGAACTGTGATGCTAGTCATTCCATCTACCTCATTGAGGAGAGTCAAAAAATGTCGATTTATTGACTATAAGTCTCAATAAGTTCAAAACAGAGTTTAGCATTTTTACTGCGATAAATCCTCAATAGTTAATCATTAAATAATATTAAGATGGGTAGTATAGCAGCGAATAAATACAAAAAAGCTCCGGTTGTAGCGTGAGGGAGGAGAGTACCCTACAACCGAAGTGAAATTAGATTGAGCTGAATATGCTCATCTACGGTCAAATCAGTTGGGTTGGATTCTTGTTTCAGAATCAATAGAAATTTGCGTCTGTGCCTTTTCTCCTCAAATAACGAATTGCGAATGAACGATCGTCCGCACAAATTCAATAGCAAGCTATTGAGAATTAATTTCAGATTAAATGAGAGGCTGTAGAATGACAAGTATTGAGTGTGACAATTTCAGTTAGATGTTGCAGTCAGAGTCAAAATTGAAGATTAAAAGTTGGAGATGGACTGTTTATGGTTAAAAAGGACTTGCGAAAAGGGGAGCCGAATTCTGCTAATTCGCGAGCTTTGCAGCACCATTCTGCTACGTTTAGAGCGCTCTTGCTCACCCTTGGACTGATCATCGCATTAGTTCTCACCATGATTCTTGCCCTGTCCCAAGGCGCTATCAAACTGAATGTTATTGAACTATGGCAGGCTTTATTCCGACAAGGTGAGGCAACACAGCAAACAATCATCTGGGATTTGAGAATTCCTAGGATTATGTCAGGCGTGTTAGTTGGTGCTTCACTGGGTATGTCGGGAGCGATGCTACAAGGAATGCTCCGAAATAGTTTGGCAGACTCCTTTGTGTTAGGCATTTCATCTGGTGCTGGTCTGATTGCTGTTATTCTGATTACAGTCTTAAAAGCGCAGGCACTCGTTCCCATTGGTGCTTGGATAGGTGCGCTCATTTCAGTGACGATCGTGTTTGCCCTGGGCTATCAAGGAGGACGAATTGTGAGTGAGCGATTGATTCTGGGCGGAATCGCGATCGCGACTCTATCCGGTTCTGCTCAAACGTTGCTGCTGCTATTCGCAGATGAAGGACAGGTACAAGGCGTTCTGAATTGGTTAATCGGAAGCTTGAATGGGCGCGGCTGGGCAGAACTTCATCTGGTTGCGCCCTACGTTGTGATCGCGCTGATCAGTGGATGTTTACTGGGTAAGACGATTAACTTACTCAATTTAGGGAACGAGATGGCAGTGAGTTTGGGTGTGTCATTAGTTCGATCGAGAATTTTAATTGGAGCCACTGCAAGTCTACTAGCAGCAAGCGCAGTGAGTATTTCGGGATTGATTGGATTTGTCGGATTAGTTGTGCCGCATGGGGTGCGATTGATCATTGGCAATGATTATCGTTGGGTGTTGCCAACGAGCGCAATCGCGGGTGCATTAGTTCTGACATTGGCAGATTTACTTTGTCGAATTGGCTCGATTGAATTTCCAGTCGGTGCTGTGACTGCCTTGCTCGGCTCCCCGTTGTTCATTTGGTTACTTTACCGCCGTCGCCAAGGAGTATTTTGATGCAGATTCCACTTTTAGAAACTCAGCAACTGACCGGGGGATATGGTGATCGCACGATCGTACAGGATATTCACCTGTCTCTGATTGCGGGAGAATGGTTAAGCTTAGTCGGTGCAAATGGTTCAGGTAAATCTACTCTATTACGGCTGCTCAGTCGAATTCTTACACCGACGCATGGAGCCGTTTTGCTTGATGGTAAAGCAATTCATCAGCAACCACCGCGTATCGTTGCTCAACGGCTTTCTCTCTTGCCTCAACAACAAACCATTCCCGAAGGACTGACCGTAGAACAATTAGTCGCACTAGGACGTGCTCCCCATCAGGCTTGGTGGCAGTGGGAGCTAAACGCTTTAGACCAGCAAAAAGTAAGAACTGCGATCGAGCAAACTCAGCTTCAAGGTTTTATCGATCGTCCCGTCGAAGAACTTTCAGGTGGAGAACGACAACGCGCTTTTTTAGCCTTAGCATTGGCACAAGAACCTAAGATTTTACTGCTAGATGAACCAACCACTTATCTCGATGTCCACTATCAGTTAGAGCTATTAGAACTTTTACGCAGGTTGAACCGTGATCATCAAATTACAATCATCACGGTTCTGCATGAGTTGAATCTTGCAGCGAGATATAGCGATCGTATTGGTTTGCTGAAAGAAGGTTATTTGAATGCAATGGGTCAGCCGAATCAAGTGTTCACTGTCGATCGGTTAGCAGAAGTGTTTGGGATTCAAGCTCTGATTTTAGACACTCCTGTAGGACTGCAAATCTGCCCATTGCATTCTCTATCACCGGAAAACAGTCTCTTTTAGTTTTTTGCAAGCTTCTTCGATCTCGCGAATACTTCCAGGATTGACTAATCCAAAGTAATCCATTGTATAAACCTGCTGCTGCTGGACTGCTTTTAACTGACTCCAAAACGATTGCGATTTGAGTTGATTGATCTCACCTTCTCCCGTATCGATGAGGATGATTTTCTCTGGATTGATCTGAAGCAGCTTCTCCGGTGAGAGCGTCACATAACCATTAAATTCAGATGACCCCTGCAACTCTGCGGCTACGTTTTTAACAGCAAACTGATTGAGTAGATCGCCTGCCCAGCTTGACTTATTGGGCGAAAGGATCGGTTGCCGACTCGCTAAAACTAACACAGATGAAGTTTGAGCAGGCTTAGGCTCTAGCAAGGCTTGATAGCTTTGAATTAAGGGGTCGGGATTCGCATTCAGCGCTGTTGCGATCGTGCGAGTGAGTTCAGAAAGCGATCGCCAACTATTCACTTCAGTTGCTAAGGTTTGAATCCCAGATTCTTGTAGCTTTGCTAACGCTTGATCGTGAAATCCTTTTGCGCCAATTACTAGATCCGGTTTGAGGGCGACAATCTTTTCTAAGTTCGGTGGCGTCCGTCCTTCACTGACTCGCGGCAATTGAGCAAAGTCAGGGTTTTGATTGACCAATCGGCTCCCAGAAATCGCAACTAGCTTTGTTTTATCCAACCGATTTACAATATCTGCGGATAAGGAAGTTAGAGCAACCACCTTAGAAGCCGTTTTGATCTCAGGCTGAGTTTGAGACGTTGGAGCCTGGCTGACAGGCGGCGCGGGTGTTTGACAAGCCGCTAGCAGCAGGACTAGGAGCAAGGGAGTAAATTTCATAGGTTAAAACCGATAAGTAAAGCCTGCACGAACACTTGTACCGGGTTGAGCGAATCGATCGAGATCTCTCGGTGCAGCAGCATTGATTAAGGTTCTCACATCCTGATATTCAAAATATTCTGCATTGAATAGATTGAACACTCCAACATTAAAGCTAATTAACGGCGTGATATTGTAGAACCCCGTCAAATCGACTACCGTATAAGCAGAAGGTGTAAATGAGCTAGCAGGACGACTATCACTGAGTCTTGGCTTTGCGACAAAGCTCCCAATCAACTCTGCTCCCCATCGATCCTCTGGCGCACGATAGCGCAATCCAACAACCGCTTTAAAAGGCTCTACACTGTCTAAGGGTTGATCCGTGGTTAAATTATCTCCCACAGTCCATCCTAAACTCGCGAGTAAGCTTAATCCGTGAGGTTTCGGGCTGAAGCGATACTGTCCACTGAGTTCAACCCCGTAGATTCTAGCTTTTGCTATATTGCGAGACTGAAACAGAGCAACAGGTAATCCCGGTACGATCGTCAAACTTTGCCCCACATTTGCTAATCGCTCAATGAAATTGTCATAGCGGTTGTAGAAGCCTGTCAAACTAAAGTTAAACTGCGAAAATCCACCCCGCAAGCCGAGTTCAAACCCATTACTTGTCTCTGGTTCTAGATCAGGATTTGAGAGCGTTTTATAGCGAAATGTTGGGCTAGTGAGATTCGTGAATCCAGCATTAATCTCACTGTAGAGCGGAGCACGAAATCCTCGCGCGTATCGACCCACGATCGCAAGTTGAGGAGTGGTCTGCCAAACAAATCCTAAGCTTGGCGAAACCGAAGACGAGGAGAGATCCGCAGAGACAGCACCCGGATTCCGGGCATAGAGCGCATCTGGGCGAGTCTCTAATCGATAAGCATCAAATCTTACACCCGGAATCAGGGTAAAAGCCTTACCAAATTCAACTTCGTTCTGAAGATACGCTCCAAATCGAAAAGTATCGGAATCGGGAAAATCCTTAACCGGAAAGTTATCCGCACCAATCACATTCGTCGTTGCGATCGCAGTTCCAACTGCATTAAATCGCTGCTCAATCCCGTCACGAGTCCGCTCATTTCGAGTCGTTGAAACATCAATCCCATAGGTTAACCGATTTGCAACAGTGCCAAGATTGAACTGGCTCTGAAGCCGCACACCGCCACCCAACACTCGATCGACAAATAAATTCTCTAAGTTCCGCAATCGTCGTCGATCGACTCCCGCGCCTGTGCGTACAAAGTCCTGAACACGCTCCTCTTCAATTTTCACATTCTGATAGTAAAGCTGGAGCTTTGCTCCACTTAAAAAGCTACGACTGTTCGGATCATCAAAGTTGTAAGCTAAGCTGAAGCGCGATCGCGATGTCGTATAAGCGATCGTCTCATCCTGCCCCCGAAATCCGGTTGGGCTGATCAAATCTCGAACCGTCAACGAACTGACATTAAAGTCATCGAAGTTCAGAAATCGCTCTACAGTAAAGTCAAGGCTACTCGTCTCACTCAAACGATAAACTAGCTTACCCAGATAGTTATTTCGCCCCACTCCTCGATCGTCTACAAAGTCGTTATTTCCTGGAACTCTTGCTTCTTGACTATCGCGACGAGTATACCCGAGCAAAAGCTCTAAGTTTCCGATCCGATTCGCAGTCAAACCATTAAAGACAAAACCGCGATCGGCACTATCAAAGCTCGTTGATAAAACAGACAGCGAGTCCCGCTTACCAAACTGATTCAGCAAATCTGAAGGCTCGATCGTTCTAAACGTCACGACTCCACCCAATGCATCACTGCCATACAGCGCCGAAGCCGCTCCCCGAATCACTTCTGCTCTTTGCAAAGTTTCAAGCTCAACATAGTCCCGTCCAACTGAAGTTGTCCCAAAAGTAAACTGGCTCGGAGCGCGAATCCCATCAGTCTGAATCAGAACTCGATTGCCACCTAGCCCCCGAATCGTAATATCCTGAATCCCATAGCGCCGATTGCTTCCGACTCCAACATTTGGCTCATAGCGAAACAAATCTCGCAAGTCTTGAACTAAGTTTTGATCAATTTCCTGATTCGTAATCACATTCACCGTTGACGGAGAGAGCCCTACAGAACGAGGGGTTCGGGTTCCTGTCACTGTAATCTCTTCTTCAGGGACTTCTGAAGAATTAGCTTCAAGCTCGATCGAGCTTTGAGAAAGTTGCTGCGCTTCGGTAATTGGGCGATCGAACTCTGATAGCTGCGTCGGAATTTTTCCCTTCTCAAGAGCTTCCTGATGCTGATTCTCATCTAGAGCAAGTACAGGGGCAGCAAGAAGCGCACTCAGAAGCAGCCCGTTCAACCCGATTAGATTGAATTTCATGGAGTAATTAAGTTCAGAAACGACTGTAAGACAAGCATCTGAGGAAATTGAATAGCGCAGTGTGGAGAAGCACGATTCTTGCAGATCGGCTCCTCTTCCCTCCTTAATAAATGAGAAGAATTTTTATTAACTTAAACACAGAATTTCACAAATGAAACTAAATGTCAATAAGCTGTATCGTATTCGCTTCACTGACATGAATTATTCGAGTGTCCGATGGTCTGTATGCATATCCTCATCAGCTGTAAACGTAAACCTAACAAAGTTCTCTGCCCTACGATCATTACCCTAATCAAGGTTGAGTTATCCTATGGTATTTAAAGTATTCGCGCCTGTACTTTTAGCTGGATTGGTAGCAGGTGCAGTTTTGCCTGCAACGGCTCAAGTCTTACCCAAACCCATGACTTGCGAAGCCACGATTCTGCTCGATCAAGGCAGTAGTTTAATCTATCGACTCAATGGCATCGTGCCAAATCCCACGTCTGATCGCCCTCAAAATCCGATCGGAACCTCGATCAATATGACGGTGCAGCGTCGTGATCGCGCAGGAAACCTCCAAACTCTCTTGAATCGCGTCCGAGTCAATAATCTGGAGGACATTGCTCCAGATGCGGACTATTCTAAGTTCCCCTTTACAGGTGTGTTTCGCGGTCAATCTAACAATGGGTTTCGGCTTTATTCTGTTAGCAGTTCTACACATGGACTCTACGCCAGCTTGCGTCCTACTCGTGGACAGCCCCAGCAAATGCAAATCGTTCACTATTTGAGCCGGGGAAATTTTGTACGATCGACTGCAGGCACTTGTCGTTGATCAGATGTTGCGTAATCTATCACTGAGGTCAATTTATGAAAGCGATCGTTCAGACCCAATATGGTTCATCCGATACCCTGAGCTTACAGGAGGTCGATTCACCGACGATGACGGATCAGAGTGTACTCGTTAGAGTTCATGCGACATCCGTCAATTCGGGCGATTGGCATCTGATGCGGGGTAGTCCTTTTCTAGTTCGTTTTATCTATGGATCGCTACTCAAGCCCAAGCTCAAGATTCTCGGTTTTGATGTTGCAGGACGCGTAGAAGCCGTAGGCAAAGCAGTTACTCAGTTCAATCCGGGAGATGAAGTGTTTGGGGATTTGTCGGAGTGTGGATTTGGGGCATTTGCTGAGTATGTCTGTTGTCCTGAAACGGCATTAGTGCATAAGCCGATCACGGCAAGCTTTGAAGAGGCTGCGACTGTGCCCGGAGCTGCGTTAACCGCTTTGCAAGGATTGCGGGATGTGGGACAGCTTCAGCTAGGGCAGCGAGTGTTAATTAATGGTGCGTCTGGTGGGGTTGGATCGTTTGCGGTTCAGATTGCAAAAATTCTGGGGGCTGAAGTGACGGCGGTTTGCAATTCGCAGAAACTAGAAAAAGTGCGATCGCTTGGGGCTGATCACGTCATTGACTATACGCAAATCGACATTACTCAAGCGAGACAGCAATACGACTTGATGCTAGATGCTGCGGGTTTCCGCTCTGTTTTCGACTATTTACCAACATTAGTTCCTCAAGGGACTTATGTAATGGTCGGTGGCTCAACAGTTCGACTGTTCCAGGTGCTATTGTTTGGATCTATCATTTCCAGCATCAGCCGTCGAAAAGTAAAAGGTTTTGCGGTCAAGCCAAATCAAACCGATCTACTCACTCTGAAGGCATGGATGGAAGCTGGAAAGCTCATGCCTCTGATTGATCAGTGTTATCCATTGAGCGAACTTCCTACCGCGATTCGCCGTCTCGAACAGCGACAAGTAACCGGGAAAGTTGCGATTCGAGTTTGAGCGAGAAGGGCATGGAACAACCGAGTAATGAATCAAACCGACGCAATCAGGTCGATACTCGATTAGAAAAAGACGTTCAACAGTCCAAAACCCCAAAAGCCTACCAAAGAGAGCATTGATTCGCTGAATCGCTTTGTGCTTTTCTCAATCATGCAATGGAGGAAACTTCAGAACTAGAATGGTCTTTGCCCGCCATTCTAGAATCGATCCAAAAACCGACCTTGACCGCAAGCACACGTCTTATGATTCAATCAGATGGGACTAACTTAATTGAGGAAGAAGCCAAAGCACAATCGACTTATCTCATTGCTCAAGTCATTGGAGCTTGGAGCGAGACATTTACGTTAACACTCAAAAGCTTTGATCCTGAAAGTGGCATTCTATTAGATTCTCTAAGCCTGCCGCCCGTCGTGTTTCAACTGTGTTTCAACCTTACTCAGGTCTGTTGCGATGTTATTGAAAATCTGGCGTGTTGAGCAAACTTGTTTATTCGAGCTAGTCTGGAATGAGGCGCACACGCTCAGCGCAAAACTCATCTATCCAGAAACCCTGACGACGCTCTATCAAACCTGGAAAAACACTTACCTCCAGTTTTATCGCTCAACCTTACGTGCCCGTCCCGGTCTCGTGCTGAACTTAGAAGAACCTGAGATTGATTGGCGCACTCGCCTGGTTCAAGCAGAAGCCACGTTTTTAGCAGAATTTCACTACTGGGTAAATAGCGCAGAACTACTAGAAATTCGACGACAAATTACTCGTTCTAAAACTTCAACCCTCTATCTGCGTTGCGATTCTCCAGAGATTGTTAAACTTCCTTGGGAATCTTGGCAGATTGGCTCAGAATTCGGCTCTGGTCAACCGATTCATGTGATCCGAACTTCAGTTGCTCTCTGTGCTGAACAAGCGAAACCCGTTCGTCGAACTAGAAATCGGATCTTAGTCATTCTTGGCGATGAAACTGGCTTGAACTTTGAAGCTGAACGTGCTGCCTTACAGCAGTTAGATCATCGCACTGAAATTAGCTTAGTTGGGTGGCAACCAGCGATCCGAACACCTGAGTTATTGCAACAGATTAAGACTGCGATCGCTGATCCCGAAGGTTGGGACATTCTCTTTTTTGCAGGACATAGCAACGAAACCGCGCTCACGGGCGGAGAACTCGGTATTGCTCCAAACACTTCAATTCTCATGAGTGAAATTGCACCGCAGCTAAAAACGGCTCAAGAACGCGGATTGCAATTTGCGATTTTCAACTCCTGTAACGGTTTGAGCATTGCAGAATTGCTGATCAAGCTAGGGTTGAATCAAGTTGTT
This sequence comes from Leptolyngbya boryana PCC 6306, assembly GCF_000353285.1. Taxonomy (NCBI): domain Bacteria; kingdom Bacillati; phylum Cyanobacteriota; class Cyanophyceae; order Leptolyngbyales; family Leptolyngbyaceae; genus Leptolyngbya; species Leptolyngbya boryana. Next base: position 828,070 of record NZ_KB731324.1, read on the forward strand.
GTGATGCGTGAGCCAATTCGTGATGATGTTGCAAAAGACTTTCTGATTCACTTTTTAAGATATCTATCGAGTCATCAAGATGCTCAAGAGGCAACGATCTCAGCGTGTCAGTTCCTCAAACTAGAGAAGAATTTAACTTATCCTTCAGCCTATCTCATTCCATCTTTATTTTCTCATCCTCAAGCTCAACCTTTTCGGCTCTTCACACCGAGTTGGAAGACACAGCTTAGACGATGGAAACCGAAGTGCCGAGAAGCGATCGTACTCAGCTTATTCGCAATTCTAAGTAGTTGGCTCCCGATCCAAAGTGCCCTGATTGATCAACGTCAACTCGCACAAGCCTTGTATCGCCAGATTACTCGCCAAGGAATTCAGGCAACCGCCCCTTCAACTTTGCTCATTCAAATCAATGAAGAATCCCTACAAAAAGATGGCATCAAATTAATTGAGCAGAATCTCGATCGCCGATATCTTGCGAAAGTTATCGATCGCATTTCGCAATCAGAGAGTTCTGTCATTGGCATTAACTATCTATTGTTTCGGCATCAACCGAGTAGCGATCGCATCTTCGCAAAATCTCTTCAATCAGCGACTAAATCCGGTAAGCAAATCGTTTTCTCAGCCACTCAAGATGTTCAATCCTATCAAGCTTGGGTGACAGCTTTACCAGAGTTCACGAAATTTGGTAGCAGTGGAGATATGGACTTGCTAGGCGATCCAGCCTTTTATGCACGATTGATTGGTGACACTTCAGCCCAAACTGAGATGCTCCCTTTCGCTTACCAAGTCGTGCGATCGTGTAATCCAAAAGCACTCAATCGACAAAATGAACACCTCTATTTTCATCCAATCACTCAATTCTCTGCTTTATTTGGGCAAACCTGGCTTCACCCTTTAGTCGATTTCTCAATTCCGCCCAAGCAAGTCTATGATGCAGTTCCAAGCTGGCAATACTTACAGAATCGAGATAATCCGAACAATGAAATTGTCTTGGTCGTTCCTGGTGGACAACTCGATGCAGGAGTTCTGCCTGGGGAAGATTATTTTAGTACTCCACTTGCCTTCAAATTTTGGCAACCGAACGCAACTAGAAAGATGTCAGGAGGAACAATTCATGCTTATTTGATTCATAGTTTAGTAGCTCACCGTATGATTCTTCCAATTCCTGATCTTTGGATTATCATCATTGCTGCGATCGCTGGTAAAAGCACAATCATTTTAATCACTCAGAAAAAACTCAACTGTAAATGGTTTTTCATTGTCCCAATTCTCTATGGCTTAGTTAGCTTACAGTTCTACATTTCTTCCCAAGTTCTGATCCCATTTCTACTACCCACGCTGACCTATCTTGCATTTCTAGCTCAACTCAATCTCAAACCTCAGTCAAATGATTAAACAAACTCTAGTTCTGATGAGCTTTCTGGTCGCATCTCCGGTTGTTGTGCTAGCGGATGCTCCTGTTCATGCACAACAGCGCTCAAATTGGCAAGAATTCTTTCAGCGAATTGTCTCCCGTTCTCCGCTTCCTCGCAAAAGAGGCGGCGGTCGTGAAGGTCTTTTGGGTTGGCAAGTGCTGACTCCTGGCAGTTTGTCACAACAACTATGGACATTGCAACCGATTTTAGTTTGGCGATCGCAGCCTAATGGAAAATTAGTTCCCGATCGTGCTGAAATTCTTCCGGCAGGTTCAGGCTCTCCCATTTGGAGCCAACGAATCCAGCCAAGTCGGACAACACCGATCATAGCTAAACTGGAGCCTGGTAAAACTTATGTCTTGCGATTCTCAAAGTGGAATGCTGACCTGAAGAAAGATGAGGTGATCATCGGGTGGGACATTGAAGTGATGCCAACTGCACAACGGCAGAAAGTCGCCGCAGCGCTCAATCGCCTCAACAAAAATCTCAAGCCTGTAGAACGATTGCAGCGAAGAATTGAGGTGCTCGCATCCTTCGGATTATGGTCTGATGTCGTTCAAGAGATTGAACAATCAAAGGTGTCTGCCCGCGATCGTCAGACCGCAATCAATGATCTACTCACACAGCTAGAAGATTCGGCGGGTTCAACCCGTATCAGAAAGTAAGTTCGCTGGCGGTTTTGAAAAGAATGATCTAATGTCCATATTGTCAATCGAACCAAATCGTCAAACACGGACACTGCACGGGAAAAAAGCGGTAGAATTGCATGAATTTCGGATTCATGATCCCGAAGATGGGTGAGAATTGGGCGCTGAAGTTGCGAAAATACGCACTATGCTCAAAGAAACGTTTTGTACCCATCACTGAAGCGCCCTTGCAGTCGCTTCGTTTTGATGTCTCAAATGATCTCAAATGAGAGAGAAAGAACTGCAACATCATCACTACTTACTTTGTAGAAAGAGCTTTCTGGCTGTCGATCGAGATCCGAAAGAAGATTGTCAATGGCATCAATTCCTCGCTGATCTGCAATCGTAACTGGAGTACGATGTGATTCTTCTGCTAGCGTTCTCATTTGCTGATAGGTTCTCGTCAATGGATTACGACTTGCAACGATTAAAGCTTCACCCCGTCCAGCAGCCGGAGGTGCGATTCGGAACGATTCGCTTGGGTCAGGGATCAGTCGATTCGCTTGGGCAGAAACTTCACCACTTAAGCTTTCACGAATGTAGTCATTGGGGAAAATGATCGAGAAGCGACCATTTGGACTGATCAGGGCAATGAGTAAATAGAGCGGTACACGATCGCGGTTCGTAATTTGAAGTTGGCAAGGCGTTCTTGCACGAATTGGCTGACTTGGTGTTGGCAAATTTCTGTAAGTACTTGCTTTTGCAATAATCTGCCCTGGTTGACTTTGAGGATAAAGTGAAACTTCGAGCTTCAATTTAGAACTGTTAGGGTTGAGGGTTTGGCGAATTAGATGTGCGGCGAAGAGTCCCTGGAATTTTGGGGTAAGACGGACAATCGCCTTTGAAAGCGATTCTCCAGGTTGCTCGAAAGAATCAGGGAGAAGTTCTAAGCTTGGTGAAAACAGCGCAATACTATTGCGAGGTACAGAGGTCGTTTGAGCAGTGACTCGACTGAGAATGTAATGTACCGATTGAGGATAGGAACCATCAGGGCGAGCAGGAATAAATTCAATTCGGGAATCTTGACCTTGAGGAGCCTGATTGCCTAGCGATGAATCTAGACCAATTCGGAGTTTTATCGTCTTCGAGATCACTCTTGACGTTTCTTTGAGTAATGCACCCGGAACAAGATTTCCGGTCAGCGTTGCAGTTGCGATTAAGCCTTTTCGCTGAGTAATCGTAACTGTTGCTGTTCCTTCTAAAGTTGAAAACTGAGACTCACTACCAAATGCTTCGAGCGTTTTTTTATCTAACCCTCCAAGCCAGAGGGTTGCTTGATTGCGTTGAATCGATCGAACAACTGCTTGAGCCGCTTGGTTTACAGGAGAAGTGAAGTAGATGGGCTGTGTTTTCACTTCTGGCTTAGAATCGAAAACAGGCTCTTGAAAGCCTGTAGCAGTGAGTAGAGATCGCGTAATCATTGCCTCTGCATCGGTTAAACTGCTCGTCGTTTCCCAAAGATATTGAGTCAGACAGTAAGTAAATAAGCCTGAAGAAACATCCGCTACATCGCTTTCTTTAGCAATTTGATTTGCAGTTGCAGCCGCTAAGACAATGCCTTTTGCTGTTCCTGCTTTTCTACGATCGCGCAATTCCTGTGATGAAATGCCTAATTTTCTCATCCAGTTTTTCTGATAAGCAATTTCATCAGCACTCGGTTGATAGAAAGCATGACTTGCATCGGCTCGAACTCTCTCACTGCCACGAGTTCCGCCACCTGAGTAGCAGCAATCCAGTACTGCGGTAACATTCTCTGTTTTTAGGGCTGACATGAGTAAGAACAATGTCTTACCCATGATGTCATCGACGCTCTGATCGGCATTGCGATAATCGGCTCTAGCAGGGACGAAAGCGCTATTTGCTTGATCTGAAGTGATCGCATCCGAATCAAAGAGTCGAGAACCGTGCCCTGAGAAATGAAAGACAACAATATCGCCAGGTCTTGCTTGCTGGATGAGGTGCGCTTCAAAGGTTTGGAGAATATTGCTGCGGGTTGCATCTTGGTTGATTAAAATTTTGATATCTGAAGGCTTGAAGCCGAATCGATGGATCAGCAGTTCGCGTTGAAGTTGGACATCGGTTTCGCAACCTGTTAGGGGGGAAAGTCCGCGATGATTATCCTGCCTAACTCCGAAGGAATTACTCGTTTCCAAATAGCTATTAATTCCAACTAAGAACGCGAGTTTGCGAGAACTTGATTGTGCCAAAACTTGACCATATCGGCTTGCCTGAGCAAGATATAGCGCACCTGCTGCTTGAAGAAAATGACGACGTTTCATAGTCTTTCTCTACTCAACGTTAAGAAGAGTGCGGTGGTGAGTGGATTGATTCGACTCAAGCATGTCAGAAAACGGCACATCGTCAGATATTCCTTAATCGGTTAGACAGGTTAGTATCAAGATTTTATTTTCCTTTCTTCTCACTTGAATTACGGAATTCCGAAAAGTTGTCGAGAATCCTTGCAATATGCATAACTTCCTCCGGGAAGTATAATTTGATTTCTCTGATTGCTAGGAATTGAGGTGAGTATGGATGATCTCGTCAAATACTGGACACTAATCTGCATCAACCCGGCAGGCGGTTACCGAACAGAGAAAAGCGCGATCGCACACCGCTATATTACTCAGAACTATTCGCACATTTCCGAATCGCAACACTTACAGCAGCAGTTGGTTTACGCCTATCAACAGGGCTTCACAGAAGCAGAACTTTGTCTTCGCTGCTTTATCTCACATTGCACACTGGAAGAATGTAGCTCTATCGCACGCCAGTTTGGTGAGTACTATCAATTTCATCAATTCGATCTGCTGACCTATGTGCTAGATGATGATGGTTCACTCTCGACTGAATACAGCCCATTGTCCAAAAGAATTCTAGCAAGCTACAATCCAGCGATCGCAACATTGAATACTTGGGCAACTCGATTGGTTCGACAACATCCAGAACTGAATCAATTTTTTAAGCAACAGGGTTTATTCTTAAAAAGCGATTGGGCAATTCTCAACAGTACAACCTCAAAACAATTGCAGCGCATCTTAAAAGAACGATTTTACTGGTCAGCAGAAACGATTCAAACTGCCATTCTGTATCTTGAAAGCTATCATGCGGTGTATTTGAACGATCGCATTGCTGCAGGAAGTCAAGGCAGATGTAAAGAGCCAACTTCTGAGCAGTTGCAGCGAATGGTAGAGTATTTGCAGCCGAAGATCGTTTCTCCCAATCAAATTTTGAATCAGTTACTTGCGATCGCGCATTGTCTTCGACAACATCGTCTCAATCGGTACCAGACTGAATCGATCGAGGATAAAGCAATTCAAGCGAAGGCAGAACATCCGAGTCATTCGGAGGCTGATCCCGCAGAAGAATTTTTAAATTACTATCGCGCTCAATTCTTAAAATGTTTGAATGCGTCTTTAGAAATTGTGATTCACGATTACACCAGTCGTTTAAAAGGTCAAAAAGTTGATCAATTCTTGACAGCATTGAAACTGCTTTATTGTCAGCGCGTAACCATGACCCAGATTGCTGATCAGCTTGATCTCAAGCGTCAAGACAACGTTGCACGACTTTTAAAATTAAAAACGCTGCGTGCTGATGTCGGGTTGCATATGCTCAAAGGGCTGAAACAGGATATCCGAGAGACGGCCCAAACCTTCATCGATCCAGAGCGACTGACTCAGTTTGCAGAAGCGATCGATCTCGCATTGCGCGATCAAGTCGATGCTCTGCTAGAAAAGGATGCTCAACAATCCAAAACGCCAAAAGCCTATCAAAGCAATAATCTGTTTGCTGAACAACTTTGTGCCTTGCTTAATCATTCCGGAGCATGATCATGATTCCGTTAAACGCTGCTTCTACCCCACTTGACCTCACATCAGACCGAATTAATCGAGCGATCGCATTTAGCCAGACGCTCCCGAATTCTCTCACTCGCTGGCAATCTCATCTTGCTTTACTCGCTCTAGAAGGTCTGGCGCAATATTTTAGTGAGCGATCGACTCCGATTCAGTTCGATCGAACTCAGGCAAGATTACTTGAGCCTTCAGAATTTGGCATACCCGCTGCGATCAATTCGATTTATGCCGATCAATTTCACCTTGCTTTATTTGTCGTAGACAACGAAATTGAGTTTCCGATGAGTTTAATGCAAAATCCAGCTCACTTCTATATTGCTGCTAGTGTGAATGAGGAAGCGAATCAAATTGAATTTTATGGTTTTTTAAGAGGAGATCGACTGAATCTAAGTTCTACTTCTGATGCAACTTGTCTCATTCCGGTTTCTCAGCTTGAAACAAATTTTGAGCACTTGTTTTGGTACTTAGCAAGTTTGGAATTGAGTGCGATTCCGTTACCATCGTCAAGTTTAGCCATTTCTGCTCAATGGCTGATTCAACCGCTTGTCAATGCGGCTCAATGGGTTCAGACTCAAATTGATGAATTGTCTTGGACACTGTTTTCGTTGGAGCTAGCGCCTGCCGGAATGAGAGCTTCAGCAAATGCGTTTAGCGCAGACTTAAGTTCTGTGTTTACTGAGATCGAGCGGTCTGGACTTCAAATTCCTTCAACAGCACAATCGGGTTATCGATCGATTAAACTCAACCAGCATACATTCCGACTTTACATCACGACTTGGGCAGTAGAAGAGGCAGAATGGTCTTTACTGGCAATCTTAGAATCAATTCAGTCTCCCACTTTGCCAACTGGGACACAACTGGTGATTCAAGCAGGCGAAACGGTGTTGGTCGAGGAAGAAGCAAAAGCGCGATCGGCGTATCTGATTGCTCAGATCATCGGAGATTGGAATGAACAATTTACATTAACGCTCAAGAGTGTTGATCCTGGCGATCGCATGACTATCGACTCTCTGAGCTTACCTCCGATCGTTTTCCAACCGGATTAATGCCCTACTGCTCAGAATCTAGCGCGTCGAAAAACTTATCGATTCGAGCTAGTCTGGAATAGCTCACAAACTCTCAATGCATCAGAACTGCATAACCTGCAAAGCTGTGAAACCTAAACCGTCCCAGAGGCAAAAATAAACTTTCTGCCTCTGCATCGCAAATCTCGTGACTTTTATCCGACAGACCAGGTATAACAGCAATGTGCATCTCGGAGTCCTTCACAGAGTGCAGCAATGTTCTAAGCAGAAGCTGTACATGCACGTCCGAAAGTGGCGATATCGAGATCGTCGCACTGCCGAACTCATCTGCATCCTGATGAACTTGGCAAACCTAACAATTACAGCAATAAAGTATTATTGAAATGTCATTGAAGCCATTGAATTTCTTTTTCATGCTGGCGGCTATCTCTGTCGCTTCACTTGTCCCTTCGCAAGTTCGTGCCGAGGGAAACTGCCCACCGGGTTTTTACCCGATCGGGGGTGGCAGCGGTGGTTGGGTCGGCTGTGCTCCGATGGATGGCGGTGTAGGCAGCGGACAAGCACAACCAGCTAATAATCCACCGCCCATGATTAACAATGGTGTCAGGCTGCCCGGGCTTTCTACCTATGATCCTCAAAAGTGGGCGGATTTCTTTGAACACCTGCGCCAGTCATCACTCAGAGACCAGAGAGAATTGATCGTTAAGCGCAATGGTGAGGCTGCTGGTAAAACTTTTGACGAGCTTGCTGAAGGAGTGTGGACGGTGGGTCGCTCTCCTGCGGGGCAGAGTACACTTGCTTGTGCGGCAACATTTTGGACGCTGAACGGTGGGGTTGTTTTGATGGACTGGAAAGGAGAGCAATCCGGCACAGCGATGATGTTCTTTGCCAGGTCTATGCCGCCTGAGAAAAAAGCGAAGCGGATGCGGGTCAGTCTCGTGCAATCCGGGGAGACACAAACTGTCGAGGTCTTGGCATCACATTTCCCGCTGGCTCCCAAGATGGGCATGATTTTCTTCAAGGTTCCATCAAGCGAAGCACTGCTCGGATCGATCGAAGACACCCAGGACTTTGCCGTTCATCTGGAGAGCCGTAAACTTTTGAGCGGTGAATGGCACAGTGCCGCTCCAATGCGTAAGGATCTAGCCGAATGCGTGGCTCAGATTACGCGGGAAACCTCTCAGCCCAGAGGTAAGAGCGAACGATAGCACAGACATGATTCAGTAATTCAAGAGTTGACTTTACGATGCGTTTAATAGTTTCTCAATCTTGGTTGTTCGTATTGACAGCGATTTGGTTTGTTCCTTCTAGTATTCGTCCTGCATACTCAGCAGAAATTCAGCTTCCGATGATTCGGACAAGTTGCACAACCGATTCTCATCGACTGCTCGCGCCCATGCCTTTGAGGCTACCACCAACAGCTGTTTACGTTAGATCTGAGCAAGTGGCTCAGGCTAGAAAGCTTAAGACATTAATTGCAGCGAGACAATGGGAGCAGGCGCTGCAAGAGTTTCAGAAAGGATCGAGTTGGGTACAAGATGAGACAGCGCGATCGCTCTTTGTTGGACTGGTTCGAGCCAATGAAACGGCTCGTGCATCTCGGTTTGTGATTGAGCAGTTTCCGCCACAGTCTCGACAACGAGCGCGGGGAATCGGCGCGATCGCGGCTGAACTAACGGGTCGCAATCAATTGAATGATGCGATCGCACTCCTCAAAAAATTGCCTCAGACTTCCGAATATCTCAGTGATGCTGTGATTCCAGTTGTGGATACGCTTGCTGCAACCCATCAGATTCAAACCATTCCGCAAGTCATGACGTTGTTTCCTGTAACTGAGAAATGGACAATTTGGACAGATGTTGCGAATGCAGTACTATTTGAGCCAGCGCAAGCGAAAGCAGTTGCAGGCATGATCGAAGGGGAATATCTACGATCGCTCACCCTAAAAAATATGGCAACAAAATGGTTATCTGAAAACCGCCGTGAGGTTGTCAAAGCTTGGACAATTGCAAACGACATAGAAGATTGCTCAATCCGTATAGAAGTTTTAGTAAACGCCTTTGAACAACTGAATGCTTCAAACTTGAATGTGTCAAATCCTCAGAAAGCGAAAGCACTCGATCAGATAGAAGCTTTGATTGCAGTACTGCATGATCCGAACTTAAACTATCAAAGTGATCTGATCAACTACCAAGTTTCGCTAGCAGGTCTAAATATCCGAAGCGGACGTAAAGCACATGGTTTGAAGTTACTCGAAAACGTTCAGAAAGGCTTGAAACAATTTGATTCGGATACCTACCGAGCAGAGACTTTGATCAAACTTGCGACTCAGTATCAGTCGATCGGAGATAACCGAACTGCAATTCAAATGCTAGATAATGCCGCGATCGCAGTTCGAGATGCATATAATCCAAAACCTCGAACGAGTGGTCAATTTATCTTACCTCCGTTAGTTCCGACTCCTTACTGGCGCGAGGAGAAGCTATATAAAATTGCTGAACGCTATCGATCGCTCAACCAAATCCGAAAAGCAGAGGCAATTGAGCGAACGTTGCCGCAGCGCGCAAAAATTACGCTTCCCAGTCATTTCAAGCAACGCGCTAATCCCGTTCGCAGGGTTCAGCCTTCTCAAGTTCCATCCTTAAAAGTTCCAGAGAGTCGCTAGGATGCGATTCACTGTGTTAATGGGCGCGATCGCAGTTTTGGGAGCTTCGATCGCGCTGAACGTTATCCTATTTAGTCAGGCAAAAAAGTACTATCTCGAACTGAATGAAACGCGACTTGATCCGGTTGGATTGAGCACTTATTCTACTTCTCCTAGTCCCAGTCAGAATCGACCTCGCGTCGTCTTTTTTGGAGACTCTAGGGCTGAGAATTGGACATTTCCAGAGATGAGTCAGTATGAATTCATCGATCGTGGAATTAGCTCACAAACCTCAGTGCAAGCCATTCAACGATTTCAACAGCATGTCCGACCCTTACAGCCTAGAGTCATCATTGTTCAGGTTGGAATTAATGATCTCAAGACGATCGCATTATTTCCAGAACGAAAAGCTGAGATCATCGAAAATTGTCGATCGAATATTGAGCGAATTGTTCAAGAATCGAAAGCTTTGGGCGCGATCGTGATTCTGACTACGATTTTTCCAGTCGGAGATGTGCCCCTTCAGCGTCAGCTCTTTTGGTCAGATGAAATTGGTCAAGCTGTGCAAGAGATGAATCGTGAGCTAGCAGCACTAGCTAGCGATCGAGTGATGATTTTTGATGCGTTTTCAATTCTCGCTGACTCACAAGGCAAGCTACGCTCAGACTATCGAATGGATGAATTGCACCTGAATCAACAGGGATACTCAAGGTTAAATCAAGCGCTGATTGAACCGCTTGAAATGCTCAAACTTTAGATTTTTGTTCTACTTTTGAAGCTGAATTGATTCAATTTGATGTTACGCAATCCTTTGAGGAGCAAGTTCTCAGCTTTTTACCTTGAGTTTATCTTTAGAGATTTTTGCGATCGTTTTTCATAGCACTTTTACAGGTTCTTCAATCGTGCGTAATAGTCTACGGTTTTAAGTCTGAGAGGTTATGCAAGAGCCTGTTCAGTTGCATATGCTCAAAATCACAAACGCTACAAACTAATGTCTTCAGCAAGGATTGCTCAGGCACACGCTTCTCAATTCACAATAACCATGACGAAAACAACAGAGAACAAGTTACCCGGTTCTAAAGGTGAACACTTAGCCCAAGCAAAATATGACACAACTCGACGAGCCTTAGCATTTTACAACAAGCAAATGCTAACCTATCTCAATCCATTAATGTGTGAGTTTATTGGGCAGCAAGAACTGCTATTCATCGCGACATCTGATGCACAAGGAGAATGTGATTGCTCGCTTAGAGCAGGTCATCCTGGCTTTGTTAAAGTGCTAGATGAGAAAACCCTCGTATATCCAGAATACCGAGGAAATGGAGTCATGGCGAGCGTCGGCAACATTCTAGAAAATCCCCATATCGGCATGATTTTCATTGATTTTTTCCAACATACAGTTGGCTTACATGTCAATGGAAAAGCTTGTGTTGTTGAGAACGACGAGCTAGCTCATCTTCCGAATGTATCTTCGGAGGTTATTGAAGAAAGCAAAATTTGTGGCGGTCGTAGCCCTGAACGTTGGATCTTAGTTGAAGTAGAAGAAGCCTACATTCACTGTTCTAAACACATTCCATTGCTGCAAAAGCTCGATAAAAAGATTCATTGGGGCACAGATGATATGAAGCACAAAGGGGGAGACGCTTTCAAAGCAAAAGATTGTTCGCGTCCCTGGAATCAAAAGGTCGTAGAATCTGATGTTGATCAGTGTTGTTGACCGTTTTCTCGGTGTGGACATTCTGAAGCGTAATCAATGTTTGAATGCTCTTTAAATAGATTTCATACTCAAACGTAAGAGTATTCAACAGCTAGAGTGCTTTAGCTTTCTACTCATTGAACGCTTCAGCTTTAGTCTTGAGGTCTACTATGATTGATTGTCAGATCGTGATCTTTTTTGTTTGGGTAGAATCGCTTCTTTTCAGAGAGTTGATAAAAGAGCGTGCCATGAATGCCGTGAACTTCCGACTTTTTTACACGCCTCTTCCACAGTCGAGCTAAAATTTGCCGCACTTCTTCATCGTCTTCAATGTCTTCGTTAAATTGAATATCTTGCCCTGGATTTGGGAAAATCTTGAGAAATTCCTCATCGGTTGCACTGTAGATATCATAAGCGCAGTTGATTGCTCGATCGATGATTTGAATGTTTTTCATAGAGTGTCCTGCAAACGTACAAGTGCTGATTCTAGGAGCAGAAGAGCTTCTTGAGGCTGATTTGCTTGAGAATACAGTTTTGCGATCGCAATCAGGTTAGATCGAACAAACTCAGAATTTTTCAGATTTGCTCGTTTTGATAAGCGATCGCTGTTTTGCAAGGCATCGACTGCCAGTGCCAAGCGTCCCGCCTTCATTGCTTCTGTGAGCAAGTGATTCCAAGCCCTAATCTTGTGAGTGCAATTGGCATCTGGAATCTCAGCCATCAAAGCATAGGCTGTCGTGAAATCACGTGCAGAAGCGTAGGAATTGGCAAATGCTGCTAGTACAGCAATTCGATCGGATTGCCTGTTAGCTTGAGAAGGCGAAATCGGAGAAATCTTGAGTGGAGCTTTCCGCGTCTGTTTTGTACGGAGAGGTGGATCTTTTGTTACAGGAATATATTGGGCAGCAGAAAAGAATTCTTCGAGCGGAGAGCGGGGGACAGATCGTGGAACTGGTGTTGGAAACGGATTGATGTTTAGGCGAGTAAGATTATATTGATTCTTCTGAACTTCGTATTCTGCATTGAGCAAGCGTCTTGCAGTCGCAAAATCCTCAATTTTGATGTATTTACTAGCAAGGTTGAATCGATTTTGATTTGAATTCAGTGATTTGAGCAGTGCTTGAGCAAGTGTGCGATCGCCGACTTCAATCAGCGCATCAATGACTTGAATAATATTGTTATCAGGCAAATCAGAAGAACGAATTTGACTGATTTCCTGAATGATTTGCTGGCTCACAGCCGATTGATTAGCTTGAGAGGCAATATGCGCGATCGCGGCAAGTGCTTGTAATTTATCAAGTCCATAAGTTGCTGAATTGGCAATGTGTCGAGCAGCTTCAAATTTTCTAGCCTTTGCAAAAATCTCTGCGACTTGGCTGACGCTATCCCGAACGTTCCAGGCTTCTCGAATTAAGCTGAGAGATTGTTGGGCAAACTTTTCATCACCCAGTTCAGCCGCTTGTTTTGCTAATTCAAAATATCCAAGCGATGCGTCATATTTCCTGAGGGTTCCAACGAGTTGCAATCCTTTGGATGATTGTCCTGCTGCGGCATAAGCTAGAGCCAGAGAGCGAGTGAACTCTTGCGAATTTAGCCGACTTTTGTGCCTCTGAAAAAGATGTTCAGCTTGAGCAATGTAAACAAGACCTTGCTGAACTTGTCCTGATCGTGCAAGCTGATGACCCAGATCTAACCAATCTCTAGTACCCCGATCGATTTGCGCTTGAGATGAGGCTGTGATGCGATCGGGCACAGAGGCTAGCAGCGATCGAGCAATTTCAGGTTGACCTGCTCTGCGGTAAGCGGTAGCAACATTGATCCAAGCTCTTGCAGGTGCTTTGTCTAAGTGCGATCGCGCTTTTTTGAGAAGATTTAATGTTTCAGTTTGATTGTTAGCTTGTTGATAGCTATCCGCAAGGTCTAGTATCCAGTTGATTGTTTGAATTTGAAAAGCTGGATCACGGTCTGACCATTGCTCTACTGCTGCGAGAATCCATTCTTTTCGAGTTTGCAGTGGGAGCCGCTGAAGCTGGAGAGAGAATGAATTCGCATAGAGCGAAGGATTTGTGATGAACGGAAGTAGGGAATTCGCATTTTTGCCAGCTTCTAAGTTCTGAATCGTTTCAAGTACAGCTTTATCAGCGGGTGAAAGCTTTAATCGGGATTGAATCTGCCGATTCAGTTCACTGCTGCGATCAGGACGATTTGCACGGAGAAATTCGATCGCGATCTCAGCCTGCCGAGTTGCCCAAGTTCTTTCACGATCGATAGGATGAGTCGGTAGCGCGATCGAGTTGATGCTGTCAACATCCTTGCAGGCAGGTTGTTCTGCGCTTGCTGGAATGCCGATTGAAGTCACGAGATATAAGCTCAGGAAACCGATCGTAACGCTCTTAGTCATTATAAATTTGCCTTCGGGTTGATTTGTTGATCACGTGCTCCCGCACAGGGTTTAAAACCCTGTGCTAACTGCGCGAAGTCCCTAAAGGGACTGAATCGCTGTATTCTGTTAGTCCCTTTAGGGACTTCGCACGGTTAGACCGTGATTTTCAATCACGGGCGGGCAAGCGCAATCAACGATCAACCGAAAATTTAGAGATGATAAATCTGATCGAGGCAACGTTGTACATTCCAAGATTTAACGGGAGTGATAACTACTGTTTTTGGTCAGGTTCGGATTGTGAAGGTTCGGATTGTGAAGGTGCTTGTTGAGTGACCCAACCTTCTTTAGAACAGATCGCTATCCCTGTTTTCGGCTGCATTGTTGATAAGCACCAATAATCGTTGCCATCATAGACAACACCAGGTTTGATAGCTTGAAGTGAGGAAAGCGATCGCCATTCTTGCACACCTCCCTCAGTTTCATAACGGAAGCGAGCAGGTCTACCTGTGCCGGAGGCATCGCCTTGGACTTCTAGTGCCTGATCAGTTCCGCCGATCCAATATCGCCCTTCTACAATCTCTTCTACAATCTGAGGTGCTTCAGATTTGGTAGACTCTTTTACTTGGGCATTGATTTGAACATCGGGTTGAGTCGCTGCTTGAGTTGGAGTGACTTTGGCATCGAGTTGAAGATTAGGTTGAGTTGCTGCTTGGGTCGGAGTGACTTTGGCATCAATTTGAGCGTTACACCCTACGATCGCAAAACAACTCAGAAGCAAAACAAAACTGAAGTGACGCATTGGAATAAACCTTAGAAAGTCATGTGCTTTTAGCAATAGGCAACAGACATGGAATTTTTGATCTTGACCCATTCTCGCATTGCAGCACGTTCATTTGGGCGAATCGGTGCGCCTCTTCTTCCAGGGTAGCGACTGTGAAAGACGGCATCTGCAAGACGCTCTTTTAGTGCCTCATCTTTATTAGGAAACGTCCAATCTGGCTCACCACATGCGCCTCCATTTGGACCGACTTTGGAGTAGCGCAAGCCACCTTGGTCAATCACACGGCGGATCGCATTCCATTCTCGAATATAGCCATGCTCATAATGCTGCAATCGGCGGCGATTTAGCCCAGGATTCAAATTCCCAAACAACCAATCTGTGACGCTATCCACTGATTGCTGGCGGGTTTCAGCATGGACACTGCTTGGACTACTCAGAATCAAAGGAATGCTTCCAGTACAAGCGATCGTCATTGCAAGAGTACTTAACGTAAAGAATTTCGAGATTGATTGCAAGTGTTGATTTTGCATGAGAAAAGCTCCAATTTAGTTAGCTACAAGGTTTTTCTATGATAGGAGAGTGGGGAATTCGACTGATCACTTTGAAGGATAAAATTGCTGGCGGAGGGTGTTGAGCCGTTGAGTAAATTGTTGTGCTTTACTCGAATGACCTTGAGCCGTGTAGATTGCAATGAGTTTTTCCAAAGGGGCAATCTCACTCAGATAGGTTTTTGCAGATGTCTTTTCGAGTAGACTCAACGCACGCAGATAGACAGTTTCTGCTTTATCGTATTGTCCTTGCTCAAAGTAGAGATCTCCTAGATCATGCAGTGCCGGAATTAAGTTTCGACTCTCTTGGCTGAACTTTGCCTCAGTTGCTTGAATCAGTTTTAAGAGCGTTGCTTCTGCTTTATCGTATTGTTTCGAGCCGCGATAAGCTTGAGACAAATGATGATAGCTTGTGACGATCGAGGGATGAGTGATCCCGAGAACAGATTCACCCGTTGCGATCGCAAATTGTGCTGTCAATACAGCCGCCTCATATTCTTTTCGCGTCAGCAGTTCCACAACTTGCTGATTGTGATCATTGACCAGATTCTCGGTAACGACCTCATACCTGGGTAGAATGCACTCCTTCGCGTGAATCGGAATTTGATGAGCTAAACCAATGACGATGCCTACGGCGATCGCAATTGTGCTTTGAATGGGATGCGTCATGACTGATCACTCAACGTCTCATATAGGTTTAGGATTAACCACGATCGAGGTTATGCAATCTGCAAGAACTCAATCGTCACCCTAAACGAGAGATCGACATGTGATCAATCTCTCGATCTCTGAACGTTGAGCATTATCGCCATCTTCTCTGGTGGTAGTCATTTGAACGCGAGTAATCCTCTAAACGAATGGTTCGAGTTTCGCCATTCTTCGTTGAAGTAAAACGATAGCGTTTGCCAGGAGTCAAGCTGCTAGATGAACTGAAACGAGAACAGTCCTTGCAGGTCGTATTAAAGTAAAGCGATTGAGAGGAATCGGATTCATAGGTTCTAATGACTGCATATTCTCCTGGAGCGAGTCGATATTCTCGATGCTCAAATCGGAAGTTGAGCGTTTCTCCAGTGTCGTTGTAAACGCGGCTGACAATTTCAGGGTCATCAGGAGTCAATTCAGATTGCAAAATTCGCCCATCTTGGCATTGTCGAGCACGACGATCGCGAATATCAGCACAGACATCGAGTGAGACGGATCGATTGGCGCACACTTTGTCTCGAACCCAGGTTGCCGTCCGTTCGTCTGTGCGTACATTCGTTGTAATGTCGGAAGTAAAAGTTCCCGTTTCTAGAACTTTGTCCCGTTGCTGAATTGTGTACTCAAAGGTATTACTGCCTTCGAGTACTCCAAATTTCCGCATCTGATGTCGATTTGAGAAGATCATTTTGGCAACTTCAGAAGTCGGGCGACGTTCGTCGTATTCACGATTAGTGTAGGGATGGGGGTTAGTCGAAACGCCTGAAGTCACATTTTTGATCAAGATGCGAGTATGAGGGGCAGGCGGAGTCTTTGCAGAGATAAAGGTGCCTGTAAGGTCTGGGAAGAATGGCCCTGCAGCACATTCTCCTGTGTACTTCACACCACTGAGCGTAATCTGATTGGGTGTGGTTTGTCCGTTAAACAGCCAACCTGTCGCGACGGGTTGAGCGATCGCAAAACTACCCGTTAAGATCATTCCTGTTGTTAAACAAGCAATGACAGCAGGATGCAGGCGAAATGAGTGGAAAAGTTGCTGAATGCGGGATAGATTGAGCCGTTTCATAAAGGTTCAAGAACAATGTCAAAGTTACGAAGGATGCTGAGGGTTACTCGATTCTGATGAACAAGTCACCTCGAACCCATCCAGAG
Source organism: Leptolyngbya boryana PCC 6306 (assembly GCF_000353285.1). NCBI lineage: Bacteria > Bacillati > Cyanobacteriota > Cyanophyceae > Leptolyngbyales > Leptolyngbyaceae > Leptolyngbya > Leptolyngbya boryana. Next base: position 844,953 of record NZ_KB731324.1, read on the forward strand.
ACTTGATTGGGGAAAGTTACGCGGTACCAGAAGTAATTGCCTTCTCTAGTCATGCTTCTGTCATCGATTTCGATCACATCTCCGCCAATACCATAGTGTGCAATGCTTGATGAAATGCTAGGAGCCGATCGGACATTGATCCGGTTTTCTCGATCGCCCCGTAGCACTGCATGTCTCCAGTTACTTGGTGTGAAGCGAATCAAATCACTCCGCACCCAACCTTCTTCAGTCCCTTCGATTTCTGAGCGGACATAGTACCATTTCCAGCCATCCTTACCTTGGACAATGTTGAGGACTTCAACTGTGCCATTGGGTGCAAGAAGTTCTCGCACTGGAGCATTGAGAGATGCACCCGATCGAACATTAGCATGTGTCGTAACGATTCCAGGACGCGCCATTGCAGGCAGGGAAGTCATCAGAAGTGTGCCAAAACTGATCAGACCGAGAAGTTTTGAAACAGAAGAGAGTTTTGCGACGGGTTTCATCATTGAATTCAGAAGCTTGATGAGGGTTGATTCAGTGCTAAGTGGTATGTAAATCACCCTGAAAATTAGACCACCTGTAAATTTCGAGTTGATTTGTCGATCTCGCTTTCCCGCACAGGGTTTAAAACCCCGTGCTAGCTGTGCGAAGTTCACTGAAGAGACTGAATCGCCATATTCTGCTAGTCCCTTTAGGGACTTCGCACGGTTAGACCGTGATTTTCAATCACGGGCGGGCAAGCGCAATCAACGATCAACCGAAAATTTAGAGGTGGAAATTAGATACAACTACAGCAGCAATTTCGGATTTTCGGAATTTTTTCTCAGTAGAGAGGTGAAGTGTAGTTGGAAGATAGTTGCTCTCGTTTGCGTCCTGCCCTAAATTGATTCCGGGGCAGGTGAGCAACGAAGCGAGAGAACTCGCCGAACTGATGTTTAATTTTTTTGTGCCTGCTGCTTTTGAATTGCAAGCTCTGAGATGACAGCAACTTTCGCGAGATCCTCAGAAATCTCTTCTGCGGCTTGACGTGCTTTCACCGACTGTCCTGACCGAGCAAACCCATAAGCAATGCTAGTCAAAAGACGATCTCGCTGAGGAGGCAAATCCCAAAGGCTGCTTTTTTTTAGGAATAATGCTACTTCTAGCGATCGATCAAGTTGTCCAAGTTTGACCTGTTGCGCAGCGATCGCTAACAGAAGAGGATGTCGATTTCTATCCTCTTTCAGTTTAAGAGAGAGTTGTAGAGCTGGCTCAACTTGTTTCAGCTCCACAAATTGCATCGCAGTCTCAACTAAAATTTGTGTCTGTGCATCTGATTGTTCGTCTAGTTTAGCAATCAAATTGAGGGCACGATCGCGTTGTCCAATTGCGACTAGCTCAGGTGCAGATTCAGGAGTCAACGCGGGGATCAATTTCTCAAACAAGGCATCTGCTTGAGCCGTGAGTCCAATTTTTTGCAAACGCTCAACGATCGCGAGTTTCGTTCTCGTTTTCATGGTGGCATCCGAAACAGAGCTTGCGACTTGCAGAGCTTTGTCGAGTTGTCTCGTGTGAGCTAATTGAGCCGCAATTTCTTTACGAGCAATATCTTGCCGAGCAGGAGCACCTGCGAGTAACTGTGTCACTTGCAAAGCTGCTTCAAATTGTCGATTTTTAGCCAGTTTAAGGGCAATTTTTTGCAAGTTCTCCTGCCCCATTTCGACTAACAATTGTGGATAGATGGACATTCGAGTGTCATCTTTGATCCTGGAGAGTGTCGAGAGTTCAGTTGTGATCGATAAAGCAAGTGGGATTTCTCCTAAATCAATCAGTTTCTCGGCAAGCTCATGCCAAGTCATTAATCGCTCGACTGGATCGCCTGAAACATTCGGTGCTTGGGGCATTCGTTTAGCACTATTCCAAGTTTGTTGAAGTTGCCCAACCGTTCTAAGGTTGCTCAGAATCCCCAAGTAAGCCCAAGCTTGATAATACTGGGCTGAATCTCCTGATGCTGAGTTACAGCCCCATATCGTTTCAGCAACTTGTAATGCTTGATCTAACTCTGAGACTAAGCTCAAGCTTTTGGCAATGTCTGAGAAAACTGCAAACTTCTCATTTCCACAACTGCCATTCGATTCATAGGCATAGTCTTCTGTGTCGCCTTTTACTGATCGCACAGCTTCACTCAATAGTTCTCTAGCTTGTTGAGTTTTGCCTTGATGCGCGATCGCGACTGCAATTTTGTTGAGCGCTTGCCCTTTCCGCAGTTTTAAAGAAATCTTAGTTCTGACAAACTGGAGGGCACGCTCAACCTGCCCGGCTTCTGCAAGTTGAGCGCTGATGATGGCTAAATCTTCCTGTTGTCGCTCTTTGCCATATTCATCTGTGGCTCGCTCTGAAGCGTGAGCAAGTGCAAGTTGAATCACACGTTCAATCAACTGCTGGGATCTTGAAGTTTGGTTGGCTTCGCGAAGCTTACGAGCAATGGTGAGCAAAGCTTGACTCCGCTCTGTGAGCGGTTGTATCGTTTCTGCGATCTGAAGTGCTCTCTCAAATAGTGCTTCAGCAGGTTGAGGATTTGGACTTGCAGCGACTTGAGTTCCAAGCGCTGCTAATGATTCAGATAGAGCCTGTGAGGAGAGATCAGGATTAACCTGAACTGCGAGAGTGCCTTGAGCAGGCTGACTAAATCTAAACAGCAAAAGTAGGGCAAGTGGAAAATGGATGGCTGATTTTGAGAAAGCTAACATCGTTATCACTTTTAGTGTGTAAATTTAAGTCTGACATCAATGATCTTCTAATCTTTAATCAAATCGCAGAGAACTCAAAACCGCACAGCTTCCGAGCCAGAACCGCATTCAATCGCCGGAAAGGCTCTGTTAATATGATGAATGACAGGTGTCGCAGGTGCGATCGTAGAAGGGCGAAACGATTGGCAAAGATTTGCAATCGCAAGGGTTTGTGTTGTCTTGTCTTCCCGAAAAGTTTGAGTAATTGTAATTCCAATGTAACTTCTCAAGCCTGCTTTTTTCGGACGAGCAATGAGAGTTAATCGGTCATTTTTCACAGTCATCTCAAAGCGATAGTTCTGTGTAGCAGTATGACCTAACCCAAGTTGGGTCAACGTTATTGGAAACTGACCTGTTTCAAGTCGATAGATTGAGGCAGACCGAACTAAAGTAGTCATGACAAACTTTCCTTCACCCTCGTTGGATTGTTCTGCTTGGATCAATTGAGTGGCAACGGCTCCTTCACCTTGAAACGCAGCAACCATATGGTCTGAAACTCTGCTCAAATTCAACTCATCTAAAAACTCTTTTGGACGATCGCCGTTTAGACGAGTACCAGAGAGTTGAATTTTCAAATTTTGCGGTGTTGTGAATTGTGCGATCGTCGGCACAGTCGTATTCGCCCCCATTGGCTTAAAGTCTAGGTCTAGGTATATTGGTTTCGGTTGTGGATTCAAGCTGTAATCAAATGTGAATCCTTGCAAGCCCTCTGAAGGAGCAGTGAGAATGATTGCTTTCCCCATAGGTGTGAAGCGAAGCGTCACCGGAGTCGCTTCGCCAGTCCTTCCCAATATTCCTGTGCTGTCAATCCCCTCCCAGCGTCCGATGATTTGTTGACTATTCAAAGATTGTCCACGAGTTTCGGCACTCCTACCTTTTATCCCTCCAAATACCGAGATTGCTGTACAAACGCTCATGATGAGAAGCATTGCAATCGGTTTGTTCCTTTGATGCGGCATAGTAAAGGCTCTCCAAATAAAAATTGCGATGTAATTGATTCAATGTGTTTGCAGGCAACTCCTTTTGCACGATCGTGTTTCTTGAATTTGAGCCAGTTGTCTACTCGCTTGCTGAAATCTATGCAGTTTTTTAGAGTCCCATCTTTGCGAGGATATGCAACTGTAAGCGGAATATATTGAGTACACAGTTGATGTGCTGAAACAGACAGAAGCATTTTGGCAAATTTACGGAATTCCGCAAATTTAGCGAGAAGAATGAAAAATAAAAAACCGCAAATAGATTCTCTTTTAAGATGGACTCCGGACGATCAAGGACTCATGATGCAACGCTCTCTCAAACTTCTCGCGATCGCGCTTCTCTGTATCGGCACAAATCCATCATTCGCGCTGGCTCAAACGATTGCTCAAGTACAACCGAGTCAGCGCAAATTAGCAGCCGATCGCTTAGCAAAACAAGGACATCAGCAGTACAAATCTGAGCAGCATGAAGCTGCGATTGCCTCTTGGGAAGCAGCACTCAAAATTTATCGAGAAATTGGCGATCGACAAAATGAAGCAGAGCTTTTGAATGATCAAGGACGCTCTTATACACTGCTATCTCGTTATGCAGAAGGAATTCGTGCCTTTGATCAAGCACTCTCGATTTTTCAACAACTCAATCGGCGCAAGGATGCCGCAGTCGTTCTCATGAATCGAGGAAGTGCCTACTCTATGATCTCTCGTCATGAAGATTCGCTGCGATCGTTTGATGAAGCACTACCCATTGCTCGTGAAACGAACGATCGCGATCTTGAAGCAAAAATCCTGCTGAATCGCAGTATCACTTATGCTTACCTTTCTCGCAATGACGAGGCGATCGCAGGTTTCGGTGCTGCCTTCGCAGTTTTCCAAGCGCTCAAGGACTGGGATAATGCAGCTTCAGCGTTGATGAATCGAGGAATTGTCTATCGTTTTCTCTCTCGTTACGATGACGCGATCGCAGCTTTCAATCAAGCCTTACCGATCTTTCGAGAACTTAAAAATCGTCGTGCTGAAGCTTCAGCATTATCTAGCTTGGGAGATACGTACCGTTTTCTCTCCCGATTTGAGGAAGCTTTAACCGTCTTCGATCAAGCTTTACCGATCTTGATCGCCATCAAAGACCGAAAAGGAGAAGCAGGGGTCTTGATGAATCGGGGAGTGGTCTATGATTTGCTCGATCGCAATGATGAAGCGATCGCAGCTTATACGGAAGCTTTGTCGATTTTTCGATCAATTCAAAATCCTCAAGGTGAAGCAGAAGCACTGAGTAACTTAGGAATTATTTATGGTGCAATGTCTCGGCACGCTGCTTCAATTCAGGCACATACAGAAGCTCTCAAAATCTATCGAGCGATCAGAAGTCCTGATGGAGAAGCGCTAGCATTGATGAATCGTGGAATTTCCTATGTTGCAGTCTCACGCTATGAGGATGCAATTCGAGCTTACACAGAAGCTTTACCCCTTTACCGAGCACTCAAAAACCGCAACGGGGAAGCGCAAGTTTTATTAAATCAAGGCAATGCTTATCAAGCTGTGCAACGCTACGAAGATGCGATTCGCTCATACAATGAAGCATTGCCGATTTATCGATCGGTCAAAGATCGATCTGGGGAAGCACGAGCCTTATACAATCTAGGCGCTCTTTACCTCAACATTCGTCAGTTTGCTTCAGCAGAAAAATCCCTGAAAAGCGCGATCGCAGTGTTTGAATCGATTCGATTGGATCGACTGTCTGAAGCAAACAAAATCTCATTCTTTGAAACTCAAGCTGTGAGCTATCGCATCTTACAAGAGGTGATGATTGCCCAGAAGAAATTTGAAGCAGCACTAACAATCTCAGAATGGGGACGAACGAAAGCGTTAGTCGAACGGTTAAGCCAACAGTTACAGCCGACTGCTTCACCCCCTTCAGAAGCACCGAGTGTGGATCAACTTCGACGAATTGCGCGATCGCAAAATGCCACCCTGGTTGAATATTCGCTCAATGAACGTAAGCAAGAACTTTACATTTGGGTCATTCAGCCGACGGGCACAATCGACTTTCGACAGGTGAAGCTTACAGATGTTTTACCGCAACAATGCGCTTCTATCACACAATTGATTGGGAATAGTCGGCAATCGATCGGGGTTCGGAGTGCCCAATCAGATTGGTTAATTGTAGAAGAAACAACCCAGAAAAATCCTTGTGCTCAGTCTGATCAAGACGCAAATTTTAGAACCCTTCACCGATTGCTGATTGAACCGATCGCATCTCTACTCCCGACTGATCCAAACCAACACATTGTTTTTATTCCGGATGGAACTCTCTTCCTCGTTCCTTTCCCTGCTCTCAAAGCTGCAAACGGTCAATTCTTGATTGAACAGCATCCCATTCGGACTGCTTCTTCAATTCAATTGCTAGATAAAACTCGTGCGCTGAACTCTCGCTCTCAAGGCAATGGTACTTTAATCGTTGGCAATCCATTGATGCCGATCGATCCAAATTCTGCACAAGCAAAACGACTCTCGAATTTACCAAATGCAGAGCAAGAAGCTATTGCAATTGCGTCTTTATTTAACACCCAAGCACTGACTGGTCAGCAAGGAACTAAAAAAACAATTCTTCAGAAAATCTCTGATGCCAAAGTCATTCATTTCGCAACTCATGGATCATTCTCCGATCGCAATGGTTTCAAAAGTTGGCTGGCCTTTGCCCCCTCTGAAAATGATAGTGGCATCTTAACTGCTGAAGAAGTCTCACACCTAAAGCTAAATGCTGATTTAGTCGTCTTAAGCGCATGTGATACTGGTCGGGGGCGCGTGACAGGAGATGGTGTGGTGGGATTATCTCGATCGTTTATTGCCGCAGGAGTGCCGAGCGTAATTGTCTCTCTCTGGGCTGTGCCTGATGCTCCGACTGCTGAACTTATGCAGGCATTCTATCAACAGCTCAACCGCAATCCTGACAAAGCACAAGCTCTGCGTCAAGCGATGTTAGCTACGCTCAAGACGCATCCCAATCCCAAAAACTGGGCAGCCTTCACTCTCATTGGAGAAGCATGGTGAAATACCTGAATCATGAATCGCTAACTTCGAGATATTGGCTAGATTTCCAAATCCTGAAGATTGTTTTGCGTTACACCAGTAGGTGGTGTTTGAATGTTGGCTGAAGCCTGTGAAATTAAACTATAAACGCTTAGCACTCCTGGTACTCGCGATTCTGCTGATTGTTTCGTCCTGGTTGGGAATCGCATTCGCCCGATCCGGGCTGGACGTGCGATCGTTCCAAAAAGAAGGAGTTCCTCTGCTATATCTCGCTCCTCAAGGGGCAAAGACAATTCCAGGAGTCCTTGTGGCACACGGGTTTGCAGGTTCTAAACAGTTGATGCTCGGCTATGGGCACGTCTTGGCTCATGCGGGTTATGCGGTCATGCTCTGGGATTTTGACGGGCATGGCGCAAATGGAACGCGCTTAGAGCGGTATGAGCTGCAGCAGAATCTGGAGAGGGCGTTGCAAGCTCTCCTGGAACAACCCCAGGTTGACCCAGGTCGTCTGGCACTGCTAGGGCACTCGATGGGCAGCGGGATTGTGATGAATGCTGGGATTCGCGATCGAGAACGCTTTGCTGCAACGGTTGCAGTTTCTCCAACGGGAGCGAATGTCACTCCCCAATCTCCGCGAAATCTGCAACTACAGGCAGGGAGTGGAGAGGGGCGATTTGTGGGGAATGCCGAACGATTGCTGGCACAAGCTGGGGGAGAAAACACGAATCTGGCAACAGGGCAGGGGCGGGAATTAGTTGTGATTCCGGGTGTGGAACATATCACCATCTTGTTTAGTGATGGGAGTCATCAGTCAGCCCTCCGTTGGCTGGATGCAGCATTTGGCAGAACCAGTGATAGCCAGTATCGCGATCGCCGCATGGCATGGTACGGACTACACCTGTTAGGTTGGTTAATCGGATTAGCCGCAATCTCACCTCTTCTAACTCACCCTCCATTCATCCCCACAAAAATAGCTCCTATCCGACAATGGACAGGCTTGATCGCTGCACCACTGGCGGCAACGGCAGGGTTAGTACTGCTGAGTCAGCGGTTTGACCTCCAGAACTTGGGTGGCGTTCAAGTTGGTGGAGCGGTTGGGGTCTGGTTTTTGATTGCCGGGTTAACCTGGCTGGGAATACTGGCGCGTCTACCTCGCCCTACCCTGCGTGCCGTTGGGCTAGGAATTATGCTGTTTGTCATTCTCTGGATTGCCTTTGGTGCAATGGCGCAGGTGGTTTGGCTTCAATGGTGGCTGATCCCAATTCGGCTAAGAGTGTGGTTGCCCGTGGCGATCGCCTGTTTCCCCTGGTTTCTGGCCGCGGGAATCGTGCAAGAAAATATTGGGGTCGGCAAACGCTTTCTCTGGTGGCTGGGGCAGAGCGTCGTTTTGATTGGCGGCTTCGTGTTGACGCTCAATTTCCTACCTCAATTGGGATTTATGTTTTTGCTGTTGCCACTATTTCCACTACTGATGGGGATCTTATCTCTGATTGCTGGTCTGTTCAACCAAGCATGGGTCTACGCGATCGGCTCTGCTTTATTCTTCGGTTGGTTATTGGCAGCGGGTTTTCCTCTTTCTGCCTGACCTGTATACTTTCAAATTCTCCCTTGAGAGCCAGTCTCTTTTGCAACGATTTGGTTACAGTAAGTAAAGTTATTCTCGTACTCCAATGCAGTCTTTAACTGGGCTTGTCGTTCTTTTGTCCCTGCTACAGAGCTGTGCTTCCGCCCAGCCTTTCATTGTTATGAGTGATTTGCCAAACCCTTCTCATGCTCAGTCACTAAAGACAGCCAATGTTGCAGCAAACCCCGATCGTTCCCAAAGAATTGAATTTAAGCTGAGCGACTATCAATGGCAAAACCGCATCTTGCTGGTCTTTGCCCCCTCAACCGATTCATCTCAGTATCGCCAACAAATGCAGGTATGGCAGGCGGATGAAGCAGGGACAGGCAATCGCGATCTGAAACTGGTGCAAATTTTGGGAACTGGAGAGAGCCAAGTTGATGGGCGATCGCTCAATTCAGCATCGGTGGAAAAACTAAGACAACAGTTTGGGATTACCTCTGAGGAGTTTGCAGTGATTCTGGTGGGTAAGGATGGTACGGAGAAGCAACGGAGCCAAGCTCCACTTGATTTAGCAGCGTTGTTTCGCACGATCGATGCGATGCCCATGCGTCAGCAAGAAATGCGTTCTCGACAATAGCCATTGGCAGGAATGCTGTTGCGATGTCTGATCAGTCTTCTGCCCGTCCCTAGGATGTTGTCCTTTACAATGTCAGTGGCTTTGTCGGCTTCCATCAATGATCCCTGCGACAATACTAACCCTTTGTTTTCCTGTTCAATGCGTTGTTCTAAGATGGCTTCAATTTCGCTATCTGCCGGAAAAGATTGAGTCGTCGTCATATCCTCAAGCTCCCTTCCGCCAGGCATTTGAGAATTCGGCATAAGACATCTGCTGAGCGCAGTATGACAATAATTTGTGGCACTCATGCAGTTGTACTGTAGATTGCTTGAAAGATTGATTGAAAATTGAAAGATCTATGTCTGTAAACAACAAGCTTAATTGATAGACGACATGGCTTAACTGGTTTTCCAACATGACTTCTTTCAAATCTTCGACAACTCGTTTATGGTGAGTTGGAATCTTCTCGTTCAAAAGAATTTGCAACAAGCAGTCGATCGCTCCAGGATGTCCAGGTTGGAGCGTTGCCAGTCGATAGGCAATTCGCCGTTGATTCGCCCAGTCTTTTGCTGTTAATAATCGTTGTTCTAATGTACTAATGAGGTGTTTTAGATCTTGCTGATTGGTTGTTTTATTTTGATGTTTTTGACTTGTTTTCTCAGACCTTCTCATTGGCTGAAGTACAGCATTTGCAACACTGTTTTTTGGGTCAAGGATGATTAAGTTCTCTGCGGTTCGCAGTCGCAATGTGGCATTTTCGGTTGAGTGAATGATCTGCTTCAGGGTAGCGATCGCTTTCTCATGACCAGGATTGATTTTTCCCAGACTATAAGCGGCTCTCCGGCGAATATTGTCCTCCTGGGTTGATTCCAGAATCTCCTCCAGAGCAGTAAGCACAATCGGATGACTTGGCTCGATTCTGCCCAGGCTTTCGATTACTTGTAATTTCAGAGCTTCACTCTGTAGAGTGTCAATGAGTTGACGCAGGGCAGCGATCGCCATTGAATTACCTGGATCAAGCGTTTTACCCAGGGTGTAAGCTGCCTGCCAACGAGCAAAGGGATTTTCGGCAATCTGGACAAACTCCTCTAAAACCGAAGTTGCAAGCTGGCGATCGGTTCGCAGCAACGCGATTCTGGCTCCTTCACAGAGGGAAGCAGGAAATACCCCAAATCGCCATTGGAGAAGTTGAGCCAGGATTTTTGAGGCATGACCAGATTGGGGAAACTCTGCCAACCCTGCCGCCGCCAAGCAGTAAGCTCGATGGGAATAAAAACCGCCACAGCGATCGTCAAAATTCATGAGGGCTGTGATCAACGCCTCTTTCTCAGCAACAGCAATATCCGTTCTCCCCAACCAGAGTAGAATCACCTCTCGCCAGGACGCATGAAAGACTGGAAAATCGTGAGCCGGATCAAAGAAAAACTGCCAATCTGAAATGGCTTGTGCGGCGAAATATTCCTGGAACGTGGGGTGGTAAAAGGCGTAAATCTTCTCGCCTGTGGTCACTGAAATTCCAACCTGGTTAAGCCAACCCAGTTGTAATGCCAAAGTCATTAAGTCTAATGACCCTGCAAATGCAATTTGAGCGAAGGAATGGGACAGTCGAAAGCGCGTTTCCCTTTGCAACAGTGCCCGCAGCGCAACCTGCCCTAATGCCTCATTGAGTTGCTGCCGCTGGGCGATCGTAGTGGGAAAGCGATCCTGCTTCCATTCATAGAGTGTTTCGACAAATTGCCGATAGAGCAGGGATTTCGTTTGCGGTAATGCTCCTTGAGCTAGTGACCAGGAGCGGCAAAGCAAGGCTAATCGGAGAGGATTTTTGACCGCATCCCTGACTCGCTTTCGCTGAGGGTTGTTCAATTCTTGTTGCAGGCGATCGCCCAACTCCAGATGATCCTGAAACCAGCGATCGATGAACTGACCCACCTGATCCCCATCAGTTCCACGTCCATAACTAAAACTGCGGTTGCAGTAAACTGTAAACCCATCGAGGGCATTTTTACCACTGTCCCAAACATTCGAGCGGCAGGTCAGCATGATACGAGCATTGGCAATCCATCCTCGCAGATGACAGGCAAGGCTCGACAGTGCGGTTGCCCCATCCATCGCCATCTCATCGATCGCATCCAGCAATAGCCACACTCGCCCCTGCTCAAACTGTTGGGCAAATGCTTCTTGAAGCTCTAGAGAAACACTAATTTTCCCAGTTGCCTGCTTCAGCCAGTCCTGTAAGAGGTAGCTCTCCAATGTCGCTCCCTGCAAATCTGCCAGGGAAATCCAGATAGGCAGTACCCCCTGCTCTAGCAGCCAGACGGCGATTTTTTGAAGTAGCGTCGTTTTACCTGCACCCGGTTCACCTACGATCGCGATTCGTTGTTTTTCGAGCGATCGCAGACGGTCAAAAAATTCCTCTAAAGAGAGGGTGTCTTCTGGCTCGTCTCCGTCCTCAACAGGTGAACCGACTGATGAGCGATCAGCTTTGCGATGCCGCTGCTTGCGTTCGATCAAGCCTAGGGGAAGATAGAGTTCATCCAGGTTGAAGGTCATACCATCGCTGACCGTCAATGGATTAATCGTCAACCGTTCGTATTGCTGTAATTCCAGACTGTTACGGCAAAGTTGCCACCAGGAATCTTGCCTATCCGCTCCCGAATCTTCTGGTTCTACAGGTTCCTTGCCTGTCACCTGCTTCGATTTCTGGGGGCGGCGTTTTTCCCATTCCTGCTCGAATTGACGCAGATTGGCTGGGCGATCGCTCCGCTTGTGCCAGAGGTTAAGGGTGAAGTGCCAAACTTCAGATCCACCCCTGTTGGGGCGATTGTCGTCTAGGATCTCTAGAAAATCCTCAAATCGCCGCAATGCCTCCTTGATCTGTTCGCCATTCAGCGGAGATTTCGCCAGGTTAGTCAAAGCCTCTAAGAACCGAACCTTTGTTCGCACCACTAACCGTTGCTCGGTCTGCCAGTGGGTCTGAATCTGCGATCGCAGCCCATCCAAAGCCACCTCATCACAGTCCACCTCGTCGTTTGCGTAGTCGAGCAGGGTTGTGAACAGGTGGAGCGATCGCTTTTTGGCTTCAGGTCCGTAACTGGGGCGTGCCATTGTTAGGAGAATCGGAATTTGGAGACAACTTGAGAATATCTCACGGTTCTAACTCACATTTTCCCCCAGAAGCCAGGGGAATTCCTTCGGTTCCACCATTCCCCTAACTTCAAGTCTGTTGTGGAGGAAGCCTTTCAGCCGTTTTTATGCCAATTCGCCTAGGGGAAGATGGACTGCCTATTCTGGATTCATCAAAGGGAAGGAGACGAGAGAAGGCTTCTCACCTCCTACCCCCCGACTTTCAACCCTGTGGCGGCTAGCTCAATCGTAGAGCGCCAACGATTGCCCGAAAGGGACGCAGATTGAGGGTTATCGCTTTGGACGACTTCCCCCTTAATCGCCGGAGATGCGGGTGCAACCCCCGCGCCGCTACACCAAACACTGGCAGGTAGTTTAACAGTAGAACGCCTAAAACATCCTTGTTCATACCTTGCCCGAAAGGGACGACGAATGAGGGTTATCGCCTTCCAAGCGGGTGATATGGGTGCAACTCCCATCCTGCCAATTTCCAAACATTGCCCTGACGGGCTGAAGGAGGTTGTGATGACTTACAAGTTTTTTGTCCAGAACAAAACGCAAACACCGCAAAGCCAGCCGATTCCGGGTCGGGAAGCAGACATGATTCAGGGACGTTCCGGTGGTTGGATGTTCAAAGCCGACTTCTGGAGTGTGCTGCGTCGCTGCCTGTTGATTGGAACGGCTCAAGGAGCTTATTACGCAGGCAAGCAGGAGTTGACGGGTGAATTTGTCGAAGTCTTGAAACAGGCGATCGCTCTCAACCCCGATCGCGTTGCCTCAGAGATCCTGTATGCCAGCGATGGACGGGCAATCAATAACAGTGCGCCTCTGTTGGCACTGGTGTTGCTATCAATGGGTGAGACAGTTGAAGCAAAGCACGCTTTTCAATCGATCTTTCCCCAGGTGGTAAGAACGGGAAGCCACTTCTACGAATGGTTGAGCTACACCAAAGCAATGCGCGGGTTTGGAAAGATTGTCCGAGAAGCGGGTAAGTCCTGGTTATCAAACCCTGATGCAAAAGGGTTAGCATATCAACTGTTGAAATATCAGCAGCGCCAAGGCTTTTCTCACCGGGATGCGCTGCGGCTGTTTCACGTTAAACCGCCCACGGAAGACCACGACCAGCTATTTCAGTGGGTCATTCAAGGTTGGGAGAACCTACCGCAAGAAATTCCCTCGGATGCTCTGGCGCAAATCTGGTGGTACGAGTGGCTGAAGCGCAATCCAGAGAGAACTCAGGAGGCGATCGCCAAAGGTCGGTTAACGCATGAAATGGCAGCCCCCGTGGGCAAAATGGACAAGCGGGCATGGCAACTCCTGTTCAACGATATGCCGATCGGAGCAATGCTACGAAATCTGGGATCTTTAACCGAACTGGATGTGTTGACGGCTGACAACCGCGACAACCTGAAGCGAGTGGCAAAAGTCCTCAACAGTGCGGAACATTTGCGAAAAGGACGTATTCACCCGATCGATGTCTTGAAAGCCCTCAAGACTTATCAATCCGGTGGACAGTTAGGACGCAGCCAGAAAACCTGGCAACCTGTTCCCCGCATTGTGGATATTCTGGAGCAAGCTCTGGAACTTTCCTTTGAGGTGATGCAGCCAACGGGCAAGGTGTTTCTACATGCGATCGATGTTTCTGGTTCCATGTCTTACTACAGCGTGAGTTCGATCGGACTGACCTGCTGTGAGATTGCAACCACGATGGCACTGGCAACAGCAAAAGCTGAACCGCACTATGTCATTCGCGGATTTGCCACCGATTTCCGTGACCTGAAAATTACAGCACGGGATTCGTTTAGCGATGCGATCGCCAAAGCGAGCAACCAAAACTTTGGTGGAACGGATGCGGCAGTCGCGTATGAGTGGGCAATCAAACACAAGTTCAAGGCAGACGTGTTCTGCTTCTGGACGGACTGTGAAAGCTGGGCAGGACGCAAGCATCCGAGCCAGGCATTAGCCGAGTATCGCCGTAAGGTGAATCCTGGGGCAAAAGCTGTTTACGTCACCCTGGCTCCCTACAATATCTCGCTGGTTGATCCAAAAGATTCAATGTCGTGGGATATTGCCGGATTTGATCCAGGAACACCTCGATTAATTCAAATGATTGCAGCAGGAGAGCTTTGACTTGCTTAAAGTTGGGAGTATTTTTTCAAGTGAAAGTACTCCCAATTTATGGTTCAAAATGATGAGAAATAGGGAAGCTAAGCAGATGCTAGATTTTTAGTAATCTGCTCGAAAATTGACTCAAACTTATGCTTCGCGTTATCAAACTCTAGCACCTGCCAATCCGGGACAGAATCGCAATCCAGTTGTTTCGCATTCAGGTAAACCGGGTAGCGAACTTCAATTTGTAACGCTTCAACTTGCGGCATCTGACCGTAATGCCGTGTGATATGTCCACCACTAAACGCCTTATTGCGAACAACCTGATACCTCTGTGAGCAAAAAGCAGTGTCAACGACAGAAATGAAGTGTTCAGAACAGGTTGCCCCATTTCCGTTCCCCAAACAGACTTCATCCTCAATTAATCCAAGGAAACTGTGTAAATCCAGCAAATATACCTTGCCAAATTGCTCAATCTGTTCGTTCAGCAAAGTTTGAAGCTGTTGGTGATAGGGGCGATAGTATTGCTCCACTCGCTGTTCAACCTCTTCTCTTGAAGGCGGAGTTCGATAAATTGCGGTGTTGAACGCAGTCTTTTCAGCAACGACCGATTGCCAAAAGCTACCAAAGAGCGGTTCGTGGAGCGATCGATTGAGGTCAACTACGTAACGGCTATAGACAGCTTGCAGGACAGTAATGCCTAAACGGGGCAGAAAATCATAGAGTTTGTCGAGATGCCAATCTTGATTGGGTAAATAGTGCTGGTGAGAAGCTTCTAATGTGTTAGTAATCTCCTTCGGTATGAGCAATCCACTGTGAGGCAGACTGGCGATAACCGGAATGGTGTGAGCAGTAGGTAAGTGCAGGAGGAAAGGGTCTGGCATTGGTGGCTTAGTCAGTAGATAAATTGCTCGATCCTTAAATATGGGAAAACAGAGGGAGACCCAGAGCATTCCTCCGTATTTGCCACTATCAAGGTTGGAAGCACGCCTCGATGCCGCTTAAAGGGCGAGTGAGTTAGTCCAATAGGCGGTGGCAGATAAGCGATCGCTAATCTGTCCGGTGTTGTGCATCCAGGTCTGTAGTTGGTCGTAGTAGTCAGTGGTCATTGTAAAGTCGTAAGTGAAACAGGGAACGGTTGCCTGATAGATGGCTTGCCCGATCGCATCGTCAGCATAGGCTCCAGTGTGCTGGTTATAGATTGCCTGTGCAGCTTCGGGTTGCTGATGAATGAAGTCAATCCCGCGTCGGAATACCTTCAGGAAAGCCTGAAGTTCTTGCCGTCGCTGTTGCAGTAACTCTGGAGTCGTGATGAAAATGAGTTGACAGAAATCTGGAATGCCCCAATCCTTGAGGGCAAAAAACTGAGCATCGTAGCCCCGCAGCCGAGCTTCAATGACTTCAAAATTGTAGAAAACTAGCGTTGCACAGTCTGCTTTGTTTTCAACGAGTGCGTTCGTGTGGAAAAAGCCATTATCGACAGAGGTAATGGCATCGTCGGTAAACTGACCGCCATCCGCCTCGATCATCGTTTGAGCGATCGCCTTTCCTAAAGCCGAGGGTGCGCCGGGGTATTGCAGTCGCTTACCCAGCATATCTTTAGGGCGCTCAATCCCTTGCCCTGCAAAGTACATAACCCCACCATTGGTATGTAAAAACCGTGCCCAACCAATGACCGGATGACCATTACTGCGGTCTTCAACCAGATGTACTGGCTCCGTAATGGCAATATCGAGCGTTCCGTCCTGGATCTGGGCGATCGCATCAATGTGTTCAGATGGTTCAACCAGTTCCAAATCGATATTTACATCTGCAAACCATCCCTGCTTCAGTCCCACCAGCAGAGGCACATGATCTGGATTCAAAAACCATTCCAATCCCAAGCGTAACTTAGCCATTATCCGCCAACTTAAATTTATAAGATCGAAATTGTATTTCTAAAGCTTACCGTCTTCCAAACCCCTGATACCGTAGAACCTGTGACCGAGCCATCAACTCGTCATCCATCCAGCAGCAAGTTAACGGGCGATGTGTTGATGTATGCCCTAGAACTCGGGATGCCTGTGCATTATCTGTCTGGATTTGGCAAGCACTTGGGATCGGCGTTGCCTGCTTACTCGCGCAATGAGCAACTTCGATTGGCGCAGTATCGGCGGTATGAGGATCAGGCGCAGAAGTTGGAATTGGTGAAAGCGATCGTCACGACTAAAATCTACAATCAAGCGACGATTTTCTATCGGCATGGAGTGAAAGAGCATCCGTTAAAGCAGCGAAAAGCGAGTGTGGCTGCTCAAAAGATCGATCAAGTGAGGGGATGGAAGGGTTGGCAGCGCGGGAGTATTTTGGTTATTGGTCGCAGATGTTGAAAGGGAATTGGCAGTTTTCAGGTCGAAATCGTCGTCCGCCGACTGATCCGGTGAATGCGTTGCTGAGTTTTGCTTATGGATTGTGATTAAAAATCGGCACAACTTCCTGAGTTTCGGCATCAATCCCAGCCACAAAGTTATATCGCCGCTCATTGCAACGCCGACAAGCCAAAGCTAAATTGCGGAGATCATCCGAACCGTTTAACGATCTCGGAATCACATGGTCAACTGTAAAACGAGTTGCACTCAAGCGTTCCGGTGAATAGCAATACTCACACAAAAAAATTGCTCTCTCTCGAACAGCCTGCCGAACATCATTACTGATTGACATTCTGAGCCGCCATCATCGCATTGATATGAGTGAAAATTCGATCGAGTTCTGCGGACACGCTTCACGTGAGCCGAAGGCAACGCGTCCAATTCACCAATTTCCTCCACTGCTAGTTGGTCAGATTTCTGCTTCTCTAGCAATTTTTTCATCCGGAGCTGTAAAGCGTCGCTAAATTTGAACAAATTCCATTCCCCCTTTTTCTCAAGTCGGATCTCGTGCAGAAACGAGGATAGCTTAATAGAAAATAAGTCCGTATGCGCGTCATCTGAGTTATTCATAATGCGTCCACATCCGCAAAATTTTCACCGTATTCTCAGACTCGATGACTTCATATACTAATCGATGCTGAATATTGATTCGTCGAGAATATGCACCTTCCAAATCTCCGATTAGTTTCTCGTAAGGAGGCGGATTTTGCCACAGGTTTTCTTACAAGATCTCAAGTAATTCCTGTGCCTTTTCTCGTAAGTTCCTAGAAGCAAGTTTTTTAACGTCTTTCTGTGCCTGTTTCGTGTATACCAGTTTCCAGTTCACCACTCTAACTCCCGATCGCACTCTTCGATCGGGGTTGCTAATCCTTCTCGGATCGACTCTCGCATTCCTGGAACAGAGAGCAGATAGAGAGTCTCCTGCACCGATGCCCAATCTGCTTCAGAGAGCAACACAGCATTGTTGTTTTGCCCTGCGATTACGATCGGTTGATGGGACTTGCTGACGGTATCAATCAAATCTTGCAACTGCTGTCGAGCATCATCGACTGGAATCATAAGCTATTCTCTCGATCTGCCACAATGATATCTAATCCATCTTAAGTGCAGGTATTCGATTTCTTCGTCCGGTTGCTCGGATTCAGATTCTTGTCGAATTCAGATTCTTCTGGTACGCGATCGCCTTCCTGTGAAAGAATCCGCTCAATTTCTTGAAATTCTTCTACAGGAATGTGAATCACATTGCCTTCGGCACAGCGAAAAGCGATCATGTCTACCAAAAAATATTGAATTAGACAAATATCTAATCGATCGATCGATTAGATATCGCTTATCTTGGGAGTAGATATCGAGGCAATGGCATGGACATCAACAATACCTTGAATCAGATTAATGAGTTGAGTATTGACGATCGTATTCGCCTGGTTCAAGCGATTTGGGATGGAATTGCAGCGGAGCAGGGTTTTCCTGAATTAACACTGGAACAGGAGCAGGAACTCGATCGTAGAAGTGCGGCTTATGATGCAAATCCAGATGATGTCATGACTTGGGAAGAGGTCAAAGCCTCGATTAAGAAAAAGTCATGAGTTTTGTTTTAATTGTTCGACCAGAAGCGCGGCAAGAATTGGACGAAGCTTATCAGTGGTATGAGGCACAACAAGAGGATCTTGGAGATGATTTTCTAGATTGTGTGGATGAGAGGCTGAATCAGATTTGTCAGATGCCAGAGTTGTATGAAGTGATTCGCAGAGATATCCGACGGGCTGTTGTACGGCGGTTTCCTTATGTAATCTATTATCGCGTTGTTGTCGATCGCGTGATTGTATTAGCAATTATTCATGGTCGAGCGAATCCAAAGAAATGGCGATCGAGAAATTGAACCGAGATCGAAGCATTCCGTGAGAGAAGCGATCGTATTAGCCCGAAGCTATCGCGCATCAGATTACCCTGAACTTGAGCCATTTTCCCTGCTTGGTTACACTGTTCCTAAACGTCAATCAGGAAGCTGAACGAGTTGTGCAACTTCTTCTCCCAATCTGACAAAGTGCTTAACATTAAATGTTAAAAGCATATCTACATTTGCTTTGAGAGCAGCATAGGCAATGAGAGTATCGTAAATTCCACCACCTGAGATATTCATCTGAACTACTTTTCTGAGTACTGCTTGATAATCCTCAGCCGTTAAACTGATTCTAGTAAACTGAGTCAAATCTTCTGATAAAAGGCGTTCGGCGTTTGCCGGACTGATTCGATAAGGCGGTGGCAGTCTTGTCAGAAGAGAATACGATTCTGCAAAGCTATGGGTTGAGATGCAACCTTCAATCGTTCGATCGATTTGTACTTGTTCTAACCAAGGTCTAGCGCGATCGTGCATTTCGTGAGCTTCAGACAGAGCAGCGACGATAATATTGGTGTCGAACAGAACTTTTACCATCCACCAAGTTCCCGAATCCGTTCTTCGCGCATATCGTCCACTATGAAAGCAGGAATCTTCGTGCCCTGAGATTTGATGACCAAAATCCCGTTCACGTATTCTAGTTCTGCTTCCGGTTGATCGGACTCATCTGGTGAAATGGGTTGCGGGACGTTGCTAAGAAGTTGCTCAATCTGTCGAAATTGTTCAAGTGGAATTTGAACCGCGATAGCTTCTCCTTGCTCGTTGTAAACGTATTGCTTATCGACATCTAGCATTTCTGCAACCTCCAGACGATCGTGTGTTGATCATATCTTGCGATCGAATAAACTGCACAGAAGTACGATCGCTCAATTAGGTGGAGAGATGCGATCATGTCAGCCCGAAGCGATCTCATCAGATAAACAGAGCTACAGCTAAAAGCATCAATTTTATAAGAGCCTGAATTCGTTGTCGCCTTGGTAGGGTGATAGTAGCCGTAGCAGATTGGGATAAATGTGAATCAGGCAAAGTGGCTTCAATCATTAATCTGGAGGATAGGTCAGTGGATGCTCAGCTTAGATTAATCGCAAGACCAACATATAGTAGGAGAGCAATTGTCTTCATACATGGGGGATGGTGTCAAGATTGGGGGAAAGACAAAGAGGATCTTAAAGATCTAACCAATTCATTGAGAAGGGCAGGATGGGAAGATTCGATTTATCAATTGTGGTGGGATTCATCGGAAAACCCTTGGTCTAATTTCTACAAGATCGGAAAGATTATGGATCGAGCTAAACAAGTTGGCAGCAATTCCTTCTCTAGCTTAGTGTCGTCAGGAATTACTGAACAAGAAGTTTCAATTCTTGCTTACTCGTTTGGCGCACGTGTTGCTTACTATGCTCTTGAGTCATGGGCAGGACAGCGTAATTTGGGAGATGTAATTTTGTTAGGTGGTGCAATCAAACGGGATAAAAGTAAGAATTGGGGATACGCTGCTTCAAAATTGAATGGGCATCTTTTTAATATCCATAACAAACGTGATCCAATGCTTCAGATATTTCATCAATGTCAAGGTGGAATAAGCCCTTGTGGGCGAAAACCAATAAAGGAGAAACACTCTAGGATTGAGAATATTGATGCATCTGATATCGGGATGCATCATAGTTTGAGAAGATACCTGGAGTATTTACCTAGTTTTACACGTTGAAATGAGGAAAAGTTAAGAAGACCTACAAAAAACAGTGCAGGTCTTTTTAACTGATTAATTGACTGATTTTAGAACTTAGTGAATGGCAATACTCACACAAACTAATTTACAATCCCTTCCCTCTCTCGAACAGCCTGCCAAACATCATTACTGATTGACATTCTGATCCGCCACCATCGCATTGATATGAGTGAAAATTCGATCGAGTTCTGCGGACACGCTTCACGTGAGCCGAAGGCAACGCGTCCAATTCCCCAATCTCTTCAAGTGCCAGTTGATCCGCTTTCTTCTTCTCTAGCAACTCTTCCATCCGAAGCTGTAGCGAGTCGCTAAACTTAAGCAAATTCCATTCACCAACTTTTTCGATTTGGATTTGATGTAGAAGCGAGGATGGTTTGTTAAGAACTGCGCTCATTGCAACCTCTTAATGCTTTATCCCTATTCTATCCAGTCGCTCAACCAAAAAGACCCGCACCGAATAGTGCAGGTCTTTCAACAAACTTCAGAACTTAAACGACTTCGCAAGTTCCGCCAGCGGCTTCGATTTTCGACTTAGCGCCCTCAGTAAATGCTGCTGCTTTCACAGTCAGCTTCACCGACAAGTCACCATCACCCAAAATCTTCAACGGACCATCATCCTGAGTCACAATCCCCGCATCCATCAGCGAAGACAACGTCACTTCAGTTCCAGCCGCCAAGTCAGCCAAATCACCGACATTGATCACCGTAAAGTGCTTACGATTGATCACCGTAAAGTACTTCAACTTCGGCAAGCGGCGATACAAAGGAGTTTGACCCCCTTCAAACCCCGGACGAGTCGGACGACCCGATCGAGATTTTTGACCCCGCATTCCAAAACCACCACTCGCACCTTGACCCGCAGAAATTCCACGGCAAATGCGACGCTTGCGCTTGGTTGAGCCTTTTTGAGGCACAGCATCTTCTAATCTCATCAATGCCTCCTAAACGCCGTAAAGTTTTTCAACTGGAATGTCACGCTCTTGTGCAACATCCGACAGCGTACGTAGCCCGCTTAAAGCAGACACAGCCGCACGCGCATTGTTCAGAGGATTGCCCGAACCGAGTTGCTTAGCGAGAATGTTCTTCACACCCGCAAGCTCAAGCACAGTCCGAACCGCGCCCCCAGCAATTACCCCAGTCCCTGGAGCTGCCGGACGCATCATCACCTTCGCGCCACCACCAGAAGCAGTAGAAGGATGAGGAATCGAGTTCGCCTTGGTCAAAGGAACTTCGATCAGATGTTTTTTACCATCTGCTACGCCCTTCTTCACCGCGCCGATTACGTCACTTGCCTTGCCGACACCGACACCGACTTGACCTTTTTCGTTGCCGACAACCACGATCGCTCTAAAGCTGAGTTTTTTACCACCCTTTACTACTTTAGTCACACGACGGATTTGGACAACGCGCTCCTGGAAATCAGATTCCTTTTCACGGGATTTCTTTTCTTTACCTTTCGCCTTAGCCATATGTTTTGCTCCTAGAAGTTAAGACCAGCTTCACGGGCAGCATCCGCTAAGGTCTGGACGCGACCATGATACAAATTACCACCGCGATCGAACACAACTTGCTCGATGCCTTTTGCTTTCGCACGTTGGGCAATCAACTTGCCCACTTCAGATGCGGCCGCACAGTTTGCGCCCGATTCGATCTTGCCTTTCACTTCTGGATCAACAGTTGATGCAGAAGCAATGGTCGCTTGAGCGACATCATCGATTAACTGAGCATAAATATGCTGGTTCGATCGATAAACGGCTAACCGAGGACGCTCTGGAGTGCCAGAAACCCGGCGACGAATTCGCTGGTGGCGCTGGCGTGTAGATTCTCGACGACTTACTTTGCTCATGGTTTATTTCTTCCCTTTACCGCCAGTCTTACCAACCTTGCGACGAACCTTCTCGCCTGCATAGCGAATCCCTTTACCTTTGTAAGGCTCAGGCGGACGGACTGCCCGAATCTTCGCGGCTGTGTTTCCAACGATCTCTTTATCGATGCCCGTAACCGTAACGTTGACGTTGTTTTCAACCTGGAATTGAATCCCGTCCGGTGGTTCGATCAGTACAGGGTGGCTATAACCCATGTTCATGTTCAAGTTTTTGCCTTGAACCGCAGCCCGATAACCGACCCCTTGAATTTCGAGGCGGCGGCTAAAGCCTGTCGAAACTCCTTCAACCATGTTCGCAACAAGTGTACGGCACAATCCATGCCGCTCTCTTGCCATCCGAGAATCATTCACGCGATCGACGTTTACCGTATCGCCTTCAGTTCTGATGGTGACTCCCGCAGGCAGAACTCTTGTGAGTTCACCTTTGGGTCCCTTTACCACGACTTCTTGACCGTTGATCGTGATCGTCACCTTAGCGGGAAGCGTAATAGGACGTTTTCCAATCCGAGACATAGCTAATTTCCTCTATCGTACAGATGCGTTAAATTCACATCTCTAACGTTGGGCAACCCAATCGACCAACAATTACCAGACGTAGCAAAGGACTTCTCCGCCAACTCCCGTTTTCCGGGCATCGCGATCGGTCATAATGCCGCTTGAGGTGGACACGATCGCAATTCCGATCCCGCCTAAAACGCGAGGAAGGTCTTTACGGTTCGAGTACACGCGCAAACCGGGGCGGCTCACCCGCTTCAGCGCGGTGATGATCGGTTTGCGGTTCTTGCCTTTGTATTTCAAGCCAAGAACTAGGTTCTTTTTCGGAGCTTCGCCGACTTCTTCCACTGAAGAAATAAAGCCTTCAGAGACCAGTACCTCAGCGATACTGCGAGTCATACGAGTCGATGGAACTTCGGTGGTTTGGTGACGCGCTAAGCTTGCATTCCGAATGCGCGTCAGCATATCTGAAATAGTGTCATTCGCTGCCATAGTTGCCTCTGTGATTTGACTGCATTTACTGATCGCGGAAGGGCATACCCATTTCTTTCAGCAGGGCGCGTCCCTCTTCGTCGGTGTTTGCAGTCGTGATGATTGAAATGTCCATCCCCCGAATTTGATCGACACTGTCGTATTCGATTTCGGGGAAGATCAATTGCTCTCTCAGACCGAGGGTATAGTTTCCTCGTCCGTCAAAACTTTTCGGGCTAATACCGCGAAAGTCCCGAATCCGAGGCAGCGCGAGGTTCATCAAACGGTCCAAAAAGTTATACATGCGGTCAGCTCTGAGCGTCACCATCACCCCAACTGGCATTCCTTGACGAATTTTGAAACCTGCGATCGCTTTTTTAGCGCGAGTTACAACAGGTTTTTGACCAGTGATGATTGCGAGTTCGTTGACAGATGCTTCAAGCGCTTTCGCATTCTGTGACGCTTCGCCCAGACCCCGATTCACGGTGATCTTGACGACTTTGGGAACTTGGTGGACGTTGGTGTAACCAAACTGCTCTCTGAGTTTGGGAACGACTTTTTCTTCGTACGAGGTTTTCAGTCTGTTGGACATTGTTTTAGTTCCTCCCTGGGCTTGGTCAGGGCTAAGTTAAGTTCAAGGGCTAATCAATGATTTCGCCAGTTTTGATCAGTTTGCGAACCTTGCGACCATCTTCGGTGAAGGTGTAGCAAACTCTGGATGCAACTTTTTGCTTTTCGGAATACAACATGACATTCGAGCTATGGATCGGAAATTCATAGGTCTCGATACTGCCCGATTCGCCTTCGCCTTTTGGCTTAACATGCTTGGTTTTGATGTTTACGCCTTTGACGATGACTTTGCTGAGTCTAGGGAAAGTGCGAACAACCTCGCCCACTTTACCCTTGTCGTTTCCAGAAATCACTTGTACAGTGTCACCCGTTTTAACGTGCATTTTCAGTGCAACGGGGGACTTTTTCTTCTTAAGTGCCATCTACAGCACCTCCGGAGCTAGAGATACGATTTTGGTGAAGTTCTTCTCACGAAGTTCACGAGCGACGGGTCCAAACACACGCGTGCCTCTGGGATTTCCGTCTGCGTTGATGATGACCGCTGCGTTGTCGTCGAACCGGATGCTCATGCCGCTGTCACGACGTAAAGTTTTCCGGGTGCGAACGATCACGGCTTTCACCACGTCCGACTTTTTCACTGCCATGTTCGGGGTTGCATCCTTCACGACAGCAACAATGACATCACCAATGCCGGCATAGCGACGATTGCCGCCCAACACGCGAATGCACATCAGTTTCCGTGCGCCGCTGTTGTCTGCCACATTGAGATAGGTTTCCTGCTGAATCATGTCCGTCTCCTAGTAGGGTTAGGCTTTGGTACTCAGGATCTCAAGCACAGCCCAGCGTTTGGTGCGGCTTAAGGGGCGAGTTTCTTGAATCCGAACGCGATCGCCTTCTTTGCACTTGTTTTCTTCGTCATGTGCTTTGTAGCGCTTGGTTCGGACTACGATTTTTCCGTATTTGGGATGCGCGGTACGGCTTTCGACCGCAACCACTACCGTTTTGTCCATTTTGTCGCTGACAATTACGCCAACTCTTTCTTTGACTGCCATTTGGGATTACTCACCTTTCAACTGTCGTTCACGTTCTACGGTCAAAAGCTGCGCGAGGCGGTGCTTAAGATGTTTGAACTGATGGGGTTTATCGAGTTGACGAGTCCCTTGCTGCATTCGGAGTTGAAATAGCTCTTTCTTGACAGCCAGAATTTGATCTGAGAGTTCCTCGTCTTTGAGTTCGCGTGCGTCCGCAATTTTTGGAAGTGCCATGATTTATGATTCCTCCTCGACGACTTGCTGACGGGTGATGAATTTAGTTTTGATCGGGAGTTTGTACTGGGCGAGTCGCATTGCTTCTCTTGCAGTTTCTTCGGGCACTCCTGCGATCTCGAACATGATCCGACCCGGTTTAACGACTGCAACCCAGTATTCAGGCGCACCTTTACCAGAACCCATCCGGGTTTCTGCGGCACGTGCAGTGACGGGTTTGTCAGGGAAAATCCGAATCCAGATTTGTCCACCCCGGCGGATGTAGCGCGTCATCGCTCGACGGCTAGCTTCAATTTGGCGCGATGTGATCCAGGTTGGCTCTAGGGCTTGTAAGCCGAAGTCACCGAAGTTGAGTTGACTTCCGCGTGTCGCCAATCCTCGCATCCGACCGCGCTGCTGCTTACGGAATTTTGTTCTTCTTGGGCTTAACATTGGTCGATACCTGTAAGGTCTGTGGGTGGGGAGTGGGGAGTGGGGAGTGGGGAGAGCAAGATTCCGCTTTGACAGTCTTTTTCTCCCTATTCCCTACTACCCGCTGTTTCTACCCTTCATTCGATCGGTCTTCAAAACGCTGACGACGCTGCTGGCGACGACGGGGCTGTTGGTTTGGCGCGACGACTTCTGCTTCGCGCTCTTGTCCGGGTAGGATTTCTCCCTTAAATACCCAGATTTTGATCCCCAACGTTCCGTAGATCGTTTGTGCAGTGGTGTAAGCGTAGTCAATATCTGCTCTCAAGGTGTGCAGGGGAACTCGACCTTCGCGAGTCCACTCTGGACGAGCAATTTCAGCTCCGTTCAGACGACCACTCACTTGGATCTTGATTCCTTCAATGCCAGCCCGCTGAGCGCGTTGGATTGCTTGGCGAACGACACGGCGGAACGAAACCCGACGCTCAAGTTGTTCAGCAATGTACTCTCCAATCAACATTGCATCGGCATCGACTCTCGCTACTTCCACCACGTTGATGCGGATTTGACGATCGCTGTTGCCCAATACTTGCTGAAGGTTTGTTCTCAACACTTCAATTCCAGCACCACCGCGTCCAACAACAACGCCGGGGCGAGAGGTACGGATTTCTAAATCAATCTGGTCAGCTTTCCGCTCGACTCGGATTTCGGAGATCCCGGGCTTCTTCAAGTTGTCCAGATTCTTCGGATTCTTCATGAAGAAATTCCGAATCTTGTGGTCTTCTTGCAGCAGTTCGGGATAGCGATCGGCTTCTGCAAACCAGCGCGATCGGTGTTCTTTAATCACACCCAGCCGAAATCCATTGGGGTTAATCTTTTGTCCCATTTTGGTTGTTCTCCCTTATGAATCTGCGCCTGGAGCAACACCGATCGTGATGTGACACGTCGGTTTGCGGATTTGATATGCCCGCCCTTGTGCTCTCGGTCTAAACCGCTTTAGCACAGGTCCTTGGTCAGCATAAGCCTGACTGACAACCAAGCTTCCCCGGTTTAATCCTTCGTTATGCTCAGCGTTGGCTGCCGCCGATCGTAAAACCTTCAAGACAGGCTCACACGCGCGATACGGCATGAATTCTAGGATAATCAGCGCTTCCCGATAGGAACGACCGCGAATTTGATCCAGAACTCGACGCACCTTAAAAGGTGACATCCGAATGTACTTGGCTACTGCCTTAACTTCTCCTTGGATTTGTGTCGCCATTGTTTCTATCTCCGCGATTTCTTATCGCCGCCGCCATGTCCCCGGTAAGTCCGAGTCGGCGCAAATTCACCTAGCTTATGTCCAACCATTTGTTCGCTCACATAGACTGGGACATGGGTTTTGCCGTTGTGTACGCCAAAGGTCATGCCAATCATTTGCGGCAAAATGGTGGACGCTCTCGACCAAGTTTTGATCACTTGGTTGTCTCCTTTTGCCCGTGCTGCTTCCACTTTTTTCATCAAGTGGTCTGCAATAAAGGGACCTTTTTTCAATGAACGTGCCATCGTTTATCGTCTCCTTAACTACGATTCGCGTCCGCCACGTCCGCGCTTAGAAGTCTTACGACGACGACGCACGATCAAGGCGCTGCTGAGTTTCTTCTTGTTGCGAGTCTTCGCACCCAAAGCGGGTTTACCCCAAGGTGTAACAGGACCAGAACGTCCAATGGGCGCGCGTCCTTCACCACCACCATGTGGGTGATCCACTGGGTTCATTACACTACCACGAACTTCAGGACGACGACCTAAATGACGTTTCCGACCTGCTTTTCCTAAGCTCTGGTTGCGGTGCTCGGTGTTGCCCACCTGTCCAATCGTGGCGTAACACTCTTTGCGAACTTTGCGAACTTCAGTCGAAGGCAGTTTTAAGGTGACATAGTCGCCTTCTTTCGCGAACACTTGAGCCGCAGCACCTGCAGCACGAACAATCTGTCCGCCTTTACCCGGTTGAAGCTCAACGTTGTGAACGATCGTACCGAGAGGAATATTCTCTAAAGGCAACGCGTTTCCAACTTCGATCGGTGCATCTGCACCCGCTTGTACTTTCGTTCCAACTTGCAATCCGACTGGATGTAAGATGTAACGCTTTTCGCCGTCCGTGTAGTACAGCAATGCGATGCGAGCGTTGCGGTTCGGATCGTATTCGATCGCAGCAACATTCGCGACGACTCCACGCTTGTCGCGTTTGAAGTCGATGATTCGATAGAGTTTTTTGTGACCGCCGCCCCGGTGACGACAGGTGATCACGCCTCGGTTGTTCCGTCCTTTCTTGCGGTGCTTGTATGTCACCAAAGACTTTTCGGGTTCCGATTTCGTGACTTCCGCGAAGTCAGTCACGCTGCGTTGGCGAGTGCCGGGGGTATAGGGTCGATAATTTCGGATGCCCATAACTTGCTCTCTTGGTGGTTATACTTGTTCGGGGAACAGCGTGATCGAGTCGCCTTCTGCAAGGGTGACGATCGCTTTTTTGTAGGTGGGTTTGTACCCGATGTACTTGCCGACCCGTTTCTTCTTGCGAGGAAGATTCATGGTGCTGATTCCAGTCACCTTGACATCGAATAAGTATTCGATCGCGGCTCTGATTTCAGGCTTGGATGCTTTGGGCATCACTTCAAACGTGTATTGATTCAGTTCTAGTAACCGAGTCGCCTTTTCCGTAATCAGCGGACGGCGAATCAGATCGGCTAGGTTGCGGGGATCAGTCTTCACCGTACACCTCCTGGATTTTTTCTAATGCGGCAGATGTCGCAACAATATGATCTGCGTGCAGCAAGTCATACACATTGAGGTTGTTTGCTGAGATCAGCCTCAGTCTTTCAACGTTGCGAGCCGAGAGATAAACATTATCATCGCGTTCAGCCACGATCATCAAGACTTTCGATCCCGCTTCAACACCCCAACGAGACAGCGCTGCAACTAATTCTTTCGTTTTCGGGCGCGGCAGCTTTGCTGCAAAGTCCTGCACGACGATCAAATCTTCTGCGCGTCCTTGGAATGCCGTTCTCAGCGCTAAGCGACGCTCTTTCCGGTTCATTTTGATCGAGTAATCTCTGGGTTTCGGTCCAAAGATCACACCGCCCCCTCTCCACAGCGGAGAACGGCTCGAACCTGCACGGGCACGACCAGTTCCTTTCTGTCTCCAAGGCTTGCGTCCACCACCGCGCACTTCCGATCGCGTTTTGGTTGAAGCATTACCTTGACGTACATTCGCCAACTGACGAACCACAGCACGGTGCAGAATGCCAGCTGCACTTTCGGGTCTTGCGGTTTTTAATTCGATTGCGGCAGTTCCCGACTCTTTGCCGTCCCAATCTTTTACTTTAAAGTCTGCCATTGTCTATTTGCTCCCGACGATCGTAGCGGGCACGATTTCTACCAGCGCACCGGGTTTTCCAGGAACTGCACCTTTGATCAAGATCAAGTTGCGTTCTGCATCGACGCGCACGATGGTCAACTTCCGAACTGTGGTACGAGTTCCACCTAAGCGACCTGCCATGCGCTTCCCAGGATAAACCCGTCCAGGAGTTGTACCTGCTCCAGTCGAACCTGGTTCACGGTGGTTTTTAGAACCGTGCGACATTGGACCTCTGGCAAAATTGTGACGTTTCTGATAACCGGCGAACCCACGTCCGATGCTAGTTCCAACCACGTCTACAATTTGACCTGCCTCAAACAAATCAGCTTTCAATTGCTGACCGAGGCTGTAGTCTCCTGCGTTATCGACTCGATATTCCATCAAGTGGCGCAGAGGCGGAGATTCTGATTTTTTCAGATGACCAAGCGCGGGCTTGTTCAATGCTTTCTCGGTACATTCGCCATATCCGATTTGGATTGCAGAATATCCGTCTGTTTCTTTAGTTTTTACCTGCGTCACGGGGCAAGGACCTGCCTGAATGATGGTAACGGGGATTGCTCTCCGCTGTTCATCAAACACTTGTGTCATGCCCAGCTTCGTGCCGACAATTCCGACAGCCACTGTTTTTCTCCTGTTTTACACGTTATGCAGAATCAGCGAACCCAACGATCGCCGCTCTGCGTCTCAAGTCACTCCAACGGATCCACGGTCGGACAACCAGAAGAATCTTGCCCCAAGGAGATTGGAGGCAGCGGATTCCGCGTTTTTAAGTTGGTTTCTTCAAGCATTTATCGAAAAGCTGATAGTGCATCTGCTCTGAAAATGCGATTTCCGATCGGACTTAAGTAGGGTTGCTACTCAGTTTCCAGGAGTCGGAATCTACTCGCGAAGAAAGACTGATTTGGCTCAGCTTCTTGCTCGAAGGGTTGCAAGTTCTGGGAGGCTTTACTGTGCGCTCAAGCACACATAAAAATGCTCTCGGAGTTTTATCCAGAGAGATTTCCCGGAAATTGCCCAACTGAATTTTAGCGACAATTAAACACTATAGGACACAATTGGTAAAACTGTCTAGAAATTTTTCAGCGTGTGGACAGGAGGAAAACTGAGCGAGCGGGAATCTACCACTTTTAGAATGGGTAATGATGCTAAGGCGGCTAGTCTACTATGAGGTGAAAATACAATCTCTTATCCGAATAAAATGTTAGGCTGAGGTTGTAGTAATTGTGAAGCCTGCGGAGGCAATGGAACTGTTGAACAAGGAGTTGTTTGTCAAAGCCTTTTTCGCTAACCCTTCAACCTTAGGCTTACATGATTCGACTCGAATTCATAGTATTAAGTTTGGCTGTCATCCCAAGTATTAGCGGCTCTCGTGCTGCTAGATGCTGCCCAACTTCACGATATAACCGATACTATTGTCTGGATGACTTTAACGAACAAGGCAGAATCCTCTTTGACTTGCTGTGTAATGAACTTGGATGTTATGGGCTTAAAAAGCCACTTGAGGTTGACCTAAAATCAGAGATTTCTGAATTCTCTGCTACCATCAAGTCGCAGGCTATGTCAATTACTTTCCAAAAACTGAAAGCTCCTAATCAGAATGAAGCTCTCCACCAATTTTGGTCTCACATACATTCAGGCCTCATTCAGGTCTTAGGTCTCAAGTCTTCATAAATTCACCTTTGGTAAGGCGAAATCACTACCCTAAATTGCCGAGGTTCAGGGGTTAGGAGTTCGATATTGATTTGGGAGAAGTCTACTCCGTCAAACTTTCCAACACTAGCCATTTTGTTGATCTTTGCGACGACGTGCAGAGATTCGCTTTGCTAGAGCTAGACTACGATCGTTGTTGACGATCGCAATGTACCGTAAGTTACTCCCAGTTGTTTGAGCCATTTGCGGTAGGCGAGAGAAGCGCGATCGCTCGGCAAGTGAAATTCTGTCTGACCATCCAGCGGCAATCGTTTTGGACGATGGGATTCTAAATTTCC
The DNA here is from genome assembly GCF_000353285.1 of Leptolyngbya boryana PCC 6306. Taxonomy (NCBI): domain Bacteria; kingdom Bacillati; phylum Cyanobacteriota; class Cyanophyceae; order Leptolyngbyales; family Leptolyngbyaceae; genus Leptolyngbya; species Leptolyngbya boryana. The sequence goes on from NZ_KB731324.1 coordinate 875,626, forward strand.
GACATCTTGCAGCATGACCTCATCCTGAAACGCCTCCATCTCTGCTTCGGATAGGTGATGAGCATAGTTCAATGCTCCCCATACCCATCCAAGACATTCTTCTTCAGAAACAGGGGTCATGTAAGTTAAAAGCACCATCGTTTGACCGTCTTCCCGTTTCTTCATCAGGGCAGCAGTTAAGGGACGGAGCGTCCAATATTCGTAAGTAGCAATACCTCCCTGTCCAGTTCCATCGGGATCGGGCTGCCAGACTTGGATATTCTTCATGTAAATGCCTGTATCGATCGAATGTACCTCATAGTCTTCGATCACAGGTTGACTAGGTTCTCCTAAAATTCCGGCATGGACAAACGGAAAATGAGCTACATCGAGAAAATTCTCAATGGCTCGCAATCCACTACAGCGACAGTAATGCCCACCGCTGAGGTAGGTCTGAAATGTCGGATCATTCCATTCAGGAAACGGAGCAACTGATGTAGGCGGGTTGCCGAGCGCAACGAAAACGACCCCATACTGTTCTTGCACCGCAAACGATTTCACACAGGCTTGTTTTGGTGGGACATAGTTAGGATGAGCCGGGACTTTAACACATTGTCCTGCTGAGTTGTAAGCTAAGCCATGATAAGGACAGACCAGCGTGTTATTTACTACAGTGCCATTGGAAAGTTGCACGCTTCGATGTGGGCAGCGATCTTCCCAAGCTATTGCGCCTGTATTCTGCCCGCGCCAAAGGACTAAATCGGTGCCGAGTAGCCGCGATCGCAGAATGGTTCCAGGTTTGAGATCAGCTGACCGAGCAACAGGATGCCAGTCATTCCACAGAATCGGATCAATCATAGGATTCGCTTCACTAATATGGTTCTTTGAGATGAGGAAATCCTGAATGCTATCAGTGTCTGACTAGCACCTTATCCACGACGGGTAGATTCGAGAGCCTTGGAATTGCTTTCATTGAGCACCGGGAATTTATGCAGGATGAAGTTACTAAAAGCAAATTTACTCTTTCCTCTGATTCTCTGTCTGTAAAGAAAGTAACGGGGGTCAGGCTTTGTTCTTGTTGGACAATCGTGCCTCTCGATAACTAATAGCACCCATTTGGAGGCTATCAGAGCAGCATAAATCCGCGCTAAAAAGTAAATTTCAGACTTCTGGTGGTGCTTCAGTGGGGGGTAGCTCCTCTTCACCAAAGGTTTCGGGCCAGGGGCGAGTTGTTGTCACATCTTCTTCGATCTCCATTGCAGCCGCAACAAAGAATTCTGGAGGGAGCGTTAATGTTGAAAGATTCGTCAGTTGAGCCAGATCCTCGATCGCGCTTTTTGCAGATTGATATCTTGATCGATAGTCACGATGGACTAACTTCGACAGAATAGCAGCGAGGGAACCACTGACAATTGCGCGATCGCGCCAAGCAATTTCTCCTGTCTCTGGATCTTCTTGCAATTGGCTAGGAGGTAATCCAGTCAGTGCCTGAATGCCGATCATTCCGACCGCATACAAATCACTGTTTAATCGAGGGTTTCCTGCACATTGCTCGGGTGGCATATACCCTTGAGTCCCAATCCCGATCGTCGCTGTTGCAATATCGCCTTCAGCCAGTTGTTGATGAAGTTCTTTAACGGCTCCAAAGTCGATGAGGACGAGCTTTTTATCGCGCGATCGCACAATGATATTACTGGGTTTAATATCCCGGTGAATCACATTTCGACTGTGAACGAAATCGAGGATTTGTAAGAGATCTTGCAGCAAAGGAACAATGCGAGATTCCGGCAGATGTCGCCCGATTGTGAGATCTTCACTCAGCATCGAACCTGCAATGAATTCTTGAATGAGATAAAACTCTCCATCCTCCTCAAAGTAAGCCAGCAATCGAGGGATCTGATCGTGTTCGCCTAATCGCTCTAAGCTCTGGGCTTCAGATCTAAACAAGCGACGAGCAAGCTGTAAATGTCGAGGATTGTTACTCGCTGGACGCAAATGTTTGACTACACAAGCTGGATTGCCAGGACGTTGACTATCTTCTGCAATGTAGGTTTCACCAAAGCCACCTGAACCGAGAACTTTAGTAATCTTGTAGCGTCCGCCAAGCTGTTTCCCTAAAATTTCTTGCTCGTGCTCTTGGAGTAGAGTCTGAAACTCTTCTTGATCTCGAATCAGTTCTTGCACTAAGGGTGCTCTGGCAAATTGTTTGAGCGTCTTGCGGAAAGCTAATTTGTTGCGGTACTCATGCGCTAGACCCGTCCCCAAGAAGGAAACTCCGGTGAGGAGCATAGCCGCGATCGGCACAGCGATCGGTAAAATCATCAAGCCCTGCGTGAATGTCGCATATCCGATTCCTGCCCAAAAGAGCGCAATTGCTCCTGCCCAACCGAGTCTTCCTGTTGGACGTTTGGTTTGCATTTGCAAAAATCCAGCACTCAGGACTAATCCCGCGATCGCGAGTCCAGCAAGACTGGAATTCGGAAATGCATTGCGAATCGATTTATTCTCGAGCAGAGTTGCGATCGCATTGGCATTCAGTTCAATTCCAGGCATCATGCCAACGGCAGTATTCAAACTAGGGCTGATATTGGAAGCGGTAACCCCAATTAGCACAATTTTGTCTTTGAAAACCTGTCCTCGTTTGAGAAAATCGCTATTCCAATTCTCTTCTGATAAAACATTCCAAAATGGAATCGTCGTCCGACTGAATGTGCCATCACCGCCATGCAAAAAGAGATTTTCTCCTCGTGCAGTTGAAGGCGGTAGGTTCGCCGATCGCAAAACCGCATCTGCAAACGGCAAAATCTTTTCCTCATCAAACAATGCCGCCATTTCAGGAGACGATCGCACCTTCTGCACTGCCGCACTGCCTAAGCGATGAATCTTCTCGTTAGCCTCTCTTGGATACTCAATCAATCCATAGGAAATATTCGCGGCTCGGAACGGACAAAATGGCAGCGATAGCCGCATTTGTTCACCTTGGCGATTATCTAGACGGCTGGTTTCGACCGCTAACGTAATTCGCCCACCATAGCGTTGTAAAACTTGCTGGAGTTGGCGATCGTCTTCTGCAAGTTTCTGATTCGGTTGAGTACAATCTGTCGAAACCTCAGTTTCCCCAAAGCTCGGCAAATCCAGAATTAAGTCCACCCCAACAGCTTTTGCTCCAGATTGCATGACTCGATCAATCGCTTTTGCATAGGCAGAGCGTCGAGGTAAGCGACCTGATCCTGAAAGTTGCAGCAGCGTTTCATCATCGATCGCCAAAATCACAATCTTATCCGGAGTCGCAACTGCTCCTCGGATACGCAACATAGCACTCTGAATCTGGCGCTCCCAGTATTGAGCAGATTCGGGTTCGATCGCAGTGACCAGACCTGCAACCAATGCCCACAAAACCAGACAGCCCTGCCCCAATCGAATAAATTTGGTGTCCTTCTTAGTCGGCGATTCTGTTGGGGCGATTGCGCGATCGATTGAATCGTCCTCTAGCGGCATGGTCTCAGTCGTCAAGTCTCCTGGCTGCTTCACCGTCGTCTGCTGAAACAAACCAGACCGTAACCCTGATTTTAGGGTGAGCGTCAACGCCTGAAATAATCCAGCAGGAGAAACTTTCTTTGACATCTTAGATACAGTCGCACTCAACAAACCGGGACGTTTGATCAATCACACAAAATCGCTTAAGTCAGGACGGTTTTCGATCGAACTTGTTCTATCCCTAATCATACGAGTAGAAGCTGACGCCTCGTCGAATGCAATACTGATAATCTGACTGTTAAGATCTATCTAATTGCCGAGGAACTGCCGCGATCGCTCACGTTCACTAAAGTAAAGGTCTATTCCCTATTGCTGTATAAATCTAATTTAAAATGTTAGGAAAACTCCGCCACATCCAGATGAATCGTGTCAGCTGTCCCTCACTTTGGTTTTATCTGTTACTAAAACAAAGTGGATTTATTCAAGGACAACTGACGATTGAAGCCGATTAGAAGCTGCGACCTATCGCACTTGTAACGGAGAAATGTCAGTATTTATCCATAAATCGAGTCGCGCACTAAATCTGAATTCCGTGGAATTCTAAGTTTTTTTAGTCCGCTCTCAGTTTTCCGTTGCTAGAATTAATTATTCACATATCTTGCTTATACAAGTTCTACGTTCTCTAGCTTCTATGCATTACTCAATGAACCGTCTCTCTATTTTTGTAGACGGAAACAATATGTTCTATGCCCAACAAAAAAACGGCTGGTTCTTTGATCCAAAACGTGTTTTAGAGTATTTTACTTCTGAAAAGAACGTTGAGCTAATTAATGCTTATTGGTACACCGGATTGAAAGATCCCCAAGACCAGCGGGGCTTCCGAGATGCTTTGATCAGTTTGGGCTATACGGTTCGGACAAAGATTCTCAAGGAGTATTATGACGATACTTCGGGTCGATATTCGCAGAAAGCGAATCTTGATATCGAGATCGTTGTGGATATGTTTAACACGGTCGAGCAATACGATCGCGTGATTTTATTCAGCGGCGATGGCGATTTTGAGCGCGCGATCGAACAACTCCGCTCGAAAAACACCCACATTACGGTGGTTTCGACAGAAGGAATGATTGCGCGTGAGCTTCGGAATGTCACCGATCGATATATTGATCTCAACGACATTCGTGATCGCATCGAAAAGGCTGAATATTAGTCAACATTTCATCACGCGATTCATCGGCGTACTACAAAAAGCGCTACAATCACTACAGAAATTCTGACAGGATCTATGCCCGAAGGCTGAAATGCTATTCGGGCATCGGTTTTAGCAGAATTTGATTGTTTCTCTACAAAAAATACACTCCAAAAAACAGTCGAGCTATGAACGCATCTAAATCTGACGATCGCATTCTGATTTTCGATACCACCTTGCGCGATGGCGAGCAGTGCCCCGGCGCAACCCTTAACGTGGATGAAAAACTTACGATCGCGCGTCAGCTTGCTCGACTCGGAGTTGACATTATTGAAGCTGGATTTGCTTTTGCTAGCCCTGGAGACTTCGAGGCGGTTCAGAAAATTGCCCAAGCCGTAGGTACACCGGAAGGGCCGACGATTTGTAGCTTGGCTCGTGCGATTCCCGCAGATATCAAAGCGGCAGCCGAAGCGCTCAAACCCGCTGCAAAACCTAGAATTCACACCTTTATCTCGACCTCTGATATCCACTTGGAATATCAGCTCAAGAAATCCCGCGCGGAAGTTTTAGCGATCGCTGAAGAAATGGTCGCCTACGCGAAATCGTTTGTCGATGATGTGGAATTTTCGCCGATGGATGCAGCCCGTTCCGACCCTGAGTATCTGTATCAGGTGTTAGAACGCGCGATCGCAGCAGGCGCAAAAACCATCAACATTCCTGATACGGTTGGGTACATGACTCCGAGCGAATTTGGGGACATGATTCGCGGCATCAAAGAAAACGTTCCCAATGTCGATCAAGCGATTATTTCTGTGCATGGTCACAATGATTTGGGCTTAGCGGTCGCCTGCTTCCTCGAAGCGGTGAAAAATGGAGCACGTCAGCTTGAATGTACGATCAACGGCATTGGCGAACGGGCTGGAAATGCCTCGCTCGAAGAACTGGTGATGGCGCTGCACGTGCGGCGATCGTATTTCAATCCTTATCTCGGTCGTCCGGTTGAATCGGAAACGCCTTTGACTGGAATTCATACGCAAGAGATTTACAAAACCTCGCGTTTGGTTTCGAGTTTGACAGGAATGTTGGTTCAGCCCAACAAAGCGATCGTCGGAGCGAATGCGTTCGCGCATGAGTCGGGCATTCACCAAGATGGAATGCTGAAAAATCGGCAGACCTACGAGATCATGGATGCGAAAACGATCGGGCTAAACGATACTCTACTCGTCTTGGGCAAACACTCGGGACGGAATGCGTTCCGCTCTCGCTTGGGCGAACTAGGATTTGAACTGACCGACCAAGAACTGAACAAAGCATTTGTCCGGTTCAAAGAATTGGCAGATAAAAAGAAAGAAGTCACCGATCGCGATTTGGAATCGATCGTCAATGACGAAGTTCAGCATGTGCCGGAGTTGTTCCGTTTAGAACTCGTTCAGGTTTCTTGCGGCGATTCAGCTTGTCCGACCGCAACCGTGCGCTTAATTACTCCGGATGGAGATGAGCTAACGGATGCAGCTACCGGAACAGGGCCAGTCGATGCAGTTTACAAAGCGATCAATCGAGTCGTAAATGTGCCGAATCAATTGATCGAGTTCTCGGTGCAGTCCGTCACCGCAGGCATTGATGCGATCGGGGAAGTTACGATTCGATTGAAATATGGCGATCGTGTTTTCTCAGGTCGTGCTGCGAACACGGATATTATCGTGGCATCGGCTCAAGCTTATGTAAACGCCCTGAATCGTCTGTATGCTTCCTTGCAAACTGCGGATAGTCAGCAGGTGATTGCATCTCAAACGACGGTCTAAACAGACAATTGATCTTTGAATCCCCTCAAGTTCTCTTTGAATCAGGAGACTTCAGGGGATTCTTTTCAAGTTTGGGTCAGCCAAATCCTTGAATTGGGTATCAATCGCCATACCCTGATTCTTTCAAAAACTTCCGCAAGTTCACGAAATACTCTTCACGATCGCTTTCCTGATAAACCTGCCGTAACCGCTTCCAGCCGTCCTCTTGCTGACCAAGCAAATACTTATCTGCCAAGTAAGCTGCCAAAATCCCCCGCACATCGGCATCGTTCCCCTTCACTTCCTGATACGCTTGCCAGAGCCGATAGGCATGACTATGAATGAGCTTGGGATATGTGCGAGTCACATCGATCATCTTGCCATTCTCAAACCGCCAAATCTGAATCGGAAACGCTGAGGCTGCATAGCTCGTAAACGCATAGGCAAAGCTATCATTCGCGCTCATAAATTCGACTTTTCCATCTCCCTCCAAATCTTGCAGTTGATAGCCCAAATTCCCCCAAAATGCCCGTGACTCAACATATTGCTGCTGCTTCGCATCGTAGTGATAAATCAGCGAATACGTGCAGCAATGCGCGCCACCTGTAAAGAAATCGAGAATCACTTCAGGCTCTTGGTCGCCGTTGAGGTCACGCACCAGGAAACTATCTTGATCTTCTGCATTCCAATCCAGCAGGGGTCGATCGTATTCTTCAGAGCCAGGAGCCTTGTCAAAAACAGTTTGATTGGAGCGCTGAATTTTCAAGCGCAGATTTTGAACTTGCGGAAATTCGTCAGGCTTGCGATCGCGCTCATACGACAATTCTGCTTTCACATTGCCTTGCTGAACGGTCTTAGTGACCGTTTCTGCCCGAACCGAAGCCACCGCCATCCCAAACACACCAATTCCCGCCAACACGATCGCCCGGATAGTCATCATAAAAAAATGCAGTCTCAGAAACTGCATTTAACTACCATTCACGAGTTCGGAATTACGAATTGCGATCGTTCGGGTTGCGGACGATATTTCCAGTAGTGTGACATCGCAAAATGCAGCGGTTTTACCAGCGCATACAGCAGAGTCAAAATGATGAACGTAATGACAATCGTGATCATCGGTTGTCGATCAAACACATCTCCAACCAGGCTAGCTGCCACATCGTTCCAATGCGTCAAAATATTCCAGCTATTGAAGCGTAAAAAGCGCCCGAGAAAAATCCCGATCGCGCTCAGTGCATGTAAAGTTAATTCCATCGGGAAAACATAGTGTCTTAACCCGCGCTGTTTCAAATAATATCCAGCATTCATTAATGACATCACATACGCTTCAAATCCCGCTGTCAGGAATACAACAAACAACGGAACATAAATGAGGGTAACAACCCAAATCGAAGCACCTGCACGCACCCAGTTCACAAAATGAATAATATCAGTGAGAATATAGGGCGCATTGGGAAGAAATGCGACAAAGACTGCAACTCCAAGCCACCAGAATAAGGAGCGGTGACGATATTCGATCGCCGTTTTCACGATAGGTGTTCGTCGAAACAGAAACACGCTCAAAACCAAAGGGATAAATGCTAGGAAAAGGTTCCAGCCTATCCAATCTGCATGATTCACGACTGTCCGGATCGCTTCTGAAACCAACAACTTGATCGAAAAGTCCATAATTCAGTATTGAGAAATTACTTTTGATGCAAATTTAACGGCTCGATTTGTCGATCGTATGACAACCCCATAAAAAAACCCCGGAGATTTTCCGGGGTTCCTCTGAATGATTAGAGATTGAGTTGGTTTCCGCGACGATATTGGGTGTAAGCGGCAACAAACAAACCTGCTAACGTGACAGGCACTAATCCCAGCACGATGCCAAGCAAAATTGGCTCAACCATGTCTGAACTCTCCTCAGTTTGTAAGATTTTGAAACTTAAATCATGAAGGTTTCTTTATTCCTATCTTAGCCCCTCTTGTAGCTCCAACGCTGAAACACCTTTTATTCTCCAGAACTTTTGCAAGATTACAGATTTCGGTGCAGCAGGGGTTCCCGAAAGTTGTTAAAATCTGTTTAGTAAATGAGTGAATATTTTTTACAGTCCTTTTCCTTGATATCCTCTTTTGAACGAGCAACTTGTCAAATCTGAAGGGTTATCCCAAAGAATTATTACGATCGTGCTAGTGGTTTGTTTTGCGATCGTAGTGGCGCTTTTGGGTGCAACCCGATTGCACCGACCTGACCCCTATGTCCAGGAGGTGTTATCGCTGCATGGGGATTCAGTTCAAGGTCATGCGATTTTTCAGATTAACTGTGCTGGATGTCATGGAATCATGGCAGATGGCAAAGTTGGTCCTAGTCTGAAAAATGTTTCCGATCGAAAATCTCCTCCCCGGCTGATCAAGCAGGTGATCAGCGGACAGACTCCTCCAATGCCCAAATTTCAGCCTAGCCCGCAAGAGATGGCGGATTTGCTGAGCTATTTAGAGAGTCTCTAGCAAGCTCCACAATCAATTGGATAGGGAGATAGAGAGAAATCTAAAATCATGGTTCTCCCCACTCCCTACTCTATAAAGTTCCGGATCAGAATAAAAAGTACCGCTGCGCCATCGGTAACACCGTTGCAGGCTCACACGTGAGCAATTCTCCATCTGCACGCACCTGATAAGTTTCAGGATCAACCTCCATCTGCGGCATTGCATCATTTAATTTCATATCCCGCTTCGTCAAGCTCCGAATTCCCGACACCGGAACTAACTGTCTTTGCAGATTCAGCGAACCCAATCCGCCTTTCTTGAGCGAAGCTTGTGAAACAAAGGTGAGGGAAATCGGCGCGATCGCACCTCCAAAACTGCCAAACATCGGACGCATATGCACAGGCTGTGGAGTCGGAATACTTGCATTCGCATCTCCCATCTGTGCCCATGCAATCATGCCACCTTTGATCACCAGTTCTGGCTTCACGCCAAACATTGCAGGTCGCCATAGACACAAATCAGCCAATTTCCCAACTTCGACTGATCCCACATGGTCTGCAATGCCATGAGTGATCGCAGGATTGATCGTGTACTTGGCGACGTAGCGTTTTGCGCGGAAATTGTCATTGCGATCGCTATCTTCTGACAAAGCGCCGCGCTGAACTTTCATCTTGTGACCAGTCTGCCAAGTCCGAATGATTACTTCTCCAATCCGCCCCATCGCTTGCGAATCCGAAGACAACATACTGAAAGCACCGATATCATGCAGGATATCTTCAGCCGCGATCGTTTCTCGACGAATCCGAGATTCTGCAAACGCCACATCCTCTGGAATACTGGGATCAAGATGATGACAGACCATCAACATATCCAGATGCTCATCCAGCGTATTCAGTGTGTAAGGTCGGGTCGGATTTGTCGAAGAAGGCAGAACGTTTGCCTCACCACAGACTTTGATAATGTCTGGAGCATGTCCACCTCCTGCACCTTCGGTGTGATAGGTGTGAATGACTCGATTTTTGAACGCTGCGATCGTATCTTCGACAAAGCCCGCTTCATTGAGTGTATCCGTGTGAATCGCAACCTGCACATCATACTCATCTGCAACACTGAGGCAGGTATCGATCGCGGCGGGCGTTGTTCCCCAGTCTTCATGGAGCTTTAACCCCATCGCGCCTGCTTTAATTTGTTCTTCAAGCGCATCCGGTTGACTTGCATTTCCTTTCCCCAAAAAGCCTAAATTCATCGGAAATGCTTCAGCCGCTTGCAGCATCCGATGAATGTACCAAGGACCAGGAGTACAAGTCGTCGCATTCGTTCCCGCAGCAGGTCCAGTTCCACCTCCAATCATGGTCGTAATGCCAGATGCGATCGCGACTTCAATCTGTTGGGGACAAATGAAGTGAATATGGGTATCAATTCCACCTGCCGTAAGAATCATGCCTTCTCCCGCGATCGCTTCGGTTCCTGGTCCAATGATGATAGTCACATTGTCTTGGATGTAGGGGTTACCCGCTTTTCCGATCGCATGAATTTTGCCGTCTTTGATGCCGATATCCGCTTTGACGATTCCCCACCAGTCGAGAATCAGCGCATTCGTAATCACTGCATCGACTGCACCCTCTGCATTCGTAATCGGAGACTGCCCCATGCCATCCCGAATGACTTTTCCACCGCCAAATTTCACTTCATCCCCGTAAGTCGTCAAGTCTTGTTCGACTTCGATGATCAATTCAGTGTCAGCTAAGCGAACGCGATCGCCCACAGTTGGACCAAAAGTTTCAGCATAGGCGCGGCGATTCATGCGATAGCTCATAGGGCAACCTCAGACAAATTCTCGGTTGTTTATTATCAGGGTAATTTTTCTAAGTTCTGGATGCCTTTAGGATTTTGACGGATTTTGGGGGAGTGGGGAGTGGGGAGTAGGGAGCATGACTTGTGGCTAGATCCAGCCTAATGAGAGTGCTTGATAAATCGCTTGATATCGGGTTTTTGCTTGCAACTTGCTCAGTACGTTGTTGATGTGAAACTTCACTGTGCTCTCACTAATAATTAAATGTTCAGCCACATCGCGATCGCGGTGTCCTTGCGTGAGCAGCGTGAGAATCTCGACCTCTCGTTCCGACAAAATCGAGGGTGACACAATCGAAGTATAAGGAACACTCAGAACAATCTGAAGCAGTTTTTGGTCAGAACTTAATTGGGTTTGAATGTCGCGATGTTTAGAAGTGGGAAAAATGCGATCGAAAGATGCCGCTAACCATCGAACAGCATCTGGTTCAGCAATTTTTGCTGTGGGAACGGTTGCTTCGAGTGAAACTGCACTCTCACTGTAGATCAAGCGACCATAAGAGCAGTCCACAGTGCTGAGAACTTCGGCTGCTTTGAGAAACCCATAGACAATCGACGGTGCTAAACTTCGCTCTGTCCCTACTAGCGTCAATCGTGCTGTTTTCAACACAGTTACAAGTTGCTCAGACAGCATGAGTTCACTAGCTTGGTTAGTAGAAATCAACTGACTATGCTGTGTTTGCTGATACTGAATTGCAGTATCTAAAGAAATGGTGACAATCGTGCAGAGCGTTTGTAAAACCTCCAAAAATTCGGGAGCTAGCACATGGCGGCTAAACATCGCGAGTACGCCAATCACGCGATCGTGGGCAACTAACGGATAGCCTGCAAAGCCTTGAATTCGATTGTCGATTGCCCAGTCTCGATCGCCCACCCAAGACTCAGCAGGCAGATTGTTACTCAAAAAAGCAATGCGATTTTGCGCGATTTTGCCAACTTTGTAAGCGCCGAGCGGAACTCTAGCAAATCTGCCATCCGTGCGAGTATGTAGCCCTGCGGATGCAACGAGTCGCAGCATCGCTTGATCAGTGTCGAGGAGCCACAATCGAGCCATTGCAAAGTCGAACCGATCAATTAATCCGGTGGTGACTGTTCGCGCAATTTCTTCCGGAATCAGACAGCCTGAAAGCGTTTGAGCAATCTCATTGATCTGTTGCAAATCGAGCAGAATCCTTGCCGAATCAGCGATGCTTGGCAGTTGGGGCATTAGAAATCTCGATCGAAGAATCTAGTGACTCGATTATACTGCCGGAAACTAATCTACTAAGGTTCAGTCACACTCAAATCATTGGAATTTGCCATTGCACCATGCTCGACAGGAATCACGATCGATTTCTGCCCGAAGCAATCTCTCAACAATCCCATCAATGCTGGCACGACCGTCGGAGTTAATATCGTTGAGAATGCTAATCCTCCCGTCAGGACAATCCCCAACCCTTGATACAGTTCTGAGCCTTGTCCAGGTAAAACAGCAAGCGGCAACATTCCCAAAACACTGGTTCCTGCCGACATAAAGATTGCTCTCAATCGATCCTTCGTCGCACTTAAGAGTGAGAAATCGTAATCTTCTCCTTCCTGCTGAAGTTGCAAAGCATGATCGACAAGTAAAATCGCATTGTTCACGACAATTCCAGTCAAAATCACAAATCCCAACGCAGTAATCATATCCAATGGAACTGACATCCCTGGAATTTGATTGACTAACACTAAGCTCAATAACGCACCACTCATTCCCATCGGAATCGTCGCCATAATCACAACTGGATAGAGAAACGAGCGATATAAGGCGATCAGCAATAGATATGTAATCAGAATCGCAAATACAAAGGCAGAGGATAATTGCGAAACGGTTCTGGCGAGTTGATCCGCCGTTCCAGCGAGTTCAATGCGATAGCTTGCAGGCAAGTTTGCGCGGGCTGGAGCTAATATCTCACGATTGACTTGATCGACGATGGCTCCTAAGGATGCCGTGTCATTAAGAGATGCTGTGAGCGTAATCGATCGCTCTAAATCCGTGTGATTAATCACATCGGCTCCGGTAGTTTCTCTGACTTCCGCTACATCACTCAACTGAATCTGTCTCCCTCGTGCAAACAGGGGCAATTCTCGTAGCTGTTGAGACGTTTGTACGAACGCATTTTGCAGTTCAACGGTGACATCGAGTTCTTTTTTCCCATCGACAAACTTAGAAGCTAGTCTTCCTCCTAAAGCCGTCTCGACCATTGAGCCAACTTCAGATTCGGAGAGTCCAACTTCTGCAAGCCTTTCGCGATTGGGCACGACTTGTAATTCGCCTGCACCGAGCACAAAGTTCGATCGCACATTCCGAATGCCATTCAACCCGCGCAACTTACCGGAAATTTCTCGATCGAGTTGCCCCAATTGATTCAAATCTGTTCCAACAATGTCCACCTCGAATTCTTTGCCCGGATCACGGAAGATGGATGGACGCACCGGAACCATGAATCGATAACCCGCGAAGTTATTACTCGCAGCGCGGAATCGGTTAACCATTTCTGCAAGTCCGCGCGTTGTCGCGTATTCAGGCTTGAGAATGGCTGAAATTGCTCTCAATCCTCCAGGTCGATCGATAAACATCACGCGATCGACCTCCGGTTGCGATCGCACAAAGGCTCGAACTGGCTCAGATTGCTTGATAGCTTCTGTAACACTGGTTCCGGGTAGCGGTTCGACTCGCCACTGAATCGTATTGCGATTTCCTTCAGGCAGATAATCCGCTGGAGGAAGCAGCAAGAAGCTCGCTACGAGCAATGACACCGGAATTGCTAGAACCATCAAGCGTCGTCCCATTCTTCGCCGCCCGATTGACCAGCGCACCGTTCTGACTAAAAAGCGTTCTAACTTTCCTTGAACGTGGCGAAATACAGTAGAAGTTTGCGCAATCGATCGCTCAAACCAATTGCCACCCCGATATTCTCCACCTTCAAACATCTGCACCGCTTCTGACTCTTTCAGAAACAATCCCGACAGCATCGGAACTAAAGTAATAGCTGCAAACAATGAGAATAGGGCAGAACAAGACATGGTAATTGCCATATCTGCATAAAGTTGTCCTGCTTCCCCTGTGACCATCAGCAATGGAATGAAGACGACAACATTCGTGAGCGTCGAGCCGAGCATCGCCCCCCAAACTTCTTGAGTTCCGTCGATCGCTGCTCGAAAGGCATTTTTTCCACGCTGCATGTGGGTAAATACATTTTCGATCACCACGATCGAGTTATCTACGACCATGCCCGTTGAGAATGCAATCCCAGCAAGGCTGATAATATTCAGCGATCGACCCAACCCCGACAGAACAATGAAAATCATCACTGAACTAATCGGAATCGTAATTGCAATCACAGCAACCGTTCGCATCGATCCTAAGAACAAGAGCAAGACGATTGTTGCAAGTAACGCTCCAGCGATCAGGTTTTCCTGCACGAACTTCACAGATTGACCAACATATTCGTTTTCGTCATAGTTAAAGACGAACTGAATTCCTTCTTTCTGCTCATTGAACTGAGCTTGCAGTTCAGCGATCGCTTCACGAACCCCTTTGGAAATCTCAGGGACATTTGCTCCAACCTGGCGAATAATGCCAACTGCGACTGCGGGCTTATCATTAAACAGAAAAGCACCATCGCGAAGCTTGCGCCCCATTTCTACCTTTGCCACATCGCGAATATAGACGGTTCCTGCCGCATCTCGCCGCACCACAAAGCCTGCAATCTGTTCAATATCTTGCGATCGACTAATCGTTCTGACACGATATTCTCGTCGCCCTAGCTCCAGAGGACCGCCTCGAATATCGCGATTGTTTTCCCGCAGCACACGCACAACATCACCGATCGTTAAATTGCGATCGGCTAATGCCTTGGGATCAACTCGAACTTCAACTTCTCGCTGCCGTCCGCCAGGAACAATAAACTGCCCAACGCCTTGAACTCGCCGCAATCGAGGTAAAACAATTTCTTCTGCTAAGTCCCGATAGTGATCAGGATTTGGCTCAAATCCAGGCTTTGTATCAAAGGGAATCCACATCATCGGAGAACTATTGCCCCCGACCAATTCCACATTCGACTCCGATGCTTCCGGTGGCAGACTCGAAACCTGCTGCAATCGATTGATCACATCGACCAATCGACGTTCAACATCGGTTCCTTCCTGAAATTCCAGCGTGATCGAACTCGCGCCAGCACGCGAAGCACTACTAATCTCTTTCACGCCCAGAACTTCTTCCATCTGTTCTTCGATCGGGCGAGTAATCAAATCTTCAACTTCTGTCGGAGCCGCACCTGGATAAGCTGTGCGAATTGTAATCTCAGGTCGATCGCCCCCTGGCTGCAATTCAAGCGGCAGTCGAAACAAAGAAAATACGCCAAAAATGGCAAGTAGACAGAAGAAAACAAACGTTCCGTGTCTCCAGCGAACCGCAGTTTCAATCAATTTCATGATGGGTCTCCGACAATTTTGACGGGTGCACCTTCATTCAATCCATCTCCGCCTCGCAGGACGATCTCTTGTCCCGATCGCAGTTCTGAGCTAAAGATCGCGACTTGTTTGCCCATATCTGTGACAAGTTCAACCGGGATCGGTTTTGCTTTGCCATCTGCGATCGTAAAAACAAACCATTCATTTCGCCGCCGCGTCAAAACATCCCGTGAGACGACAAAGCTTTCTCGATTCGTCGGTAATGTCAAAGCACCCGAAATCGCCATCCCAGGCAACATTCCTTGTGGTGGATTGATCTGAACCCTCACGCGTTGCCGCCGAGACGTTGTATCCGCAGAAGGCACAACGGCTGTAATGGTTGCTTGCTGTTTCCACTGCGGCAAAGCTCTAGCAGTTAACGCGATCGACATCCCCGGCGTCACTCTCCCGCTCAAATCCTCCGGCAATTCCAAGAACACATCAACTTGATTCCCGGAAACAAGGGTAACAATCTGCCCCGAACTTTGAACTAAATCGCCTCGGCTCACATGCCGGGTTTGGACAATTCCCGATTCGGTTGCGACGATCTGAGTTCGTCTCTGAGCCAGTTGAGCCTGATTGACCGTCGCGATCGCTGCTGCGACAGTTGCTTTTTGTGCGTCAATCTCTTCTCGAATTGGACCTGCTTTTGCTTCTGCTAAGCTTGCTTCTGCTGCGAGTCGTGCTTCGGTCGCTTGATCGACGTTCGATCGCGCTTCGACTAACAATCGCTGCGAAATGGCGCCTTCTTTGACGAGTCCAGACGTTCGCTTGAAGTTATCCTGAGCTTCCTGTTCTCGTGCTTTTGCTGCATTCACCGTTGCCTGTCGCTGCGCGATGATCTCGGGTCGCGTTCCGACTTGCAAGCGAGCTAAATTGCTGCGTTGTTGAGCGAGTGCTGCTTGGGCTTGAGCAATCCCTAACTGTTGATCGGAATCATCGAGAATTGCGATCGCCATCCCTGCTGTAACGCGATCTCCAGGCTGGACTAAAATCTCCTCCACAATCCCGCTGGTCTGCGCCCGAATCGTCGATTGCTGACTGGCTTCAACCTGTCCTAGAAGTTGTACCGTTCGGGTTGGAGTTCCCGTTGCCAGTTTCGTCGTTTCAACCGCTCTGGGGGGTTGTCCTTGCGGTTGAGCTACGGCAGGTCTTTCTCCTACCGGACTGAACATTCGCCAAACCCCAAACCCACCTACAGCGACTAGCCCAGTGCAAAGCAACCAGATCCAAGGTCTGCGATTTGGGGTGGTCGGTTGAGCATCGAATGTTTCAGGAGGATCGATCGAGGGCTGATGTTGAGAGTCGAGGGATTCCATAGTTCAATGACGCGAAAGAGCAAAGCGGTCAAAGAGTACGCGAGACAAGCGAATGGACGATCGTCGAGGACTCGAAGCTAAATTTTTACGAATTTTTAATAATCATTGAGGATTCTAACCGATCGATATCGAATTTGGAAGGAAAAGTTATGCCGTAAAAAAGCCTTAGAATTTCTCTTCTAAGGCTTTTTCCAGATAATTTAGAATTCAGACGAAATACGAGTCGTGGGTCAACCTTCCGCCCCCACTTCTACGATTCCGTTGGATTCACAGCATGTAATCCACATTCCTTCTTCGTCGCATCTTCCCACCACCATCGACCTTCACGCTCATGCTGATTGGGTAGCACTGCTTTCGTACAAGGCTCACAGCCAATGCTGATAAAGCCCCGCTCATGCAGAGGATTGTAGGGAACTTCATACGCCCGAATGTAGGTCCACACTTGAGCAGACGACCAATTCGAGAGCGGATTGAATTTGATTAACTCACGATCGCCAGAAGAAAACGCACCATCGACTTGCACGATCGGCACATCGGAACGAGTCGAAGGGCTTTGATCTTTGCGCTGTCCCGTAATCCAAGCATCTAAAGTAGACAGCTTGCGGCGCAGGGGCGCGACTTTGCGAATTCCGCAGCATTCTTTGTGCCCATCTTCGTAGAAGCTGAACAGCCCTTTCTCTTTGACAAAAGCTTCGAGTTGTGCCGCATCGGGAGAGAGAATGTCGATCGCAATTCCGTAGTGTTTTCTGACTTTCTCAATAAACTGGTAAGTCTCGGAATGCAGCCGCCCTGTATCCAAACTAAAAACCTGAATGTCCTTTTTCAAGCGATGTGCAATGTCAATGAGTACAACATCTTCTGCACCGCTAAATGAAATTGCAATGTTGTCATATAAGCTCAGTGCCTTTGCCACAATTTTCTGAGGACTGAGGCTCGATAATTCCTCATTTAAGCTAGGAATATCTAGAGCAGGTTGCGCGGTACTTTGCGCCATGATTGTGTTCTCCGGATCTTCGTCAGCATCCATTATCTAACTTCAGGGGACGGATTGTGTTGAGTTAAACTAGAGCATCTTGGTGGAGTTGAAAAATGACACAAGCGAAATCGAGATTTCGCAAGATCGAGGATTATCTGGCGTATGACGATGGAACAGACATCCCTTACGAATTGGTTGACGGGGTGTTAGTCGAAATGGGCGTGGAAAATCCTGGGAATATTGCGATCGCAATTTTTTTGATCTCTGTCCTCCTCCAACTTTCAGTTCCTCACTATCTCATTCATCGCGGAACTGAAATCGTAGTTCCGAGTCAAAGTGTGACCAGTCGATATCCCGATTTGATTGTCTTGACGGAAGCATGTTGGTCGGCACTTTCTGGAGCGAAGCGATCACTCATCACACCAGAGATGCCTGCTCCTGCTTTAGTAATCGAAGTCGTTTCGCCCGGTGAGCCAGGAGAGAAAAACTACGACAGAGACTACATCGATAAGCGGAAAGAATACGCAGCGCGAGGCATTCCAGAGTATTGGCTGATCGATCCGTCTCGAAATGTCGTCATTGTTTTGCATTTGAGCGGACAACTCTATCAAGAAATTGGACGTTTTCAGGGTCAAGATCAGATTGTTTCTCCTACATTTCCAGGGCTAACTCTAATCGCAGAACAAATTTTGCAAGCAGGTGTTTAGCTCAAAGGCATCCCAAGCTGACTCAAATTCAAAACATGTCCTCCTACGACTAAATAAACGGTATCCGCGATCGCGCCTAACCGCCGCGTTAAATTTCCCAAGCGATCGCGAAACACTCTTCCTATCGGATAAGCCGGAACTACACCCCAGCCTGTTTCTTCTGCCACAAAAATGAGCAAGCTTTCTGTTTGTTCAAAACTCTGAAACAGATCGGCAACTGTCTTCTCCCATTCCGTTTCAGACTGGTCTAAAAGATTCGCCAACCAAGTTCCTAGCGAATCAATCAATAGACAATTCGATGAATTCGCGATCGCATCACTTAGCTCGACTGGAACAGATTGAGTCTGCCATTCCAAAGGACGACGTGATCGATGTAACTCAATCCGCGCCTGCCATTCTGGATCGTCAGAATTTTCTTGAGCTGTTGCAATATAAATAACAGATTGACCGGAATCCGTTGCCAGTTTTTCTGCCCATTCACTTTTGCCCGATCGCGCTGCCCCTGTCACCAAAATCACTTGTGCCATAAATTTTTCAGATAAAATCTTTGCTGAATCTGAATTCCCCGCTACAATTAGCCTTACTTCAACCTAAGACAGAGCAGCAATGAAGAAAGATCTGCGGCGAATTGAAGACACCTTACTTCAACTCAATAAACGAGTCCCTACGCTCGACACTGCTCCGACCCCAGAACCTGAACCTCTGCCAAAACCAGTCTCATTTGATCTTCACACAAAGCCGCCTAAAGTCGTTGAACCTGAAATCGCTGCACCTCCGAGTGTTAAACCCGCGCCAAGTTCAGACCCCAAGCCGCTCAATCTACCTAAACTCAAAGCACCTAATTTTTCCAGCCATCGCAACGCCGCAAATCCTGCTTTGGCATCCAGCCTGCTCGCTGAAATGCAAGTGATCACAGAAAGCTGGCACACTGAACTGAACCAGATTTTACGCCAAATCCAGGATCTCTATTTAGAAGGACCCATTGTCGATGGCTGGCTCGAATCCCACACAGGTGAACCCCTCGGTGATCTTTCCACTCTTCGTCACGCCGAAGTCGATCGCTTAATGAGCTACATCGAAGAAATCTGCGCCACCCCAATTCCAGGGACAAAAGACGCGCCCAAAGCCGGATATCGTCTCTGTGGCATTAATGCCGACGGTCAGCGCTGGTCATATCCCTGCCCGACAGAACAAATTCCCAGCCTCAGCCTTGCGATCGCCCGATATCACAAACTTCGCCAGCTGCTCGATCGCAAACAAACCTTAGAAAATCGTCTCACGGGACTAGCTGAAACGCTCGTAATCATGCACGGACAGATGCAAGATTAGGCGTTTCGGGCACTCTAAAGCTTGACTTGATTCAAGCCTGAGGTATGGTTGTGCCCACACTCCCCATTTCCGCCATCATTTGCACCCACAATCGCGATCGCTATCTCGGTTTAGCGATCGATAGCCTGCTTGCCCAGGATTTCGCAGACTTTGAAATCATCGTCGTCGATAACGCCTCCACCGATAGCACTCGTCAAGTCGTCGAAGCTCGATTAAAGAACCCGAAAATTCGCTACATTCATGAACCTGAAATCGGCTTATCCGTCGCCCGCAACACAGGTGCAAGAATTGCCCACGGCGAGATTTTGGCTTACTTAGATGACGATGCGATCGCCTCTCCGCACTGGCTCACCACCCTTTATAACGCCTACCTTCATAATCCAAACCTCGCGATCGCGGGTGGCAAAGTCACTTTAATCTGGACAGATGACATGACGGCTCCAGACTGGCTCTCGGATGGACTTGCCGGAAATTTAGGGGCATATGATTTAGGAGATTCGGTCGTTAACATCGATCGCCCCGGACTGACCCCACGCGGCTTGAACTACTCCATCCGGAAAACCTTTCTCAATCAGATTGGCGGCTTCGATCCGAATCTAGGACGAGTTGGTAAAAATCTTCTTTCTAATGAAGAACTTCACATGACCAATCGCGCCCTGCAAATGGGCTGGGAAGTTGCCTATATTCCGGCTGCTCATGTTGCGCATCATGTCGCTCCGGAGCGTGTCAAACGGCGGTGGTTTCTGAATCGCGGTTGGTGGCAAGGCATTAGCGAATGTTATCGCGAACAAATTGCAGGCGAAGCTGGAATCGGTCAATTTCGTCGTGGGGGAGAACGCTTAATTCGTGGATTGTACAAGTCCGTCAAATTTGCGACGAACCCAACTCAGCGGTTTGAAAATCTTGTTTACAGTTACGGTCAAATTGGCTATTTAATCAAAGCCTTGCAAGGACTTGTCTTTTCTTCTAGATCTGTAAAGCGATCGTAAAACTTATCCGTATAGCACTGACAGCAGTGTTTTCATTCGGCAAGAATATTACGTAGATTCCACATCTGTAAAAATCCTGATCGTAAGAATGTGGATCAGGACGTACCCTTTCTCGTCACAGCTTTAGAAATGACTGCTACTCAGGTATCTTCCACAACACCTCAGACCGCAGCCTCGGTTCGCGATCTCGTTCAGGACGCTTATCATCAGGGGGCTTCCAGTCTCTATATGCAAATTGGTCGCGCTCCTTTTTACCGACTACAGGGCAAACTCATTCCTCAAGATCACTTTGCGCTGATCACACCCGATCGCTACAACCATTACATCCAAGAAATTTTATCGCCATCGCAGCTGAAGCAATATCTCGAAACTCAAAAGCTAGACACGAGTGTGCAGATCCAGGGGTTCATCCAAGCCCGGTTAAATTGTGGTCTGACAACACAGGGCGTTCCAGCAATGAGTTTGAGTGCGATCGAGTTGGATCAGCCGAGCGAAGATTTGAAAGAATTTGGAACCATTCGCCGCATGGTAAAAGATGCATTAGAACAAAACGCATCCGACATTCATCTGCAAGTTGGCGAAACTCCGAGATATCGCATTCAGGGACAGATGAACTTGCAAGCGCAATACGGAACCATCACACCCCGCCAGTTTGAAGAATTTCTAGAAGAGATCCTCTCCCCTGAGCAACGAGAAGCTTTTCATACCAAGCAAGAATTAGACACTGCCATTTTCTATCCAAATCTTGTGCGATGCCGAGTTAATTGCGCTCAATCGTTGATGGGTGGCGTGATGGTGTTACGGCTCATTTCCCTAGAAGTGCCCACAATCGCGAAACTCCGACTTCCCGATCGTTTAGCCCAACTCGTTGAAGAACGCCAAGGATTGATCCTCGTCACTGGACCTGTCAACTCTGGAAAATCCACGTCACTCGCGGCAATGCTGCGTCATGTCAACGACACGTTACCTCGCAAAATTGTCACGATCGAAGATCCGATTGAATATGTTCATGCCTCCAATCAATGCTTGATCACGCAGCGAGAAGTTGGACTTCATACCCAGGAATTTAAAGAGGCACTCCGCGCAGCCCTAAGGCAAGATCCAGATATCTTGCTGATTGGAGAGATGCGCGATCGCGAAACCGTCGATACAGCAATCCGCGCAGCACTCACCGGACATTTAGTTCTCGGAACACTCCATACCAAAGGAACCGTCAACGCCGTGAAGCGTCTCCTCAACTTCTATACCCCCGAAGAACAAAACTCGGTTCGCATTCAAATCGTAGAAGCTTTGAGAGCCGTCATTGGACAAGCCCTTGTCCCAACGATCCAAGGCGGTCGAGCAGCAGCACTTGAAATCATGCTCAATACCGATACCATTCGCGATTATCTACAAAAAGGCTGCATCGACGAAATTTATCAACTGATGGAAGAAGGCACAGACGGCTCTCAAACTCTGAACCAAGCGTTATTCGATCTCTATAAAAATGGTGAGATTACCGATGAGAATGCGCTATCAGCATCGCTTCATCCAGACGACTTAAATTACATGATCAAAAACGAATCGCGTCGATCGAGCCGCTCTGGATTGATGAGCAAGGCTTACTACAATCAATCGCCACTCTAGGACAGGGTTGTTTTCAGCTAGAAAAAATGATTTGATTCAGCGCGTTGTGACTTGGCTCAACTCTCTAGCCCAGGATCTCGATGGGTAGAGGAACGTTGAATGTCAATCCTTATGGAGGATGCAAAATCATTCATCGCCTGAAAGTTAAATCTACCGACTTTAGTTCGATCGCGAATTCAACCGCCAGAAGTCACGGAATTCCGTGACTTTTTTATTAAGTTCTTGAAAACCTTTGCTATGTAAGTACTTCAGCCAATTATTAAATTTTTGTCATATTTAACAGCGGCTTACTATAATGTGAACGATTGTAAAGGTTTCAGAAAGGCAACCACTTCAATCCGAAAGTGCTCTGAATCATTGAGAAGATTCAGAATGTTCAGTTGATAAATCTCTTTAGATAGAGGGATTCTATGTTCCACCATCTGATAGTCCAATCCAAAAACCTCTACATTCTGTTGTTTAAGTTCACTTTACTTAATAAAACCGGGGTAGAATGATTCCAGTAGGTAGAAATCCTCATTGGACATTCCTCCCTTCTACAACTTGATCCGCCAAGCACCTTACAAGTGTTTGATCGTGGGAATTGTGACCGCCGCCTCACTATTGAGACATTACCCCGCCGCCACGACTCCCGCCGCCCGTAGCCTCGCTTTTTGAATCGGGCAACTTTAGCGGATTGAGTCTAAACGGTTTAAAGCACCGATCCCCCTCTGATCTCTCTACAAACTGGTCACTGATGTCATGGTGAGTACTTCATTTCCTTGGTTAACGGCCATTATCGCCCTACCTCTTGTCGCTTCCTTCATGATTCCCCTTGTCCCTGATAAACAGGGTAAAACGGTTCGTTGGTATGGCTTAGGTGTCGGTTTGGCGGATCTCGTTCTCGCAATCTATGCTTTTTGGAAGCACTACGATTTCCAAAAGCCGGATTTTCAGCTCGTCGAAAATTACGCCTGGATTCCCCAAATCGGTGTGAACTGGACACTGGCAGTCGATGGCATTTCAATGCCGCTCGTCATTCTAGCGGCTCTGGTCACAACACTCTCCATGCTGGCAGGCTGGAAAGTTACCAATAAGCCTCGCTTGTTCTACTTTCTGCTGCTCATTATGTACAGCGCACAAATTGGGGTGTTCTGTGCTCAAGATATGATTCAGTTCTTCCTGTTATGGGAAGTTGAACTGGTTCCCGTCTACATCCTGATTGCTATCTGGGGTGGGCCTAAGCGTTTGTATGCTGCAACTAAATTCATCCTCTACACCGCATTAGCTTCGATCTTTATTCTAGTTTCGGCACTGTCGATGGCATTCTACGGTGATAACTTCACCTTCAACATGCAAGAGCTAGGACTGAAAGACTATTCTCTGACCTTTGAATTACTGGCTTACGTTGGATTTTTGATTGCGTACGGTGTCAAACTGCCGATTTTCCCACTTCATACGTGGCTACCGGATGCTCACGGTGAAGCTTCTGCTCCAGTTTCAATGATTCTGGCGGGTGTACTTCTGAAGATGGGTGGGTATGCGCTGATTCGGATGAACATGGAGATGCTGCCTCATGCTCACGTTTACTTCGCTCCGATTCTGGCGATTCTCGGAATTGTAAATATTATCTACGGTGCATTGGCTTCCTTTGCTCAAAGAAACTTGAAGCGTCGGATGGCGTACTCTTCGATTTCGCACATGGGCTTTGTGTTGTTGGGGATTGCATCTTTCACCGAACTGGGTATGAGCGGAGCAGTTCTGCAAATGGTTTCCCACGGTTTGATTGCTGCGGCTCTCTTCTTCTTGGCTGGGGTGACTTACGATCGGACTCACACCTTGGATATGGATGAAATGGGTGGACTCGCGAAAAAAATGCCTTCGACCTTTGCCTTGTTCACGATTTGTTCGATGGCATCTCTCGCTCTGCCAGGAATGAGCGGATTTGTGGGTGAGTTAGCTATCTTCCTCGGTTTCACCAGCAGCGACGCTTATACTTCAGCATTCAAAGTCGTTGTGCTTTTACTCGCTGCGGTAGGCTTGATTTTGACTCCGATCTATTTGCTCTCAATGTTGCGTGAAATGTTCTACGGCAAAGAAGGCAAAGCAGTCAAAGAGATTTTCTTAGATGCGAACCCTAGAGAGTTGTTTATTACCGCTTCCTTGATTGTCCCCATCATTGCGATTGGTCTGTATCCAAAACTGATTACGCAGACTTACGATGCGAAAACGGTTCAGGTCGCTCAGAATGCTCGCAATGCGGTTCCGGTTGTTGCACAGCAAATGGTTTCCTTACCTGGATTAGCAGCACCGCAAATTCCTGCTGCTCAGCCCAAACTGTTGGGCATGATCAAGTAAGAAAGAGTTCCCTCAAAGAATGTTCGTTGCCTGGGTTTTTACCCAGGCTTTTTTTGTCGCTATTGTTTGACCTGATGCGCTGAACCGATCGCGGACTTTAAATCTGCAAATCCCGATCGCTGAAGTTTTTCTTCTAATCCCTGCAAGATCCGCTTTACCATGGTTGGACCTTCATAAATCCAGCCTGTATAGACCTGAATCAAACTTGCTCCAGCCGTGATTTTCTCCCAAGCGTCTTCTGCTGAGAACACACCACCGACTCCAATAATCGGTAAGCTGCCCTGCGTTTGTTCCCAGATCAAGCGAATCACTTCCGTCGATCGCGCTTTCACAGGTGCGCCGCTAATTCCGCCTGCTTCATCTTGAATCGCATTGCCTCGAATCGTTTGAGTCTTCAGACCGTCTCGTCGGATCGTGGTATTCGTTGCGATAATGCCAGCTAATTGATATCGCTGAGCGAGTTCAACGATCGCAGCAATATCTTCTGTTGCTAAATCTGGTGCAATCTTGACCAGCAAAGGTTTTTCCGATTGATTCTCAGTTTGCAGCGCCGACAGAATTGGCTCTAACTGGTCGGTCGATTGCAGCGATCGTAAGCCTGGTGTGTTCGGAGAACTCACATTCACGACAAAGTAATCACCTAGACTTTTGAGTAAGCGAAAACTACTCAGATAATCTTCTGCTGCGGATTCTAGTGGAGTAATTTTCGACTTGCCCAAATTGACTCCGATCGGGATGTTAGACACTCGATCTTGCAACCGTTCTTGTAACGCTGCGGCTCCTTGATTGTTAAAGCCCATGCGATTGAGAACCGCCAAATCTTCGACTAATCTGAACAATCGCGGCTGCGGATTTCCCGGTTGAGCGTGAAAGGTGACGGTTCCCACTTCTACAAACCCGAAGCCAAAGCTAGGTAAAACATTGGTTGCAACGCCATCTTTATCAAAGCCTGCCGCAAGTCCGATCGGATTTGGAAAATTCAACCCCCAAAGCGTTTGAGATAGCTGAGGCGAGGTATATCCATACAGGCGTTCTAAATACGATCGCAACCAGCTTTGCTCCGGTGAACTGAGCCACGAGAGCGATCGCATTGCCTGAGAATGAAGAAATTCCGGATCAGCTTTCAACCCAGAAAACAGCACCGGACGCAGCATCGATCGATAAAAATCTGACACGGTAAAAAAATCAGTTCTTACAAGAGAGCAAGGCTACAGTAGCGCATTTTGAGCGTGGAATATCGTGCAAAACCAATTCGCTCCGGGCACTCTAAAGAGCGAGTAGGCAACTGTGCCTGTCCGTGTTATCCCCCGACAGATCGCTCATGGGTTACTCGAAAGAGACAACACAATCCCAACATCAATTACTTGCCCTCAGCCGTGTATTGCAACAATTACGTGAGGGTAATACTGTCGCGATCGAAACGATTTATCTCTATCTCAATACTTGTTTCATGTTCGATCTCGTTTGGATCGGACTTTACGATCGTACCGAACATCGTTTAATTGGTAAAGGGGGAAAAAGCCCAATTTCAGATTCGCCGCTGCTCAAACAGCGATTTTCACTGACAGCAGGCGATATTCTTGAACAGGCAGTGATCCAGCAAAAACCTCTGACCCTTCCAGATCTCAGAGAAGAGCAGCGAGCAAATGAATGGCGTAGATTTGCTGAAAAAGCAAATATTCAAGGCACGATCATTTTTCCAATTACGTTTAAAGATCGGTGTCATGGAGTTGCCATTTTAGGCTCGCGGCTATGGGGAAATTTTCCAAAAGCTGACGAGCGATCGCTGATTTCGATCGCATTAGGTGAGTTTGCTGCAACGCTAGAAACCGCAGAAGTAGAACTTAAAAGGCAGCAGATTAAACCCATTGATCGCCCAGTTCTGGCAATGCTAGAAGAACTGCGACTTCTTAAAAACTTTGACCAGCGATTGGATCGGGTGATCGATCAGACGCAGCAATTCATTCAGCCTGCGCGAACGAGCGTGTATTGGTTTGAAAGAACTCATCGGTGTTTTTGGCGCAGAGCAACGAGTCAAAAAGGGACACGTTTGAGCGATCAAACCGCAGGGTTAACAGTCCAAGAAATGAGCAGCTTTTATCAGGCACTCAAAGCAGATCAGGTGATTGCGATCGGTGAATCGATGGGAATGGTCAAAGCTCACCTTACCATGCGTGTCATGGAATATATTCGAGCACGATCGCTAATTGCTGCGCCGATTTTGTACCAAGATGAACTCTTAGGATTTCTTGCCGCAGAAAGTGATGAACCGAGAGTGTGGCAGGATGCAGAAAAACAGTTGATTCGAGCAGCCGCACAACTGATCGCGCTGGTATCTCCACTCGAAGAAATGGAAGCTACGATCGAGCAAATCAAACTCGATCAGGCGTTGACCGCAAAAGTTGCTCAAGCAATTTACAGCATCAGCGATGGAAAAACGGCTCTACAAAATGCTGCGGCTCTACTGATTCAACGCTTGAAAATTGATCGGGTGCTGGCTTTGAGCTATAGCGCTGATCACGATGCATTTGAAGTTCACTATCAGATCCAGCCGAAGTATAAGAAAACATTACCCACTTGGTTCGCATCATTAAGTCCGATTGATTGGCAAATGTTAGAGAAATCGACCGATGCGATCGCGATTGAGAATTTAGAAGATGATTTGCGATTTGCAGCTTGGAGAACGCCCCTCCTCGAAATGGGAGTACGATCGCTGTTAGTTTGTAATACAGCACCCGGTCAATCTATCCAAGGACTCGTGATTTTGGCACATGAAGCTCCCAGAGTCTGGAGCCAAGTAGAAAGCGAATTAACCAAGATTGTTGCTCAGCAGATTGGGATTGTCCTGAGACAGTGGAAGTTGCAGCAGCAAAATGAACAACAGCAGAAAATTTATCAAACCATTCAATGGGGATTGACCACGATTCAGCAAACCCAGCATCTGGATTTGCTGGAAAAGTCAGCTTTGCAATACATTGGTCAGACATTAGAAGCGCCATTAGCGATTTTGGTGGCTTGGTCAGCAGGGCGACGGGTTGGACGAATTGTGCAATCGAATCAGGAGCGCAAATTCAATCTTGATCCGGTGATGAAAGTCTCGCTCGAGACGGATACCTTTCTTCACCGCGTCCTCGCTCATGAGGGAGTTCTACCAGTCTCGATCGATGAAATTCCCATTGAAACTCGCCAATGGTTAAATGCTCCCGGAATCGGTCAGCTCCTCGCCATTACACTCCGCACTGCGCCAGAGCATGAGCCGACCGGAATTTTACTGGTGGCGGATAGTTTGGGGCGGCAATGGATTGATCGAGAACATCAAGTACTGAATACGCTGGTCGCACAGCTCGCTTGGTCACGTCGCCATTTGATGATCTCGGAAAGTTTAAAGCGCGATCGCGAACGGCTAGAACGTCTGAGCTGGTATAAGCATCGGCGTTTAGAAGACATGTATCGCACGGTGAAATTTAGCGCGTCCAAGCTAAGCGAACTCCCAGAAACAACTCCACGCCATACCCAACTTGTGCGTCAAATCGAGGACGCGATCGAACCTGCACGCCAAGTCATCCGGGATGAACAGTGGCAATTAACCGTGAGAAACGAAACCGTTCAAATGATTGGATTAGTTAGACGCGCCCTCGATCGCGTCGATCATCTGATCAAACAACGTCAACTCTGGTCACAAGTTCATCATGAAATTAATCCGATGGTCTTTGGAGACATTACTAAGATTGAATTGGTCTTGTATGAATTGCTCCTAATTGCCTGCCAGCGAGCCAATCTAGGAGGACGGATTGACATCTGGTGTCGGCCGATTGACGCACAGTGGTTAGAGATTGCAATTACCGATGATGGCACGGTCGAGCCGCGTCTCGTCGAAGATCTAGAAGCTGGACGAGCTGTAGACTTACTTGCTCCTTCGACTTTAGATAAAGTCCCTGGATTGCATCTAGCCATTTGCCAATCTTTGATGCAGCAAATGGGATCGGAATTCAACCTTTACAAATTGGAAGATGGGCGCATTATGAGTCGATTAGTACTATCAATCGGGTAGGATTACGGAATTTCATAGACTTTAGTCTTCACAAACTAAAACTCCCGATACAATGTTCGCTGTAAGGCTTGAATTGAGTTCGACCTAAAAGACTTTTGACTTGTGAGGGTGGTATGGCTACGGCACTGAATTCTAGACGATCAAAAAAATTAGGTTCGGTGTCCCATTCATCTCTGCGGCAATTACCGAATCAGGAAAAACCCCCTCAATGGTTGCGATCGCTGCTTCTGGCTCAGCAGGCTTCAGTGATTGCCACATTTGTTTTGGCAGGTTCAGTACTTGCTGTTTATGGCTGGACAGTGTATTCTCAGCAACTCTGGGGTAGAGAATACAGCAAACTAGAACAATTACGCCGCAGTGAACGCCAAATCACTGAAAGTGGAGAAGTTCTTAAAAATCAGATTGCTGATCAGTCGGCTCGTCCCGGTGCGGGTCTAGTGCCTTCTAAACCGGAAAATATGATTTTTCTCAAAACGGCTCCGATGCGTCCCGATAATGCTGTTGCTCCCTCTTCGCAAGCTTCGCCCGTTGCTCCCATAGGATATTAGTCATGTCAAAACGAGGAAAGCCCACCTCCTCACCTCATCGTCCCCCAACGCCCAACCCACGGAGATCGAAACTGCCGTTGATGGTGGAACAAGCCTATGAACGTGTTTTTGACTCTTCTGCAACCGCACAAGCATTCGGGCGATTTGCGGATCATTGGGTAGAACGATTCCGGACGGCTCAAGCAAAACCCAGCGCACGTCGCCTCTTTATCGTCTGGGCAATTCTCGTCGGTGCAACAGGACTATTAGCCTTAAATCTCGTTCGACTCCAGGTGTTTCAGGCTCCTGATTTGTTGGAGCAAGCGCGATCGCAACAAACGACGTTTTTACGCCCCTTTGTCCCCCGTCGCCCGATTAGCGATCGCAATGGCAATACGTTAGCGATCGATCGTCCGGTTTATACCCTCTACGCACACCCGATCGCCTTTAAAGCTCCGAAAACGGAAATTGCCACCCAACTCTCTAGTGTTCTCGGAACGACCCCGGGCGAATTATTGCAACGGTTTAATTCAGCAGAAAGTGGGGTTCGCGTCGAATATGCGATTTCTGAAGCGGCAGCCGATCGCATTCAAGGGATGCAAATCGACGGATTAGAACTCGCTCAACAGCAGCAGCGCCTTTATCCACAGCAAAATCTCACAGCCGATGTCGTTGGGTATTTGGATATCGATCGCATTGGACAGGCAGGTGTTGAATATACGCATAGTAATCTTTTAGAGCGATCGGTAAAATCGGTGCGATTGAGCCGGACAGGGGCTGGTGTGATGATGCCAGATCGGATTCCGGGCGGATTTTTACAGTCAGATAATTTGCATTTGCAATTAACGATTGATAGCCGAATTCAACGCGCTGCGCTTGTAGCCCTGCAACCGCAGTTGAAGAAATTCAAGGCAAAGCGTGGGGTCGTGATTGTGATGGATGCCAGAGATGGAGGGATTCGGGCGTTAGTGTCTGATCCGTCTTATGACCCGAATGAATTCTACAAAGCAAAAGTTGAGCAGTTTAAGAACTGGGCATTGACGGATTTGTATGAGCCAGGATCAACGTTTAAGCCGTTGAATGTTGCGATCGCGCTAGAAGCAGGTGCGATCCAGCCGAATCAAGTGATCAACGATGAAGGGGCAACCCAAATTGACGGATGGCCGATTCAGAATTTTGACTACTCCAGCGCAGGGGCACGCGGACCCAGCACGATTACTCAGATTTTGGAGCATTCGAGCAATGTTGGCATGGTGAGAATTGTGCAGCAAATGCCTCGCCCCACCTATTACGCTTGGTTGGAAAAAATTGGTTTAGGAAAACCGACCGGAATTGATTTGCCATTTGAAACAGCAGGACAACTTAAAGATCAGAAAACTTTCTCTGAATCTGCGGTTGATGCGGCAACCAGTTCTTTTGGTCAAGGATTTTCGCTCACCGCTATGCAGCTTGTGCAACAACAAGCCATTCTTGCCAGCGGCGGCAAGTTGTTAACGCCGCATGTGGTGCAAGGGTTATTTGATGAGAATGGACAACCTTACTGGCGGGCAACCTTGCCTGAGCCGAAACAAGTCTTTTCGCCGCAGACCACGCAAACCGTACTGCGAATGATGGAATCGGTTGTGCAAAACGGAACCGGGAAAGCCGCGCAAATTCCGAATTATCGGATTGGTGGGAAGACGGGAACGGCGCAGAAGGCAGGTCCGAATGGTGGATATATTGAAGGCGCGAAGATTACAAGTTTTGTGAGTATTTTTCCGATCGATGCGCCGCGTTATGTAGTAGCAGCAGTCATTGATGAGCCAAAAGGAGAAGATGCGTTTGGTTCGACAGTGGCAGCCCCGATCGTGAAAGCGGTAATGGAGGCGTTAATTACAGCGGATAAGATTCCTCCAAGTCAGCCGGATGTGCCTGCTCCGAGTGTTTCACCGAGTCCGAATCCTTAAGTGTGAGTGACAAGTTTTATTGGATGGATTGCACTAAGTGTTGCAGTTCGATATCAAATTCAGTTTGAAACCGCGATCGCTAATATCAAAATCGCGATCGTTCTAGGTTACGAAAGGACTTTTTGGATTGCGATCGACTTCACGATCGTCCTTTGCAGATCTTTCCACAAATTCGACTGGACTTATTGCATTTAGTGTGTTTGATCGTTTTAAAGTTTGTTTTCAAGAGCATCAGCGATTACTGATGCTTGATCCGGTTAAGCAAGAGGATGGGCAGAGATCGTAGTTTGTTTGATGATCGATGGGTATTGAAAGCAGTCTACATTTTGAAATAAATGGTTCGACTTTGAGACGGAACGATCGCACTTTGAGATGAAACGATCGTACTTTGAGATAGAAATTTTCATCTTTGAGATAGAACGAACACTTTGTGAAGCGGAGCTACCGCACTTCAGATTTGAAACTTTTATCTCCGAGACTGAACGATCGCACTTTGAGATGGAATGATCGCACTTCAACATATAAGTTTCAGTCTTTGAGATGGAATGATCGCACTTCAGATTTGAAACTTTTATCTTTGAGTCGAAACCTCGGGACTCAGAGAGCGATCGTTGGATGATTTCTATAGAATAACGAGATCGCATTAAGGAAAACTGGGGTTTGAAGGACGTTCGTTCTAAAAAATATTACGTTTGTAAGAAATCATGCACTGAATGGATGTAGTGATTTTCGTGCCTCTTGATGTTGCGGCTTATGCATAGAAAAATCGATCGCTTCCTATCTCGGTTTCGGTTCCATGTTCATCGTTCCGCCCCCCTCATTTGCCTCCTCGCCCTGCTCTTCTCGCTCTCCAGTTGGGTTGCAGTGGGAACTGCAACAGAGAAACCGAAAGAAAAACTCAAGGAATGGCACATTAATGGGATTCTGGCAGCTTTAGAGGATAGCTATCCTGGTGTGAAAGAGAAAGCTTTTGAAGCATTTAGTGGGCTTAATGCTGAGAATTTGAAACTGTTTCCTAAGCAGTCAGAAGAGATAAGGAAAAGAGCGATCGATATCTTCAAAAACGGAAAGGAAGACCCTGATGTTCGCGGCAACGCGGCTGAGGCATTGGGAAGTGCAGGCAAAACTAACGACACAGCAGTGCAAGTCCTTACTGATGTCCTCAAAAACAGCGAGGAACGCTTCTTGATTCGCAGCGCTGCGGCTGAGGCATTGGGAAATGCAGGTAAAACCAACGATACAGCGGTGCAAGTCCTTACCGATGTCTTCAAAAACAGAAAGGAAGACTCTGATGTTCGCGGTTGCGTGGCTGAGGCATTAGTCAATGCAGGCAAAGCTGATGACACGGTGGTGCAATTCCTCGTTGACATCCTCGGAAACAGCGAGGAAAACTTCTTAATTCGCAGTCGCGCGGCTGAGGCATTAGTCAATGCAGGCAAAGCTGATGACACGGTGGTGCAATTCCTCACTGACATCCTCAGAAACAGCGAGGCAAACTTCTTGATTCGTAGCAACGCGGCTAGAGGATTGGGGAATGTAGGAAAAACTAACAACACGGCGGTACAAGTCTTCACTGATTTCCTCAAAAACGGCAAGGAAGACATCTTGATTCGCATCAACGCGGTTGAGGGATTGGGGAATGCAGGCAAAACTAACAACACGGCGGTACAAGTCCTCACCGATATTCTCAAAAACGGCAAGGAAGACTCCCTGATTCGCCGCCCTGTAGCTAAGGCATTAATCAATGCAGGTAAAACAAATGATACGGTGGCGCAAGTCCTCACTGACATCCTCAAAAACAGCAAGGAGGACTCCAAGATTCGCATTGGCGCAGCTTCAGCATTGATTGATGCAGGGAAATCGGAAGAACTCGCAGTACAAGTCCTCACCGACATCTTCAAAAACAGCAAGGAGGACTCCAAGATTCGCATCGACGCAGTTTTGGCATTGGGAAATGCAGGCAAAACGAATAGTACGGTGGTGCAAGTCCTCACCGACATTCTCAAAAACAGCAAGGAAGACTCCGATCTTCGCATCGGCGCAGCTTGGGCATTGATTGATGCAGGGAAATCAGAAGAACTTGCAGAGCAAGTCCTCACCGACATTCTCAAAAACAGCAAGGAAGACTCCGATCTTCGCATCGGCGCAGTTTTGGGATTAAGAAAGCTTAGACCGTTAGCATTAAGCGAAATATTTGTTTTCATCGAGCAAACTCACGATCGACATTCCAGAGATTTTGACAAGGCACGTTTCGCTGCTTACTTCTATAGCGGAGACAGTAGTGTGACTAAGACATTACTGAAATGGATCGGTTCTCCCAAACGAGACAGCATTCCGACTAAACTCGACCATGATGAAGCCAAGAAAACCATGGAGGTCTTTGCAACAGCCTGGAAGCCGAGTGAAGGGTTCACAGAGTCTCGCGCTGAACTCGCCAGAGCGATCGCAACTGTCATCAGTCAAGGAAACTGGAATCTCAGAGACGCTTTGCTCCTCGAACAACACTACAAAAATCTCAAGGATGCCAACTTTACTGAAGCCAATACTGTCAAAACCGCGATCGACTCCCTCACCCTCTGGAAATACCTCAATCAAGCCAGAAACATCATTGCTGCTCATCTCCTCTTTTGGGCTGCGCTCATCTTCGCTTATCCCAAATACACATGGGTTCAAGCCATTTTCTTCTGGAATCCCTGGGTACGTAAAATCGGCGGAGTCGGCTACGTCGGCTTTCTCCTCGCTTGGGTTCCATTCCTCCGTCGCAAACTCTTTGAACCCTTCAAAGTCTCCTTACTTGCCGATGCCCGCCTCAGCAACTTCGATCCCAAAGCCTATTTTCCCGAATCGAACGTGAATCTCGTCGGCTCCCGTCACTCTGCTCCCCTCAACAAAGCGATTCCCAGAATTCAAGGACAAATCATTCTCGAAGGCAGTTCCGGCTTAGGCAAATCCCTCTTCTTGCGTCATTTAGCCCAACAGAGCGATCGAATCGTCGTCTTTCTCCCTGCCCGTAAATGTGAAAACGGCGTAATCGAAGCTATCCAAGCCAAACTGCACGGACAAGCCCAAGATGCAGAATTCCTCAAAAATCTGATTTATAGCGGCGCGATCGACATCTGCATCGACGGCTTAAACGAAGTCAGTGCCGACACCCGCGCCAAAATCAGCCAATTTGTCGAAAGCTACTTTAAAGGCAACATCATTTTGACCACCCAACCGATCGAATGGATCGCCCCCACCACCGCCAAAATCTACGAACTCCAACCGCTCGAAAACACTCAAATCGAAACCTTCTTACTTTCAAGACAAGCGATCGTCGCTCCCAACAATGAATCCGACTACATCAAATCCTGTCGCGAGTACCTCACCCAAGCACTCGACTCTCAGCAATTTTCTGAAGAACTTGCCGCAACGCAACGGATTCTTTCTAATCCGATGGACTTAACGATCGTGGCGCAGATGATTGCTTTAGGAAAAACGCCCGATCTGTTTGGATTACAGAAGCAGCAGTATGAGTTGATGGCGGAGGATTACCGCGATCGCTGGAACCAAGACTTCCCCCTAAAGAAATTTTCAGAAGCCCTTTACCAACTTCGGCTCAACGACGAGAAAGCTATTCCTGCCGATGAATTTCTCCATGAATTGCTCAGCATGGAAGACGAAAAATACAAGATGGTCATCAGTCGGCAATGGAAAGATCCTCAAGGTGAAGCCAAACAAGAATGGTCATGCCGCCACGACAAGATCATGGAATTCTTCATCGTGCAAACCTTCTTAGGCGATACTGAAACCGCCCAAAATCGTTTAATTGATCACATGGGAGATTCAAGATTTCGAGGCGTTTACTTCTTACTAGCCACCTTGCTTCCGCTAGAAGAAGCCGCAGATCTACGCGAAAAACTGATTCTTTATGCCGCACAAAGCAAAGACCATACCGTCAGCGACATCTTCGTGCAACTGTTTTATACCCGTGCCACTTTAACCGCCGCTGCCGCCACTTCAACCTAGCGAGTAATGCGATCAAGTACGATGAGAGAAACCTCTGCTTGCACCAAAGTTGGACTACCATATGGAACTCATCCTTCCCCTCAAGCTCGACCTCAATCAAGTTCATCTCACCGATGAGCAATTTTACCAACTCTGCATCACGAATCCTGAATGGAACATTGAGCGCAGTGCAAAAGGAGCCTTAATTGTCATGACCCCTGTCGGCGGAGAAAGCGGAAAACGCGAAGCAAATTACATCATTGATTTAGGCAATTGGAATCGCCGAACTGAACTCGGAGAGGTCTTTAGTTCTTCCACAATTTTCAAACTTCCAAAAGGAGGGAGCCGATCTCCTGATGCAGCGTGGGTCGAACGCTCTCGATGGCAAGCTCTCACACCCGAACAACGCAAAAAATTTCCCCCGATCGCGCCTGATTTTGTCATCGAACTGCGCTCTGCAACCGATAATCTGGCAGATTTACAAGAAAAGATGCAGGAATATCTAGACAGTGGCGTACGATTGGGCTGGTTACTCAATCCGCAAGATCAACAAGTTGAAATTTATCGGCAAGGACAGGAGAAAGAAGTGCGATCGCTGCCGATTCTACTCTCAGGTGAAACCGTTTTACCTGAATTTGAACTCCAAGTCGATCGATTCACAGACGAGTAAATTGAATTTACTCGCAGTCCACTGCGACATTGACGACGGGATCACTCAGAAACAAGCCCCCAACGATAGCACAAATCCCCCTTTGATACAAAACACTGCCACTCAAAACAAAAACGCTTCGACCCAAAGCGTGATCGCACCCACTTCAAGCCCGATCAGTCTCACTTCAAATCGAAACGTTCTCACTCAAAACGCGATCGCTTACTCTTCCGGTTTTACCTGGGGAAGACCCATGCTGTAGTTCAATACGCGGCTTTCTAGGTTGTAGGAGATTTCGCCTTTTTGAAGCAGCGATCGCACTAAATGCTCTAAATCTGACCCAATTCGGCGCAAATTGTAGTCGGTTAGCGATTCGCCGCTGTAAGATTCAACCAGTTCATCAAACTTGCTGTAGATCTTTTGCAGTGCATCTTGATTCCACAGCAGCTCATTGTCGGGATCAACGTCTAGTGTCAGAACCTTATCGCTCTCAACTAGCTCATTATTTTGCACTTCTGCCGTAAAAATATGAATGTGGCGAGTTGTGGATTTGAGTAACATAGGCTGACCTAAGATTCGTATAACCTGCTTTAAGCATTGTAAATGCACTTCCTGCGAAAAATCTTCATCGCCTCAAATCTGTCCATCGATCTTCCTCGCCCCTAAGAATTGATTTCTCATGTCGAAAGTCCTCAAACTCCTATTTATCCGCCACGCTCAATCGATCGGGAACATCGAAAAACGGATGCAAGGTCACGGCGATTACGAACTCTCTCCGCTGGGTCGGCAACAGTCAGAGAGCCTTGCCAAGACTCTTCGGACTGAATCGTGGCGACCTTCGCACGTTTATACCAGTCCGCTCAAACGGGCAGTGCAAACGACGGAAATTTTACTCTCCTATTTTCAAGTGCCGCATCTACCCGCAGCGGTGAGCGATTTGATCGATCCAGATAGCGAAACCCCAATCGAAGCAGACGAGCCGAGCCCAAAAACAATTCCAGTCGAACACGCAGAAGAATTAAAAGAATTTCAGAACGGAATTTTTCAAGGGTTAACTTGGGCAGAAGCACAGACTCGCTATCCAGATTTGTGTCGAAAACTGGAAAGTTCGCCGGATTGGATTCCGATTCCAGAAGCAGAAACGCTATACGATGCCCGCGATCGCGCGAAACGATTTCTCGATCGAATTATGCAGCGTCATCGCGATGGGGATCAACTTTGGATTGTTAGCCATAGCTGGATTTTGCAACACTTAATCGCTCAATTACTAGGAAGCGATAGATCTTGGCGATTACGGGCGCACAATACTGCCCTGTTTGAGTTTTGGATTGATCGATCGCGATGGGAACTGCAAAATCAGAATCGCTTCAATACAGACTTATGGCAAATTCGTCGGTTTAATGATTCGCGTCATTTACATTAGAAATACTGACGTAAGATATCGGTCAGAATTGCGTTTTTTAGACAAAAAAATGTCCTTTTTGAAAGTTATGCTTGCTCTAATTACCAAAACACGAGATATATTATCGTAGAGCCTTCCGAGTCAGGGTTATTCGTTTACTTACTAATAAATCCTCATGATTGTAAGTCCGGTCAACGATATCTACAGGCAAGCTCATCAAGGGAGCGTTGCAGCGATCATTCAAGTTCTGAATGATAAGCTTTCAGATTCAGGCGTCAGAACTCGTGCGATTTTCGCAAACGGGGTTTTGCAACTGCTCTGTGAAGCGGCGACTGCGGAACAGCTCGATCGAGCCGCCCTTACCGAGCGCATTCGCAAGATTCTCGAGTCGATTTCGCCGCGCAATGTGCGACGAGTCAATATCAACTGTCGAATTGTGCGCGAGCAGCAGTTGCTTTGGTTTGAGGAAATCAATCGCGATCCCGATGGGCAGTTGCTTTGGGCACAAGAGATTGCGCTGCGACGACCGAACCCAATTAAAGGGATGTTTCAAGATTTACGAGAGACGTTCAGTGAGCGCGATGATCTGCCCCGAACGCTTTCTCCCCAAGCTGTACGCGAGAAACGGCAATTCAATCGCGGGATTTTGGGTGGAGTGGTGTTGACGGCAGGCTTGATGTTGGCGGGACTCGGGGTTTATGCCATGACCGGCGGCAAGATTCTGCCGGGGCAGCCTCCACAAGCAGCAGATTCTCCTCAAGCAACCTGGAAAAGCAGTATTAAGCAAGATGGTGACTCCTTTGCAACCGCAGTCCGAGTTGCAGAACGAGCAGCCAAAGCGAGTAAAGATGCCAAAACCCCGGCTCAGTGGCAAGAAGTAGCGGATATGTGGGGAACGGCTTCACGGTTGATGTCTGAAGTTCCGAACAATCATGCTCGTGCGGATGTCGCTAAAAATCGAACTCAGGCTTACCGTAAAAACCAGGAAGTTGCTCTGCGGAACTTAAAATAATTTTGTGTTCGCAATTTATGTGAGGCTGTTGACAATTGCAACAATTGCATACAGTGCCATTTTTGATTGAGATGCTTTGCTCAAGCAATGTTGCGATCGCACTCAATCATTCTTGAGCCAGAGTCTTAATGTAATCTTCCAGGCTACTCTAAGTGCGATCGAGTTACCGTTGAAGGAACGATTGCTTCTGGCTGTTACAGAGTTAGCAGAGAATTTTTATGGCACAAAGTTTTGGTGTAATTGGTCTTGCCGTGATGGGCGAGAACCTCGCGCTCAACGTTGAGCGGAACGGATTCCCAGTTTCGGTCTATAATCGCAGTCGCGAAAAAACCGATGCCTTCATGGCACAGCGGGCAGGCGGCAAGAATGTTCAGGCGACTTATACGATCGAAGAATTTGTCGCTTCATTAGAACGTCCGCGCAAGATTTTGATCATGGTGAAAGCGGGTGCGCCTGTGGATGCGATGATCGAGCAGTTGAAACCGCTATTGGATGAAGGAGATATTCTCATTGATGGCGGTAATTCTTTATTTACCGATACAGCGCGGCGGGCACGCGAACTCGAAGCGGCTAAGTTTACGTTCATTGGCATGGGCGTGAGCGGCGGTGAAGAAGGCGCGTTAAATGGGCCAAGCTTGATGCCGGGGGGAACGAGAACGGCTTATGAATATCTAGAGCCGATTTTGACGAAGATTGCGGCTCAGGTGGATGATGGGGCTTGTGTGACTTACATCGGGCCAGGTGGCGCGGGTCACTACGTCAAAATGGTGCACAACGGCATTGAGTATGGCGATATGCAGTTGATTGCAGAAGCCTATGATTTGCTGAAAAATGTGGGCGGATTGACTCAGGACGAGTTGCATCAGGTGTTCATGGAGTGGAATGAGACTCCTGAGTTGAATTCGTATCTGATTGAAATTACCGCAGATATTTTCAAAGTCTTTGATCCGGATACTCAGAAGCCTTTGGTTGAGTTGATTCTCGATGCTGCGGGGCAGAAGGGAACGGGTCGCTGGACGGTGACGGATGCGTTGGAATTGGGGGTTGCGATTCCGACGATTATTGCTGCGGTGAATGCGCGGATTATGTCGTCTTATAAGACGGAGCGGATGGAGGCTTCGCAGCAGTTGAGCTATGAGAGTCCGAAGTTTGAGGGCGATCGCAAAACGTTTATTGATGCAGTGCGAGATG
The DNA here is from genome assembly GCF_000353285.1 of Leptolyngbya boryana PCC 6306. Classification (NCBI taxonomy): domain Bacteria; kingdom Bacillati; phylum Cyanobacteriota; class Cyanophyceae; order Leptolyngbyales; family Leptolyngbyaceae; genus Leptolyngbya; species Leptolyngbya boryana. The sequence goes on from NZ_KB731324.1 coordinate 914,893, forward strand.
CGCTGTATTGCTCGAAGATTTGTTCTTACGCGCAAGGGATGGCGTTGCTGAATGTTGCGTCGCAAAACTATGGCTATGAGTTGAATTTGGCGGAATGTGCGCGGATTTGGAAGGGCGGCTGTATTATTCGGGCGGGCTTCCTGGGTAAGATTCAGCACGCATTTATCGAGAATCCGACGCTGCCGAATTTGCTGTTGGCTCCGGAGTTTAGGCAGACAATTCTCGATCGTCAATCAGCTTGGCGCGAGGTAATTATGGCGGCGGCGCGGCATGGAATTGCGGTTCCGGCGTTTAGTGCGTCGCTGGATTATTTCGATAGTTATCGTCGCGATCGCTTGCCACAAAATTTAACGCAGGCGCAACGCGATTATTTTGGGGCGCATACTTATCTGCGGACGGACAAAGAAGGTGTATTCCATACGGAATGGACGGCTTTGGCGCAGGAGTCGGCTTCGAGTTTTTCGACTCCGCAGAAGTTGGTTGCGGATCAGCCCCGTCCCAGTGCGGGTGATGTTGAGATAAAAGAAGTGCAGACTAATCGTTAGTCAGTTACACTGAGTCATCTAGCTTGGGAACGTCTGCAAAAAAGGGTCGATCGAGGTTTCTCGATCGACCCTTTGTTTAGATCATCGGAGTTCTTCAAATTCTTCTTCGGTAATTCCAAGCTGTTCAAGAATCTCGTGGAAGAGCCAACCGCCAATTTCGCTGTTTCCATGCACTGGAATGGTGGTTGCTCTGCCGTCTGGATGTCTCCAACGGGCATGGCTTCCTTTCTGCCTAGCCTTTTCAAATCCTAATTTCTTCGCAGCTTTAGCAAGTTCGCTGGCTCTAGCTGGCATGAGCAACAACCAATTTCACATCAGGGGGCAGCACTTTTCCTTCTTCTAGGTATTCTTCTTGAATCATGTCAAATACGCTGATAAGCTCGGCTCTTGCTTCTTCTGAGGTTTGTCCCCAGGCATGACAACCTGAAATTGCAGGAACATAAGCTACAAAAGTCCCGTTGTCTTCGGGGCGGATGACGATCGTATAGTCTTGCAAGGTTTTCATCATACGTTCGCGGTTCTTGCTGAAGTTTGGAAGGAGGTTGGGAGAGGTTCGTAGGGCAGGAATGTGAGAACTTGTTATAAGTGGAGATCGTATACGGGCTATTTAAGCAGGTGTAGATTGATCATACTGGCGAAATTTGCGATCGCGGTTTTGAAAAGAGCGATCGCTGATTTACTTTCTGCGTGGCGCTCTAATGTAAGGTGGAATTCTGCGAGATTGCTCACAGATTGGCAAAGCGGTTTAATCAAGCAATCGGCTCAGTTGTTTATAGACTTCATCATCGTTGCGTTTGCCGACTAAGATCACTTCGACGAGATCTGATTCTGGATCAAAGCGGTAAACAATTCTGTATTCACCGGAGTCTACTCGATAATAACCCTCGTAACCCTTGAGAGCTTTGCTATCCACAGGTAAGGGTTCGAGATTTAACATGAGAACTTTTTTGGAGATTTGAGCCGCGATTTTGGGCTGAAGTCCTTTGATAAATTCGAGAACGGATTCTAGACCATCCAGTTTTGCCATATTTGCTACTGGTCGCGATCGTCTAAGTTGGCAAGTTGCTGAAGTTCGGTGACAAATGTCTCGGTTCCGATCAGGGATGAGTTTTGGAGTGCAGTTTCAGCCTGTTTGCCGAGTGCGCGATCTTCTAGTTCGGTTAATCGATCGATGAGTTGTTGATAATTTTGAACGGATAGCACGACGTAACTGGGGCGGGATTGATTGACTAAAATGACTGGTTCGCTGGTTGCGGAGTCTAGGACATCTTGAGATCGCTCTCGCATTTCTTCGATCGAATATTGCTGCATGGTGGCAAATGATTCACGGCAGATGGGACTATTTTAGGCGATTTGTTGAGGATGGCGGCAAGGGGCAAGGGTTCTCAGAGTCTTCTAGACGATCGCTCTTTTCAAAACCGTGATCGCTGCTTTACTTTCTGGGAACAGTCCGGGAAGCGAGGCGACCGTTCTTTATTCTGAGGCGCTTTGCAGTTGTTGAAGAATCGATCGTGTCATCGGATGATCGGAGAGTTCGGAGGTTCGACCCTTTTGCAGCACTTGAACTAAGAAATTGATGAATCCTCGCCAAGTTTGTTGAGTGTAAGGATGCGCTTCTCCTAGTCGATTGTAGAAGATGGAGATCGCTTGTCGATACAATGGCTCTGCTTCTGCATAGCGTTCTAGTGCAGTGTAAAGTCCTGCAAGATTATATAAATCGATTGCAAAATCCGGGTGTTCTTGTCCTAATGCCCGCTCGTCAATTTGCAACGCTTGAATGTAAAGTGGTTCGGCTTCCTCATAGCGCCCTTGCGAATAGTACAGTAATGCCAAATTGTTCAAACTCTGAGCCACATCGGGATGCGATTCTCCCAAACGCGATCGTCTTAATTCCAAGGCTTGAATGTAAAGCGGTTCGGCTTCCTCATAGCGCCCTTGCAATCGATACGATTCTGCCAAATTGTTCAAACTCTGAGCCACATCGGGATGCGATTCTCCCAAACGCGATCGTCTTAATTCCAAAGCTTGAATGTAAAGCGGTTCGGCTTCCTCATACCGTCCTTGCAAATAGTACAATCCTGCCAAATTGCTCAAACTCGTTGCCACATTGGGATGTGATTCTCCCAAGAGTGATCGAGTTAATTCCAACGCTTGAGTCAAGAGGGGTTCGGCTTGCTCATAGCGCCCTTGCAACCGATACAATCCTGCCAAATTGTTCAAACTCTGAGCCACATCGGGATGCGACTCCCCTAATAGCGAGCGATATAATTCCAACGCTTGAGTGAAGAGGGGTTCGGCTTGCTCATAGCACCCTTGCGACTCGTACAATGCTGCCAGATTGTTCAAACTCTGAGCCACATCGGGATGCAATTCCCCGAGGAGCAATCGAGTTAATTCCAACGCTTGAGTGAAGAGGAGTTCGGCTTGCCCATAGCGTCCTTGCAACCGATACAATCCTGCCAAATTGTTCAAACTCTGAGCCACATCGGGATGCGATTCTCCCAAACGCGATCGTCTTAATTCCAAAGCTTGAATGTAGAGCGGTTCCGCAGACTCGTACCGTCCTTGTGACGCATAAAGTGCTGCCAAATTGTTCAGACTTGTCGCCACATGGGGATGTTGCTCTCCTAACAAAGATTGCGCAACCGTTAACCCTGCAGCAACCCAAGGCTCAGCATCGGCATAAAGTCCTTGCCCTTGATAAAACCAACTAATTCCAGTGAATACCCACGTCAGATCATCATCGTCTGGAATCCCGCATTCTTCGCGACTTTTCAACTTCATCAAGTCTTCTGCCACCGCTTGCAGATGTGGAATTGCTGGAGTAACCAAGCCAATGACCTCTAGCGTCGGAGCTTGAGGAATTTCTTTCGCAATTCCAATCATCACCATCGCCACCGCCGTTGTAACCCATCGCTGTTCCTCCTGCGTCATCCTACTTCTAAAAAACTCTCGCAAGAGCGGATGGATTTGATACTGGTTTTCTCCCGATCGCTGAAGCAAACTCAACTCAACTAACCTTCTCCGCCCTCGCCGCCACGCCTTTGGCTCCAGCAACAAACACGCCGTTTCCTCTCGACAAAATTCCACCGCTCGATCGACCAACTCCCACGCGATCGCTGCTTTCCCAAACGTCCCCAACAGCATCGCCAACTGTCGTTCTGCCGCGTTCAGCCTCTCCCAACTCAACTCAAAGACTGTTTCGATCTGACTAATGCCATCCTGCTTCAACCGCTCTGTTTTTAGCTCCGCAAGCAGTTCCGCGATCGACAAATCCGGCTCGACTTTCAGAAACTTCCCGACTAATTTGATCCCCAGTGGCAAATCTCCCACCCATTCACACAGTTCAGCAGCTTGTATTTGCTCTCGCTCAAACCGACGCTCATCTTTAACTGTTTCATATAGCAATCGATACGCCTGCAACGGCAGCAAAGTCTCGATCGACAACACCGAAACCGACTCGCTTTCAATCCGCGATCGCGTCGTCAGCAGCACCTTAAACCGTTCCTCAACAGGCGGTAAAAAACTCTCAATATCCGCATAATCCAGCACATTATCAAACACCACCAGACTCGACTCCGTTGGAAACTGCCGCCAACACCAAGCCACCAACTCACTCGAATCAGAAAACTCCGGCAACTGCAACCCCAAACACGATCGAGCAAACCCCAAAATCTGCGCCCCAATCTCCTGTTGAGCATTCACCCAACACACCGCCCCCAAATAAATCCCCGCATTGCGATACCGCATTGCATACTGCAACACCAATTCCGTCTTGCCAATCCCTCCCATCCCCGACACCGCAAAAATCGCCAACCGACTTTCATCTTGCACACGATCGTGAATCTCTCGCAGTTCCACATCCCGCCCCACAAATGTCTCCGTCTGCGATCGCGGTAAATTACTCGGTGTATGTTTTCCCCGTTCCCCACCGATGGGAACCTCAGACTTTTTTCCGCCCACAATCTCCCGCGCCCGTTGTGCCACCCGCAGCAACACCGCATCCTGCTCATGCTCCGGCAAACCGATCAGCGGCTTCTCCATCCCATTCGCCGCCTGAAAATCATTCAGCGATCGCACTTTTTCTTCACCCTGAGCATCCGAGTAATAAAACTCAGCCGATCCCAAATCAAACGGACTCAACAAAATCGGCAGTAATATCGTCTGTCCAGCATCAACCTGCTGAAAAATCTTCGGCATCTCTTTCTCGCAAATGTAATCCGACGCAAAAAACGAAGGACTCATTAACGCGATCGCCACCCTTGCCGAACTCAATGCCGTATGAATCTCGTCATCCCACTGCGTTCCTAGATCGATCTTCTGATCACACCAAATCCTTGCCTTTTTCTGACGTTGCAATGGCTTCAAATGATCGAGGAGTCGATCCAGCGATCGGCGTTTGAAGGCATCATCTTGATTGTCTTTGCGCGCATAGCAAATGAAAATCAACGGCGGAGAATCAAGCACAGTCGTCTCATTCTGCATAATCAAACATCCAACCGGGAGACCTCTCTTTTATACTCACAGAATGAAACAATTTCCGCAAAGCAAAGCCGAGCCAATCTCCTGACTCCACCAGTTCAGAAGTACGATAAAAGAACCCTCTTTCTTGCACCAATCTTTGGACTGCAATATGGAACTCACGTCTCCCCTCAAACTCGATTTCAACCATGTTCATCTCACCGACGAGCAGTTTTACCAACTCTGCCTCCACAATCCCGAATGGAACATCGAACAGAATGCAGAAGGAGTCTTAATCGTTATGTCACCCGTCGGCGGAGAAAGCGGTAAACGAGAAGCGGACTATATCATCGATCTCGGCATCTGGAATCGTCAAACCCGACTCGGAGAAATCTTTAGCTCCTCAACGATTTTCAAACTTCCAAAAGGCGGGAAACGCTCTCCCGATGCAGCCTGGGTCGAATCATCTCGATGGCAAGCCCTCACTCCAGACCAACGCAAAAAATTTCCCCCGATCGCGCCCGATTTTGTAATCGAATTACGCTCCGCCACTGATGATCTGAAGACGCTGCAAGAAAAAATGCAGGAATATCTAGAAAGTGGAGTCCGCCTCGGTTGGTTATTCAATCCGCAAGATCAACAAGTCGAAATCTATCGCCAAGGACAAGAGAAAGAAGTGCAACCACTCCCCACAACTCTCTCAGGCGAAGATGTTCTCCCAGGATTTGAATTAAACGTCGATCGCTTCACAGACGACTAACCCACCCCCAATCCCCCAAATCTGCAACAGTCGAATCACGATCGCCCCTCTCGCCTCATAACGGGCCACCTTTTCGATCGAGCAAATCGCGCTTAGAGTCCCCACTCCCCACTTCCCCACTCCCCACTGATCGCACCAGATCTCCGTAGAATCCGGGCATCGTGAATCAGAACTGCGCCGTCAAAAAAGTTCGTGAGTATAATTCCAAACACGTAGTACGACCGGAATCGAAGATTTTACTCGAAAAACCGATCGTGAAACCCACGATCGCGGCAAAAAATCGCCTACTGAAAATCGATCCCATTGTTCTGGTTTCCAGAAAGTCCACATATCCGCCCTTGCACTCAAAGCTATGCCTCAAAACATCAGCGGCGCACTCGTTGCAACTCAACCCTCGATTCAAGTCGATGCCTACGCCGATCGACTTATGGATGATTTGTTTGAGGATGTGGAAGATCTCCTCTCCGGCAGCGTTCCCCCACCTGAACCCATTCGGGCGCAACCGCAGAAATCACCCGAAATCGTCATGCCTCCCGCACTTTCCTCGATCGTGCCGCGTTCCACAGCATCTCTGCCCCGCTTACCTCAATGGAATTCGGCAGGTTCCATGCCCGAAATGGATGAACTGATCGCAGCAGAACCGATCAAGCCTCACAGCAATCGACTTCTAAAATTTCTGACGATCGCATTCGGCTTAACGGCAATCGCTGCCGCTTCAGCGTGGCTGATCCAACGAGGAACAATTCAGCGATGGTTCACAATCGCGACCCAAGAACCCTCTGCGATCGCAACTTCGACCACCATCAAGACACCCGCCAAAGATACAAACGCCCAATTTGCAAAATACATGCAGCGATCGCTCGAAGCTATCGATCGCAAAGCTGCAAATAAGCCGACAAATCTCACACCCCTTAAAAATAGTCTTCCTCCGGTTGCAGTTGCAGGAAATCCCACTGCATCCAAACTCAATTCGCCAGTCGTGATCAATGTTCCTTCTGTTTCCAGTCCGATGCCCGTTGGCACAGCCGTCAGTAAAAATCCGCAAGAACTCAACCAAGTTCTCTCTCGGCTTTCTTCTGCGCTAGAGCGTTTATCGATCAATCCAGCCAGTAATCCCTTAGCAACCAAACCAAACGCTCCAGTGGCTCCAGTCATCCTGCCGAGTCAAGCTCCAGCAGCAGAACCTCAGCGATTATTACGCGGCATCGCGATCGCGACTGACCCCACCCAATCTGCAATTTTATTTGAAATGAATGGTGTGACTCAGCGCTATTACATTGGTGAGAGCATTGGGTCGAGCGGATGGAGCGTCGTCGATATTGACAATAATTACGTCACGGTGCGACGGAATGGCGAGGTTCGATCGCTCTCGATCGGACAAAAACTTTAGAATAGGGCAGGGGAGAATTCTTCCTCTGTCCCTTTCTCTTGGAGCAGTTTATGGGTTTGTTCGACGATCTTGGGCGTTTTCTAGAAACTCGCATCGATGAGTTTTTGAAGAACAATCCGCAGCTTGAATTACAAGCACTCGAAGAGAAGCTGTATGAACAAGAACAGGAAACGCGCCGATTGTTAGCAGATTTGCGGTTGCGAGAAAAACAAGTCGAAGCAGAAATTTTGACGACAGCGCAAGAAATTCAGCGCTGGCATGTGCGAATTGAGAAAGCAAGAACAGCAGGACGCAAGGATTTAGCAGAACCAGCCGAGGCACATGAAGCTTCGCTCTTACGCGAAGGCAATCAAAAATGGGGACAAATGCAAGTTCTCAAAGAACGGATTCAGCAGACAGAAGAGTTACAGAAAAAGATTCAGATTCGGCGGCAGGAATTGCAGACTGAGATCAAACAGGTGAAAGCAACCCAAGCCGCTCAAGCTTCACAACGCTGGGCAGTCGATGGCTGGAATCAGAGTGCAACTAAGATCGATGACCCGTTAGAGCAGAAGTTTCAGCAGTGGGAAACGCAGGAAGAGTTGGAGGAGATGAAGCGGAAGATGGGGAGATAGGGAGAGGAATTCTGTTTGCAGTTGTAAATGCTAAATAAGAGTAGGGAGTAGGAAGCTACTAAAGGAACACCCCCACTCCCCACTCCCCACTTCATCGTAGAGTAGTGCTAATAGACTTTTTACTCTACCCGTATGACTTATTGCCTTGGGATTCTCACAAAAGAAGGACTCGTAATGGCGGCAGACTCTCGAACGAATGCGGGAGTCGATTACATTTCGACCTATCGGAAACTCTTTGACTTCTCGATCGACAACGATCGCACCATCTTGCTCTGCACATCTGGCAATTTGTCGATCACGCAGTCCGCTTTGACTTTAATGCAGCAAGACATCACCGCAAAAGCAGAAGTCAGCCTGCACACATTGCCGAGCATGTTTGAAATTGCGCGGTATATCGGCAACATGATTCGTCAAGTTCAGGAACAAAATCGCCCCTGGCTTGAGAAAGATGGCATTGATTACAACTGCACCGTGCTCCTCGGCGGACAGATTCGCGGTTCAGAGCCAGAACTCTTCATGATTTATAGTCAAGGCAATTTCATTCAAGCCTCGAAAGAAAAGCCCTTTTTGCAGATTGGCGAGGCGAAATATGGCAAACCGATTCTCGATCGTGTCTTGTCCTTTGAAACCTCGATCGAATCAGCTGCGAAATGTGCGCTGTTATCGATCGATTCGACCATGATTTCTAACATCTCAGTCGGCCCGCCCATCAACTTAGTCATGTATGAGGCGAATAGTTTCAAAGTTCGATATCGCCTGAGCTTAAACATTGATGCGCCTTACTTAACTCAGATTCGCCAACAATGGGGAAAATGTCTCAACGAAGCGTTTGAGCAGATGCCGAACATTGATTGGCAGCATTACTTGAACGGGGACACATAATTAGTGTTACTGTGAATTTCTGAAATTCTTTGGTTCTCTATGTCTCAACCTAAACTTACTAAGCGCGTTTCCACTGCTCTCGTCAATGCTCTGAGTGCAGGAGTTGTGCCACGTGTCGGTTTAGAACATATTGCAGTCGGACGAGAAAAAGAGATTGCAGCCATTCGGCAGGATTTTGAGCATGTGGCAAATGGCGGAGCCGCATTTCGATTTGTGATTGGACGATATGGAGCCGGGAAAAGCTTTACCCTGCAATTGATTCGCAATCTCGCAATGGAACAGGGATTTGTTGTTGCAGATGCAGATATCACGCCTGATCGACGGTTAGTTGGCAGTCAAGGCGCAGGCGTTGCAACTTACCGCGAATTGATGCGAAATTTGGCAACGAAAAGCCGACCTGAAGGCGGCGCGCTCACCCTCATTCTAGAACGCTGGATTGCAGCGATTCAGGCACAGGTAGCTCAGGACACAGGCATGAAGCCGAGTGACGAAGGCTTCGATCAACAGGTAGAAGCTCAGATTCGCTTAGTGACACAAGATGTTGCAGATTTAGTCAATGGATTTGATTTTGCAACGGTGATCATTGCCTACTGGACAGGCTATCGATCGAATGATGAAGCCAAAAAAGAATCAGCGATGCGATGGTTACGCGGTGAGTTTTCCACTAAGACCGAAGCAAAAGCAGCTTTGGGAGTCAGAGTCATTATTGATGATGATTCTTGGTATGACTATGTGAAGCTGATCGCTCGATTTGCAGCAGACATTGACTATAAAGGACTGATTATCATTTTGGATGAAGTCATCCACTTGTCGAAGATTTCAACCGCGATCGCGCGTCAAAATAACTATGACAAGCTTTTAGCAATGTTCAATGATGCGATGCAAGGGAAAGTTAGCCATCTGGGAACTTTGATCGGAGGAACCCCTCAATTTCTCGAAGATCCGAGACGCGGATTGTATAGCGATCCAGCTTGGCAACGTCGCACCGCTGAAAGTCGCGTGATTCAATCCGATGAAGCAGATACGAGTGCGCCTGTGATTCGATTAGAGGCATTAAGCGAACCAGAATTGCAGTTACTTTTGCAGCGAATCTCGATCGTATTTTTCAGCCATTACGAGATGCGAAAGCAACTCACTGCTTCTGAAATTTCAACCTTTATCAGTGCAGTCCGCGGCGGGAAAGTCGGAACCGAGACGCGCCTCACTCCCGGTGAAATTATTCGCGATTTCATGACTGCTTTGAACTTAATCCAGCAGAATCCGAAGCTAACCTTGAGCGAATTGATTCAAACACAGAAGTATCAGACTCCACCACAGCCAACCGAACAGGATGAGTTTGCTGAGTTCACGCTTTGAGATACGGGACATGCTCTATCAGGAACCGTCATAAGCTTTCAACTGCCCTAAGACAGAGGGCTTATGACGATTTCATTAGGACTGTAAAGCGAGGTCACATCAGGACGAAGTTGCCGATCGCCTATGGTATTGTCTGAGTGATTCTAGGAATAGAGAGATTCTTATGCAAACAACTTTCAGACGTATCCTCATTCTTTTCGTCGGTTTGCTAGTTCCATTATTTTTTGCCTGTCAGTCTAATAGCCAAGTCGATGCGGCTCCCTCAGCAGCACCACAGTTGAGTGCTTCCCCCGCAAAGCTTGATCCATTGCCTTACGATTATGCTGCCCTAGAGCCTTACATTGATGCTCAAACGATGCGACTTCACCACGATAAGCATCATGCAACTTATGTGAATAACATTAATGAGACTCTAAAGGCTTATCCAGACCTTCAGAAGCAGAGCGTTGATAGTTTAATTCAGAATCTCAACCAGGTTCCGGAGGCAATTCGGACGAAGATTCGCAACAACGGCGGCGGACATGTCAATCACACGATGTTCTGGCAGATTATGGCTCCAAAAGCTGGAGGCACGCCGACTGGAGCTGTCGCAAAAGCAATTGATCAGACCTTCGGCAGTTTTGATGCATTTAAGCAGCAGTTTAATAAAGCTGGAGCCGATCGCTTTGGCAGTGGATGGGCGTGGCTCGTCAGCGATCGCCAAGGAAAACTCAGCATCACTTCAACCGCAAATCAAGATAATCCCCTGATGAGCAATCCCAATGCCTATCCGATTTTAGGCAATGATGTTTGGGAACACGCTTACTACCTGAAGTATCAGAATCGTCGAGCAGAATATCTGACAAATTGGTGGAATGTCGTGAACTGGCAAGCAGTCAATCAACGCTACGCGCAAGCGCAGAGAAAGTAATCATCGGTTTAAGCATCCGGCGGGAAAGCCAAGCAATATTGCTGAACCAGCCGGATGAGCTCCAAAGGATCAACGGGCTTAGTCAGGTAGTCATTAAATCCGGATCTGAGCGCAGCCTGGCGGTCTTCTTCACGCGCATAAGCAGTCAGCGCGATCGCAGGAAGCGTTTCACCTTTGGGGAGTTCGCGCACCCGCCCGATTAGCTCAAAGCCGTCCATTTCAGGCATCGCAACGTCACTGACTAATAGCTTTGGAAGTTCTCTTTCAAGTAGGGATAATGCTTCCTTCGCGTTGGGCGCAACGGTAACGATCGCACCTTCATCTTCAAGCATGAATCGAAGCAAATCCCTGGTATCGGGATCATCATCGACGACTAAAATATCCATCTGCGCCAGGGTTTGCATGTATGGTCAACCTACGGAAAATGGGCTTCAGAGGGACTCCCGATCTGAAGACAATCTCTAACCTATGCCTTACGATAGTTCATCGCTTCTATCTCTAGACTGAAAACAAGTTAGCTCTCTCCCAAGCTAGAGCCTCTGTCTAAATAATTTTTCTAAACTTGATTTTATCTACTCTCCTCTCTATATAAACATTTGATTATCGATATTTGATCAGTAGTCAAAAGCCTTCCCTGAGTCAAATTTGACTCAGGGTTTTGTTTGTTTACGCAAGAAATCGTCTAGGGTTGCTCGATCGCTCAGTGAGGATTGCGCGCCAGATTTTGTCGTTGACAAGGCTCCCGATGCCGCTCCCCATCGCACTGCTTCCCGCATTGGATGCCCCTCAGCTAATGCGACTGCTAACCCCGCATTAAATGCATCTCCAGCCGCAACCGTGTCAATTGCTACAACCGGAAAAACTGGCATAAAGAAGCGATCGTCTTCGGTTGCACAATAGACACCTTGAGCGCCCATTTTGATAATCACGGTCTTCGTTCCTCGCTGTTGCAGAATTTCGGCGGCTCGTTCGGCATCCGCTTGAGTCTGAATCGGAAATCCGACAAGCTGTTCTGTTTCAGTGGCATTCGGGGTAATAATGTCGATCGCACCGTACAATTCATCTGGAAAAACGGCAGGAGCAGGAGCAGGATCAAGAATGACAGTTGCCCCAATTGCTTTAGCAGAACGTGCCGCAGTTTGAACGATCTCGAACGGAATTTCAAGCTGGAGTAATAAAATCGACGAATCCGTCAGCATTAAGCGATCGAGGTCAGATTGATCGACATTTCCATTTGCACCAGCAATCACGATGATATGATTTTCGCTTTGGTCGTTTACGGCAATCATGGCAACTCCGGAGGAGGTTGAACGATCGATGAAAATGCGATCGCTTTGCACTCCAGCCGCTTTTAAACTCGCTAACAATTCTTGTCCAAACGCATCATCACCAACTCGCCCAACCATCTGACTGGAGCCACCCAGTTTTGCAACTGCAACCGCTTGATTTGCGCCTTTCCCACCCGGAACAGTTGAGAATGAATACCCAGTTAGGGTTTCTCCAGGCTTGGGTAATTTTGGAACTCGGGCGACGAGATCCATGTTGATACTACCGAAGGTGAAAATAGGTCGAGACATAATTACGCCTGCTGAATTCTGAAGCGTTCTAAAAAGTCACTTTATGCAACTGAAATAGCTCTCCGGGGAGCGTTTTGACAATCTTGCCTCCTTCGGACTGGATCAGCTTCTTCCAATCCGCGAGCGATTCCAAAAAGACCTCTGTACCCAGATAAGTCTCCAAAATTGCCCAACTCTCAGCCAAAGCGGCATCCGGATCGAGCACATCAAACACAAACACTCCGCCCGGTTTGAGCACTCGTTTCACTTCCGTCACAACCGACTGCCAGTAATCCACATCTGAATAGCAACTGACCCCAGTCGAAACCACCAGATCAAACTGAGCCGCATCATACTCTAACTGATGCGCCGCCCCAAGTTTCACGCCTCGAAACAGCTTTGAGTTTAACTGGGGGGCACGAGTATTCATCGCGTCACAGGCGACCTTACTCACGTCTTGTCCCGCGTAGTAAGCATTCCAGTCGCGCCAGTTATAGACAAAAAAACCAACGCCACAGCCGATATCTAAGCAGCGTTGATTTTTTTGCGGCTGAGCAAGTTGCCAAAATGGAGAAGTCACTTTTGCTTGTAGCGTTCCCGCGACTCGATCGCGAAAAATTGGCATCGCTTCAACTTCGGCAGGTAGATCAAATGCCTCTCCTCGATACTCGCGATTAAAGCGTTCGGCGATCGCGACAATTCGTGGACTCCAATCCTGTACGCTCAATGTTTTTAACCTTTCAATGCACGGGTGAAATTTTGACGATAAGACCGATTAAACACTAAGGCGGGCCACAGCAGTGCTAAATAAATTTTGCCTTGGCTAAAGTTGGTGCGGCGAAATCCCTTCCAAAAGCGATAGACACCGACGACATAAACCGCTAAGGCGACAAATAGGAATAGCTTTACCATACCGGAATCCTTCAAAATTTGTGATGTCAAGATTCTAGCAAGTGGAGTGGGGAGTGGGGAGACAGGTTTCTAGTCCCTACTCCCCACCTTCTTCCAATTGCTAATAATTGTGAGGGAGGTTGCCCGAAAAAAGCTAGCACTGTCAAATTAGGTAAAGATGCGATCGATTACTTTAAGGAGATTCTATGCGAGCGGTGCTAATGGCAGGCGGATCGGGAACTCGACTCAGACCGCTCACCTGTGATCTGCCAAAACCGATGGTTCCAATTTTGAATCGTCCGATCGCTGAGCACATTATTGACTTGCTAAAGCGACATCAGATCCGAGAAATAATCGCGACACTCCACTATCTGCCAGATGTGATGCGCGATTATTTCCAGGATGGCAGCGAGTTTGGCGTGCAGATGACCTATGCAGTCGAAGAAGATCAACCCCTTGGAACAGCAGGCTGTGTCAAAAATATTGCAGAGTTACTGGATGATACTTTTTTAGTGATTAGCGGCGATAGTATTACCGATTTTGATCTCACTGCTGCGATCGAATTTCATTACCGGAAAGGATCAAAAGCAACGTTGATTTTGACTCGGGTGCCCAATCCGATCGAATTTGGCGTGGTAATCACCGATGAAAATGCGAGTATTAAACGCTTCCTCGAAAAGCCGTCGAGTAGTGAAATCTTCTCAGATACCGTCAATACGGGGATTTACATTCTTGAACCAGAAGTTCTGCAATATCTACCAGAAAATGAAGAGGCGGATTTTTCAAAGGATCTGTTTCCACTGTTGCTCGACAAGGGCGAACCGATGTATGGCTACGTCGCAGACGGGTACTGGTGCGATGTCGGGCATTTAGACGCGTATCGGGAAGCGCAATATGCTGGACTTTCCCGCCGAGTGAAATTAGAGTTCGCCTATGTTGAGCGATCGCCCGGACTATGGGTTGGAGAGAATACTTATCTTGATCCCACTGCCAAAATTGAAACTCCCGTGATTATTGGCAACAACTGCCGCATCGGGTCGCGTGTCACCATCGAAGCCGGAACCGCGATCGGGGATAACGTGACGATTGGGAATGAAGCAGATTTGAAGCGCCCGATCATTTGGAATGGTGCAATGATTGGCGATGAGGTGCATCTCAGGGCTTGTGTGATTGCACGCGGGGCGAGAATTGATCGACGATCTCATGTTTTAGAAGGGGCAGTGGTGGGACCGCTCTCATCGGTGGGAGAAGAAGCGCTGATTAGTCCCAATGTCCGGGTGTGGCCGAGTAAGAGCGTTGAAGCTGGGGCGACGCTGAATACGAATTTGATTTGGGGATATACCGCACATCGGAATCTATTCGGACAGCGAGGCGTTTCGGGCTTAGCAAATGTCGATGTGATTCCAGAATTTGCCGTGAAGTTAGGAGCGGCATACGGTTCGACTTTGAAACCGGGATCACAAGTCACCGTTTCGCGGGATCAAAGAACCATTTCGCGAATGGTATCTCGATCGATGATTGCCGGATTAATGTCCGTCGGGATCAATATCCAAAATCTTGAAGCTACAGCAATCCCAGTTGCGCGATCAGTAGTTCCAACCTTAGGCGTGGCGGGAGGATTGCATATTCGGATTCATCCTGATAAGTCAGATCATATTGTGATTGAGTTCTTCGATCGCAACGGGATCAACGTCTCGAAAGCGATCGAGAAAAAGATCGAAGGAGCATTTTTCAAAGAAGATTTTCGTCGTGCTCCGATTCATGAAATTGGCGGCGTTGTGAATGTGCATCAAGCGCTCGATATCTATAGCCGAGGATTTGAGCGACATCTGAATATTCAAGCCATCCAGACCAGCAGTTCAAAAGTGATTATCGATTATGCCTATGCGGTTTCGGGTGCCGTCTTACCACAATTATTGGCAAAATTTGGCTGTGATGCGGTGGTCTTAAATGCAAGTCTGACGCAAACTGCGCCATCTTTGAACGATCGAGAAACGCTGCTCAATCAATTAGGTCACGTTGTCGAAGCGTTAAAAGCAACCTTTGGGGTACAAGTTTCAGCCAAAGGTGAGCAATTCATCTTAGTCGATGAAACGGGCAGTCCCATCCGAGGAGAAACGCTTACGGCTTTGATGGTCGATATGATTTTGACCGCCCATCCCCGTGGAACAGTGGTTGTTCCGGTTCATGCATCGAGTGCGATCGAGCAAATTGCCCGTCGTCACGATGGCAAAGTAGTTCGCACTAAAGCGAACCCGACTGCGTTAATGGAAGCGTGTCATGCCCATTCCAGCACGGTCTTAGGCGGAAGTGGCGAGATGGGCTTTATCTTCCCGCAACTACATCCTGGCTTTGATGCAATGTTCTGCATTGCGAAACTGATCGAGATGTTAACGTTGCAGGATCGCACGTTGGCACAGATTCGATCAGAATGTCCGCGAGTGTCCCATAAAACCTATTCGGTACGCTGTCCCTGGACAGTCAAAGGCGCATTAATGCGGCATTTAGTCGAAAGCCATCCCGCAGAAATGTTGGAGACGTTCGACGGGGTAAAGATTTTCAACCCAGAACGCAGTGATAGCTGGGTGCTAATTTTACCGGATGCAACAGAGCCATTAATTCACGTCTATGCCAATAGCCCAAATCGCGGTTGGGTCGATGAAACACTGCGAGAATATCGCTTACGAGTTCAGGAATTTGTCTATCAAGAACAAGGGATTGAGGAGGCAAGGGTAGAGCATGTGTACTAAAATGTAGAGAGTAGGAAAGTAGGGGGTAGGGAGAGAAAACGAAACACATCTCCCTACTCCCCACTCCCCACCTCCCAAAATCGATTCGTAACAACCCATCGATCGACTGTAGAATAACGTTCACTCACTTTCTCACAGGTCTATGAACAGCATCATTCTGTTGGCGGACATTGTTCAAGAACCGCAACTGCGATACACCTCAGATAATCAAACCGCGATCGCTGAGATGCGTATCGAATTTTCTGGCTTGCGTCCTGAAGATCCGCCCACCAAATTGAAAGCGGTCGGTTGGGGCAATTTGGCACAGGAAATTCAGGCAAATTATCACGAAGGCGATCGCGTGATTCTTGAAGGTCGGTTGACCATGAATACCGTTGATCGTCCTGAAGGATTTAAAGAAAAGCAGGCTGAATTAACGATTCAGAAAATTTATGCATTGAATGGAGCTTCGCTATCGAGTTCTGTGACAGCGGCAGCGCCAGTTGCAACGCCGAGCGCACCTGCTCCCGTGGCAAGCGCGGCTCCGAAACGTGCGGCAAAAGCTCCAGCGGCTCCAGCATTAGAATCACAGCCTGAATTAGACGACATTCCGTTCTAAGATAAAAGGCGGATTTTTAGGAGACAAGTATGGAGCGCGATTTTCGGCAACTAGCAGACCTGTACAAAACTGCGCTCCTCGATAACGTGCTGCCATTTTGGGAACAGTACTCGATCGATACTGAATGCGGTGGCTACTTTACTTGTCTCGATCGCACTGGCAAGGTGTATGACACCGATAAATTTATCTGGCTGCAAAATCGCCAAGTGTGGACATTCTCCATGCTCTGTAATCGTCTAGAAAAGCGCTCCAGTTGGCTCGACATTGCAGAACATGGAGCAAAATTTTTAGCCAATCACGGGCGAGATCCGGAGGGAAATTGGTATTTCTCATTGAATCGATCGGGTCAACCTCTGATTCAGCCCTACAACATTTTTTCAGATTGCTTTGCGGCAATGGCGTTTAGTCAGTTCGCACTCGCATCGGGTCAAGATTGGGCGCGCGAGGTGGCACTTCAGGCGTATCAAAATGTGTTGCGCCGTCAAACCAATCCAAAAGGAAGTTACAACAAAGCTTATCCAGGAACGCGATCGCTCAAAGGCTTATCTGTTCCGATGATTCTCGCGAATCTCACTTTGGAAATGGAGTGGCTCCTTCCAAAAACAACGCTCGATCAAGTCCTCGAAGCAACAGTTCAAGAGGTCATGACCGACTTTCTAGACGAGAATCTCCTCTATGAAAACGTTGCGCCAGATGGTTCCCATATCGATTGCTTTGAAGGTCGCGTGATTAATCCCGGTCATGGGATTGAAGCGATGTGGTTCATGATGGATATTGCCCATCGCAGCAATAATCTCAACTTGATCAATCAATGCATTGATGTGGTCATCCGTACTCTCAATTTTGCCTGGGATCAAAAGTACGGCGGAATCTACTACTTTCTGGATGTAAAAGGTCATCCACCGCAGCAACTAGAGTGGGATCAGAAACTTTGGTGGGTTCATGTTGAGACACTCGTTGCGTTAGTCATGGGATACCGCTTGACTGGGCGTTCTGACTGTTGGAAGTGGTATCAGAAAGTCCATGACTATAGTTGGTCACATTTTGCCGATGCAGAGTATGGAGAATGGTTTGGCTATCTCGATCGACGAGGTGAAGTCTTACTCAATCTCAAAGGTGGCAAGTGGAAAGGATGTTTTCATATTCCACGATCGATGTATCTCTGCTGGCAAGAATTTGAAGCGTTGGATCAAGCTGAAAAATTCTCCTGAATTCGAGGATACTCAACCATGAGCTTGGTTACTAAATATGCAAATCAGTCAATCTTGATGCAACGGAATCACGTTAACTATGGGCTGCTCAGGGGCACACTCTAAGTATTCTTAGATGCCCGCTAAGCCCCAGGGGCGTAGATAACGAAATCATGAGCTTGTTCAATAGATTTTTCGTTGCCTCTTGTAGTACAGGGTCCTGCTTGGCGACCAGAAGACCCTACCCACAAGAGAGTTATGCAACAGAGTGTTCCACGAAGAAAGTTTCTACCTGTTTTGAACTGGACTGTTTTTCTTGTAGCCCTGGCTCTCGGCCCAATTCACTACGGTCTGGTTAAATTGGGTGGAGCGTTGTCCTACCAAGGGGCATACACAGCACTCTGGCCGTCTTCTGGTGTTTTTCTGATTGCAGTTTTACTGCTAGGTTATCGAATTTGGCCTGCTTTGTTACTGATAGACTGGCTTTGCAATTGTTTACTTTTCTATCCTGATAATCCGCTGCTGAGTGCGATCACTGCCACAGGCGACCTCTCTGATGCCTTGGTGACGGCATTTTTGATTCGCAAGTTTATCAGACGCGAAAATCCTCTGGAGCGATCGCACGACATTTTCCGATTTGTGTTGCTGTTAATGGTGAACCCAGTCCTAAGTTCCACCATTGCTACGGGAGCATTATGTTTTTACGGAATCACACCGTGGACAGATTTTCTGTTTACTTGGCGAACCTGGTACATGGCTGTATTCGCTGGGATGTTGATTATTGCTCCAGTTGGCTTGTCCTGGTTCTATTCTTTCAAATCGTGGGGAAGTTTTAAGGGAGCTTATGCCGCAACAGTAACTAGAGTCACTCGCAGCCAAAAACAAAAGCTGATTGAATTTACCTTCCTGTTACTTCTATCCGTTGCCGTGAGTCGAGTTGCTTTTTGGGGAGGCTATCCAATCGAATATATGATGATTCCCCTTCTAATTTGGGCAGCCTTTCGGTTTGAACCACGGGAAGCAACTCTTTTAGTACTCGTCGTTTCTGTTATTTCAACGTTTGGAACTGCTCGTGGATTTGGCTCTTTTGCTAGAGAATCTGTTACACAATCCCTGAGTCTTCTACAATCTTTTATCTGTGTTCTTTCCGTCACAACCTTGGTTTTGTGTGCTGTACTCGCAGAAAACCGCAGAGCTAATATTCAATTACAGCAAGCCAACGATGACCTAGAACTTCGAGTCGAAGAAAGAACGATGGAGTTAAAGGAGGCCAAACTCCTTGCCGATCGCGCGAATCAGGCTAAGAGCGAGTTTTTGGCCAATATGAGCCATGAGCTGCGTACCCCGCTCAACGGTATTCTGGGCTATGCTCAAATTCTCCGGGCTAAACACTCAAATCATACGGATCATAAAGCGATCGAAACCATTTACCAGTGTGGTTCCTATTTATTGGTGTTAATCAACGATATTCTTGATCTCTCCAAAATCGAAGCCAGAAAAATGGAGCTTTTCCCAAAAGATTTGCATTTTCCATCTTTTTTGGAAGGGGTGATTGAGATTTGTCGGATCAAGGCAGAGCAAAAAGGGATTACGTTTTCCTATCAACCTGACATTCATCTCCCTAATGGAATTCATGCGGATGAGAAACGGTTGCGTCAGGTTTTGATTAATTTGTTGAGCAACGCAATTAAATTCACAGACCAAGGGGAGGTTAGCTTTACCGTCCAAGTTGAGCATGGGATCAATTCAGCGATTTGGCAGGAAGCTGAAGATCACCCTCGCAAACGACTCAAAATTCGCTTCCAGGTCAAAGATACCGGGGTAGGAATGTCTCCTGAGCAGTTAGAAAAGATCTTTTTGCCGTTTGAGCAGGTTGGCAGTTCTGCGAAGCAAAGTGAAGGAACAGGGCTGGGATTAGCGATTAGCAAAAAAATTGTAAACCTGATGGAAAGCACGATCGAAGTGCAGAGCGAGCCTGGAAAAGGCAGCACTTTCTGGTTCGAGGTCGTGTTACCCGAAGCGCTGGAATGGAGAAATACGTCTAGAACAACACAGTTTGGAGAGATTAAGGGATTTGAAGGAAAGACACAGAAGATATTAGTCGTAGATGATCGCTGGGAGAATCGCTCAGTCATCCGACATTTGTTGGAGCCAATTGGATTTGAAGTTTTTGAGGCAAATCATGGCGAGGAGGGTTTGGCGATCGCTACTCAAATTCACCCTGATTTAATCATTTCAGATTTAGCGATGCCCATTATGGACGGATGGACTATGGTGAAATGCCTCCGCCAGTCTGCTGAATTGCAAAATACCATCGTCATTGCATCATCTGCCAGTGTTTTTGATTTTGATCGTCAGGAAGCGATCGATGCAGGCTGTGATAATTTCCTACCCAAGCCTGTACAAGCTGATGAATTACTCAGGCAACTGCAACAACTGCTCCATCTGCAATGGATTTATCAACCCGCTGATCAAATTTCTGAGATAGCAGCTCAACCCGCTGAAACAGAACTGATCATTCCACCTGCTGCCGAACTCGAAGACCTTTATGAAGCTGTGAAACGATGTCGGGTCGTCACGATTCAAGCAGAGGCTCAACGATTGCAGCAAATAAATCCTCAATATAGTGCTTTTGCCAGTAAAGTTTTAGCCCTCGTAGATGAATTTGAGATTGATGCGATCGCTCAATTGATGCAGCCCACTCTGATCCATAACAGTTTAGAACCATGAATATGACAGCTTCAAATTCCATATTGATCGTCGATGATACTCCCAACAACATCAAAATCTTGCTGGATGTTCTCAATAATGTAGGGTACGAAGTTTCTGTAGCTAAAAGTGGTGAAATCGCCCTTGAGAAGCTACCTTTCATCCAGCCAGATTTGATTCTACTGGATGTGATGATGCCTGGAATTGATGGGTTTGAAACTTGCCGCTGCCTCAAAGCGGATGAGAACACCAAAAATATTCCTGTTATTTTTATGACAGCCCTTTCAGATTCTGTAAACAAACTTGCAGGATTACGGATGGGAGCAGTTGACTACATCACAAAACCAATAGAAATCGAAGAGGTTTTAGCCCGCATCAATATTCAATTGAAGCTTAAAAATACACAGCAAGCATTGATCAATGAGATTGAAGAACGACGGCAAACAGAGGCAAAATTAAAAGAAGCTTTACTCGATCTAAGACACACTCAAACGCAGCTAGTTCAAGCTGAAAAAATGTCGAGTTTGGGGCGACTTGTTGCTGGAATTGCCCATGAAATCAATAACCCAATTAGCTTCATTTACGGCAATCTCCGTCATACTCATCAGTATGCTCAAGAACTAATTGAACTCTTACAACTTTATCAACGAAAGTTTCCAACATCTGATAGCGAAATTCAAGCCAAAAGCGAAGAAGCCGATTTGGAATTCATGTTGAATGACTTTCCGAAGTTATTGGCTTCTATGAAAGTGGGAATAGAACGCATCCGAGAAATTGTTCTATCCTTGCGTGTTTTCTCGCGGTTAGATGAAGCAGGTTTGAAGGAAGTAGATATTCATCAAGGACTTGATAGTACGTTGACACTTTTGGAGCATCGGCTAAAAGCGAACTCACAAGCTTCTAATATTGAAGTGATTAAAGATTATGGAAACCTGCCCCTTGTGGAGTGCTATGCAGGTCAGCTTAACCAAGTATTTATGAATATTTTAAATAATGCGATTGATGCATTGTTGGAAGAACCTCAAAAACAGGCTATTCCAACCATTCGGATCTCTACACGTGTTACAGATGATCAACATATCAGTATTCGGATTAAGGATAATGGTGCAGGTATAACAGTAGACATAATACAACAAATCTTTGATCCGTTTTTCACGACGAAGCCTGTTGGTGTTGGCACTGGCATGGGGTTGGCTATCAGCTATCAAATCGTCGTTGAGCGGCATCAAGGGATTTTGGAGTGCCGATCTCGACCGGGAGAAGGTACGGAGTTTTTAATTCAAATCCCTCTAAATCAAAAACCGATTCAGTCGCTCACTCAATTAAATATAGAATCTCAAAAAGCGATGGGTGAACTTATCGTTTCAGAACCCGTATAATATCTTGCTTGTGGTAGCTCTAAGAGGGCGTTTTAAACATATAAAGTACCCTCTTAGGTGTTGATTTTCTAGATTTAGCGGCAAGCTAGCGGCTCAACTCGCAGAATATCAACTCTTAGCTTTCTTCACCCAAAGCGATCGCGGAAGCAAATTATGAATCGTTCTTGCACCCGGTTCAAGTCGTCCGATTCGCGTGTCCATTGCTAGGCTTGCCAAGGCATAGCTATCAATTAAAGACAGCTTTTTCAGCTCTGCGATCCGTTCAATCATTTGCATTGCTGAACTATTCATCGCCGCCATTGCATCCGCATTCGTCGCTGTCGTCACATAGCTATCGCGAGTATCTTTCACCGCAGCAGGCGCAACTTTCGGAGTGGGCTGCTTGGGCAACATACAGTAAGTTCCTTTCACCTGATTCACGACTTCAGCCACATGACACATGCCATAATCCTGCATGTACTGCCGGGCTTCCTTGCTGCTCAAGCGCTTCCACTCAGAGACAAATTTCACGGTCTCTTCTTCGAGTTTGTCGATCGCTTTGTTTAAATCGCGATCGTAGCCCATCGTGATCCAATGCGTCGGTGTCTCAATGCGAGGAAAACTCAACGGCATTTTTTTCATCACTTCAACCGTGATATTCAATTCACTAAAAGCCGTCTCGATCGCCGTTAAATTAATCTCTCCATTGCCTTGCGCTGCGTGAGAATCGCCCGACCATAACAATGCGCCATCGACAAATACAGGCAGATAAATCGTCGTGCCTTGCACAAGCTCTCGACAGTCCAAATTTCCTCCATAAGCACCTGGTGGAACCGTACTATATTGACCACTCTCAGCCCGTGCCACGCCAATAATTCCAGGAAATGGGCGGACTGGAAGTTCAATACCTGGAAGGAATTCAGTCATTCCACGACCCAAATCGAGATAGAAATGTTTGACTTGAGCTTGAGTAAACTTATCTGGAAATTGACCGAGTTTTAAATTGCCCGGTAAGTTCCAATTTGCCCCGTAGCTGCGAGGAACAATGCGGTTGATTTTAATCTTCAAAACATCGCCCGGCATTGCACCTTCAACGAAAATCGGCCCCGTAACCGAGTGAGGGCCTCGACCCGGAAAATCGACCCGAAGTTTGGTAATCGCTTCGATCGAGCTTCCTGGCAAAATCTGATTCAACGATGCCATCATCGTCTCCATCACCACCGTATCCCCGGATTTGATGCGGGCACGAGGCGGTTCTGCATTGTTAAACCAACCCCATTGCACCGTTTCAGAATTTGCTGGAAGCAGATAAACACCGCCTTGATACTGACCCACATAGCCCTGTTGTAGAGCGTTGATTTCAGGGCGTTTAGAAGATTGAGCATTCACGTGAGGAAACATCGATACAGCAGTTGCAGTTGCAGCACTACCTAACAAAAAATCGCGACGCTTTGGCATATCCAGCAATAAATCGTAGAGAAATCCGCCTTACATTATTTCCAGGATTAAGACAGAAAAAATGTATTAATAATTACTGCAACCGAGGACACAATTTCATCTTACAGACAGGCGAGCCTTTTCCAGTTCCTCCAACAGCTTGGCTCGACGTTTCTCGCTGATAGGGCGGGCATCCGTCCTGTCCAGGTTTCATGCAGAGGAACCAGATTTGCTAGACTTACAGAAGAAAAGACACGTGAATTGAGACAGCATTGTGAACACTCAAAACAACTCATTTGAGATCAACAAAACGGAAGAAGAATGGAAAGCTTCTCTGACTCCAGAGCAGTTTCGGGTGTTGAGAAAGCATGGCACAGAACGAGCAGGAACCAGTCCTTTAGATAAGGAATACGGCAAAGGAACTTTTAAGTGCGCGGGCTGTGGAACGCCGCTATTTTCGTCTGAAACTAAGTTTAATAGTGGAACGGGCTGGCCTAGCTTTTATGCGCCGCTCGAAAACGCGATCGAGGTGAGTATTGATCGATCGCTATTTATGACCCGTGTTGAGGTACATTGTGCAAAATGTGGCGGACATTTAGGACATGTATTTGAAGATGGGCCGCGCCCGACTGGACAGCGCTACTGCATGAACGGTGTCGCGTTAGAATTTGTGCCAGAAGGCGAATCTTAATGTGAGAAGTTGGAGTTTTCCAACCTCCAATTTCGGTTGGGTGGCTTATTCCTTAGTGCGATCGCAACTTCGAGATCGCACTCACACTTAATATTTCTGGGGAGTCGCAGCACAGGTAGCACTTGAAAAAGTCTTTGCAGGTTGGGTTGCGACTATTTCGACCTTTCCAGTTTTGAGATTGCGATACCAAGTTGTGGCTTCCATCAATGCGATTGGTTGAAGCATTGCCTCAGCGTTGTGCTTCGCGTTGATTGCCAGTCTTGGAAAATGAGACAAATCGCGGACATCATTCCAAGTGCGATCGTGCCTTGTATCTTGCATCGGATTGATTGGAACTCCACCCCGTCCGGTGACGACGAAGCTGCTGCCTTGATTAGCAGCACAGGTTGCTGTGATTTGCTGAGTTGGATCGAGGATATCCGTAGACAGTTGAATCAGCCCAGAATTCGGATCAACCCCCGCATTGTTGACTTGAACCGTGCCATTGATGCCAAATTTCGAGCTTGCAGTAATGTCGTTCTCCGGCGTTAAGCGATCGCGATATTGCAGTCCAAGAATGTTCTGAGTTGTGATTTGAATATTTCCGCCACGTCCTTGCTCAGCGTTTGCCACGATGTCACTATTGCCCAGACCCAAAATATTTGGGGCATTGATGGCAATATTGCCGCCTGTAGAAAGCCCTGTCGCACTCGTAATGATCTTACTATTCTGTCTGAGCAAGAGTAATTCTCTTGCCTGAAGTTGAATATTCCCTTGATTTCCCCCGTTCACTTCTGCCTGAAGATTTGCCCCATTTTTGAGCAGAATACTACCTGCACTGAGATTCAGGTTACCTGCATCTCCTGTGCCGCGATTGCTGACCGATAGTTCTGCACCGTCTACTCGGATTATGTCTGCTTGGAGATTGACTGAACCAGCAGCAGAGGAACCAGCCGCTGCAGAAGAAATTGTACTCAGTAAGATACGCCCATCAGATAAAGGTTGAGAGACCCCTTGAACATCAATGTTTTTCGCTTGGAGGATAATGCTGCCCGCAGCTCCTTGCCCTTCTGCTGCACTAGTGATTTGTCCGCCATTGAGGACTCGCAAGTTGTCTGCAGTGAGGTTGATAGTTCCACCTGATCCCACCGCACCATTGCCTAGCGACGCTGTAATACCAGTCAAACTTCTACTAAAGCCATCAATCTTGACATCGCTAACCTGCACATCCTTGGCTCGAATCGTAATACTGCCTGCTGTGCCTTGTGCCCCCGGTCTTGGTCCAAAGAATGTGTTACTCGCTCCTGCCAATTCACTAGTAATCGATCCACCATTGGCTAGGATCAAACTTCCTGTCTCGATCGTAATCTGCCCACTTTGTCCTCTTGCTCCTGCTTCGATCGAAGCGAGTACAGCACTAGTAATTCCGCCATTCGGGTTTATCCCTCGAATTTCAAGGCTCTCCGCAGCCCGAATTGAGACTTCTCCTGCAGTGCCATTCCCGCCCAACAAACTGCTACTGATGCGACTCCCATCAAGCACGCGAACTCGTTGGGCATCCACTGAAACTCGTCCACTCTGATTATTGTTTCTAGCCGTAATCAATGTGCCAATTGAATTAACGATACTTAACGAAAAAGCTGTTTCATATCCCACTAAATCGACATCAGTAGCATGAATTGAAATATCTCCCGTTCTAGAGTTATTACCAGAAGTCGAGGACTGAAGCCAAGCACCATTGGCTAAGCGTAAGCGTAGGGTGTCGATCTTGATATCGCCTGCTCGACCAGTCATGGGTGGTCCTGGTGGTGCCAAAAAGCTAAATTGATTGCCCACCGAGGTGTTGATGCCTGATAAAAGAAGTTGTCCAGGAGAAGACATCCCTAGAAGGTCAACAAATTCTGTCGTCTGAATCGTGATGCCCTTACCTTGTCCAGCCGAGGTTGTGGAACTCATATTCGACCCATCCTGTAAGGTCAATCCCCGACCTCGAACATGGATTGCTCCACCATTTACTCCTCCTGCATCAATGCGTGAACTTTGCCGCAACGAAATATTGCCCCAGTTCGCCTCTGCTGTAGAACTGTTCAGTTGCCAGGGTTGCTTGTTCATAGCAATTTGAGCATTTTGTGCTGCCCACAGTTCAACTTGTCCATCTGGAGCTTTTAATGTCGCACCCGTCAGGTCGATTTGACTCCCTGCTAGGGCAAGAGTTCGTCCAGTCTGAACCTGTAAGCCTGACGCTGGATTCTGAGGTTGTCCTTGCACTTGAATCAATCCGGCATTAGCTCCTAATTGCAATCCAACTGGCACGCTGATCGTAAGTAAAGGCGGCTCTGTTGGATTAGTCACGTGGAACTTCATCCCATCTGCAAAGAAGATGCTATCCGCTGTCGTCGCAGTAAAAGAGCCACTGATATTCAGGGAAGCGTTAGAACCAAAGAGAATTCCGGCAGGATTAATCAGAAATAAATTCACAGCATTGCTGTTGTTGATGGTGCGAATCACGCCATCAATATTTGAGACACTTCCCCCGGTCACGCGACTGAAGATGGTAGAAATGTTAGGCGTATTCATTAGGTCGAAAGGTGCAGAGCCACCTGTGGGAATTGAAAACTCGCGGAAGCTGTGGAAGAGATTGCTGCCTGCTGCGCTGCCGTTGGTTATGGTAAAAGCGTTGCCTGATCGATCCACCTTGCTACTCAGTGTGTTATCCGGTATAATTTGCTGGGCTTCGGCCTGATTTACGAACGTTAACCAACTGCCGAAGAGTCCAAGGAAAATCAGCAATCTCAGCATGTTTTTTCTCTCGTATGGGGATTAAGCTCAATATGCCCCCATTGAAGCTAAAATTTCTATGATTGAATTCAAAGCACGAGTGATAGTTGTACCGATTTTTTAGTGAAAACTACCATTTTTGCGACACAATCCCAACTTTTGAAATTTCTCTATCCCAGGCTAGATGCATCAACTTGAGTCATACTTGACAATTAACCAGCTTGCTCGGAAACAATTGCAATGTTGAACCGTTTGAGAATTGGGACAAAGATCGGCGCGACATTTGGGATTGGGCTAGCAATTTTTGCAGCGATCGGAGTTGTCTCATATAGTGGAACCCGACAACTGATTGACACTTCAGAATCAGTGACGAAGACCTACCGAGTTTTGACCGCCTTAGATGAAGTTTTTTCCTTGGTCAAAGATGCAGAAAGCGCAGTCCGAGGATATTTGCTCAGACCTGAACAGGAATCCCTAGAACCCTACAATCTGGCTCGTTCAACGATCGAGAATCGCATCGAATCGCTTCGCCAACTGTCCTCAGATAATCCCGCTCATCAGCAGAGCCTCGATCGATTGGAGCCGCTGATTGAGCGTCGCTTAGCGATCATGGAAAAGCGAATTGAAATCCGAAGAAGCCAAGGGCTGGAGACAGCCTTACGACCTGACGTAGTTCCAAGTGCGATTCCTGTAATGCAACAGATTCAGACTGTGATTACAGACATGAAAAAGCGGGAGCAAGTTTTGCTCGATCGCCGATCGACAGCCGCAAATCTTGCTGGACAAAATACATTGAATAGCATTGCATATGGAATTCCGCTTGGATTTGCACTGCTAGGTGTTCTGGGCTTTTTACTCAACCGGAATATCTCCAAACCGCTGACGCACGTTTCCCGCACAGCAGAGAAAATTGCAGATGGAGATTTATCGATTCAATTGCACCCATTACCGCGAGCGGATGAAGTTGGGGTTTTGATCCGCACGTTTAATCAGATGGTAGAAAATCTGAAAGCGAGCTTGGAAAAGAGCGATCGCCAAACCTGGCTACAGTCGAACCTGGCAGAATTTGGGCATTTGATTCAAGGCGAGCGAGACTTAGAAACCGTTTCGCGAATGATGCTCTCTTACATTGCTCCCTTAGTTGAGGCTCAGCAGGGCGCATTTTATGTCATGGATTCAGAACACCATGTTCTGAGATTGCTCAGTAGCTATGCTTATCACGACCGCAAGCATCTTTCTAATCAGTTTCATTTGGGAGAAGGGCTAGTTGGGCAATGTGCGCTAGAAAAACAGCGAATCTTACTCACTCAAGTGCCGAGCGATTATATTCAGATTCGGTCGGGATTAGGAGAAAGCACTCCAACGAATCTGATTGTCTTGCCTATCTTATTTGAGCAGCAGGTCGTATCCGTGCTTGAACTTGCTTCCATTCACGAATTTAGTGAGCTACATCTCACCTTACTCGATCGATTGACCCAGACAATTGGTGTCGTGTTGAGAGCGATCGAAGCAGATGCACAAACGCAGCGCTTGCTGATTGAGTCGCAAGCATTAGCCGAAGAACTCAGAGTTCGACAGCAAGAGCTTCAACATAGTAATGAAATTCTGCAAGAGCAAGCAACGGCTTTAGAAGAGTCAGAACTGAAACTGCAAGAGCAACGAGAGGAACTCAAAGTCTCGAATGAAGAATTACAGCAGCTCAATGAAGAACTAGAAGAAAAAGCAGAATTACTGGCAGTCCAAAAGCGTCAAGTCGAGCAGAAAAACGGCGAAATCGATCAAGCCCTACTAGCACTGCAAGAAAAAGCAGAGCAGTTAGAAATTTCCTCGAAATACAAGTCTGAGTTTCTTGCCAATATGTCGCATGAGTTGAGAACTCCGCTCAATAGTTTGCTGATTTTGGCAAAGATTTTGAGTGACAATGCAGAACAGAATTTAACCGATCGACAAGTTGAATATAGCCGTACCATCTATGCTGCGGGGAATGACTTACTCACACTGATTAATGATATTTTGGATCTTGCTAAGATCGAATCGGGTACCGTTGCGCTCGAAGTTGAACCTGTAAACTTAGCTGAGATTCAGGCAACGCTCGATCGCTCATTTCGGCAAATTGCGACCAGTAAAGGCTTAGATTTTGCGATCGAGCTACAAAATCCAGAAGTGATCCACACCGATAGTAAACGCCTTCAGCAAATTCTCAAAAATCTGCTCGCAAATGCCTTTAAATTCACTGAACAAGGCAGCGTGAAAGTTCAAATCGGACTCACGCCAAATTCTCAGGTCTTCTTTGCGGTCAGGGATACCGGGATTGGAATTCCCCCTGAGAAGCAACAGCTTATTTTTGAAGCCTTTCAGCAAGTTGATGGCACAACTAGCCGAAAATATGGCGGGACAGGTTTAGGGCTTTCCATCAGTCGGGAATTAGCGCATCGCTTAGGCGGCTCGATTCAACTCACCAGCCAATTGGGTCAGGGCAGTACTTTTACCTTGACTCTGCCTTGCTCGTTCAATCAAGATCCTCAGCCAATTCCAGCACCGACTCCCAAGCCTGTCCCCCTTACTACACCCGTTCCGTATGCTGAAATAGAAGACGATCGTGCGGTCATTCATCCCAACGATCGCATTCTCTTAATCATCGAAGACGATGCAAACTTTGCCAAAATTCTAATTGACATGGCTAGGCAGCAGGGTTTCAAAGTGCTGTGTGCTTTGAGAAGTCAGCCAGGACTTGTACTCGCACAGCAATTCAAACCTCATGCCATTCTGCTCGATTTACATCTCCCTGATTTAGATGGCTGGACAGTCCTCGATCGCTTAAAACATGAGCCAGAACTACGCCATATTCCGGTTCACATTTTATCGAGTGATGATCAGCGACAGCGAGGCTTACAACTCGGCGCGATCGCTTACTTACAAAAGCCTGTGTCCTCTGAAGAGTTAGACACCCTGTTTAACGAGATTCAAGTGTTTATTGAGCGGCGCGTCAAGAATTTGCTCGTGATTGAAGATGATCAAGTTCAAGCTCAAAGCATCATGGATCTGATCGGGAATGGAGATGTCAAAAGTATTGCTGCATCTACTGCTCAGGAAGCTCTCGCCACATTACAGGCGCAGCAAATTGACTGTATTGTGATGGATTTAGGCTTACCGGATATGAGCGGGTTTGATTTGATCGAGCAGATCAAGCACGACGAAGCTTTGTCTAAAATTCCCATCATCATCTATACCGGAAAAGAACTGTCTCGCCAGCAAGAAACGCAACTCAAACGCCTAGCTGAGACGATTATTATCAAAGATGTGCGATCGCCAGAACGGCTATTGGATGAGACCGCATTGTTCTTACACCGAGTTCAAGCGAACTTACCTAAGCCGAAGCGTCAGATCCTCGAAGAGCTATATCAAGCCGATCCCGTCTTAGGGGGTAAGAAAATTTTGATTGTCGATGACGATGTGCGTAATATTTTCGCGCTCACCAGTCTGCTCGAACAGCATCAGATGGAAGTTCTGTATGCTGAAAACGGACGCGAAGGTGTTGAGACTCTGCAAGCGAATCCAGAAATTGATATTGTGCTCATGGACATCATGATGCCAGAAATGGACGGATACGAGACGACTCGCGTGATTCGAGAGCAATCAGAGTTTCGATCGCTGCCAATTATTGCGTTAACCGCAAAAGCAATGCAGGGCGATCGAGAAAAATGCATCGAAGCAGGAGCATCAGACTATATTACTAAGCCTGTTGATACTGAACAGTTGCTTTCTTTGTTGCGGGTTTGGTTGTATCGGTAGTTGTTCATTTTGGGAAATGGGGAATCGTCCTATTGATACCCCGCTGCCTGAATTGCAAACAGATGGGCATATCGTCCGCCTAATTCAATCAACTGTTCATGGCTTCCTTGTTCCAGCACTGTTCCAGCAGACATGACGAGAATTCGATCCGCCATGCGAACCGTTGAAAATCGGTGCGAGATCAAGATTGCCATTTGATCGGGAGTCATTTCTCGAAAGCGATCGAAGATTTGCACCTCTGATTCGGCATCCATTGCGGAAGTTGGCTCATCGAGAACGAGCAAATCAGCACTCGATCGCATAAATGCCCGTGACAATGCAATCCGCTGCCATTGTCCACCCGATAGCTCTCGTCCTGTTTTAAACCATCGACCCAATCGAGTATCAAAGGATTCGGGCAGATCTTTAATAAATGAAATCGCATTGCCTTTATCAGAAGCGACTTGCCAGCGATCGCGATCGTCTAAATTCAGCACATCGCCCACGCCAATATTTTCGCCAACGCTGAATTGATATTTCATGAAATTCTGGAAGATCACCCCAATTCGACGTTGCAGGGCTTCGAGATCCCAGGCTTGTAAATCTAACCCATCAAGTAAAATCCGACCTTCAGTTGGCGTATACAATCGCGTCAGTAATTTGATCAGCGTGGTTTTTCCAGAGCCATTTTCACCGACAATTGCTAACTTTTCTCCGGGCTGTAAATGGAATGAAACGTCTTTTAGTGCAGGCTTATCAGCTTCGGGATAGTAGAACGTCACATGCTCAAATCGTAAGCCATCACCCGGCAAACTTCCGCGAGTGGCACTGCCGAGCGATCGCGGAATTTCCTGACCGAGAAACTCATACAGATTCGACAAATACAGCGAATCCTCATACATTCCACCAATTGAACTGAGAATCGAAGCAAACGCACTCTGTCCTTGTCGGAAGACCACGAGATACATGGTTAGCTCACCCAACGAGATCTGACCTGCGATCGTTTCCCAAACAATCCAGACATACGCCCCATAAAATGCAGCCGAACTGACTAAACCCAGTCCATAGCTCCAAAGTCCGCGCCGAATCGTTAAATCGCGATCCTCAGCATACAGCCGATGAAAGATCGCCCGATAGCGATCGAGCAACATGCCTCCTAACTGATACAGCCGAATCTCCATTGCCGGGGACTCATTGCCGATCAACCATTCTAGATAGTTCTGTTCTCGCGTCTCCGGGGTTCTCCAGCGGAACAATCGGAATGCTTCTCCGGCAAAGCGGGTTTCTGCCACAAAAGCTGGAACAGCTGCAATCATCAACATCACAACTGCCCAAGCCGAGAATTGAATCAACAGCCCGCCATAGGTAATCAAGGTCAGCGAATCCTGGACTAATCCAAATGTTCGACCGACTAAGCTCAAGGGGCGAGTCGAAGCTTCCCGCCGAGCGCGCGTCATCTTGTCATAAAATTCAGAATCTTCAAAATGTGCCAGATTCAGTGTGAGTGCCTTGCCGAGAATTAGTTCATTGACTTTCTGCCCAAGTAAGACTCTGAGCAACGACTGAGAAAGCACTAAGCCTTGTTTACTACCCGATTGAATCGCGACCATGACGGCTTCAAATCCGAGATAGCCGATCGCAGCCATACGATCGCTTTCCAGTCTAGTCTGAGAGGCTAAAACAACGGCATCAACAATCAATTTGCCTACATATGCCACCACCGCAGGCACAAGCCCACCGACTAGAGTAAACAAGGCGAGTCCGATCGTTAAACGGCGATTCGTTGTCCAAACGAGTGCGATCGCTCGCCCACAATAGCGGAAAATAGATAAAAATTGGGAGATGCTTCCAATGAAGCGTTGAAATCGTCGAGTTTGCATTCTTCTACAATAGCGTTTGATGAAAAAATCGAGACTGGTCATTGAAGCAGGGCAAACTGAAAAGCAATATTGGCGGGACTTGTGGCAGTATCGTGAACTGTTCTATTTCTTATCCTGGCGAGATATCCTAGTTCGTTATAAGCAAACTGCGATCGGGATTGCTTGGGCACTGATTCGCCCGTTTCTGACGATGATTGTGTTCACGGTTCTGTTTAGCAATCTGGCGAACTTGCCGACACAAGAAGATACGCCTTATCCGATTTTGGTTTTAGCTGCCTTACTGCCTTGGCAATTTTTTGCAGCGTCCTTGGGACAGACGAGCCAGAGTTTGGTCAGTAATGCGAATTTGATCTCGAAGATTTACTTTCCGCGATTGCTGGTTCCAGCGAGTGCGATCGCAGTGAATTTCGTTGATCTCTTAGTGTCTGGAATGTTGCTATTGGGAGTGATGATTTGGTATCAATACATTCCAACTTGGCGAATTTTAACCCTGCCATTTTTTGTCTCGATCGCAGCATTGGCGGCGTTTGGAGTTGGCTTGTGGTTTGCTGCAATTTATGTCCGGTTTCGCGATGTGGCGCAGGTAATTCCGTTTCTGATTCAGCTTGGGCAGTATGTTTCTCCGGTTGGTTATAGTGTTGAAATTATTCCGGCACAATGGCGATTGTTGTATTCACTCAATCCGATGGTTGGTGTGATTGATGGCTTTCGCTGGGCAATTCTTAAGGGTGAACCGTCGTTTTATCTGCCGGGGTTTGTTTTAGCCTTGGGGGTAGTGGTACTGTTGGTGTGGACGGGAATTCGCTATTTCCGAAGTGTTGAGCGAACCTTTGCGGACATTATCTAGGAGTGTGATGTGTCAAATTTAGTACTTCAGGTTGAGAATCTGAGTAAGTGCTATCAGATTGCACATCAGTCGAATGCGCCTAATTTTTTGCTCAGAGATGTGATTGCAAGTTCCGTCAAATCGTTGTTCAATCGGAACGCTCAGAAGCGATCGACCGAAGATTTTTTGGCATTAGATAACGTTTCGTTTTCGCTGCAAGCAGGCGATCGCTTAGGAGTCATTGGGCGAAATGGAGCAGGAAAATCGACGCTCTTGAAGCTGCTGAGTCGAATCACCGAGCCGACTCAAGGCAGAATTGAGATGATAGGCAGAGTTACAAGTTTACTAGAAGTTGGAACTGGCTTTCATCCTGAGCTAACCGGACGGGAGAATGTGTATCTCAATGGCGCGATTTTGGGAATGAGTCGATCGGAGATTGCGCGCAAGTTTGATCAGATTGTTGATTTTGCTGAGGTTGAGCGGTTTTTAGATACACCTGTCAAACGGTATTCTTCGGGGATGTATGTGCGCTTAGCATTTGCAGTAGCAGCACATCTAGAGCCAGAAATTTTGATTGTGGATGAGGTTTTAGCCGTCGGAGATACCCAATTTCAGCAGAAGTGTCTGAATAAGATGGAAGAGGTGGGAAAAGAGGGACGAACTGTTTTGTTTGTCAGCCACAATATGCAGACGATTAGCGCTTTATGCAATCAGGCGATCGTGCTGGAGGCAGGACAGGTTGCGTTTCATGGAGAAGTACAAGCCGCGATCGACGTTTATTTAGAAAACTCTTATCAGTTGATGAGCCGGATTCCTTTGCTGGAAAGACGCGATCGTACGGGTTCAGGAAGAGTGAAAGTCTCTAGCTTTCGCGTCTTAGATGCACAAGGACAAGCTGTTGAAATTCTTCAATCTGGCTTAGATTATGAGTTTGAGTTTGGCTATGTCAACTACTCAGGTCAAGCTTTAGAGAGTGTGATTGTTAGCTTTGCCGTTTCAGACGATAAAGGACAAACTATCCTATTGCTCAGAACGAGTTTTACAGATAGTAACGTTGTTTTGAATGCGAATTCAGGCGTTGTGAGATGTCGATTAAATCAGCTACCGTTAGCAAACAGCACGTATCGCTTACCTATCTTCTTCTCTTATCGCGAATCTGAAGTACTGGATTATCTACAAGATGCAGTTTCGATTGTGGTAGAAGGCGGGGATTTCTTTGGGACTGGAAGTGCAGGATTGCCTCAGAAGTGTAAGATTTTGACAAAAGCAGAATGGCGGAGTTTTTAACCTATGGGAATTCGGTCAAAAATTCGGCAATTTCTGAAAAAAAGATGTCCCTGGAAATTTGTGCGATCGCCTTTTTTGAGGTATTTTGCATTCCAAGATCCAATTGATTGCATTTTCTATGCTCTCTCGCTAACTCAGCAGCCATTTTTTATTCAAGTTGGAGCCAATGATGGAATTAATGGCGATCCAATTTATCCGTTTATTTTGAAGTGGAATTGGTCGGGAGTTAAAGTTGAGCCTGTTCGTTATATTTTTCAGGAGTTAGAGAAGAACTTTAAAGATTTCTCCAATATTATTTTGGAAAATAGCGCGATCGCTCATACAAATAACTCCCAAAAATTCTACTATTTAAAGCAAGACAGTGCTGCACCTGAATGGTATAGCCAGCTTGGTTCATTCTCGCTCCCAACGATTCTAAAACATGCTCAATGGATTCCAGATTTAGAAGAGCGACTAATGACAAGCGATGTCCCTTGTTTGACCTTTGAAGAACTTTGTGATAAACATCATATCCATCATATTGATGTTATCCATATTGATACAGAAGGATATGATTTTGAAATTATTAAACTCATTGACTTTGAAAAATTTAGACCTGCGATCGTGCTTTATGAACATAAGCATCTAAACGTATCAGATCAGCACTTATGCCGTCAGCATCTTGAAAGTTTCGGTTATCAGTTTATTTCAACTTCAAGAGATACGTTAGCCGTTTTAGAATCGCCTCAACTTCACAAAGCTTGGAATATCGTAATAGGTACAAGATGAGTATTCGAGTTTTTATTGGTTCTGGAGAAGCCAGTTTAGTCGAGCGCAAGGTTTTAATCTATTCCTTACGGAAACACGCGCAGCAAGATTTAGATATTTACGTTTTGAACGGGACTCATAATGCGATCGAGCGAAATGATCAAGAACCGGTTCCTGCGCCGATGTCGCTCAAAATTAAATATCAAAACGTCACTGAATTTAGTTTGTATCGCTACCTTATCCCAAAAATTTGTAATTATCAGGGCAAGGCAATTTATCTCGACTCAGATACAGTTTGCCTCACCGATATTTCAGAGTTATATGAGATCGATTTAGGCATTCACCACTTTCTTGCTAAACAAGAATATGGTGGAAATTGGGGATTAAGCGTAATGCTGATGGATTGTGAAAAGTGCTATTTTGATCTCGATAGGTATTTTCTTGATATCGAAAAGCAGCGCTATACTTACACAGATTTTAATCGAATGAGTTCAGCCTTTCTGAAGCATCATCCTTTCGCGATCGCTGAACTTGACCCCAACTGGAACGTATTCGATTTTCACAATTCGGAAACGAAATTGATTCACTATACCAATCTATTTACTCAACCTTGGAAAGCTTACAATCACCCCTACGGCGAATTGTGGTTTCAATACTTTCATGAAGCGATAGATGCAGGGATTTTGACAGAACGGGATATTGAGTTAAGCGTTTTACGATCGTATATTCGCCCCGATATTCGAGAAGGAAACTTTTCTAGAAAATCTTTACTGAGCCGAATACTGCGATGAAAACTTCTGTTTTAATCAATAACTATAATTATCAGACCTATGTGATTGATGCGATCGAGAGCGTTCTCAATCAATCAGCCCAAGCCGATGAAATCATTATTGTAGATGATTGCTCAACCGATCAATCTGCCCAAGTCTTACAAGATTTTCTAAATTCAAAGTCCCCCATTCTGGGAGATTTAGGGGGCACGATTCCCTCTAATCGAAGCCCAAATATCAATCTCATCTTAAAAAAGAAAAACGAAGGACAACTTGCAGCATTTCAAGACGGATTCAACGCTGCCACAGGTGAGCTTATTTTCTTCTTAGACGCAGACGACGTATACCAAGAAACCTATATCGAAACCGTTCTAAACTTTTACCAAAATCATCCAGCTTGTGACTTTCTATTTACCAGTTCAGAACTTTTTGGTAACGAAGAAAGAATTGCAACTTGTTACACCCACACTCGTGATCTTGGCTATTCAAAAATCAGCACCCTATATCGAAGAACTTGGATTGGACATCGCACTTCCACCCTTTCGATGAAGCGGCATGTTCTCGAAGCAATCTTTCCCATTCCTTACTTAGAAGATTGGCGAATTCGAGCCGATGACTGTGTAACTTATGGAACATCGATCGCGAATGCCCACAAATTTTACCTCAATCAACCCCTCGTAAAATATCGAGTTCATGGCAATAATGGGTACTACGGACGCTTAAAAACACGATCGCCCGAATATTTTCAACAGTATGAACAAGCGATCGAGCGTTTGTTCAAATTCTGGATTAAAAAATTCAATTACTCCGAAGACATTGATCAATTTGCAGGTGAGGAGTTCCGTTCAATTCCTCACCCAACTCAACAGGAATTTGATACGTTTCAATCCATCATTCGGTGTACAAACCTGCCTAAAATTCGCAAGGGATTCATGTTAGTGTTGGCGTATCTCTATTTCCTTCGTCACCGCAATCCTTCCGAATGTTCACCCCAAAGGAACTGATACTGCGCCCGAAACCCGCTTCACTCTCAGATTTCGACCTTACTCAGCCCTCAACTCGCATCATCGCCTGTCCTGATCCTCCCATCGAAGCTGTTCGAGCAGGTCACGCGATCGCAATTCCTGACAACACTTTCAACATTCGTCCCCTCCTCAAACAGCTTCCATTCCAGCCCGATCTCGTCAGTCTGTCTGCCCGTGTCATGACCTTTCTGCCGCGCGGACTCCACACGTTGAACTGTCCAACTGTAATGAAATTGGGAGACACTTTTCACTTAGGCGATGGTGGGTTGAGTCGAATGGTGAGCTATTGCAAGCATCTCAATTGTGATTACCACTGGACATATCAAAGCCCTCAGCATCTTCACTTCTTTACTGAGGCAGGACTAAGAAATGTATTTTGGTTGCCTGGGTCGATCGTCATTGATCCATATATTCCTCAACTCTCAGAGAAGCAGTACGCCGTTATTTTTCGCGGTTCTGAATCAGAATTACACCAGTATCGAACCCATATTTTGAATGTAGTCCGAACATCTGGAATTGACATAGATGTATGCCAAAAAGACTACACTAGCTCTCTAGAAGACTATGCAAAAGCACGGATTGTTATCAATAGTAGTTTGAATGGAGATCTGAATCGGCGTGTGTTTGAAGTGCTGATGGCAGGAGGTTTTTTACTCACCGATCGCATTCGTCCGCAGTCTGGACTCTTTGAACTCTTTGAAGAAGGCAAGCATTTTGAATGCTACGGCAATGAGACAGAACTCATCGAGAAAATTCAGTTCTACCTTGCTCGTCCTCAAAAAGCGAACCAAATTGCCCAAGCTGGACATGAGCATTTTCTCACTCATTACTCTCAACCAACAGTCCAGCAACAACTATATCGATCGATTTTCAACAAGCTCGAATTTCCCAAACACGATCGACGATTGCACACCTCAACCCGGCTTCAAACTCGTCTCAAACTCTACGAACTCATTCAAGAACTTCATCGCATCTATCCTAAACTCAAGATTCTGTGTTGGCGAACTTGCTCAACGATCGTCGCAGACCTTGCAGACTTACCTCGTGCTGAACTGACTCACGTTGTTGACTCTGAGCAACTCGTACAGACCCAAACAGACTATCTACAGGCAGGGCTGCAAGTCAATGTACAAGATCTGCAGCCTGATCCAGGTGGAGAATTTCAAATTGTAGTCATGAGTGGAGTGGATCGTGCCTTAGAGCAGCAGATTCAACAGAGTACAAATCTACTTTGCGATCGCGGTTTTTTCATCATTGTTCAGCCCTTTAACTTCTTTGCAATCCCACAATTGAATCAATGGATGAGAAATCAGAACTGTATTCCAATTCAGTTATCCATTCGCTTGTTCAATCAGAACTATGATCTAGCACTTGAACAGCATGGACTACTTTATCAAAAACTTTCTGCTCAAGCTGATTCAGCAAGGTTGCAGGACAAAGCAGACTTAGTAATAACTGAGATTCGAGCCAGTAGAATAATAAAAACTCAGATCAAAACGGCTCCAATCATTCGTTGCATTCTATCTCTAATTCGGAAGCTGCGATCGCGCTTTCGCTAGTTCTGAAGTCATCGTCACACCTGTCAATGAACATAAAATCGATCCAACCCTTTAGGCTTCTTGTTGTGATCCTATTGCTGCTTGGTATTTTTTTCCGATTTGCGTCCCTCGGAGAACGACCTTACTGGCATGATGAGGCACATACGTTACTGAGATCATCGGGCTATACGCTCACAGAAATTACAACTCAAATTTTTAATACTCAAATCCTCGATCGCGATCAGGTGCTCAAATTTCAACAGCTTTCATCTGAGAAAACTGAATTTGATGTTGTACGCTCTTTAGCAACTGAAGAACCGCATCGAGCACCTCTGTTTTATACACTTTTACATTATTGGATGCGATGGTTTGGCAACGATCTCACTTCACTCAGAATATTACCAAGCCTGCTAAGCTTGCTCGTTTTTCCAGCGATCTACTGGCTCTGTCTTGAGTTATTTGGTTTGCCATCTACTGGATGGATCGCGATCGCACTGGTCAGTGTTTCGCCATTTCAGGTTTACTATGCTCAAGAAGTCAGAGAATATTCTCTGTGGGCGGCAACGACTTTGTTTACTTCCGCTGCATATCTTCATGCAATGCGATCTCCAAAAAAATTAGCTTGGAGCCTATATAGCGTTTCAATCATTCTATCGCTATATACGTCTCTGTTATCGCTTCTGATTTGGGTAGGTCATTGCATTCATGCGATCGCATCTCAGAAAGTGAAACTGACGAAACCTATGAGTGCTTTTCTCAAAGCTTCATTCCTTGGATTCCTTGGATATTTACCTTGGCTATTCTTTGTAGCCGTGAACCTGTCACAGGTCGAAAGAAGCAATGCTTGGATGTTTCAACCGACTCCGCTCCACACGTTGCTAGAGAGTTGGGTGACGAATTATCAATTTATCTTTCTGAAACGCAGTCTAGCGGGTTCTTGGAGCTTTTTATTTACAACTGCGATCGGGCTTCTCACCTTTCTTTCCGCGCGATCGCTGATTCTCCGTACCCGAAAAGCAACCTGGGTATTGATTGCACTTTTAGTTTTACCGTTACTCATTACTTTTGTTGTTCCTGACTTGATCTGGGGCGGATTACGATCGACGAATGGGCGCTACTTTGTCCCGTGCTATTTAGGGATTCAGCTTGCAGTTGCACATCTGTTTGCAACTCAGCTAAAAAATGGCTCAAATCTTCTACAGAAAGCATTTTGGCGGTTCGCATTGGTCAGTATTCTTACCGCAGGTGTGCTTTCATGTACGGTGCAGATGTTTCAAAATCGCCTGAGTGAAGATTTAGCGATCGCATCGATGATCAATCAAGCTGAAAATGCGATCGTCGTTAGTGCAGAAGAGTCTTATCAGGGAGGCGGCACGATCGGCGATATCCTAACATTAAGCCATCTCGTTCAGCCGAGTACAAAATTCCAGCTTGCGATTCGACATCAAGTTCCATCGCTTCCAAATCAACCGAATTTATATCTCTATAAACCTCTTACCTACCTAAAACAGAACCTCCAGCAAAC
Organism: Leptolyngbya boryana PCC 6306; assembly: GCF_000353285.1. Lineage (NCBI taxonomy): Bacteria > Bacillati > Cyanobacteriota > Cyanophyceae > Leptolyngbyales > Leptolyngbyaceae > Leptolyngbya > Leptolyngbya boryana. Next base: position 955,117 of record NZ_KB731324.1, read on the forward strand.
CTATACACTCCAACCTATCTACAAAGATAAGCTCTTTCAACTTCTTCCCAAATGAAGCGAATTATCACCTGCCAAGGAAGTATCCAACTCATTGCTGCATTATCAGCGCTCTTGCATCGAGGGCAGTTGAGAGACTCCCAAAATTACCTCGTCATCTATGAGCTTTATGCTCCTGAACAGCAGCATTATGAGTTTGCAACCTTTATCGAGCAGATGGCGAGATCGATTTGTGAATGGGAGGAGATCGTCTATCTCACCCCTGATCAACTGAATGCAATTGGTCACAAACTCGACTCGACTCGACCCGCTCAAATTTATAGCCAAGTTCATCGCTGGCTCGGACTCGATCGAGCCGATGAAATCTATCTCTGTCGCAACTGGCAATTGACGAATCAGCTTTTACTCAATGCCTATCCCTCTGCTTATCGAGTCTGCTACGGTGACGGCATCGGGCTTTATTTCTCAGAGCATTCAGCCGTCGTTCGTCGCCCGTTTACGCCGCCTCCAACCCGTGATCAAATTTTCGATTGGACTTGGTGGAAACTACGATCGCTCTGGCATCGAATTCGTGAACGCCTGAAGTTAAAAACAAAGCTCTACTCTCTGCCTTTTGATATTGGCTACTTTGTGCTGCCTGACATTTTTGGAGAAACGCCACCCATGCCAAGCGTCAAGCTTGCGCCAGTGCAGCTCCTCAACTTGTTTGAGCAATTCACCTCATTTGTCGATGACGATCGCGTAGCTGAAATTCAATCCATCATTCAAGATTCGCCAGTTTCAATTCTACTCACTTCCAACTTTTCAGAAGGAGAACGCTTACCTCAAGCTCGTGAAATTCACGCCTACTATGAATTTCTTAGCTCACACAGCATTCCACCCGATAGTGTCTTGATCATCAAACCTCATCCTAGAGATGATCCCAATAAGATTAAAGAATTGCAGAAACTATGTTCTCATTTATATCGTGAAGTCATTCTCCTGACTGATTCAAATCTGTTCTTTTTACCCTTTGAAATTTTCTTTCTCAAAGCTTTTACTCAAAAAAAGCAGAACATTCGTATCTTTGCCGTCAGTTCTGCTTTTTTGTCCTTACAGCTTCTCTTCGATCTACCAAGCTTCATTGGATTCGGAGCAGATTTAACTACACAATCGTTTTATCCAGACTTTGTGGATGCCCGCTTAGAGCATGAACAAACCTTACATGAAGCTTGCTATCGTTTACAGTCCGCTTTGAATTCTCAACAAGACGTGCTATGAATCGAACACCAGGTTTTGTGCGATCGCTATGATTAGTATTGTGACTCCTGTTTACAATGGAGAGCAGTTCATTGAGTCCTGTCTTCAAACCGTCATTGCTCAAGCGTGCGATGAAATTGAGCATCTCATTATTGATGGCGGTTCAACAGATAGCACAGTTAGTATCATTCAAAAATATGCGAACTGCTATTCTCACATTCGCTGGATCTCTGAACCGGATCGAGGTCAATCCGATGCCATGAACAAAGGCATTCAACTTGCAAAAGGCAATGTGCTGACGTTTCTCAATGTTGATGACTACTATGAGCTAGATACTCTAAATCAAGTTAATCAGCGCTTCAAAACGCTACCTGAACCGAGCTTTATCGTGGGAAACTGTCGAATCTGGAACGATCACGGAGAAGTGATTGATATCAATAAGCCTTCTAAGTTGCGCTTGTTTGATCTCGTTCTCGGGTTGAATATCAATCCCTATCCTTGTAATCCTTGCGCTTATTTTTATCATCGATCGCTGCATGAGCGAGTTGGAAATTATGCGATCGAGGATCACTATTCGATGGATCTAGATTTCATTCTCCGCGTGGTTCAAGTGGCTCACGTTTACTATGTTGATGAAATCTGGGGGAACTATCGCAGAATTGCAGGAACGAAAACGTTTATTGATATGGAAAGTGGAGAGTGCGATCGCCGAGTTCGACAAATTCTAAGAAAATATCGACAGCATCTGACTCCAGTTGAGCAATTTCAGTGGTACATCTGGAAAATTTGGCATCAATGCCGCACGATTGTCTTTTCAGCTTTAAGACTCTGTTTTAGAACGATTAAACGGTTCTTTCGTAGATAAATAGAACATCCCCCATTGCTTCTGAGCCGAATGCAATGGGGGATTTTTGAAAAAATGCCTGAGCTATTCTCGCGCTGCCAGTAAGCCAAGACCTAGCGACAATAAAGCATTCACGCCGAGATAGCCCCGTGCGATCGCGCTGCTTCCTAGCCATTGCATTTCGGGTAGAAAGACTGCACTCACGGCTAAGCAAGCTGCAACTCCGAAAGTACACCCGATCGCAAACCATTTCAACGAAGGATGTCCTAACAAACCAGCAAGCAGCAAGAAAGGAATCAGAACACTTGCAGAGATTGGATTCAGCAGATTGGAATTGAGAATCGTGCCAACCAACTCAGGAATCGAGCTACCTGCTAAGCGGAGTGGAAACTGAGGCAGATTCGTGATAAAGATGCCTCGCAAGAAGAACAATCCGCAACTTCCGAGCACCAAGCCCCAATATAGCGAAGCGCGATTTCGAGGCATCTGAGCAATAAATACTTGCGAGAATGCGATCGCAACTCCGAACATGAGAAGCTTCAGACCGAGGTTGAAGGCACTGCCATCAAACCAAATACGACTGAAGAAACCACTCCAAAGCTTCGGAGATAACCACCAAAAGAAAGGACGGTCTTTCAAGGCTAAATTGACGGCTCCTTTTGCATCGAGTCTGCCTGAGCCATAGAAATTTTGCGGATCATCTTGAACTGCGATCGCGCTCTTTTTCAAAATTCCTTCAATCCGATCTGGGTCTTGTGTACCTAGTGAGTGAACCAAAGCTGCAACGCCTGCTACATGAGGAGCAGCCATACTGGTTCCTTGAAAGTATTCCAACACGGATTCCCCTGTAGCTGGATTAATCGTGTTCTGCAAAATTCCACCACTCTTATTTGCAGAAGATTGAATTGAACCTCCTGGTGCAGCAATATCAATTCCCGTGCCATAGTTCGAGTAGGGCGCTTTCTTCGTTGTCGAATCGTAGGCTGAAACAGCGATTACGTGAGGATACCGGGCTGGAAACTCAGCAACACTCCGTCTCGAATTGCCTGCCGCCGCAACGATCGTCACTTTTTTACTATGAGCGTACTCGATCGCTTCTCGCATCAGTTGGCTTTCTCCCCCACCGCCTAAGCTCATATTAATGACATGTGCCCCGTGATCGGCTGCCCAACGAATCGCTTCTGCAATATCTGCTGTCGTTCCTCCACCCCAGGCTGCCAGGACTTTCAAAGGCATAATGCTCGCTTCGTAAGCAACACCTGCTACCCCATAGCGATTGTTTGTAGACTGAGCGATCGTGCCTGCAACATGCGTCCCATGACCATTATCATCAGAAGCATCTGAGCGATCGTTGACGAAATCATAGCCTTCAACGAATTGAGTTTCTTTTAAGTCAAGAACTTGGCTCACCCCAGTATCAATCACAGCAACGACGGTTCCCTTGCCTCGCGTATGTTTCCAGCTTTCTTCAATATTGATGCTTTGAAAGTTCCACTGTTTGTCATAGTCGGGATCGTTCGGCTTGCCCGTCGTTTTGTAGATGTAGTTCGGTTCCACAAATTCCGTATACTTGCCGATATCGGAGTTTTTGAGTTTCCGAAGTAGTGCTGCATCGCCTTTCATCACAAAGACGTGATCAGCTTGAGAAAATTCACTGTTTAGGCGAATGTCGCTACTGTAGCCAGATTTTAGTTCGCTGAGTTCGCTAGAGAGTTCCTCACTGGTCAGCGACTCACGGAAGTCGAGAATAATTGAATCAAAAGTCCCAGGTTCAGTCGCAAAGGCTTGGAAAGATAAAACGGATAGCAAAAAGCTGAATACGCATAACCCGATCAGCAGTAAACGTCGCATAATACTGGTTGGTGGGAAAGAGAGTCTCTCTCAAGATTCCCGTTGAAACGCTTGAAATTATCCTCGATTCGGTTTGAGGTATTGCATTAAGGCTTCGGTATAGCGAGTCGTTCCGTGTTCAGTGGTTGGGGCAAGTTTTCGCGATCGTGCTAAGCAAGCCTGTGCCTCTTTGAGATTGTGCATCATTGCAAATGTCCAGGCTAATTCTGCGTAAATTTCGGCGCTGAGAGCCGGATTGTGTTTTGCCAATTTCAGCACATGTCGATAGAGATCGATCGCGGTCGTAAAGTCCCCTTTGCATTGCAGCAAATCAGCATGGCGGCAATGATTTTTTATGGCAAGTAATGCCTCATCAGGAGGGGGAGTCTCGAACTCTGCGATCGCATCTGCTAGGCTTCCGCGCCATTGATTATACAAAATTAGGGTATAGCGCTCATTGCCTGTAGTTTGATCAGATGGGCATGGGGTTCCATACATTGCGATCGCTTGTGTGAAATTGTCTTCTTGAAGCGCGATCGCGAAATTGGTTCTCGCTGCCCAATAGCTCGGAGCAATTTGTAATGCTTTCTGAAAAAAATCTGCTGATTTGGAATGCTGGTTTAGACGATGCTGAATTACACCTAAATTGTTATATGCTTCTGCACTAGCAGCATCGAAGATCAAAATTGCATGAAATAGTGTTTCAGCTTGAGCGAGTTGATCGCTCTGATAGCACCTAATTGCGCGTTGAAATAGAGCATCTAAAGTCGTGAGTCTACTATCTTGAATTTGCTCGAATCTTTCTTTGGCTCTTTGTTTTGCTGCTTGAATGAAGGTTTGAAGTTCATGAACGAGCCACCGTTGTTCAGTGGGTGAGAGGTATTGACCAAACTGATATACTTCTTGGGTGCGCATTCTGATGACACCGACACTCTCTCCTTTACGAGTTTTTTCGAGATGAATGTCTTCAATTTCCTCAAGAATGAATGAGATCTTTTGGTAGAACTCGAAGCGTTTTAGCATTCCTGCCAGTATGAGCGTGTAATCATTAACGCTCAAAACTGTGGGTTTGATTAAAGTCTGGAGATCTCTCGCAAAGCAGATTCCGGCTAGGGCTGTGACACAAGGGAAGGTAACTAAGATTAAACCGTAGTAGCCAACTTCTGACATGTTTAATCGACTGACAGCCACGATCCGAAAGAGAATGAATGCCGTGAGTAAGTACAGAAGAACAAGTCCGATTCTGATCCGGATTTTATCGGCTTTGCTCGATTGAAAGCTTTGCCCTGAAAAGTGGATGTGTAAGGCACGATCGCTCTTAATTAACGAGACTTTTGTATTGCGCGGACGTTGCGGAGAGGGACTCGATACAAATTCTTCTTTCGGATTGCGACCTTGCAAAGCCGACAGTGCTAAAGCCGCAGAATTAAATCGGTCTTCCTCTGCTGCTTCAATACAGCGCTTTAACCAACGACTAAACTCAGCAGAAATCCTCAAATTCGGCGGAATTTGTAACTGGAGATCATCTGATGTTTGTAACTGATTGGGGTCTTTGCCTGTGAGTAAATAAAGTAGGGTTGTTCCCAAAGCATAAAGGTCTGTCGCGCAAGTTGCTTTTCCGCGAAACTGTTCCGGAGCCATGTAGCCCAGTGTGCCGACAACCGTGCTGCCCCCGGTTACAGTTTGGCGATAGGTATCTTGAACGGCTCCAAAATCAACAAGATAGATATTGCCTTCTCGATCGCGCAAAATATTCTGGGGTTTGATATCTCGATGGAGAATGGGCGGTAGAAAAGTTTGCAGATAAACCAGGATATCGAGCAGTTGAAACGCGATCGCTTTCGTTGTGTCTTCGTCTGGTCGCCAACCTTTTTGAATCCATTGGGCTAGTGTTTTCCCAGGTGCGAGAGCTTGCACAATGCAGAATAAACGATCGTCTTCGGTATCAATTTCAAACGAATCGATATAGCGAGGAATGGCAGGATGATTCAGTTGCTTGAGAACTTTCACTTCTCGCTCAAACAAATCGAGTGTTTTCCAATCCGACGTTTGACGCAGTGAAACAACTTTCAGTGCAACATACTGCTGAGTGTGCAGATCCTCAGCTTTATAGGTCGTTCCAATGCCGCCTTGACCTAATGTTTCTAAGATTTTGTAGTGCGAATGAATGATATCCATAGGTTTAACGGTTTCGATTGTACTCACTGTTTCGCTGACTCGGTGCTGAGCCAATGCCCATGAGTTTGTTGCTTAGTTCTGAATCATCGCGAGGCTGACGAGGATATGCATTTTCGCTTTGCCAGTTTCTCTCAGCTTGTTCTTGCTGCCGAATCCTTTCTTCTTCTCTTCGTCGGGATGGGTTAACGCCCGCTCGTTCATTGAATGCCAGCCGGATTGCTTCTCGCATGGGTCGATTCTTGCCTCCCATGCTCGCTCGTTTCAAAGGAGTGATCCCTTGTAGATTCGACTGATGAATGTTAGCTCCAACCTGTAACAACTTCCAAATCGTCTGTACATCTTGATCAGACTCCACTCGGTCTACCAGAAAATTTAGTAAGGTATTGCCACCGCGATCGAGGGCATCCGCATAGGGTAGGAGTTCCAAAATTTCTTCAGGAGTTAGAAACTTGAGTTCATGGAAATGGATTTGATTGAGCATGTCTGGAGTGAGCTTTTGCTGTTTCGCAATCATTGAGCGAAACACACCTGCATCTGAATTTGCCACAGCTCTCTGAAAGACTTCTGAGAGATTGACATAAGTACTAACATCTCCTTCTGTAAGGCTCTGCACCAGATTGAGCCAGCCTCGTTGGCTTGCAGTTTGAATCAGAGTTTCGATGAGTTGTTGCTTCTGATCTTTAATCTGCGATCTCCGACTGATGTGTTCTACAAACAGTTGAGCATTGGCTTCAGAATTGATGTAATCGATCGCGGTTTTGCCTTTTTTATCTTTCAGGCTGATATCGATCTGATTCAGCGCGAGAATTGCTTTCAGCGCTTCTGGCTTGCGTTGTGCAGCCTCATGAAGGGGAGTTTGACCTTGATGATCGCGATACTGCAAGTTGCCGCCTTTTGCGACGATTTGTTGGATTGAGTCAGCTTCTCCTAAAGCGATCGCTTGATAGATCAAAGTTCTTCCTTCAATGTCTGTCGCATTTGGGTCTCCACCTTTACTTAAATACTCTTTGATGGATAAATCTCGATGATCGATAGAAGTATAAGCAGATTGAGTGAGTCCAACTTTATTGATAATTGCGTAGCGATAGTGATCGGTAACGACTAAAGCAATGAGCGTTAAGGCACTCATTGCCCCGATTCCGATGGAGAGCTTTGAAGATTGTTTGGGTGGAGGTTGGAGTTGAGAGATCGCGATTTCTGCTGATGCAAACCGATCTTTCGGCGCGGGTTCTAAAATCTTTTCTAACCAATCTGCAAAGTGCGGTGAGAGTTGAAGTTGCGATCGAAACTCAATTCTCAACTTTTGAACAGGTAAATCGGCAGGCGATCGACGAGTTAGTAAAAAGAGTAATGTTGTGCCTAAACCGTATAAATCAGTTGCCGCAACGACTTGACCACGAAACTGTTCAGGAGCCATATAGCCGTAAGTTCCGACGACTGTACTACCCTGCATGAATGTATTGTGATACGTACTTCCAACTGAGCCAAAATCAACTAGAAAAATTTGACCATCAGCGCGACGAATTAGATTTTGCGGCTTGATATCGCGATGAAAGACAGGTGGATTCAGGGTGTGGAGATAATTGAGAATCTCTAAGACTTGTAGCGCGATCGCTCGAATCTCTGCTTCTGTCCCGTGCCAACCTTGCTGTACCCAATCAAAAAGAGATTTGCCCTTGGCGAGTTCTTGAACGATGTAGAAATTGCGGTCACGCTCAGTCTCGACGACGAAATACTCTAAATATTTGGGAATGTTCGGATGATTGAACTGCTGAAGAATCTCAGCTTCACGTTCAAATAATTCGATGGTTTTCCAGTTAACGGCTTGTCGTAAAACAAGCGTTTTTAAGGCAACTTGTTTCTGTGTCGTCTGATCCTTTGCCAGATAGGTGATACCTGTGTTGCCTTCACCCAAGCGTCCCAAGATTTGATAACGCCGCTGAATAATATCACCAGACTGATGAACCATAGCAGAAAATTCTGGAGCATGATGTGAAATGTCACTCTCCAGAATTCCCGATTTTGCTGCTATTTACCCAATACAGAGGTCATAGCACGTCCAATATTGTGTGGTTGCATCGCGTCGATCGCAGCCGTTGGCTCATATCCGCAGTGCACCATACAGTCTGCACAATTTGGATTGCCGCTCTTGCGACCGTACTGGCTCCAGTCCGTCTTATCCAATAGCTCTTGGAAGGTTTTGTAATAGCCATCATTCAAGAGATAGCAAGGCTTCTGCCAACCCAAAACGCTATAGCTCGGACTACCCCAAGGCGTGCATTCATAATCCTTCTCGCCCATGAGAAAGTCTAGGAACAGTGGATTATGGCTAAAGTTCCACTTCTTCCCTTTTTTCATCGGTGCAAGGATTTGACGGAACAGAATATGCGTCTGTTCACGCTTCAAGAAATGGTCTTGATCAGGTGCCCATTCGTAGCTGTAGCCTGGAGAAATCTGCATTCCATCGACTCCCAGTTCGGTGAGAAAATCGAAGAATTCGTGCATTTCTTCAGGATTGGCACCCTCGAAGATGGTGGTGTTGGTATTGACCTGGAAGCCGCGTGCCTTCGCCGCTTTAATCGCTTTGACAGCCGTATCGAATACGCCTTTGCGATCGACGCATTGATCATGCCAATCGCGCATCCCATCGAGATGCACCATAAAGGTGAAATAGGGCGAGGGCTTGAACTTGTCGAGGCTCTTTTCGAGTAGGATGCCGTTGGTGCAGAGATAAATGAATTTTTTACGATCGATTAATCCCTGAACAATTTCCCCAATTTGAGGATGCAGAAGCGGTTCACCACCTGGGATCGAAACCACAGGTGCGCCACATTCTTCCGCTGCTCGGAAACAGTCTTCCGGGGAAAGATTTTGTTTGAGAATTTCAACGGGATGCTGAATTTTTCCACAGCCCGTGCAAGCGAGATTGCACCGGAACAATGGCTCTAGCATCAAAACCAAGGGAAATCGTTTTCGACCTAGTAAACGTTGTTTGACTAGGTAAGAGCCGATTCCGACGACTTGCTGTATTGGGACTCCCATCGCTATCTCCTCACTCGGTTTGAATTAAATTCTCTTGAAACCAGTCTACGGCATCTTTCAAAGCGATGTGAATGGGCGTTTGGGGAAGCCCCAATTCACGAATTGCTTTACTTGCATCGTAGTACATTGGCTGTTTGGACATTCTCACTCCATCGACTGGAATTGAAGGTTTTTTCCCAAATTTCGTGAGAATCGTTTCGTCAATCCAGGCGACAGACAGCGGAATCCAGACCGGAATCGATCGAGCCGGGGCACTCAGTCCGGTAATCTGACTTAATTCATCAAGCAATTGTTTCAAACTCAGATTTTGATTGCCGAGAATATACCGTTCTCCGGATTTGCCTTTCTGCAAGGCGAGCAAATGCCCCCAAGCGACATCTTGCACATGCACAAAGTTGAGTCCTGTTTCGACATAAGTTGGCATTCGCCGTTCTAAAAATCGCACCACAATGTCGCCTGTTGGAGTTGGTTTGATGTCATACGCCCCGATCGGTGTACTAGGATTCACAATCACAACATCTTGACCCAATTGTGCTGCTTTGACGGCTTCTTGTTCTGCCCAATACTTCGATTGTTTGTACTCTCCAATCAGTTTCTCGACCGGAGATTGATACTGTTCGGTCGTCGGTTGACCACTGGGATCAATACCGATCGCGGCGACAGAACTGGTATAAACCGATCGCCCAATTCCTGCTGCTTTTGCGGCAGCTAGGACATTGCGCGTGCCCAGGACATTACTTTGATAAAGCAAATCGCGATCGCGTTGCCACAGGGAGTAATGCGCTGCGACATGAAATAAACAATCGCAGCCTTGCATCGATCGAGCTAAATCTGGATCGTTCAAGTCTCCTGAGATGAGTTCAATTTCCAACCCGTTGAGGTTATCCAACCGGGCATTTGAGCGGGCAAGTGCTTTGACCTCATAGCCTTGTTGCAGCAGTAATCGGACAAGATTTGCGCCGACAAAGCCTGTGCCTCCAGTGACAAATGCTTTCATCGTTTTTTAGGTTTGAGATCATCGAGCAGAGTGTACACGACGGGTACAACGAACAAACTGAGTAATGTGGATGTAACTAAGCCACCCGCGATCGCAACTGCCATGGGAGAGCGGAGTTCTGATCCGGCACCAAGTCCAAGCGCGATCGGAACCATACCTAAAATCGTTGATGCAGTTGTCATCATGATCGGTCGCAGTCGAATCGGACCAGCTTCGAGAATTGCACTACTGCGATCGAGTCCTTGTCGCCGCAATTGATTGATGTAATCGACGATCAAGATGGCATTTTTATTCGTGATGCCGAGCAGAAACACAAAGCCAATCAGCGAGATCATGCCGAAATCGCTTTGAGTGATGAGCAGCGCGAGCATTGCGCCAACGAGTGCGAGTGGCAGAGAAAGCGTAACGACGATTGGGTCGATCAAGCTTTTGAACAGTAATACGAGAACAACTGCAATACAGAGTGCTGAGAGTCCCAACGTTCTACCAAAACTGTTAAAGATCTCACGACTACTTGCCGAATCTCCCCCTAAGTCGAGTGTGACATTTGCAGGTAAAACAGTTTTAGATTCATTGACTAATTTTTCGGTTGCATCACCCAAGGATAGACCTTTACCCAAGTTTGCACTGACATAAACGACTCGCTGTCCATCGCGTCTGTCGATCTGCTGAATGCCGTTGCGATTGCTACTCCCGCTGAGCGTCACATCTGCAATGCCTGGAATGGTCTGTACGCGATTTTTCAAGTCGTTTCCAGCTTTCTCTAGCGTTGCTAAATCTTCCCCTTTAAGAGAGGCTTGCAGTGGCTTCTGGCTGCCTGCTTCGACAAAGGGAATGTCTTCAACGCTGGTAGTTACTCCGGAGATTTCCGGCAAGCGCGATCGCAGTTGATCCTGAAGCGTCGCGGTTGGCGTAGAGTGTCCGGGTTTTAGCTTGACGTAGATCAAGCCTTTATTCGGTTCGCCTTCACGCGATCCCACGGTTGTAAATACAGTTTGAACCTCAGGAGCAGTTCTCACGGAGTCTTCAAGCTGTTTTGCAACATTGAGCGAATCTTGCAATGGATTAATTTGGGGAATCTGTCCGCCTGCTGCTAAGGTTGCTGCAATCTCTTCTTGAGATGGGATTTTCGGTAAGGGAGCCGTGTATCGAACGTTAAATTCTCCGCGATCGAGCTTCGGAATAAATCCTTGCGGAATCATCGGAATGATGGCAATCCCTGCTGCAAAACTGGCAAGCGCAATCCCCACGACGATCGCTCGATGGCGTAATGACCACTGGAGTAATTTGCGGTAGTTATCAGTAAACCAAAACCCAACTCTGTCAAACCGTCCCGAACTGGGGCGATTTGATTTTCTCAGCATGTAAATCGACATCACAGGCGATAATGTCCGTGCGACTAACAGCGACATGATCATCGCGGCTGAAACTGTGATTCCGAAGGGTTTAAAGAACTGCCCAATCACGCCTTCCATGAATCCAATCGGCAGGAACACGGCGACGGCTGTAAACGTGGCAGCGGTTACAGTTAAACCGACTTCACTGGTTGCTTTGAGGGCTGCTTGTCTGGGAGATTCCCCCTCTTCGATATGTCGGCTGATGTTTTCGACATCGACGATCGCATCATCGACGACACTTCCAATCACAAGCGCCAATGCCAGCAGGGTGATGGTTTCGAGATTAAATCCAAAAAATGCCATCACGATCGCAGTGCCGAGAAGCGAAATCGGAATGGCAAGGGCTGAAATTAAGGTTGCCTGCCAACTCCGAAGAAATGGATAGATCACAATCACCGATAAGGCGATCGCTTCAATCAATGCCTCGATCGTTGAATGGGTTGCGTTCTGAATGTATTCAGCTTGCGTGGACGCTAGTGTAATTTTCACATTGCTGAGATTTTTTCGCAGTGTGTCAATCTCTTGCTCAACTGTGTTTACGACTTCGAGTGTGTTTGCATCTCCGCGTTTCACCACTTGAATCGCGATCGCATCTTTGCCGTTAAATCGCGTCAAGGTTGCTCCACGTTCGTTGCCGCCTGCACCGAGCGTATTTACTTTCAGCACACCCGCGATTTTTTCTAAGGGCGGAACGATCTGGCTGGTTGTCAGTTGAGTCAGGTCTTGGAGATTTCGCGAATCGCTTTCGATCGCATAGCTGATCGCTGCGGTTTCATTCAAATTCAAGGCGATGACTTTGAATTGAGTTTCTTTCGGCAGCGTTACCGATTTCATCGTTTCTTCAACCGTTTGACGCGCTTGGTCTAAACTCGTCCCCACTTCAAACGATAAGCTGACAGCCGTTTGATTGGGAAACGTTGAAGATCGCAGGTCATTCACGCCTTTCAGCGATTGCATGGCTTGTTCGATCTGTTGTGTGACTTGCCGCTCGGTTTCGGAAGTTGCCGTTAATGGAGCTTCTGCACTGACCACAACGACGGGAAAGGTGATGTCAGGAAAGAGCGCATATTTTAATGAACTCAGGGCAAAAAATCCGGCGACTGTGATGGTCAGCCAGAAGGAGATGCTTAACCACGGCATCGCTATCGCGATCCGGGAAATGTTGAAACGCTCCCGTGAAGTCGGTTTGGGCAAATTCATAAACTAGGTAAGGCTAAAAAGAACGTTGAGGGGATGTTAAGGTTGCTTGAGTAAATTCATCCAGTTTTTCAATGGTTCCGGTGATTCTCGTCCCCCAAGGTGCTGAATATCAGGCTGTGTCTCAAGGCGCAAGCGATGCGATTCAAGTTGTTGCAATCCCGGCTGGAATTGCGGTTGCTGATTTTCTCGATCGCACTTTGATTCCAGATCATGCGGCACTCCTCGTCATGGGTTTATGTGGCAGTTTATCCTCTCAAGTTGGAATTGGCGAACTGGCACTTTATCATTCTTGTGTCAACTTCTCAGGAGAAGAGATTGCGTGCGATCGCTCACTGACCCAACGACTGCAAAATCATTTTAGAGTTGCCTCTGTGCGGGGATTCATCAGCGATCGTGTAATTTGCTCTGTGGCAGAAAAGCGAGCGTTAGGCGAGAAGTATCAGGCGGATGTGGTGGATATGGAAGGATTCGCGATCGCACAGCGATATTCAGTTGCGATGTTGCGAGTGGTCAGTGATGATTTGCAATTTGATATGCCCGATCTGAGTGATGCGATCGTCGATGGCAAGATTCAAGGATTGCGGATGGCAAGGGCAATGGTGAAAAAGCCGATCGCGGCGAGTCGATTGATTCGGGGATCGCTGGCGGCATTGAAGCGATTGCGGCAAATTGCGGCTGAATTGCCGATGTGAAAAGGGCAATTCAGAAATCAAATCGTCCAATCTTCAAAGCGTAAATTGGGCACTAACGAGAAGTCTCGTTGATTTCGAGTCACCACGATCGCATCCGTTGAGAGTGCGACTGCTGCAATTTTCAGGTCTTGCTGAAGGCGCTTTTTACGAAGGGATGGATTGAGAACAAGTTGCTTATACTCAGAATATGCTGCTTGATCAAAGCTAAGAATCTGAATCCCTTTCAAAAAATTCAACGTCTGTGAAAATCGCTCATACAACTGAACCATTTCTTTCATATAGTTTGGGTCGTTTATTCGCACAACTCATCCATTAAAAAGTTCTTGAGCAGTGATGACAGTTGTAACGACTGCTGTATCGTATTGCTGAATGCGTCCTGTGATCAGTGGGTGTTCTTGCAAAGCGAGTGAAACGTGTTCAGTATCTAAAATCCATCGACTCATCAGTTCGGCTCAATCCAATCGATCTCAATTTCATCGTCGTTCTCAACTTGGCGCTTTGCCCAAAGCTCATCTGCAATTTCTGCAAAATAAGGATCGTCTTTGAACAGGCCTAGGAAGGGTTTCCAGGAGGGTGCTGAAGTAGATGAGATATTTGTACGGTCTGACACTTGTACAGGAAGAACTTCAACTGTGGATAAGCTCTCTAACAGAAGTTGCTGAATGGCTTCCATTGCTTCTTCTTTAGTTGCTCGCTCGACTGAGCAATTCGGCAAAGTCGGCACAGTTGCCCAAAAATGACCATTTGCTTGCTGCTCTAATAGAATGTGCAGGGTGATGTCAGATGAAGATTGGGAAGTGACATGTAGATTCATAGAGCAGTTCAAATTCCATAGTTTGATTTTAGCTGACGGCATGGGTTTACTGCGATCGACGATGGAAAACTCAAAGTAGTATTGATGGCTTAGACGATGAATGGTAAAAAAGCCGATCGCAGCGAGTCGATTGATTTGGGGGTCGCTGACGGGATTGAAGCGATTGCGACAAGTTGCGGCGGAGTTGAGTGATCTTGAATTGGGTTCAGCGTTCTGAGATGAGTTGTCAGCGAATTCAAGCCTCGGTGAGTCATGGGCTTCAGTGGCCGTTTCTTAAGCTTGAACAGCAAACTGTGACGATCGACCTTTTCGTTTATCTGCTTCCTCCGGTTGGGCAAATTCTCAGCTTCTTCGTTTGGATGATGCGAAATGGCGGTTAAGTGCGATCGAGTTTTTCTAAAGCACCTTCAAATGCAGCGTCTGAAATTAGCGTGAAACCAACGACTATCGCTTTGGCTCTATAGAGGCAAGAGCACAGTGTCACATCGTTCTAGCACAGTGTCAATAATTAAAGAAGCGGTAAGCAGTATCGCAATTCGCTTATCAGCAATACGTACTGTCATTTGAGCTTCTTGAAATTCTCTTCTAGTACAAGCGAGCACCCTATGTCTCAATCTTCTAGCCAAACAGAACCCACCTCAAAACAGAGTTTCTGGATGCAATGGATTTTTGTTAATAGTTTAGGACATGGAATTGGTCTAGCACTGCCTATTCTGTTCGCTGATCTGTTCTCAGTCCAAGACTACAAGAGCTATGGTGTGCTTGCCTATTTGTCTTTTGGAATCTGGGTTGGTTTACCTCAATGGCTTGTCTTGCGCCAGATCATTCCCATCTCATCACTGTGGATTTGGGTTGTTGTGCTATCTCCTTTATTGTCCTTGCTGCTCATCCTCCCGGTCGCGCTCTCCCTGGCACCTTTAGTTTTTTTCATCTATCCATTACTCCTGAGCTGCGGTCAATGGCTAGTTTTACGACAGAAATTACAGAAGACATCAGCATGGATAGTCAATAATGCGATATTTGTGACGATGAGCGGGTTGGTTGGCGGGGGGTTTGGAGTAGCACGCATTCTACCAAACTATCTTGGAATCTCTATTTTACTTGGAGGACTCTGCGGAGGATTCGTTTATGGTTTGATGAGTGGAATGGAGTTACGTCGCCTCATTCGACAATCGCCCCAATCGCTGAGAAACCAACGACAGTCTAACCTTGACACGCCTCCAAACTTCAGTGTTTGGAGATTCCAAGTCTTCTCGTTTCTTCTCTTGGCTGTACTATTTGGAATTTGGCTGCATGTTATTTTGTCTATTTCCCCTACCAGTAATAGATTAATTCCTGTTTGGCTTGGGCTTATCATTCTTTATGTTTATAGCTTTCTCTCAATCTTGGTGCATGAATTGGGGCATTTGCTCTTTGCCTTGTCAAATGGGTTTGATCTCAAGTACTTTGCAGTTGGTCGATGGATCTTAGTCCGTCAGAACAAAGGCTTTAAGTTGCGTCGAATGCGTCGTCGAGTTGCAGGCGGGTTTGTACTTCCTGTCTCTAAATCTCTAGAATCCTTGGATAGACGATTATTCATGATGATATTAGGAGGACCTGTCGCTTCTTTCCTATTATTTTTTGTAGGAGCACTTCCTATATTATTGTTTCCAAAGTTAGTAAGCGATAATGACACGATTCGATGTATCACCTTTATTTCTGTTCTAAGCTTACACGCTGCAATTTTGAATGCGATTCCTTTGAAGTTCGGCTACTGGAATACAGATGGACGGATTATGTTGAATCTGATTCAAAATAATTCCCAGGGTCAGAGATTCGCTGCGCTTTATGGTGTGAGTGCTAGGCTAAGACAAGGAATTCGTCCGCGAGATATTGATCCTGATTTGGTTAGGTGGGTACTAGCGATGCCTGACAAATCAGTGGAACATATTTCAGGGTTGTTAATCGGGTATTATGTTGCATTAGATCAGGGAGGATATGAACAAGCTGGCAATTATCTCGATCAAGCCCTTGATATGCATTTGTATTATCCTGAGCTTTTTCGTGCATCTTTGCTGATAGAAGGTACTTACTTTGAAGCTCATATTCGTCATCGGGTTGACCATGCTCGTCAATGGTTTGAGAAGATTCAGGAGACAGTGCTTGTTGAACCCTACACGTTGCTAAGAGCAGAAGCAGCGCTACTTTTGGCACAGGGTGAAAAAGCATCTGCTCGACTCAAGGCTGAACAAGGGTTGGCTAGTATTCAACGCGATCGCTCTGTGCTTCAAGGCGCGATCGCCGAAAATGACTGGCTACATTCGTTACTTCAAAAAGCAACTTAAATGCTTTTGCGATCGCTAACAAATCTTCCGAATTTGGATAAAAAATCTTATAGTATTCATGTATCTCTTTACCTCATAACTCATGCCCGATCCCGTTCCTCAATGGCAAATTCATCAAGCTGAGATTCCAGACGTATTCGTTCAGGCTGTGAAGCAGCAGGCTCCAGGAATTGAGGGACGCTACTTGCCGCAATTGCTCTGGCAGCGAGGCATTCGAGATATCGAACAATTAGCCGGATTTCTAAATGCCGCCCATTATCAGCCCATGAGTTCGGTTGAGTTTGGGCAAGAAATGCAGTGGGCAGTGCAGCGATTAGTTCAAGCGATCGAACGAGAAGAAGCGATCGCAATTTGGGGCGATTTTGATGCAGATGGAGTAACTTCAACAGCGGTACTGTGGGACGGATTAGGACAGTTCTTTCCCCAGAATCAAAAGCTGTTTTACTACATTCCCAATCGCTTTACTGAATCGCATGGACTCTCTAAGACCGGAATTGACCAACTCCAGCATGTTCAGGTCATCGTGACGTGCGATACGGGCAGTACAAATTTAGATGAGATTCAATATGCTCAGAGCCTAGGCATTGATGTAATCGTGACTGATCATCACACATTGCCAGAATCCCGTCCGCCTGTGATTGCGATCGTCAATCCGCGATCGCTCGAAAAAGACCATCCCTTTGCTTCATTGTCTGGCGTTGCAGTGGCGTATAAGCTCGTTGAAGCGATGTATGAGGCTTTGCCGGATGTGCCAGAAAAGCCGATTGAGAATTTACTCGATTTAGTCGCGATCGGCTTGATTGCAGATTTAGTCGAACTCAAAGGCGATTGCCGTTATCTCGCGCAAAAAGGCATCGAGCAGCTTCAGAAACAATCCACCAAAGCAGCAACTCGTCCAGGCATTACGAGATTGTTAGAACTCTGTAAGCGATCGGGCGATCGACCCACTGATATTTCTTTTGGATTAGGGCCTCGAATCAATGCAGTCAGCCGGATTCAAGGCGATGCACACTTCTGTGTCGAGCTATTAACGAGCCAAGATGTCCAACGCTGTAAAGAGCTAGCGGACGAAACAGAACTGGCAAACACTCGCCGCAAAGCTCTGCAAAAAGATGTCTTACAGCAAGCAAAAGCAAAACTCGCACAACTGGATCTCTCAACGACGGGTGTGATTGTGCTGTGGGATGAACAATGGAGTGGCGGGGTTCTGGGATTAGTTGCAGGTCAGATTGCTCAAGAATATGGCAAACCAACGATTTTACTAACAGTAGATGAGGAATTTGCTCGTGGCTCGGCTCGATCGACAAATCAAATCGATCTCTATCAACTCGTCAAAGATCAGGCTCATCTCTTACATCGCTTTGGTGGGCATCCATTTGCCGCCGGATTGAGTTTAGCGATCGACAATCTCCCTCTATTTGCCCAAGCAATCAATCAGCGATTACTCCAACAAAGTGATCCCCCTACTCCAACGATTCAAGCGGATCTTTGCGTCACGGTGAGCGAACTCAATCTCGAACTCTACAAAGAACTGCGATTGATTGAACCTTGCGGAATGGGGAATCCAATTCCAAAATTATTGATTCAAAACTGCTGGTTTCAAGCGGGTAGAAATACCAAAATTCAAGACCTCTACGGACGCAAAGTTGAATACATTCGCACCCCGTTTATGATTTGCGATGAATCAGCCGCACAAGGCTTTCCGGGCATATGGTGGGGGCATTATGCCTATGAACTTCCAACCGGACGCTGTGATGCCATTGTGGAACTTGAGAACAATACTTTTCGCAAGCGATACGAAGTTCGATTAGTTGCAGTGCGATCGTGCGAAGAAATCAAACCGGCTCAAACGCAATGGCTTTTAGATTGGAGAACTCAACGCACTGAAGAAAAAGCAATTGAGCTAAAAACTGTTCCGACTAGTTGGAATGAATTAAAAATCTGGTACAGACGAGCGTTGACTGAACAATGCCCTTTAGCGATCGCCTATCCTCCCCCAACCTTGCTTCCTGCTGCTGAGATCTGGCAAACCTTCGTGGGCATTGCAAAATATCTCAGTCGCACCGGAAAGACTGCGACTCGGCAGCAATTGTACGATCGATTGATGATTGGTGATATTGCATTAAAAGCTGGAATTCAAACCTTAGAATCACTTGGCTTTCATGTCACGTATTCAGATCAGGGCTTCAGCTTCAGCTTCAAGGAACAGGCAGCTTCTAATCTGATGCTTGAACCTTTTTTCGCTGCGATTCGAGAAGAACAATTCTATCGACAGTACTTTGCCCAAGTTCCATTGACTACGATTCAAGCGATCGTAGTCAATTAGTGAAGATCGCGAATCGAGAACTAGATGCTGCCGCTGCGCCAGGTAGCACAGAAGTTAGAGGATGTTTCAAAGGTATCAACCGTTTCCTCGCTCCGTTCTAGCTCGCCCCGGATTGGAAATCTAGGGGCGGGTGAATGCGATGAACGATACGTTTCAAACATCTTCTTAGGAAGGTTTAAATATCGCTAACTTCCAGTTACTCGGCTCCTCTAACTGATTTAACTGCCCTTTTGAGATGACCCATAACGTTGTTCGAGTTCTAAATAGCCCGAAAACTTTGCGATCGCCTTTGGAGGTCGGAGTCGATCGGGTCACAGTCCCACAATAAGGATTTGAACCCTTGAGCGTGACAACAAAAAACTGGTTCGCTTCGTAGCCCTCAGGAATTTTGAAAGTGGCAAAAACATTGTGTCGCCCCTGCCAAGGTTCAACCACAACTTTTTCTGGATGAATCAAATTCTCTGAAGTTTCAGTTTGCGATAGCACCCAATCTGGGCAACCAGAAGCAACACTGGGTCTGCGCGATTCCAGTTTTTCTGCCCCCAATATCACGATCGGCAAACTCATCAAGGCAATTAAGATTAAACCAGCCCGCTTAGTCAACATCCTTACACTTGGTTAGAAATATCACGTGAATCTAGGGTAGATCATTCATCTTCAGTTTGACAAAAATCACTGCAATTGGCTTTGAGCAAACCATTCTGTTACTCCATCTGCCAGGGTCGCTGCAAGTCTCTTTTGTTCTACGGGGTTCGTGATCCACTCAAATTCATCGGGATTAATCATAAATCCCAGTTCTAAAAGCACAGTCGGCGCGACGGTGGGGCGAGTCAGAGCAAGATTGTTCCAGTACACACCATAAGAAGGTCGATCGAGCTTTTTCACTAGATAGTCATGCAAGAATACGGCTAAATCATGAGCCTGAGGCTGATACCAGAAGGTAGCAACGCCTTTTGTATTGATGGCATCACCATCATCTGGCAGCGCATTGTAATGAATCGAAAGCGCGATCGTTGGTTCAGTCTCATTGATTTGCTTCACTCGCGGAGCTAAATCGAGATCAATATCTGCCTCACGAGTCATCACGACTCTTGCACCTCGCTTGACTAATTCCTCGCGCAGCAATTTGCTGGTGATTAAGGCAACTTCTTTCTCTGGATATCCGGTTCCCCCTCTTGAACCTAAATCTTCGCTGCCACCATGTCCTGGATCAAGAAGAATTTTCATACCAGACAACGAATTCTTCCGCATTCGTGGCGGGTGCTTCAGCGATAACACTAATGTTGTGCCTTCATATCGCAATTTATAACCCCACTGTTGATTCGATTTGAGATTGAAGCGATATTCGATCTTTTCAGGTGCAACTTGTTGCCAATCTAATCGAGCGATCGCGGGATCAGTACTTAATCGAATCGTATCGGTTTGCGCTGTTGTGTTGTAAAGCGTCAGAATGAACCGATTTTGATCTTGAGCAACCGTAATCGGTACAGGAATTTGCAGCGGAAAACGGACTTCTGTCCAATCTTTCACAGTGCGAGATGTGATGCCACGAATCAGCGATCGTACTGGAGTGGCTCCCGGAATGATTTTGACATCGCTCGATCGAATCCATCCCCCATACTCCAATCGCAACCAATCGCCTTCGCGCGCGGTAATTGTTGCTCTTGTTCCTCTCGGCAAGGGCGTTAAGCGAGAAAAATCTGTACTGGCTCCGGTTCTTGCAGTTCCTTGCTCAGCGGTTACTTCTGCGATTTCTAATCGAGCCGGATCGAGGATCGAAATTTTTCCAGGCGCTTCTTGACTCACATTTCCCAACAGATAAGTGACTTTTCCTAAATCTCCGCTCGTTTTCGGAGTCACACAGCCTGCATACTGAGTCGATTGCGTTGGGGTCGGTTCAGTTAACCCGGTCAACACGCCCGAATTGGCAGGCAATGTTGCGATCGCACTTTGCGCTACCAACGGCAACATCTGATCTGCAACTTTGACATTGACGATCGAATTGGGAGGTGCGATCGCGCTGAGACAAATCGCTTCTCCCGGCAGTCGAGCTACATCGACCGTAGGAGTCAGCGAACCTTCTGCAAACGATTGTCCAACTGGAGCAGGTGGCTGATTCGATTTGCGCGTGACTTTAATTTTAAGTTCCTCTTCCCCATAGCGAACCGAGAACTGATTCTCGCCCATTTGCAGAGGGAAACTGGGCGCAAAATGTCCTCCACGACTACGCTGAATGCGTTTGCCATTGACAAGCACTTCTCCTTGAGGGGGAGCCGAACCGATGAGAAAGATTTGTTTTGCGATCGTTTCATGTTCGCCCGGTGGATACACCACAGTTAAGGCAGGCTTTGACCAAGCGATCGAAATCGTCAAAATCACAGTCAAGACGGCTAACATTAACGCGCTGAGAAATCGCTTCATTGCTGCTGGAACCGAAATAAGGCATACCGTATCACATCCCGCCTTCGTTGACGTGAGAGTTTAGCTCACAGTTGCCGAATTCCTTGAGAAACTCCGGATATTCTCCCCCTGGGCGATCGCAGTTGTGGCAGAATAGACCGGATAAGTTTTGGTAGATATCGGCACAGAGCATTATGACGAAATTTGTATTCGTTACGGGTGGCGTTGTTTCTAGCATTGGGAAAGGGATTGTAGCCGCGAGTCTCGGACGATTACTCAAGTCGCGGGATTACTCAGTGTCGATTCTCAAGCTTGATCCCTATATCAATGTTGACCCTGGGACAATGAGTCCGTTTCAGCACGGCGAAGTATTTGTGACCGAAGATGGCGCAGAAACGGATCTCGATTTGGGTCACTATGAGCGGTTTACCGATACCTCAATGTCACGGCTCAATAGCGTGACAACGGGATCGATTTATCAAGCAGTGATTAATAAAGAGCGTCGAGGCGACTACAACGGTGGCACGGTGCAGGTGATTCCCCATATCACGAATGAGATCAAAGAGCGAATTCTCAGAGTCGCTCAAAATACGAATCCTGATGTTGTGATCACTGAAATTGGCGGAACGGTTGGGGACATTGAATCGCTGCCGTTCTTAGAAGCGATTCGCCAGTTTCGTAAAGAAGTAGGACGGCAAAACGTCATGTATATGCACGTCACGCTGATCCCTTGGATTCCGGCTGCGGGTGAAATGAAGACGAAGCCGACTCAGCATTCGGTCAAAGAACTGCGATCGATTGGGATTCAGCCCGATATTCTGGTTTGCCGCAGCGATCGCGCAGTACCATCTGGCATGAAAGAGAAAATGTCAGAATTCTGTGATGTCCCTGTCGAATGCGTGATTACGTGTCAGGATGCGCGCAGCATTTATGAAGTGCCGCTGCGATTGGAAAAAGAAGGACTCGCAACTCAAGCGATCGATTTACTCAACCTCGAACAGCGTCAGCCCAATCTCAGCCAATGGCAGACCCTCGTTGAGCGGCTGTATCAACCAACTCAAACGCTGGAAATTGCGATCGTTGGGAAATATGTGCGCTTATCAGATGCGTATCTCTCGGTTGTCGAAGCCCTCAAACATGCTGGAATTGCGACCGGAAGCGCGCTGAATCTTCGCTGGATCAATTCAGAAGAAATCGAAGAAAAAGGAGCCGCACACTATCTCGCGGATGTCGATGGCATCGTGGTTCCCGGCGGATTTGGAATTCGCGGGGTCGATGGAAAAATTGCCGCGATCGCGTATGCCCGTGAGCATCAGATTCCGTTCTTAGGCTTGTGTCTAGGAATGCAATGTTCGGTGATCGAATGGGCGCGAAATGTAGCTCGTTTGGAAAATGCTCATAGTGCAGAGTTTGTTCCAGAGGCGAAGAACGCCGTCATTAACTTACTGCCTGAGCAGCAAGATGTAGTCGATTTGGGTGGAACCATGCGGTTAGGGCTGTATCCCTGTCGTTTGACTCCGAATACGCTCACGTTGGCGCTGTATGGAGAAGAAGTGATCTACGAACGGCATCGGCATCGCTATGAATTTAACAATGCGTACCGGAATCTATTTTTAGAGTCTGGTTATGTGGTGAGTGGAACTTCGCCGGATGGTCGATTGGTTGAGATCATTGAGCTTCCAGGGCATCCATTCTTTATTGCCACGCAGTTCCATCCAGAGTTTCAATCTCGTCCAAGTAGCCCTCATCCGTTGTTTAAGGGATTTGTGCAAGCGGCACTCAGCCGAGAAACTGAACTCTCGCAGAATAAAGTTGCAATTGAGGCGTAGAGCGCCTTTTACACGTTTAACCCTTGACGATTAGCCTAACGAACCCGATTCGTTAGGCTAAATCTTATCTTCTGCTAGCTCGCCTGTCCCCAAGCGACATAAGGCAAATTTGCCGCTGTTGCCCGAATCTGTTCTGCCTGTGCGACTAACTGCCCACACGCATCCCAAGTTCCACAAGTCAGCATTTGTCGTGCTCCTTCTGGCATCGAAATCGCGCCTGTAAACTCACCGCATCGCACCTGCATCTGATCCAAATCTACCGTCACCTGAAGCTGTGGATTCTCTGCTAACAAGGCTTGAAGCTGGCTAGTGACACTCGGCTCAGCCGTCACACAAGGAATCCCGATCGCGACGCAATTGCCAAAAAAGATTTCGGCAAAGCTCTCACCCACGATCGCGCTAATTCCCCACTTTGCGATCGCTTGGGGAGCATGTTCTCGGCTCGATCCGCAACCGAAATTGCCATTGACCACTAAAACTTTTGCACCTTGATATTGCGGCAAATCAAACGGGTGCTGACCATTTAACTGTTTACGATCGTCCGCAAAAACTTGCGCTCCCAATCCATCAAACGTCACACAGCGCAAAAAACGAGCCGGAATAATGCGATCGGTATCAATATCATTGCCTACCAATGGAATACCGCCACCTGCGATCGTTCTAACTTCGCTCACCATACTGTCTTAACCTTGCAACGAATCCTAGCTATTGTCGCATTTTTTGACTAAGCAGAGACAGTTCACTCTTTCTCGGACGCAGTGGTATTCAATCTCCCATTGATGCTGATCGCGCAGCTTCTTGAACAAAGTCCCGCCCCAATGCTCGCTATGCTCTAAAGGATTCGGATACTCTTGTTCAACTTGATCGAGCAGGTCTTCTAGATCAAATGGTGAACCTTGATCCCAAATCCGAATCTCCAAGTGATCCGGATACAACCCGGCTTCTAGTTGAATGAGCGTATGGAGCGGCAGAGCAGTATGGGCATGACGCACCGCATTCGTAAAGCCTTCAACTAAAGCAATCTGACCTTGCAGCCAAGCTGCTTGAGAAAGCGGCGGTCGTCGGAATTGTTCAAACCAGCGGAGAATTTGAGCAATCGCAGTTAAATCGCTTTGCATCATCAATCGATCAAAGTAAATCGCACCCCCCATCGTCTTTAAATGCGTCATAGCTGATACCTGTTCAAGATTAAAATGCACTGCCTTTCTTTAGTAGAACAGCTACTGTTTTCAAGATCAGTTGTAAATCATATTTCAAGCTCCAGCGTTGCTGATAGCGTAGATCAAGCTGAATTACCTCCTCAAAGTTGCGGATCTGCGATCGACCATGCACCTGCCACTCACCTGTAATTCCCGGTTTCACATCAAGGCGCTGCCAATTTGGAATTTCATACCGCTCAACCTCTTCGGGTAAGGGTGGACGAGTCCCTACTAGACTCATTTCACCCCGCAACACATTCCAGAACTGCGGTAGCTCATCTAAGCTTGTTTTTCGCAAAAACTGTCCGACCTTAGTAATTCTCGGATCTTTCGCATTCTTGAAAAATGCGCCTTCATTCTCATTTTGAACTTGAGATTTTAATTGTTCTGCGTCAGTGACCATTGAACGAAACTTCCAAACGCGAAAGTGCCGTCCCAAATGTCCACAGCGAGTTTGAGAAAATAAAACCGAACCCGGACTATCTAGCTTAATCGCGATCGCAATCGGCACAAACACAAGCGCTGTAATGGTCAGCCCAACTAATGCTCCAGCAATATCAATAAGTCGTTTGGTACGAGACTGAATGGATGGATGTGTCGATTCGACCGCAGGCTGAATCAGAACAGGGTCTAAAGGAGCAGTTCCAGGCTCGATAGTAAATTGTCGATCGAGATCCGCTAAAGCGAGAATTGCTAAAATCTCAGGTCGAACGCTCCAAAGTGCCATCTCAATCTGACGGCTTTTCGTTGCTTTAAGGCACATCACTAAAGCACCGATCGCGCTACTATCAATGAAAGTCGTCTGCGCAAAATCAAGAATCAGCTTTGTGACAGTTGGATGGGCTTCGATCAATTCCCGACATTTTGTCCGGAAAGCAACTGCTTCGACAACAGTGAGCATGGACGGAAGTTTAATCAGATACGTACTATCTGTTTGGGTGACGACAAATTCAATAGGAGAGCGCTGTTGAACCATATTGACCTCAGAGATTAGGCGACGATTAGGGGACAGCAACATGGCAAGTCAAGCCAGAAATCCTGCCTCGCTAACCGATCATCCGTGTCGCAAAAACGATGATCGAATCATGCCTGTCATTGAATAGGCGACGGATCTAGAAAATCGACGATGCACCCGATTAGATGAAACCGTTTGAAAATCGACACTCAACTGATAACAGAGTGCCTGTGTTGAGCGAATCGATAACACTCTAGATATTTCTCTCGCTTGTGCGACCCCAAATCGTGCGCGATCGCGAGTTCAATTTGGGGATCATCCATATGCTTGTGGAATCGCACACTCCTTTAAAGTTCTGTCTAAATTAGCTTCGTAAGTTCCATTAAATCAATCGCCTTCTGGAATCGAAAGTTTAATGCGATCGCCAAGAGATCGGTAAACTCCAAGCTTTCAAAGGATAGAGTAGCAATCCAGATAGCAGTCATCCCGTGACTAAACTCACGTTAATAACGTTCCAAGAAGCAGGCGAGAACGTGTTTTTCATCATTGCGAGGTTCTCAGCTTGAGCATTCTTTAAGGTTTTCAAATAGATCTCTGAATTTACACCTAAAAGATAGTGGCTATTTTCTCGATCGATATAGGTTGAAATTACGGAATCGCAATCAAATCCGTCTCCGTACGCGGCAGTAAAAATCTGAAATTTTACATAAGCAGCTTCTTCAGCGATCAGGGCTATATGATCTAGGTTTTTCCTATCTGATCCATCACCTATTCAGTGAGTTAGTCATCATTATGAGTTTACCTGTCAAAGTTATTCAACTCAGTGGCATTCTGAGTCACACTCAGGCAAAACAGTTTAGACAAGAAATCGCTGATCTGATTGAAGCAGGCACGGTCGAGGTGTTGATCGATTTTGAGCAAGTGACTTTTATGGATAGTGCTGGATTGGGAGTGCTGGTCAGTATCCTGAAGCTTGTGAATGGAGCAGATGGAACCGTTTCACTCTGCTCCATTCGACAAGAGGTCAAGATGCTGCTGGACTTAGCAGATGTGGCTCAGTTCTTTGAAATTTTTCCCAATCAAGAAGCGTTTTACCAAGCCAAAGCAAACTATTCCCCAATCTGATATAGAACTCCAGAGGCTTCAAAAACTTGGAGTTCTTGCGTTACTTCAATTTGATCTGAAGCAACGAGCAATCATCATCAAAATCTTTGCTTCCTGTGAGATCTTGAACCGTCTGAATGATAGCTTCTGAGTTATCGATCGAGTCTGAGCGGTGACACTGATTCACGACATCAATAAAGCTATTGAGATTCCAGATTTCGCCATTCGGCTGCATGAATTCATAGATGCCATCACTAAAAAGGTAGAGAGTACTTTCTTGCTCTACTCTGAAGAATTGAGTTTTGTACTTAGTGTCTGGAAACATCCCGATCGGAGTTCCGGGTGTTCTGAGACGATGTACTTGATGATGAGGAGATTGCCCAGACAGCACCAGTGCAGGAGGATGCCCTGCACTCGCGTACATCAGAAGTTGCTTGGAATAGTTGTAGACTCCATACCAGATTGTGAAATAGCGCTCCGGTGTGTCAGCGTCCCAATTGTCTGCCTGCCCGGAAGCAAAAGCTTCGTTTAAGGCAGTCAGCACTAATCCGGGTTGATAGAAGTTAGTTCCAGGTAAGATTTGAGCGCGGAGAATATTCTGGATCGACACAGACACCAATGCGGCTCCTAAGCCATGTCCAGAGACATCCAGTAAGTACATTGCTAGAAAATCAGCATCGAGCCAATGATAGTCAAAGCAGTCTCCGCCAAGCTGTCGAGACGGAAGAAACTGCGATCGCGTCATGACCTTATCATTCATCGGCGTGGGTAAGAGCGATCGCACATAGTCCGCTGCTTCAGCAATTTCTGACTCTAAGCGCTCTTGCTGAACTTTTAATGCTTGAGTGAGTCTCCGCTGTTCTTGAAATGCCTGGTAAACGCGCAGCCCTGCGCGTAATCTAGCACTGAGTTCACTGATCTGGAACGGCTTTGAGAGAAAATCATTGGCTCCTTGATCGAGAGCTTTAATGTGATGTTCTGCTGATGGCTGAGCATTGAGTAGAACAACATAAATATCCGACCAATTTGGATCAGCTTTTAAGGCTCGACAGACTGAAACCCCATCAATTCCGGGTAAATCCCAGTTGCAGAGAATCAGTGCAGGACAAATCGAGGAAATGAGTGTTAACCCTTCTTCTCCACTGGTTGCCTCAAAGACTTCATAACCTTGATTTTGCAGAAGTTTTTTTAGAAGTTTACGGATTAATTGATCATCGTCAATCACTAGGATTCGGAACATATGAAAACTCAGCGGGGCGCTTCTCTTAATGCCTAGAATGCCCGAACCTAGTTCGACTTAAGCATGAGATGTGACATTGCATTCATGCGCGCGCCCGCTGATATTTTTGGCTGGAGTAATACTTTCGGCGAGTACTAGCCTAAATCGGATTTTGACCGATATTTTCGCCACATCCCTAAGCCCATGACAATCATTCCAGGAAGGAGAGCGGGAGAAGGAACCGTGGCTGAGGAAGCTCTCGCACCTCGCATCTGTGCGATCGCAAATCCATTTGCTGTCTCCGGAGCACTAATCTGAATCGACTGAATTGGATCAAGCGGATCATCGGAGTAAAAGCCGAAATACTGTGCCCCTGCGTTGCCATTGATCGACTGAGCTAGGACATCAGAAACGACCCCGCTTTGGGCGATCGCAGAAATCGTAAACGAATCCAATACGTTCGGCTCAGCATAAAAATCAAACGCGATGAGATTGGGTAACTTCAGGTTGAGCGTTGTGGTGTTATAGGCCGCATAAACTTCGCCCTGATAGCCATTACTCCAAGTGAGCCAATCTGTTGCTTGATTGGGGCCGATGGGTCGCTTAACAACACTGGGGCTAAATTCAATGTCACCGAGTGGTGAACTGATCTTGTCTAAATAAACTCCAAAGGCCTCTGCACCATTTGGGATTGAAACGAGATTGAGTCCTAAATTGGCTAGGGTATCTGTTCCATTGATCCAATTACCAGAATTATTGACCGTGACAATCGCGGCATGGGCAGGTGCGATCGTGCTTAAACTTGCAGCCGCCGTGAGAAACAGGGCAAATCCGCCTTTCTGAAGCGAGGTAGCCATTTCAACGTACTCCATGTGAGGTGGACGATAGGCTGCCCCTGATGAAGCTCAAGAGATTCGGAAATCGAATCGGATAAAAAATAGACAGAGCGTGAAGGTTGTATAAAGTTAAAGTGTTGGTAGACACGGTGCCTTAATTATTCTGCCGGAATTCCGGGATTGTACGGAGCGCTTTACAAAAAATTCATATAATTTCAGTGAAGCAACCTGGAGATCGAACTGTGAAAAAACGAGTCACCCTAACGTTTCCGAAACGGTCTGTGCAAATGCCCGTGACCTATCGATTAGCTAAAGATTTCAATGTGGCAGCGAATATTATTCGCGCTCAGGTTGCGCCGAATCAAGTGGGTAAATTAGTGGTCGAATTGTCAGGAGATATTGATCAACTCGATGCCTCGATCGATTGGATGCGATCGCAGGATATTCACGTCTCATTTGCCAGTCGCGAAATTACGATCGATGAAGATATCTGTGTACATTGCGGACTGTGTACGGGAGTTTGCCCGACAGAGGCATTAACGCTCGATCCACAGACGTTTCGATTGACCTTTACACGATCGCGCTGTATCGTCTGTGAGCAATGTATTCCCACTTGTCCAGTCCAAGCGATTTCTACAACGTTCTAACCCGTAGCATTTGATTGCCACCGCGCTGAAATTCATAAGGCACTTGCTGAATTGTGGCAGAGTAGCCTTGAGCTTGCAATGCTTGAATGATGGGATCAACAAATGGAGACATTTCACCCGTCATATTCAGTAGAAGTGGAAAAACTCTCACATCAGCAGATAGACGGCACATTTCTAAAATAGAGGCTAAATGAAATTCTAGTGACAACTGGTCAGAGTATAGAAACAGTAAATGAGAACACAACGCTAAATTAAACTGTTTCGATGCAAAAGGCAGATTCGGTAATTCGCAGGTTTGATAGCGTCCTTGCTGAAATCCAATCGGAAAGTCTTGGAGAAAATTCTGCATCGAATTCATCCGAGACTGTCCCATTTCTTTCGGCGATCGAAACGTCTTCCAAATAAAATTGTCTCGCGTTGCCTCAACCTTGCTCAGAACGACATCATAAGTTTCATCGATTCGCTGCTGAATTTCTGCCACTGAGAATTGATAAATCGGATCACAGGAAATAACCGAATGCCCCTGCTGAGTCAGTTCTGCATTGAAACTTGCAGGCCCACCGCCACAGTCTAGAATGTTGCTCTGAAGATCGGTTTCAGAAAGATCAAACATCTGAATATATTCAGTCAGCGATCGACCCCACGGTACAATCTGCTCCAGTCGTAATCCCATGCCTCACCTCGCTCAGCAATCAAGATAAAATTCTGGCTTCAGCTCCCACATCTGCGGCAATGAATTGAGTGGGAGCACCTAAGCTAGAGGAAATCGATTGAACGAATTAAGCTTTGTCTAGCGGTTTGCCAGTTTGCTTAGTCTAAAGCTGCTAACGAGAGATTTTTCGACGCTGCCTGACTTGTGCGAGTCAGAAGCGAGAGCTTTTGGAGCAATTCTTGAGCTAACATTGCAAAGGCTCTTGATCCTGAAGTTCCTGGATTATTGAGGACAACCGGAGTAAAACTATCGATCGCTTTCGAGACATTAACATCGGATGGAATTCGCGTTTTAAACAGCTTCGCCTCACTAAAATCTTCATTCAATCGCTTCATCACCTGTCCGTGATAGCGACTCGTCAATAGATTGCCAGAGAGCGAAAAGGCAATGCCGAGCAGTTCTAATTCCACTTGCTCAGTATCCGTTTTGTGAGTTTCTTTGAGCTTAGCAAGCCGACGTTCTAGAAGTTGAATTCCAATCAGAGAAAGAGGTTCTGGCTTGGCTGGAATCAGATAAAAATTACTCGCGAGTAATGCACTCCGAGTAATCAAGTTATATCCCGGCGCACAATCGAGAATGATCAAATCGTAATCTTTCGCGATCGGGTCTAGTACTTGCCGAATCAGATTCTTTTCAAATTCATTCCAGACTTGCTCAAAATCTGCTTGACCTTTCTGCACGGCCGTTTTGTGCAACATTTGAGAGACTAAAAACTCATCATAGAGATCAATATCTCCTGGCAAAAGATCAAACCCTTTTACTTGACACACATACTTGTGGATGGCATCGGGAACGATTTGGGGGAGTTTCGGATCAGACAGAATCGCACGATGAATTAAATGCCTCAAGGTACGCTTATCATTCCGTAGCTTGGCAAAATCGGCAGGAGTCATCAAACTCAAGGTCGCGCTGATCTGCGTATCCAAATCGACGAGCAACACCCGCTTCTGGTGAAACTTTGCTAAACAAGTCGCCAAATTCACAGACATCGTGGTTTTGCCCACGCCGCCCTTCATGTTGGTCATTGCGATCGTATAAGTCATTTTCTCCTCCCGCAAATTGCTTGTCAAAAATGCCACCGAAACATGCGGCACATCATACCGTACTGCGTTGCCTCAGACACACAAATCCCTAGAACAGTTCGTGGGGAGAGCTAAAGATCAAGGATAAGTATTACGCTTAAGCGAGACTCAATTCGCATGATATTTCGGATTGCGGGAACTCTAGCCTATTTCAGCGGGAATGTAAACTTTTCTGGTATTGGTCATCACAACAATGAATGTGATCTAGGCAACGTAAACGCTTCAGACATCTACATTATGGTGAATAGGCGCTCCTGCAATCGTTAGATATGCTGTTTTATATTCACGCTAGGAGGAGAGAATTCGCATGAAGACAGGGAATTTGTTAAGTCAGCAAATTCAAACAATGAACGTGAAGATTCTTGATCTATATAAAAACTCGAAACAGACTCCAACGGGTGATTTTTTCTCGATCGCCTTAAAGGAACTAGGCGTTGTCTCAGAAGAACTTGAAGTTGCTGTCGAAGAATTAAATCGTCAGAGTGAAGTCTTGGACAGCAACTATCATGACATTTATGCTGAGCGCTTACGATATCAAAATCTATTTGAATTTGCACCTGACTGCTATCTTGTTACTGATATTCAAGGCAAAATTCAAGATGTTAATTTAGCAGCCGCAGCATTGCTAAATCGACGATCGCAACATCTAATTGATAAACCGTTTTCAGTTCTCATTGCACTAGAGGATCGCCATCGATTTCGCACTGCGCTAACCGATGTTGTAGGGTGCGATCATGTTCAATTCTCAGCCAAGCTTCAATATAATGCACATCAGCAGTTTGATGCGCGAATTACTGTAGATACAATTCGCGCTCAAGGAAAGCTCTTGGCGCTACGTTGGATCATCAGTGAGCAGCGAAACTGTGAGCCGGAAGCAACGACCGATGCACTCAGTCCAACAAATTTTGAACCGCGATCGCTGCTTCAATACAATCGCGGTGAAATTATTCCTCTGGCAG
Organism: Leptolyngbya boryana PCC 6306; assembly: GCF_000353285.1. Taxonomy (NCBI): domain Bacteria; kingdom Bacillati; phylum Cyanobacteriota; class Cyanophyceae; order Leptolyngbyales; family Leptolyngbyaceae; genus Leptolyngbya; species Leptolyngbya boryana. The sequence goes on from NZ_KB731324.1 coordinate 986,939, forward strand.
CCCAATCGATTTGGTTAGTCACACAGGGAGTTGTTAAGCTTTGTAGTTTTACAGAGACCGGAGAAGAAGTTTTAGTAGGCATTGTCGCAGAAAGAATGGTCTTTGGAAAAAGTTTAACCAGTCTCCCTATCTATCAAGCTATGGCTCTTTCATCAGAAGTGAAGCTTGTCTCTGTTTCTCTCTTGGAATTGGGTCAGTCTGCAACTTTAGCACAAGCGCTTGTTCCGCTGATTACCCAACGATTACAGCAAACGGAACGGCTACTCACGCTGCATGGACAGCTTCGCGTCAGCGATCGCTTGATTGGACTGCTCACCCTATTCGCTCAAGAGATTGGTGAGCCTACTAGCGAGGGGATTCGGCTCAAAGCTAGATTGACTCACCAAGATATCGCGAATGCTTGTTCGACGACACGGGTAACTATCACTCGATTGCTCAATCGACTTCAAGAAGAAGGTACGATTCAGTATGATTCGAGCAATCACATCATCCTACGAGCAGCAACATAAAAAAACTATCGAGATTGATATCCTGGCTACATCCAGGTTTTACACAGATCTCCGTCTATCAGTAGAATGCGATCGCTGTGCAAGCCACTAAGCTCAAAGCTAATACTTAGTTGCCGTAGCCGCTTCTAGAGCCTTCCCTCCCGGAAATCTAGAAGCTTTTTCGTGCAAAATTGTATTTGCTAACACAATCTAGATTTAACGAAAGTTCCCCCCATAGACATACCAATTTAGATAGCACCACCGCTAAATTGATCAGCTAATACTACTCCGACTTTACTCATCCCATAAGAGTAGGTAGAAACTATGGCAACAAAATTTCCAAAGTTTAGCCAAGACATTGCGCAAGATCCAACGACACGCCGCATCTGGTATGGAATTGCGAGCGCGCACGATTTTGAAACGCATGATGGCATGACTGAGGAGAAGCTATATCAAAAGATATTTGCGACTCATTTTGGTCATGTTGCAATCATTTTCCTCTGGGCATCTAGTCTGTTGTTCCACGTTGCTTGGCAGGGCAACTTTCCTCAGTGGATCAAAGACCCGATCCATCTTCGCCCCATTGCTCACGCGATTTGGGATCCTCAATTTGGTAAACCTGCGGTCGAAGCGTTTAGCCAAGGTGGAGCGAGCTATCCAGTCAACATCGCCTACTCCGGCGTGTATCACTGGTGGTATACGATCGGTATGAGAACCAATGCGGATCTCTATCAGGGATCTATTTTTCTACTTTTGCTAGCAGCACTGTTTTTATTTGCAGGATGGCTGCACCTGCAACCGAAATTTCGCCCGAGCCTAGCTTGGTTCAAAAATGCGGAATCTCGCCTAAATCACCATTTAGCTGGCTTATTTGGTGTCAGTTCTCTCGCTTGGGCAGGACATCTCATTCACGTTGCTATCCCTGAATCTCGCGGTCAGCATGTGGGTTGGGACAACTTCCTCACAACCCTGCCGCACCCGGCTGGTCTTAGACCCTTCTTTACTGGAGACTGGGGCGTGTATGCTCAAGATCCAGATACAGCAGAGCATATTTTTAATAGCTCGGACGGTGCGGGAACTGCAATTCTCACATTTCTCGGAGGTTTTCATCCTCAAACCGAATCGCTGTGGCTGACCGATATGGCGCATCATCATTTAGCGATCGCCGTTATCTTTATTATTGCGGGGCATATGTACCGCACAAATTTTGGCATTGGTCATAGCATTAAGGACATTCTCAATGCTCGCGGCAAAGGAATTCAAGGACAAGGAAACCTTCCACACCAAGGACTGTACGATACTTACAATAATTCGCTGCATTTTCAGCTTGGAATCCATTTAGCTGCTTTAGGAACAGCGCTATCTGTGGTCGCACAGCATATGTATGCAATGCCACCCTATGCGTTTATCTCCAAAGACTTCACGACGCAGGCAGCACTGTATACACACCATCAGTATCTAGCAGGGTTCTTTCTCATCGGTGCATTTGCTCATGGTGCAATCTTCTGGGTTCGTGACTATGATCCAGACAACAATCAAAATAATGTACTAGCTCGATTACTAGGTCATAAAGAAGCGATCATTTCGCATTTGAGTTGGGTTTCTTTGTTCCTTGGTTTTCATACCTTAGGGCTGTATGTTCACAATGATGTACAGGTTGCCTTTGGTGTACCAGAAAAGCAGATTCTGATTGAGCCTGTGTTTGCTCAGTGGATTCAAGCGTCTCATGGTAAAGCGCTGTATGGTTTCAATACGTTACTGTCGAACGCGGATAGCTTGGCAACGACGGCTTGGCCGAATCACGGTAATGTCTGGTTACCCGGTTGGCTCGATGCGATCAACAGTGGGACAAATTCGTTGTTCTTAACGATTGGACCGGGTGACTTCTTAGTGCATCATGCGATCGCATTAGGATTACATGTGACGACGCTCATCTGTCTGAAAGGTGCGCTCGATGCTCGTGGAAGTAAGCTAATGCCAGACAAGAAAGATTTTGGCTTTAACTTCCCCTGCGATGGTCCTGGACGCGGTGGTACTTGTCAGATTGCTTCTTGGGAACAGTCTTTCTACTTAGCAACTTTCTGGATGTTGAACACGATCGGCTGGGTGACTTTCTACTGGCACTGGAAACATTTAGCGATCTGGTCAGGCAATGTCGCACAGTTTAATGAAAGCTCAACTTATCTGATGGGTTGGCTGCGCGATTATCTCTGGCAGTACTCGGCTCCGCTGATCAATGGTTATAACGTTTACGGAACGAGTAATTTGTCTGTTTGGGCTTGGATGTTCCTGTTTGGTCATTTAGTGTGGGCAACTGGCTTTATGTTTTTGATTAGCTGGCGTGGCTATTGGCAAGAGCTGATTGAAACATTAGTCTGGGCACATGAACGCACACCGCTGGCAAATTTAGTTCGATTCAAAGATAAACCTGTTGCTTTATCGATCGTTCAAGGTTGGCTGGTTGGCTTAGTTCACTTTACGGTCGGCTATATCCTGACGTATGCTGCTTTCTTGATTGCAGCGACAACCGGTAAATTTAGCTGACGAAAAAATGGGGAGCGATGGATTTGCTACTTATGCGATCGCTGTGATTAGCATCCTAATACCAAATTGATTTTTGATCGCAACAGATGCTTCGCCCAAAAAACTCCGAGTTTGTCAAAAGCTCGGAGTTTTGCAATTTTGGAAAATTATCGCCCTAACCCTTATCGCCCTGCTCCCTGAGGTGTAATTTGCAGTTCGACTCGCCCTTCTTGGCTCCCTTGAACTGCAACCTGCTGATCATCGAGTTTTCCAGATGCTTGCGGACCTGCAATGCTAAAGGGCGGATTGCTCTGTTGATAGCTCACATTGCCATTGGCTTGAAATTGCTGCGTGATCAGATACCACACGACTCGATTGGCGCTCAACCGCGATCCATTTTTCTCCCCGACCCCTTGCACATTGCCCGTTAAGGTTGCCACTTGCTGATCGATTTGCATCTCTGCTTGGTTCGCGGTCAATCTGACTTGTTGAGCCGAATTGACGATCGTTACAGGCTCACTTGCCACCAAAGTTTTTTGATCAATGTTCCAATTCAAAGCATTGCCCGTAATCTGAGTGCCAGACTGTTTGAGTGCAATCCGAGCATTCTGACGCAGATTCACGACTTTCGCTTTGAGATCGACTTCGGTTTGTTCGGCGCTGCCTTGATCCGTGAGCTGTTTATTTTCATAGCGATCGACTTGCAGAGGGCGATCGCTCTTCAATTTCTGATTCTGAATCTCCCAACTCAGTTTTTCTCCCCGCATTTGCATCGTCGGCTCTTTCACCTGAGCGACAATCTGCCCCATGACATCCACGCGACGCGCCCGAGTGAGAAATCTTCCTTCTTTGGCGGCTAACTGCACCTGTTTGTGATCTCCTGTAAAGCCGTCCCGAATGATCAACACATCTTCAGCAGGCTTCCACTCTAATTCCTTGCCTTTTAGGACAGAGCCATCTCGAACATCGGTCGCCGTGATTTGTCCTCGCATCAAGATCGATTTTCCATCTTCCTTGATTTCACTGCGCGCTGCTTCAATCTTAAAAACGGTTTGCCCATCTTGAAAAAGCTCACCTCTGGGTTTCTGAATGGTTGCCGTCTTCTTATCCTTCGCGTAAACGGCTTCCTCGGCATTCACTTTCCACAAAAGTTGTCCTTTCTCGTTCGCCTGCTCCAACGTAATATTCTTAAAGGTCAGATTACTATCAAACTTCTGAGCCTCTTTGGTTCCCTCTGCCAAACGCTCTGCCGCTCGATTACGATTTCCGCAGGCAGTCGTGCTCATTAAAAGTGTGATTAACGCTAGATTCAAAAGAATAAAACGACGCAAAATACAAGCCCTCAAGTAAAAAATCTGGGGAGCGATCGAGAATTTAGACGAATCAATCTCGATTCTGCTCCCCAAATTATCACTTAACTTTAGGATGAATGTTGATCGTCGTGTTCATCCATCAAGCCAATTCCTGACAGCGGACGATACGTGTAGCTGCGCGGTGTTTTCTGGATATCCTCTTTAATATTGTCGAGATCAATATAGCGATCCGCAACATTAATCAAACTATCGCTGGTCATCGATCGTAAGCTCACAACCTCAACTCGCACTCCACGATAGCTGACAGCGTTCACTGCATATGCCAAATCCCCATCGCCACTGACTAAGACAGCAGTATCATAAGACCCTGCCAGTGACATCATATCGACAGCAATCTCGACATCTAAGTTTGCCTTTTTCGAGCCGTCTGGCAATTGTACTAAATCTTTAGAAATGACGCGATACCCATTGCGTCGCATCCACAAGAGAAACCCCTGCTGTTTCTCGTTGGTACGATCGACCCCAGTATAGAAAAACGATCGCAGCAATCTTGATCCAGAAGTTAAGCGCACCAGCAGCTTAGTGTAGTCAATCTCAATGCCAAGCTGAAGGGCTGCATAGAACAAATTTGAGCCATCAATGAAAATGGCAACTCTCCCGCGATTTTCTAGGACTTGCTCCGGAGAAAATACCGTCTCCGGCTCATGATTCAGATGATTCAACACAATTGATATCCTCAATTTTTTATGAAAGGTTTTGAACGAAATAAAGAAGCGACATTCAACAGAGACTTAGAAAACTAAGATGAACCTTCAATCGGAAGTTCAAGTTTTTGAAAGACAGGTTGAGGTTTCTGAAGTTGTTGTTTAGCTCGAAGTATTCCCCATCTTGCTTGATTGGGGAAGGAGGTTGACACATCAATTAAGCTACTGTTATTAAAATCAATACTAAAACCTAATTGTTGATAAACCGCAGTACTCGTGTGTGGAACAATAGGGGCGAGCAAATACGCTGCAAGCCTGACTGATTCCAATACTGCATAAAGAACTTGCTCTGCTTCTTGGGGTTTCCCCTGTTTGTACAATGACCAAGGAGCTTGTTCATTGATATATTTGTTACCTGCTCGTAAAAGAGTTAAGGTTTCTTCACAGGCTGTATCAAACCTCAAGGCTTCGTAAGCTTGTGCAACTCGGTCTTCTAATCCTTCTGCAATCGATCGCAAAGGATGATCGATCGCAATCTCCGCCTCAGGAACCACTCCCCCACTGTTTTTGTGAATCAGTCCCAAAGCGCGATTGAGTAAGTTTCCGAAGTTATCCGCCAGGTCGGCGTTGCACAAATCGACAAAGCGAACTTCATCAAAGACTCCATCGCGTCCGAATTCGATACCTTTTAGAAAATAGTATCGAAAGGCATCGACTCCGTAGCGCTCAACCAAAGCGACCGGATCAATCGCATTCCCCGCGCTCTTGCCCATCTTGACACCATCTTGCACCAAGAATCCGTGACCAAAGATTCGATCGGGCAGTGGCAATCCGGCAGACATGAGCATGGCTGGAAAATAGACCGCATGAAAGCGCAGAATATCTTTGCCAATGATGTGAACGTTGAAGGGATACCACTCAGAAATGGCATTTTCTAAAGTTGGCGCTTGATCCGGCTCCAATAATGCTGTGATGTAACCGAGTAGCGCATCGAACCATACATATATTGTATGGTTCGGATCATTCGGAACCGGAAAACCCCAATCAAAATTAACGCGAGAAATTGAGAAATCCCGCAAGCCTTGACTGACAAAGCTCAGGACTTCATTGCGCCGAATGTCCGGCTGAATAAATTCAGGCACCTCGGCATAAAGCTTTTCTAATTTCTCTTGATACTTAGAAAGTCTGAAGAAGTAGTTCTCTTCATCGCGCCATTCCACTGGTTTATTCACGTGGATCGGACAGTGCTTGTTCTCTAACAAGTCGCGCTCTTCTTTAAACTCTTCGCAGGCAACGCAATACCAGCCTTTCTGCTGACTCAGATAAATGTCGCCGTTTTCCCACACTCGCTGAAAAAATTCTTTGACGATCGCAGCATGTGGCTCATCGGTGGTGCGAATAAAGCGATCGTATTTCACATCTAACTGCGCCCACAGCTTTTTGAAGCTTTCAACGACCAGATCACAGTGCTCCTTAGGAGTGCGTCCTAAGGCTTCTGCGGTGCGCTGAATCTTCTGTCCATGTTCATCACTCCCGGTCACAAATCGCACGGATCGACCTCGAAGCCTTTGAAATCGCGCTAAAGCGTCCGCCGCAATTGTTGGATATGCACTGCCAATATGCGGTGAATCATTCACATAATAGAGTGGAGTGGTGAGCGAGAAAGTAGATTTTTCTGTGGGTTGAAAATTCATAGATTATCTGGAAATAAGCCTTGTAAGTGATCCGGGCAAGGCTTGGATTGAATTGGCTAAACAACAATAATAGAAAAAGCGTACATCGAGTAAAAGCACTTTCCAATTCTAACCAGCAACGTTGTGCAAGATGTGCTGTCAAATCTTAAATCTTGCCAGGGCAATTCAGGGAATGTTGGGCACTTCTAACTTTGCCTCAGTGACTCTCACTATAAAACCATCTCTGGAAATCTGCGCAGATTTCCGGAATTTATCTGCACTGTTTACCTTTCCCGCTTCGTGGGGATACGAATTCTCATATGAAGGTCAGCATAAACTTCTTTAAGTTGCTGAAAAAAATCAGTAAAACTGGGGAAACAGTCTTCAAAAATTCATGCTCGCTGCCGAGAACTTTTACGGATCTGTGTCGCGGTTCTTAATTCAAGGTTTACAAATCTCGGCAGATCACGTTCTCGCAAAACTTCAGTACATTCTCTCAAAGCTTCCATCTTGAGTCGGACAAATAATGGTCGCATAGAGTTAGTGCGTGAAATCGAGTCTATGAAATTTGTCAAAGGTTTACTCTCGGTTACGGCTTTGTCGGCGATCGCAATTATCAGTCACACGGGATCGGCTCAAGCGATCAGCTTCAGCATTACCCACGGTGCTCCTGGAGCGGGCGGTGTTACCAATCAAGGTGCATACTCTGACTTGCAACTTCCAGGAACGAAAACTGTAGATTTCAACTCTGGCAGTGTGCCGACGACGGGATTTGCAAAATACAGCTTTCAGAAAAACAATGGGTCTAGCAGCGTCCGTTCTGATGTCTGGGCGCCCGCAGGTGTCAGTGGACAAGTAAATACGAGCAAATACCTCGCTGTATTTGCTGGTAACGATGTCACGATCGATTTAGCCAACCATTTGGATTACTTCGGAATCAACTGGGGCGCAATGAGTCCTGGCAACGTGTTCTCGTTCTTCGATGGCAATCGTCTGATTCAGACGATTGGCTACAACGATGTGAATCCGCTTGCGGAAGTGCGGGCATCCCAACATGGCAATGAAGGAAATGGTTTCGTCCATTTCACCGCTACCCAGAAGAATCAGTACTTCAACCGGATTGTGATTTCGCAAATCGGGGGCGGCGGTTTTGAGTCGGACAACCACTCGTTCCGCATGGCTTCGGTTCCTGAACCAACTGCAATTTTGGGCTTGACCGCGGTCGGTGGCGCGTTGCTGCTGAAGCGCAAAAAACAAACTCAAATTGAAGAGTAAGTTCGATCGCCTTGCTTGTGAGTTGGATTACATCTAAAAGTGTTTAACGAGTTTCACCCCTCTTCAATCGAGGGGTTTTATTTTGCGGTTTCAATTACAGGGGAGCGGTCGCTGTTGAAAGATTGTGCGATCGATCAGAGGTCGCAGTATTGCGTTGAGCGCGAAACATACCAAATCGGCAAAGACCTGTGCCAAAAGCAATTCGCATCAGGATCAAGGTCGGAACTTCTCGCAGGGATTTGATCAAGCCTGATGCCCCAAATTTGATTAAGCCTTGGGGTCGGGCAATGCCTTGCCAAATCGAATCGAGCCAGGATGGCAGCGTCGGTTCTGTCCAGTCTGCGGTGATCACTTCACCTGCCACGAATCCGGTTGCCGCCAATTGTTCAGAAAATCCTTCAATACTCGAAAAAGCGGGATGTGCCCATTGATCGAGAAGTTGTTGCATCACCGGGCGCTCCCAAAAATTGAGCGGAATTTGACGATCGTCTCTCTGATTCCAATCGGCGACAACCAGAATGCCGCCGGGTTTGAGAACGCGCATTAATTCTCTAGCAAAAATCGCCTTATCTGGCATGTGCGGTCCTGCTTCAATTGACCAAACGACATCGAAACTGGCATCGGGATAAGAAAGTGCCATCGCATCATCGACTCGAAACTGTGCGGTGACGCCCGCGGGCGTTAATTCTTGAGCGCGTTTGACTTGTTGGGGGCTAATCGTCACCCCAGTGACCTCGAATCCATAATCTTTTGCCAGAATTCGGCTACTGCCCCCGATTCCACACCCGACATCGAGAACAGTTGTGCCAGGGGGAAGCTGATCTAATCCACCCCAGCGCACCATTTCATGCACAAAGTCAGATTTTGCGACAAGAAAATCTTTGCGGCGAGGCGGTGCGCCATAATGCCCCAGGTGAATATGTTCGCCCCAGTAAAACTCTAAAATGCCATCTTCTGTCCATGCGTCATATGACGTTGCGACCGAATCAGAAGATTGATATCGACGAGGAGTGATCAGATAAATAGCAATGCCGAGAATGGGTAGGGCAATCAAGAGCCAGAGAACGAGAGATAAATTCATGAATTCAGAGATGGTTGCCTGCAGCGAAGCGGATCTACTACGTTTGTACTTCTGTCAATCTAACGCAGTTCAATCTCAGAATTCAAATTCAGCCAGTTCTCGCCCCAGATCAGCACATAATATCAACAGCTTACGTCGGGGCAGCGGACAAATTTTGCCTTGTTGAGCGAAGTCATTGAACATCCGCGTTACCGTAACTCTCGTCGTGCCAAGCATTTCCGCGATTAATTGATGAGTGAGAGGTACATCAAGCAGATACCCTTGATCGACCTGGGTGCCAAATCTTGCGGCAAGCCAGTACAACAGTTTGAGTAATCGCTGTGACGTCGATCGAATATGCATGAATTGCAGCATGATTTCGGTTTGATTCGTGTAGCGCATCCATGCTGCTTGGGCTTCCGCGTTTGAGGTCGGAATTAATTGTGCGGTCACGTCTGTGAGACATTCGAGTTGATAATGCTTGAGTCGAGACAGCGGTTTCCCAATCATGTCACCTGCTCCCCAAATTCCAAGGGTTGTGACTTCTCCAGATCCAGTCCAAGTTACAGAACGCACATATCCTGTTTCGATTTCCCAGAGACAGTCGGGACGGAGCGTTAACAGTTTTTTGCGCTGAAACTGCAGCTTAGGCGATCTCAAAAGCGACAGGGTGAGGGGTGAGTTGAGGGAGGAGGAATGAACCAGGGGCATAAGAATTTGGGGATAGGGGAACGAACAGGCTAATGTGATGAAAGTTACACTCAAATCTCAAGATTCTTTGGGATTTGTAATTGCAATTTTTTAGGACATAGACCCGAGGAAAGAGGCTGTACGCGGCTAAAAATTAATGCAATTATTCTCACTTACTATACCGGGATCCCCCCGAAAAACGTTCCTTTTATTATCACTATCGTTTAACTTTGAAAATCTTATGCTAGGTCAGTTAATGATATTTAATAGCGATAGATAGATTCGATTATCACGGGCATTGATCTCGCATTTTTCCGTAGTTGAAGGGTTAATCAAATGTCTCAAAACCTAGTAGAGTGGTGCGTAGGTCATGTGTGATCATTGTCGATTCCACAAGATTAAAACTAGGTGGTGAGCTAGTGATGAACTCCCTTCGATCTTGGGCGCAACAAATTCAACACGTGTGCAATGAGTCGGGGAAGCATCTTAAGCAGTCCGCGTCGATGCGATCGTTGCAACGAGTCAGTGCGCTGCAAAAACAGTTAGGGAAACAGCCTAAAGTCCCGAAACCTGTGACGATTGTGCTCACTTCGCTGGTGCTATCTGCTGCATTGGGACAGCGATTTTATGACCAACCTCGTTTGAGTATAGGTAAGATTGCGCCTGAAACGATCACAGCGCCGAGAGATGCCCAAGTCGAAAATAAACAAGCGACAGAAGAGAAACGCAGAGCAGCGCGCAGCATTTCGACTCCGGTCTGGATGCCCGATGTGGCTCTGTCCGATGAAATTCGCAAAACGGTGCAATCCCACTTAGATGCAGGACTAAAACTGCGGAAAGACGCTGGAGAGTTTCCCTATGTCGAACTTGAAAAGCTGTCAGAACCGACTCAACGATATTTACGCAAAGCCGAAGTCTGGGAATGGAAAGCGATCTTAGAAGCGACTCAAGCTCCGAATACTCAGCTCGTCGATCGCATCAGTGATCCAGTGCAACGCCGAGCAGCAACAGAGCTATTTCGGAATAAAAATCAAACAACTCTGGATGGACTATCGGGTCTAGAAGCGAAAATCACAACGGCTCAGCAGCACTATGTCACGGCTCGTTCACAGCTTAGTGCGCCTTACGATCCAACTTTGTTTGATGTTTCTGACGTAGCGTGGCAGAAAATGCAGGGCGAAGTAATGGCAACGCTCGATCGCATGTTGATGCAAGGGATTGCACCTGGGCTAGAAGAAACATATGTGAGAAATGCGATCACACTGAATTTGCAAATTGCGACTCCGCCCGAAACAAGAGCGATCGCAACCCAAATCCTCGTCAGTGCGCTGAAACCGAATTTAGTCAAAGATGAAGATCGAACCCGCCAACAAGCCGAACTTGCGGCAAATAATGTTGAGCTTGTGATGGTGAACGCTTACCGGGGTAGAGCGATCGTTCAGCAAGGAGCAGAGATCACGCAGGATGCGTTTATTTTGCTTGACTATTTTAAGCTGAGTCGCCGCGAAACAAATTGGTGGGGGTTAGTGGCACTCTTTGGCTGTGTCAGTGGCTCCGTTGTTATTTTTTGGCGATTAGAACAGCGCTATCATCCCAAAGGATTGCGGAATCGAGACTACTGGCTGGTGGGCTTGATGTGTCTCAGCACGCCCTTGTTCATTTTGGTCAATGTGCCTTCAACGAATTTACCTGCGATCGGGGTGTTGATGGGAACGTTCTATGGTTCGGTTTTAGCTGTCACTGGGGTAGGATTACTGACGATCATTTTGCCGATCGCCATGGGATTAACTTGGACGCAGTGGTTACCGAGTGCGATCGCTGGACTCACGGTGGCACTGTTCGCTGCAAGAGTGCGATCGCGTGAGGAGTTAGCTTTTCTAGGATTAGGGGTTGGAGTGACTCAAGGCTTGCTCTTTCTACTGCTTGGCGCTCTGTCTGGAGTTGCTTGGTACAGTTTGCTCGGAGGAGCCGTTTTAGAAGGCTTGTTGGGATTAGGGTGGAGCATTATTGCCATCGGGATTAGCCCCTATCTTGAACATCTGTTTGATGTGGTCACCACCTTACGCTTGGTCGAACTTGCCAATCCCAATCGAGCGTTGTTGAAGCGGTTGGCAGCCGAAACTCCGGGCACGTTTCAACATACTTTATTTGTTGCGAATCTGGCAGAAGCCGCTGCACGGAAACTGGGGTGCAATGTGGAATTAGTCCGAGCGGGAACGCTCTATCATGACATCGGCAAAATGCATGACCCCCTCGGATTTATTGAGAATCAAATGGGGGGCGTGAATAAACATGATCTGATTGATGATCCGTGGCAGAGTGCAGCCATTATCAAGAAGCATGTGACAGAAGGCTTAGTCATGGCACGTCGCGCGCGATTGCCCAAGGTCGTGCAAGCGTTTATCCCAGAGCATCAAGGGACAATGACGATCGCATATTTTCATCACCAAGCCCTACAACGCGCTCAGCAGGATCAGACGATCATCGTCAACGATGAGGATTTTCGCTATGACGGACCTGCTCCCCAATCGCGAGAAACCGGGCTTTTGATGTTGGCTGATTCTTGTGAAGCGGCACTGCGATCGCTCAAGGATGCCACGCCAGACGATGCCTTAAATATGATTAACAAGATTTTGGCAGCCCGCTGGAAGGATGGACAGTTGAGTGAATCCGGCTTGACGCGATCAGAAATGAGCACGATCGCAGAAGTTTTTGTGCAAGTCTGGCAACAATCGAATCATCAACGTATTGCATATCCGAAAGCGAAGTAATTTCGATACCTAATATTGATGAATTGATGAAATCTTGCTGAACTTGGAAGCTTTTCCAGATCATCTCGGCAATTGTATGGAGAATGAAGCTAGGTGTGAGAATGTTAGGGTTTTACCTCTGCCTGAGGATAGATCTCTGCTCAGAGTTATTACGTATTTTTAATCAGTCCTTGAAAAAATCACGAGCAAGGCATGATTGACAGAGTTTTTCCCAAGAAACGCTTCATGATTCGTTGGTTATCGTCTGTTTCCGGTAGTTTTTCCGTTACGGCTACCTGTACACTGCTGAGCTGTGCGATTTTGCTGCCTCGCGTTGGCATTACCCCTCAACCTGTTCGCATCGCTCAAGCTGCTGATCCAATTGAGCGGTCTCGGGTAGCGCGCCCAGTCCCAGTTGTGGAAAGAAAGATTGCGGGAGTGCCGATCCGCCTCGTCACGATCGATCTAACAGACCCGCAGACTTTTATTAATATTGGGCTGGCAAACGAGGCAATTCGGGCAAATAGTGCCCGATCGACTCGGGGCGATGAAGCGTTTGAATCTCTGGTGAAGCGGCATCGCGCTGCGATCACCGCCAGCGGAACTTTCTTTAGCATGGATGAGCAGAAGCGCGTCATGGGCAATATGGTTGCCGCTGGTCGCTTTCTGAAATACAGTCCTTGGGAAAATTATGGAACTACTTTAGGACTCAAGCGCGGCAATCAGCTCGAAATGGTGACCGCTCGAACGGAGGGAAAGCCCAAGTGGGAGCGGCATTGGTTCTCGTTGACGGCGGGTCCGCGATTGTTGAAGCAAGGCAGAATATCGATTCGTCCCCGGCAGGAAGGATTCAGTGATCCATCGGTTATGGGAGTGGCGACGCGATCGGCGATCGGCTTTCCCAAAAGCGCGAATCGGTTGTATTTGGTAACTTTCCACAAGCCGATTACCTTGCAGAAAGAAGCGGAGATTATGAGAGCGATCGGGGCGCATGAAGCGATGAATCTCGATGGGGGAACGTCGGTGGCATTGGCGGCAGGCAATCGTGTTTTACAGTCGGCGGGTCGAGATTTGACGAATGTGATCACGGTTTACGACACAAAATTTCCAGCGCCGGAAGCGTTAAAGCGATCGTGGCAAACTTTTCAGCAAGATGATCAGGTTGCACTCAGGTTTAATCCAGCTAGCCCGTAGCCCTGTCAATTCAATCAGGTCAGACGAATTGAATTCGGGGTGCTTAGCTGTTCTGAATGCTGAGCGGCTGAGATTGTTTGACAGGAGAAGGCGCGATCGATAAATCTACATCCGTTTCCTCAATTTCTGCAAACGGATCTAACCACGGCAACCAAATCCGAAACGTACTGCCTTTATCTGGAACCGACCAGAACGACAACGTGCCCCCGTGCATTTCTGCTAATCGTTTTGTCAGCGCTAGTCCTAATCCTGTCCCTTCATGCTTGCGAGTCATGGAAGAATCAATCTGCTGAAAGGGTCTAAACAATAAATGCCAGCGATCTTTGGGAATGCCAATGCCGGAATCTTCGACTTCTAGACAAAGATAAGCGGTCTCTTGATTAATCGGACTGCGATCGGGGCGAACATCTTGAACCAGTTGATAGCCATACCCAATCCGGGCAATCAGTGACACTGAGCCTCCCTCGGGCGTAAACTTCACGGCATTCGAGAGCAGATTAATCACCATCTGACGAACCCGCCGTTCATCGAGGGGAACACGATCGAGATCATCGCCCAGTTTCATTTCCAATTTCAGCCGCTTCATCTCGGCGCTCGGCTGCACCATTTTCAGACATTGCTCACACATTTCTCGAATGTTCACAGGTTGCAGACTCAGCTCTGCTTTGCCCGCTTCGATTTTGGCAATGTCTAATAAATCATTGATGATTTTCAGCAAATGAATTGCCGCATCATCTGCTTGCTGAAGAAACTCTAATTCTTCTTCACGATCGTCACAACAGCCATCGCGCACCAAGCGGACACAGCCAATAATGGCATTCAAAGGAGTTCGCAATTCGTGAGAGGTCGTTGCCAAAAACTCGCTTTTGACTTGGTTCGCTGCTTGCGCTTCTTGCCACGCTGCTTCTAGCTCACTGGCTCGTTCTTCTAAACGCTCCACCATATTGTCGAGTGCTTCAGCGAGATAATTGAGTTCTCGAACCTTGAAATTCTTGGGGGCGCGCTCACCATCAAAACGCTGGCGGATTTTCAGTGCGTATTCGCTCAATTTCTCGATCGGACGAGCCAAATCGCGTGTGAGATAGAGGGTTGCTAATAAAATTGCAGTTAACAAACCCAAGGTGAGGATAATCAAAACCTGCTTGATATCCCCTAAGCCAAACAGCGCACTGTCAACCGAAGTTGCCGCGAGCACAACCCACGTCGAAGTCTCTCCATTCTTCAGCGACACCTGAATCGCACTGCTCCCGGCTAGCCACTCTGCACCGTTCTCTTCAAACAGGACAGGTGCAAGCGATTCGCGTTCATTTGAGGCGCGTGCTCCCACGGTACTGCTCGCCATTGCCTGTTCAAACACTCGTTGTAGCTGCTGAGAGTTTGCTTCTTGGCGAATATTCCGCCCGATCCGTTCAGGAATCGGATGCGCCAGAATTACGCCCGTATCATCAATGACAACGGTATAGCCCGATGAAATTGCATTCACTGCTGGCTCTGGTTTTGAGTAAAGCGATGCCTGCACGCTCAAGGCATAACGCTCTCCAGATTTGAGAACCACGGGCGCGCTCATGACTAAGCTCAATTGATGATCAACCGAAACTTCTGTGCCAACTTTAGCAGGCTGTCCAGGCGATACCTCAATATTGTTGGAATTGACCACATTGGCAGGAGTCTCTCTATTTTGCCAGGGATCTCGCGGAAACTGCACGATCGGTTGATTGCCACATGTACTGGACTGAACAGTTTGAGTTTTCAAGTTCAGCAGTTGGATACATTGCAGCGAGAGTGGGGAATTGCGCTGCAACTGCTCGAGAAAGTCATAGGTTGCTTGAGGAGAATCGAGTTGAAGTGTGGCAGACGTGGTTGCTAAAGCGAGATTCGATCGTAAAGTGGCGATCGAAGTTTGTAGTTCTTCTGCTTTGCGGACAGCGCTAGCTGTGAGGGTAGACCGCGCTGTTTGAAGGAGTCCTGATTTTGCTTTCTTATACGCAACAACTTCGCCTGTCAATAGCACCGGAATACTAAGGAGTAACAAACGCCATAGCAGGATGCGACGAAACGAAGATTGACGTGACTTTGCCATAAGCCCTAGGACTGGATAGGGGACGAAGACAGGAAAGCGGCAGAGCAGAAGAGCGATGACAAGTTTCTAGAGCGATGAGCGGAGGCAAGGCAGAATTTTGCCGAAACGAGTAGTGAACGATCTTATCGGCATAGTTCGAGATGATTCATCCGCTATATGTACGATCTTGAGCGAATTCGCACCAAAAATCATATTTTTACTTTAACGGCGATAGAGCGTTCTAACCAGTTTTGCGCGAATTTCTTCAAAATGGCAGTACCCAGGCGGGGGATATGCTGCGGACTGATATGCCAGATTTGAGCAAATTCTATTACCCTGTATGAAGCTACTGAACTGTGGATATGGTTGAACAATTCCAGCCCCGAACCTCGATCGCTTGGATCAATAAGATTTCTGAAGTTCCGCAGCTCGCCTGGGATGCTCTGGCAATGCCGCTGAAAACGCCGTTTCTCGAATGGGACTGGTTGCATACTCTGGAGACATCGGGCAGTACAACGGCTCGCTCTGGCTGGTTACCGAATCATTTAACGGTTTGGCGAGACCATGAGTTAATTGCTGCCGCGCCGCTGTATATCAAAGGTCACAGTTATGGTGAGTTTGTTTTTGATCACCAATGGGCGGATTTAGCCGATCGCTTAGGGATTCAGTATTATCCAAAACTCTTAGGAATGTCACCGTTTACCCCGGCTGAGGGGTATCGATTTTTGATTGCACCGGGAGAAGATGAGGACGAGATTACCGACCTGATGGTCAGCGCGATCGATCATTTCTGTTCGCGAAATCGGATCTCTGGCTGTAATTTTCTCTATGTTGATCCCGATTGGCGTGTGGTGATGGAACGTCACGGGTTTAGTTCTTGGCTGCATCACAGTTTTATTTGGTCGAATCAGAACTATCAATCGTTTGATGACTATCTAGGCGCATTTAATGCGAATCAACGCCGCAATATTAAGCGTGAGCGGAAAGCCGTGACAAATGCGGGCTTATCTTTCAAGATTCTGACTGGGGATGATATCCCAAAGTCAATGTTTTCGCTGATGTACAACTTCTACAGTGATACTTGTGACAAGTTTGGCTGGTGGGGGAGTAAGTATTTAACCAAGAAATTCTTTGAGCAGCTTTATACGAGCTACCGTCATCGCGTTGTGTTTTTTGCGGCTTATGCAGAAGGGGATGAGCATCCGATCGGCATGTCGTTTTGTCTGACGAAGGGCGATCGCTTATATGGTCGTTACTGGGGTTGTACTCAGGAAATTGATTGCTTACATTTTGATGCTTGCTATTACGCGCCGATCGAGTGGGGCATTCAAAATGGCATTCAACTATTTGATCCGGGTGCGGGCGGGCGGCATAAGAAGCGGCGAGGCTTTCCGGCAATGCCAAATCATTCGCTGCATCGGTTCTATAACAGTCGGCTGTCGCAGATTTTGCGATCGCATATCGAGCAGATTAATGATCTCGAACAACAAGAAATTGACGCGATTAATCAAGAATTGCCGTTTAAGCAACAAACAATCGACTTCAAAATTTAGAATGGATAAGCTGACACGGGTTGGACTCTCATGACTCAAGCGGTTTTTAATCCCACTGCTTTGGATGACAAGCTCTCGAATCGGTTTATTGAACTCGATCCGAGCGGCTATTTTTTGATTTATCTCGATCGATCCGGCGGGGTCATTTGCGCCGATTTTTACACGAATACGATTAACGAAAAAGGGTTAGCCTGCGACCCAGAAACGGGTGAACCGTTACCTTGTAGCGGCGGGTTGAAGCGACAGCCGAGCGCAGTTTTTCGGGGTCGGACGGCGAAAGAGTTGTGTATTGAAGTGTTTGAGAAGCCTGAAACTTGCTGTATTACTCGATTGGATCATGCAGCGTATTTGGGTCGGGAATTTGTCCGGGCAGAATCCTGTTTGTTTGGCGATCAAGAATACGTGCAAGATTAGAATCGGGTTCGGCTCCGCTGGTGCTGAGGTTGGTGAAGGGGAGCCGAGGTTTGCAACCTATAGAAATTCCTCGATCGCATGGGCTAACGCATCGATTTCTTCTTCGGTGGTGAAGTAATGTACACATGCCCGAACACAATTCGGATTCAGAATCACCCGCAGAAAGAAATTTCGCGCCTCTAAATATTGAACCAGTTGCGGATGCTTGCCATTCTCTAACTGAAACGAGACGAGTCCAGAAGCAGGAGCCGAGGTTTTGAGGCATTTCACATTCGGCAATGCTTTCAATCGTTGCCAGAGGTACGCACTGCGATCGCAAATCATTGAATATCTTGTTTCGGCAAAGGGCTGATGAAACGCGATCGCCTCTCTCAAAGCTGGATACAGCGGAATCGCAGAAGTGGCAATCTCAAAAGCGCGACCATCGGATTGAAAGCACTCGGGAGTTCCTTTGGCATCGGTGATCACACTGCGCCAGCCAATAAAGGTTGGATGTAAGGTTTCTCTTGCTTCAGGGCGAACGTACAAAGCACCAACTCCCGCCGCTCCACACCACCATTTATGACCAGTGAAGGCGTAGAAGTCTGCGTTTAATTCAGTGAGATTTAGGGGTAAAACGCCTACAGACTGAGCGGCATCGACGAGAACTTGTACTGATCGCGCATGACAAATTTCCACCATTTCTTGAAGTGGTAAAACTTGCCCCGTGTTCCAGAGAATGTGGCTAACCACGAAGAGACGAGTATTGGGTTGGAGAAACTGTTCGACGATCGCGCTTGGATCACCCGAATTCAAAGTCTCTAATAGGGGACAAACCGAAACCTCTAAATCAAATCGTCTCTGAAGTTCTTGAACGGCTGCCACGATTCCTTGATGTTCGCAATCGGTGAGCAGAATGTGATCGCCTGCTTGCCAATCGATTCCCCACAGGGCAATATTGCAGCCAACCGAGACATCTTCGGTGAGAGTAATCGTGTCTGCAGTTGTGCCGAGTTCTTTCGCGATCGCTGCTCGCGTCAAATTTCCTTCTTGCACAATCCAGGAATTCGCTGCACTGGAAAAAGGACCCAATTCCTGAAAGCGAATATTTGCATCTTGGAGGGCTGCAATTGCCGATCGCGGCATCGTTCCTTGTCCGCCGTAATTAAAATACGCTTTCCCAGCGAGATATGGAAATTCAGCCCGATGCTGTTGTAAAGACATAACGCAACTCTAAGCACTCTCTTCATCCTACGATGAAATATTCGTGACTCTTTGCGGATTGCGCTTGCTCCTCTAAGATAAGTATTTGCAGCACATTACACCTTAAACGCAATGGCAGAGACAATCTTCTTTAACGCCCTTCGGGAAGCGATCGACGAAGAAATGGCAAAAGACCCGACAGTATTGGTGATGGGAGAAGATGTCGGGCATTATGGCGGCTCCTATAAAGTCACCAAAGATTTGCATAAGAAGTACGGCGATTTGCGATTGTTAGATACCCCGATCGCCGAAAACAGCTTCACGGGTATGGCGATTGGTGCAGCAATGACTGGATTGCGTCCCATTATTGAAGGGATGAATATGGGCTTTTTGCTGCTGGCGTTTAACCAGATTTCAAATAATGCGGGCATGTTGCGCTACACGTCTGGCGGGAATTTCAAAATTCCGGTTGTGATTCGCGGTCCCGGTGGAGTAGGAAGTCGGCTCGGAGCAGAACACTCTCAGCGATTAGAAGCGTATTTCCAAGCGGTTCCAGGTTTGAAAATTGTGACCTGCTCAACGCCTTATAACGCGAAAGGGTTACTCAAATCTGCCATTCGTGACGATAATCCTGTTCTCTTCTTTGAGCATGTTCTTCTGTACAACTTGAAAGAAGATTTGCCCAACGAAGAGTACTACTTGCCGCTCGATAAGGCAGAAATCGTTCGCAAAGGTAAAGATGTGACGATTCTGACCTATTCGCGGATGCGTCACCACGTGATGCAAGCGATGAAAACGCTAGAAAAAGAAGGCTATGACGCAGAAGTGATCGATTTGCTTTCACTGAAGCCGTTAGACTTTGAAACGATCGGTGAATCGATTCGGAAAACTCATCGTGTGATCATCGTTGAAGAATGTATGAGAACGGGCGGAATTGGAGCAGAGTTGACGGCTTCGATTAACGATCTCTTTTTTGATGAGTTAGATGCTCCGGTGTTGCGGATGTCTTCACAAGATATTCCGACTCCTTATAACGGAACTCTAGAAGCATTAACGATCGTGCAACCGCCGCAGATTGTGGAAGCAGTTCGGAATATGGTTCCGCTCAAGGTGTAGCGAGAAGGGTCAATCGATCGAAGAAAAGCGATCGATTGACCCTTCAGCTTATTAACTGATGTCGATTAAGTTGTAATAGAACTCGTTAATGAGATTAAGATGTAGCGCCGGATCTAGGTCTGAATTATTATACAAATGAACTATACGATATCCAGCTTCTCGATCGGGCGGATTCTGATCCTAAAAATAGCTTTAAATCTGCTTTCAGAATAAGGTTGCGGAGTCTACCATGTGCCTGACTTGACAGATTAAGATTCGGATTCCGGATCTTAATTTGTCAAAGACGATGGATAAGATTCTGCGCAGTGAAATAATGCAGCAAAGATACGGGCTATTTCTAAAGGTGAAATTTTGGATTGCAAAATTGCTGAATAATGCTCCGATTTGGGATCTTATCCACCAGGAATGCGGTTCAATGCCCGATTTGGGATCTTAGACTGCAAGGTAAAAGAACGCTAATAAAGTTGTTATGTATTAAGAGGAAAGCATATGACCCAAATAATAAAGTTCTTGGCTATTATTACCTTGGTGGGTTCAATTGCTTGGCTTGTCTCAGATCCGGGCTTCGAGCCAGCACTCGCGTTGGTAGGCTCAATATCAACTCTAGTATCAGCGGTAGTTGTTGAGAAACGCAGTAAACGGCTTGCACGACAGCATCAGTCTGTCTCAAATTCCTCTATGGGTATTCAGGCAGGTGGAGATGTAAGTATCGGAAATAGCAATAGCGACGAGCATGCTAAATAAAGATCAGGAACAAAACGTCGCCCAAGGGAGTACTGCAATCCAAGCAGGCGGTGATGTCACAATTACGGGGTTAACTTACACTGAAGTTAGAAACGTTGCACTTGATGTCTTTAAAGCAAATTTCTATGAACTTGCGGGAGTTGCCAAAGAAATAGCTAGAGCCAGAGCCGAAGAAATTACTGAAGCATTTCTATCGAAACTACAACAAGAAAATTCAAATGGGTTTAAGAAATCGAACGATCCCGATTTCCAGTACGCACTTTTTACAGTTCAGAAGGAATACGCCAGAAATGGTGACAAAGAGCTTGGAGATCTTCTGGTTGATCTTTTGGTCGATAGAAGCAAGCAAGAGCAGCGCGACATTTTACAGATTGTTCTTAATGAATCTCTTATCACAGCACCCAAGTTAACCGAGAACCAACTTGCCGCTTTGGCTGTAGTATTTCTGTTTAGGTATACACAGAATTTTCGTGTTGGCAATCATCAAATGTTTGGTGAGTACCTTGACACGCATGTTGCTCCGTTTGCTTCAAAACTCGTTAAAAATATAGCTTGTTATCAACATCTCGAATTTTCCGGTAGCGGAGCGATTGGGCTTGGAGAAATCAGCCTTGAAAAGATTTTGGGTAAGACCTATCAGGGACTATTTCTGAAAGGATTTGAAGAAAAAGAAATTACAGATAGGAGTATCTCTATTGGAATTGCTCAAGGTTTCTTCATACAGTGCCTTAATGACCCATCCAAATTACAGGTTCGTGCGATTAACAAAGAATCGCTAGACAAGGCTTTGGAAGAATGTGCAATTTCGGCTGAGGAGCGTGTCCAAATTCATGCTCTGTTTGACCTCGGAAAAATGAACGATTCGGAGATTAAAGACAAGTGCATCGAAATTAAATCCTACATGTCTAACCTTTTTGAAACATGGTCGGAGTCTACGATGAAGAACTTCAAACTTACTAGTGTGGGGATCGCGATTGGTCATGCAAATATCAAGCGCTTGACAGGTGAGTTCACAAATTTATCTGCTTGGATAAACTAATGCATCCCACCCAAGCGAATTGCCTAGATCCTCTTGGGTGGGATGCAAAGCTCCTGCTGATCCGAAAGATAAGCCATAGGGCAATGCAGTCGATGATACTAGCTTCTTGCTCTCTGTCCCACCCAACTCAACCTGAGAGAATTCGCGCAATCCTCTACATCAATCTAACCCTACCCCAAAGCAAATCTTTTTAGCGGCTTCGTAAGGCTATTTTTATTACTCGAACCGTATCCAATGCAACGTCCTGCATAGAAAGCGCTATCATAACCTTTGTCATAACGGGATTTGCTATGGGACGGCAACGAGGATTATTAATACTCATTTTGGTGATGGTGCTTGCCTCCATTTACATCATTGTGGATGAGCGGCACTTTCCAACACTATTAGGATTGGACTTACGCGGCGGTTCGCAAATTACGATTCAGGTCAAACCCACCGCAGAGATCAAAAACATTACATCCGAACAGCTTGGAGATGTCCAGCGCGTCATCGAAGGGCGGATTAATGGACTCGGCGTATCAGAGCCGCTCGTACAAACAGCAGGCGAAAATCAGATTCTTGTCCAGTTGCCGGGAGTTAGCGATCCCGAACAGGCAGAACGAGTGCTCGGCGGAACCGCTCAACTCGATTTTCGGGCGCAGAAACCTGGAACAGAACAGCAACTCCCGATCGAATATCAAATTCGCCGAGAATTGCTCGCCAAACAGAAAGAACTGCGAAAATCGAACGACGAAAAAGCGATCGCCGAAAATCAAGCCGCTCTCAAACGTAGCAATGACGCGATCGCCGCTTTATTCGACTCACCTGCATTAGGTGGTAGAAACTTACAGAATGCTCAGCCCGAATCTGCCCCCGGTTCAAGTGCTTTCAGTGTCGCACTGAGATTTGATCAAGAAGGCGGCGATAAATTTGCCCAACTCACCAAAAGCTTGGCAGGAACAGGTCGCTCTCTCGGAATTTTCTTAGACAACGGCTTAATTAGCTTTCCTAGCGTCGGTGCAGAATTCGCACAGACTGGCATCACAGGTGGAGGTGCAGTCATTACCGGAAACTTTACAGCCCAAGAAGCGACAGACTTAGCTGTACAGTTGCGAGGCGGCTCACTCCCGCTGCCTGTTGAAGTCGTCGAAAACCGGACAGTCGGTGCAACCTTGGGACGCGATAGTATTCAGAGCAGTATCTACGCTGGACTGGGTGGATTGCTATTTGTATTAGGCTTCATGGTTGTCTATTATCGGCTCCCTGGCGTAATTTCAGCGATCTCGCTCGTTATCTATGCGCTCCTCACCTATGCCGGATTCAAACTCTTAGGTGTAACGCTGACTTTGCCTGGAATCGCCGGATTTATTCTCAGTATTGGGATGGCAGTCGATGCGAATATTCTGATCTTTGAACGGACTCGTGAAGAATTGCAGTCTGGTAAAACCCTGTATCGATCGGTCGAGTCCGGCTTCTTCCGCGCCTTTTCCAGCATTCTCGATAGTAATGTGACCACTGCGATCGCTTGTCTTGCTCTGATTTTTCTCGGTTCTGGGCTAGTTCGTGGATTCGGAGTTACACTTCTGCTCGGTGTCGCCATTAGTATGTTTACGGCTGTGACTTGTAGCCGCACCCTCCTGCTGTATGCCTTGACCTTTGCCGGATTACGCAAGCCTGAATGGTACAGCCCCAACGTTCCCAAAGCTAATCAATCGATCTCGGAGACCGCTTCATGAAACTGAATGTCATTCGCCAGCGAGGACTGTGGTGGGCGATTTCTGCAATCTGTATCCTTGCAAGCATCATTGCCATGCTGATGCTCCAAACTCAAATCGGCACACCTTTACGTCCGGGACTCGACTTTAAAGGTGGAACGCGTCTGCAACTAGAACTCGATTGCAGTCAGCCTGGAAATTGTGATAAGCCCATCAGCCTCGACGCAATTCGTGAAGTGTTGAAGACTGAGAATTTAGGCGACTCGAGCCTTCAACTTGTCGGTCAGGATCAGCGAGCAGTGTTGATTCGGACGAATACATTAAGCGTGGATCAGCGCACTAAACTGCAAGCAGAACTGCAATCGAAAATTGGCAAATTTGATGCGGCGAAAACGCAGATTGATACTGTCGGTCCGACGATCGGGAAACAGCTCTTTCAATCTGCACTCTTGGCGCTGATTGTTTCCTTTGCAGGCATCACGTTCTACATGACAATTCGCTTTGAGTTGGACTATGCGATTTTTGCAATTCTCGCGCTTTTCCACGATGTGCTGATCACCGTTGGTTCCTTCGCAATTCTGGGGTTAACGCCTTTGAGAACCGAAGTCGATAGCTTGTTCGTTGTGGCGCTACTGACGATCGTGGGTTTCTCGGTCAACGATACGGTTGTCATCTACGATCGTATTCGCGAGACGATTCAACTTAACCCAGGTCAGCATATCAATGAGATTGTCGATGATGCAGTCAATCAGACCTTAACGCGATCGATCAACACAACTTTGACGGTGTTATTGACGTTATTTGCGCTGTTTTTCTTCGGAGGCGAAACGCTGAAGAATTTTGCATTGGCGTTGATTATCGGATTTGCTATGGGAGCGTATTCAAGTATCTTTATCGCGAGTACACTATTGGCACTGTGGCGTGAGAAGCGGGGTCGAGCCTTTGCCCCGGTGAAAACGGCAGCAGTAGAAGCCGAGTAACGATAAAGTATGACACCTCCAGATTTCATTGACCCGAATGCACCCAAACTTGACCCCAAATTTCAAGCCGCTGTGCAACGCTTGCATCAATTGACAGTATTGGGGCGGTGGCTGACCCTCATCGGACTGTGGTTGACGATCGGGGCACTGAGTCTCTGGGGGTTACGCTATCCAATTTCGCTGATGCAAGATTACTTTACCTGGGCAGCATTGCGGCATGGGTTAGCGAACAATTTGCTTGCTTCACTTGGCTTAGGGTTGTGTATTGGGCTAACGGTGAGTGTTCTGGTTTGGCAGAGCCGAAATATTCTGTTTGGTCTGCCCAAACCTGAGCAGGAAAGACTGGAACGAATGGTGTTCAAGATTTGGCAACAGGGTGAAAGTCATCCGCTCTGGAAGTGGATTCAGCCCAAGTCATCGAGTAGAAGTTGAAGTGCAGAAAACCCGCTACGCTAGATGAGTGAATTCTAGAAAGCGATATGCAAAATTCTGAGCGCAATTCTCCCGCTGCACCGCTGCTTCAGAGTGCAACATTGATCTCAATTCTCGCGGCGATCGTGATTAATGCGCTTTCCAATGTGTTTCCGCTACGAGGCTTAAATATTGGCGCGATCGCAAATCAGGTTTTAGGCGGAGTTTTGATCACGCCAGCGAATTATGCGTTTGCGATTTGGGGTGTGATTTACCTAGGTTTAGTCAGCTTTGGCATTTATCAAGTGCTTCCGGCTCAGCGTCATAATCCCCGGTTATTGAAATTACGCGCTCCGATCATTTGGGCATCGATTTTTCAGATTGTTTGGGTGTATTTATTTCAACTGCAACAGTTCTGGTGGTCTGTTGTCTTCATGTTGGGGATTTTGTTGAATTTGATTGCTGCATATTGGTGGTCAAGATTTCAAAATACTCGGATTTCACGTGAAGATAAATGGTTGGCTCAGATTCCAATTCGGATTTATCTAGGCTGGATTAGTGTGGCAACGATCGTGAATGTTGCCTCTGCTTTATACGCTTCTCAGTGGAATGGTTTTGGCATTGCGCCGAGTGTGTGGACAGTGTTGATGCTATTGATTGCAGCAGCGATTACTTGTGCGATCATTCTCCAATATCGAGATGTGGCATTTACGGGCGTAATCGTGTGGGCATTTTTAGCAGTTGCGGTGCGTCAATCTGCACAGCCTGCGATCGCGATTACTGCGCTTGGTTGCGCGATCGGGCTTTTAGTGTTGCTGTTGTTGAGAATATCGAAGAGGCAGACAAACTCGCTGCGGGGATGAGTTCTAATTGATTGGGATGCGATCGCGAAAGTTTCTGTAATTTCTCTAGATCATCCGTGTAGAAGCGCGATCGCAGTGTATCAATGAGAGAAAGCCTCCTATTGATACCTTATGACGATCGATCCTATCTCGCAGGCAGTGATTACGAATCTGATCAAACTTGCGATCGAGACGGGCTGGAAACAAGCTGGCAACCAAATTGATAAGAAAATCCAGCAGCAAGTGGGTCATGCGATCGAAGAGTATGTCCGAACGTATGAAAAGCGACACTGTACGCTGAAATATGATTGTCTGCGAATGGATAATTCGCAGACTTTGGAAGAGATCTACACTGATGTCCAGGTTTTGAATACTCGTGAGAGTCGTCGGTTTGAAAGTCCTGAAGCGTTGAAAGAATTGTTTCTAGAGACGGGGCGAGGATTTATTTTTGAGAAAACGACTCGACAAGAAGGTATTGCGGTCGCAAATCTTGAGCCTCGATTGATGGTGCTAGGAAGTCCGGGAATTGGCAAATCGACTTTTCTCAGGAAGGTTGGACTGGAAGCGCTGAAGTGGGAAACGGCAAGGTATCGACATGAATTGATTCCGGTATTTATCGAGTTAAAGCAGTTTGGGGATCAACATAGTGAGATTGAAAAGCTGATTGCTGAAGAGTTTGAGACTTGTGGTTTTCCCAATGCGGACGTGTTTACGCAGAATCTTTTGAAAGCAGGGAAGCTTTTGATTTTGCTGGATGGTTTGGATGAAGTGCCGACCGCTTATGTCGATCGAGCGATCAGCCAAATTGGAACATTTGTTGATAAGTACGACAAAAATCATTTCATTGCATCCTGTCGAATTGCTGCCTATAAAGGAGGATTCCCGCGATTCAAAGATGTGACGATGGCGAACTTTAATGATTCGCAGATGCAGACTTTTGTGCAGCAGTGGTTTCGACGAGAGCCGAAAGTGGCAGAGCAGTATTGGCAATTACTCGATAGTTCAGAGTACAAAGCAGTCAAAGAACTTGGTCAAACGCCTTTGCTCTTAACCTTGCTTTGTGCCGTTTATGACGAATCGCAGAGCTTACCGAAACGAAGATCAGCGCTGTATGGTGAAGCATTGGAAGTTTGGCTGAAGAAATGGGCAGCAGAACGACGAGTTCACCGCGATCCGATCTATCAAGACTTGAATCTTCAGCTAGAACAAGTTTTACTATCTGAGATCGCTTATCAAAGCTTTGCCGAAGATCAGCTATTTTTCTCAAAGCGAGAACTAACTGATCAGATTCGAGCTTTTCTTGTGGGCAATTTGAATGCACCCAAGCATCTTGATGCAGAAAAGGTATTGAATGCAATTCAAGTACAGCAAGGAATTTTAGTTGAACGCGCTAGAGATACTTTCTCATTCTCACATCTAACTTTTCAGGAGTATCTCACCGCTCAATACATTGTGGATGAGCAGCAATTAGAAACCCTGGTAACGAATCATTTGATGGATAGACGTTGGCGTGAGGTTTTCTTTCTTGTAACAGGTCTAGTGAGAAGCGCGGATGTGCTTCTAAACCTTATGAGAGCTAAAACACAAGAATTGCTGTATACAGACAAACTTAAAGGACTGATCAGATGGACAAATGCAGTAACAACTGGATCAGCAGGTGATTTTAAGCCAGCAGTTATGAGAGTCATTACACTTTTCTATGCACTAGCCCTTGACTCCTCCCTCACTCCTAATTGCTGTATAGCCCTTGTTCTTGCCCTCGATCGCTACTGCGCTCTAAATTTCACCCTCGACGGTGCTCTTACCCTTGATGGAGTGATTGAGAACTCTATCACCCTTAACCACATCAAAGTCTTTGCCTCTATCAATTTTCAAGTCTTGGTCAATCAACTTGAAGCGATGAAAGACTCTGTTCCAAGCGACGATGCTTCATTAGAGGAGCGTCGAGTTTTTATTAGTCAACTTCGACACATCTGGTATGACGCTCTCCACCTTAATCCTAAGTTGCTTAAACTATCCCAGGAAGAGAGACAATCTCTCGAAAACTATCTCTACGCCAACGAACTGATGATTCGCTGCAAAGAAGCTGCCTTGCGAGTGTCGCCGCAGGTGTGGGACGCGATCGAATCCCGAATGCTAACCGTCAGCGATGATGAAATTGACTTGTAAAGCGCGATCGTCGTTAAAATGAAAAACCCCCGTGAGACACTCAATCATGACTCACACTGACATTCGCCAAAGAGCGATCGAACTGATTCAACAATTGCCACCCGAACGGCTCAATGATGTCGTTCACTGGCTCGAATCGCTCAGTTCAACTGATGAAACAGCACTCATCGAAATTATTCAACGTCGGCTCCCTCCACACGAACAGCAACGACTCAATGAATTACGCGATCGCAGCGAACAAGCTCTACTCAATGAAACCGAGCAACAAGAATACATCACCTACGCCGATCGACTAGAACAGCAGAACGTCGATCGGCTAGAAGCTCTCATCAAACTTGCCAAACTTAGAAACATTGATGTCCCAACCCTAAATCAACAATTTTGTGTAGAGCCTTATGCCTCCTGAGTCTGAACGAGTTTCCGCTGCCTTGGTGCTATGAATCTACGTCGTTTATTGATAACAATTGGACTTCATCTACCTTGCAATCAGAATCCTGAAAGCTCACTTTTTTAAAGACTGCGATCGAATCCCGAATGCTGACCGTAAGCGATAATGAAATCAACTTGTAAAACGTGATCGTTTGTTTCCATGCTTGCCAAACCTGTATAAGTAATTTATTCACAAGAGCGAGATCGAAAGTTATTTATCTTGGATAAAACAATGCAAATTACAATCGAGATTCCTGACATCCTGGGAAATCAGCTACAAACCAACCCAGGAAATTTAGAGCGAAAGATGCTCGAACTTTGCGTTATTGAAGCTTATCGAAACGCATGGATTAGCTCAGGCAAAGCGAGAGAACTCCTTGGATTTTCAACGCGGTTGGAACTTGATGCTTTCTTCAAGCAGCGAGCGGTTGATCTCAATTACGATCTGTCTGATTTAAAGAAGGATCTAGACACGCTAGAAACCCTTCAATCAGAAGGTAATCTAGCTACACCATGATCGTTATCTCTGACACTTCCCCTCTTTGCTATCTCTTACTGATTGATTTGATTGACTTACTCCCAGAGTTGTACGATCGCATCGTAATTCCCGAAATAATTCGAGATGAATTAGCCGCCCCCAAATCTCCTGCAATTGTTCAAGCCTGGATCGCCCAACCTCCAAGCTGGTTAGAAATCAGAGCAGTTACAACCTCAAACACTCTGTCCGCTGATGCACTTGACCCAGGAGAACGAGACGCGATCGTATTAGCTGAAGAACTGCAAGCCGACTTAATTCTCCTTGACGATCAAGCTGCAAGAGCGGTTGCGACACAAAGAGGCTTAGCGATCGTAGGAGTTTTAGGCATCTTAGTCAAAGCAGGTCAACAAGGAAAAATTGATTTTCCAACTGCGATTTCTCGACTGCAACAAACAACCTTCCGTGCTTCTGCGAGTCTAATCCAAACATTAATCGATCAATTTGAACAGCTGTAAAACCAATGGCTCTCAGAGAAAGCCAACTGCAACAAATCCCGATTGCTCGTTGGATGAATTGAAAATATCAATTTCTTCAAGAGCTTGCTTAAGACGTTAATGCGATATCGCGTAGATTAAGAATTCGCCAGATGAACACCGCACTGGCTTAATTTCGTCACCCAAAGGTCTAAATCCGAATCAGGAATACTCGATCGCATTCTTTCTCGAATTTCTTCTGCTTGCGATCGCGATTCCGCCAAAGCAAACACAGTCGATCCCGACCCAGACATCATCGTTCCAATCGGATTAAACTTCGCAAACTGATCTCGGATCTGTTGAATTTTCTCAAATTCTGGTAACACGACCAATTCCAAATCGTTGTATAAGTGCTGTCCGATTTGTTTGAAATCATGATGAGCGATCGCATTGAGCATTTCTCTCGATCGCGCTTTCTTCGCTTCAATCTCTGATGGCGATTTTGGATAAGTGCCACCAAACTTTTGCCGATAGGTTTTGTACGCCCAAGGGGTCGAAACAGGCAGATCCCGATATTTGGCTAAAACAACATAGAGATGATCCAAACTGGTCAGCGGTGCAAGCTGCTCTCCTCGTCCCGTAGCCAAGGCTGTCCCGCCTGAAATGCAAAATGGAATATCCGATCCGAGTCTGGCGCTAAGTTCTTGCAGTTCCCACTGCGTTAACCCCAAATTCCACATCAGATCAATTCCAACCAAGACTGCAGCCGCATTACTCGATCCGCCTGCCAAGCCTGCCCCCATCGGAATCCGCTTCTGCAAATCAATTTCCACACCGCCGAATCGAGCAGCCATTTCAGGAAATTCTTGCATCATCAATTCTGCGGCTCGGTATGCCAAATTTGTTTGATCGACCGGAACTGCCGGATGATCGCAGTGAACCCGAATTTGATCCGTGCCGATCGCGCGAACTGTGACTAAATCCGCCAGTTCAATGCTTTGCAGCACCATGACGAGTTCATGGAAGCCATCGGGGCGATCGCCCACAATTTGCAGATAGAGATTAATTTTAGCGGGAGCAACGAGAGAATACGATCGCATAAGATTCGCTGAGTCAGACCTATACCATTATCGGGATTGTAGGGACACCTTCACACCAATAATTTTTTACGGGTGTTTCCGTAAACTCTCCCAAACAGTTGAAAACAGAAGCAATCGCAACAGCAGTCATCTTGATTTACGTAGAACAATGAAAACAACATTCCTGAAAAAAGTGCTTGGTCTATTTGGATTCGCAGTGATTGGACTAATGGTTGCCGTAACGTCAGGGTATGCCCAAGATCTGCCCATGGTTGGATTTCTCTTTTCAGGTCGAAGTGTTGGCAATACTGGTCAAGCAACCGTTCCACTCGTCGGAATTCGCTACACAGGTGAATGTCCCGGCGAACAAGTGGCTTCTGCGCGATCGCGATTTTACTCAAAGACAACTCGCCCTGCCCCAGAACTTCGGGCAGTCATTAGAAATGTGACGTTTGGATTTCCGGGAGAGACGAAACCGTTTACCGATCGAGAATATTTCAACGGAGATGTTTCAGAAGATTTTGATATCCGATTTGGGGATGAGCACAAAGGTCGATTTCTAGCTGTACGCCCTGGAGAAAATCAGTTTGAATACGAAATCAAACGGGGAAATCAGGTACTTGAATCAGGCGGGTTTACAGCCTCATTTGAAGAAAGAACGATCGAGCAAAATCGCAGCGCTCGAAACGTTTGGCGCGAGAAAAAATACTGCCGAAGATATGACAAGAAAAAGAAACGTTGCATCGATGAAGATGTGCACGGTTACTATGAGCGCACGTGTGGGCAGTAAATCATTAAGTGAGATCAATTTACGAGTGAGTTGTATTTTGGCTTCGCTCAACATGAGAGATCTGCTATCAAATTTCTTGCCAGGTTGAGCGAAATTCAAGCCGTTCGCTAGGGACAAATATCAACTAACAAAGGCATTGCTCAATGTCACCCATTCTTCCACGCTCAAATCTTCGGCTCTTGCTTGAGGATTGAGATTCAAACGCTCAAGCAATTGATTCAACTCTTCAACCTCAATTAAGCTCTTCAAATTGTTCCGCAGCATTTTCCGCCGACTTGCAAATCCTAGTTTCACAAGCGTCTCTAATTTTCTCGGATCATTTGCAGGAAGCTCGATCGCTCTTGGCTTCAGACGAATCACTGCCGAATCGACTTTCGGAGGAGGTGAAAATGCCTTTGCTGGCACATCACAGATAAATTCTGCATCTGCCAAATACTGCACCCGAATCGATAATGCTCCGTAATGACTCGAATTGGGATTCCCGCAAATTCTTAACGCCACTTCTTTTTGAAGCAGCAAGACGATCGATTCAAAAGGCTGCGGATTCGGAGCCGCGATCGTACCTAGCAACTTTTCGAGAATTGGACCTGTAATGTTATACGGAATATTAGCAACGACTTTTCGAGGCTGCTGAAATGCTGGAAAAGGCTCTAATAATTCATCAATATCGAGTGTGAGAAAATCGCCTTGAAGTAAGACGAAATTCTCAAATTGCCCAAACTTTTGAACTAAAATCGGGCACAAATCTCGATCAATTTCAACCGCAACGACTGCCTGAGCTTGCGATAATAATTGCCGCGTTAAAATCCCCGTTCCTGGCCCAATTTCTAAAACGCGATCGCTTTCGTTCAATTCAGCGGCACTGACAATTTTGGCTAAAGCTTTCTCACTCTTTAGCCAATGTTGCCCAAACTGTTTTCTCGCTTTTGGCACGTTATTCCGGTAATCCTAATAGTTCACCCGAACCTGGAACGACTGTTCCAATTCTTGATGGTTTCAACTCGTGAGTTGTGAAAAATTCCAAAGTACGATCGACACTTTCTTCTGGAACAATCACAACATAACCAATCCCCATATTAAAAGTATTAAACATGGCATTGGGTGCAACATTGCCCTGACTCGCTAACCAATGAAAAATCGGTAAAATTTCCCAAGCATGGGGATCAATTTCAACCGTTTGATTGGGCGCTAAACAGCGCGGCAAATTCTCTGGCAAACCGCCTCCCGTAATGTGCGCCATGCCATGAATCTCAATTCCGGCTTTCAATGCTGCCAAGATCGGTTTGACATAAAGCTGAGTCGGTGTGAGTAAAACTTCACCTAAAGTCGCACCGCCCAAATCACTCGGTCGATCGCTCCAATCAAATCCACGATCGACCACGATTTTCCGTACCAAACTAAACCCATTGCTATGAACGCCTGAACTCGCAAGCCCGATCGCGACATCGCCAACTTTCACACGCGAGCCATCTAAAATTCGGCCCTTTTCAACAATGCCAACACAAAATCCAGCCAAATCATACTCATTCGGCTGGTAAAAACCGGGCATCTCCGCCGTCTCGCCCCCCATCAGGGCACATCCTGACAACTCACACCCTTGGGCAATTCCATCCACGACATCGGCAAGCTGATCCGGTAGCAATTTTCCCGTCGCCACATAATCGAGGAAAAATAATGGTTCGGCTCCACAGGTCAACACATCGTTCACACACATCGCCACTAAGTCAATGCCAACCGTATTGTGAACATCGAGTTGATGTGCCAATTTTAGCTTCGTCCCAACTCCGTCCGTTCCTGAAACTAAGATCGGCTCTTGATATCCAGACGGTAATTGAAATAACCCGCTGAATCCACCTAAGCCTCCTAAAACCTCAGAACGATAAGTACGCTTGACAGAATCGCGAATGCGATCAACAAACGCCCGTCCTGCTTCAACATCAACTCCTGCTTCCCGGTAATCCATGAACCTGCGCGTGAATCTGCAAAACAACAGCATACCTCACAAAATGTATGAAGTTATCGTAAAGTTATCGTGAAGCTGAAAAATCCTCAGCCTGCCTATAAATCCCTAAAAGCCTTTGTATGCAAGACCTTCGTCTTTTGTCAGAATTTGAAGCTAATATGAAGTTTCATTTCGCACTGATAGCACCCTGATCCCCTGGGTAAAAACTTCATGCTAGTCTGTTGCAGTTCTGAACTCAGGAGTGAACACGGAGCGAGTACGAGTTAGCACAGCTTAAGTTGTGTCAGTTGGCAGACCGCCACATCTCGGACTCAAGGTTTGAAGTGAATCTCATATAGGATGTATGAACCAAAAATTGATTAGCGGATTGACTGCCGCGTTACTGTGTTCCAGTACGGTCGGTGTGACCGCCGCCCTTGCGGAGTCCACCCAGGCAGCCAGCCAAGGATCGAAAGAGTCTACTGAGGCTCCCCGACCGTCTTCTCCAACCGTGGTGAAGATGGGCGAAGAACAAAAAGTCGGTGAACAGCTGACCCCCCAAAGCCAGGAATCGATCGCGAAGATTCATTCGCACGAAATCTCTGGGCGTAAAGCCGCTACCCTCTATGTCCGTAATATTCCCGTTGTTACGTTTCTAGGTCAGTCCCGGATTTCCTCAGACGAAGTGAAAGTCGGTGAGGTTGCTGACTCCTCTACCCAAGCCGCGAAACTGAAATACGGTGCGTCTAATTCCCAAGTTGATACTCGCACTCCATCGCGCCAGAATTCCTCTGCTGATCCAGTTAGAAGAGCCACTGAGATCGCAGCAAAATTAAACCAACTCCACCGTGACGGTATTAACGCAGATCAAATCACCGTCCGATGGAACGAACAAAAGTCCGGCGATCGATTTGTGATCGAGGCAAATAAAAAAACGATCGTCGCGGTCGATCCAGAAACGATTCTGCCAAACTCAACGCGCGATCCTGAGCAAGATGCGCTCCAGGTTGCAAATCGTCTCCGCCGATTGCTTGGAAATGCAGAACCCCTGCGCCAAGTGTCGAATCGTCCGCAACGTGCTCCTCAAGAAGTGGCTCTCGGTCCCATTCGGTTCCGCTCTCAGGGGATGGCGTCTTGGTATGGACCTGGCTTTCACGGCAATATGAGCGCGAGTGGTGAAGTGTTCAATCAGAACGCGATGACCGCGGCTCATCGAACTTTGCCCTTTGGTACGCTGGTGCAAGTAACCAATTTAGACAATGGTCGAACAGTGACAGTGCGGATTAACGATCGTGGACCGTTCTCCGGTGGTCGCGTGATTGATTTGTCTGCAGGTGCGGCTCGTGTGCTCGGATTAGTTCAAAGCGGCGTTGCTCCCGTTCGCCTTGAAGTTCGAGACAGAATTGCAGGAAATTAGAAGTTTAGGACATTCG
Organism: Leptolyngbya boryana PCC 6306; assembly: GCF_000353285.1. NCBI lineage: Bacteria > Bacillati > Cyanobacteriota > Cyanophyceae > Leptolyngbyales > Leptolyngbyaceae > Leptolyngbya > Leptolyngbya boryana. The sequence continues at coordinate 1,021,436 of NZ_KB731324.1, forward strand.
GATGGGTGAATTGTTCACTCCTGTTCAATGCTGCAATTGAAATTTCGCGGTTGATTTGCAGCACCCATCTATGAATTTCTAGATTGAGTTGATTTTTCTGAGTACAGACTCTGATCCTCTATCCTCGCTGAATCAGTGAGGATGGAGGATTTATCCTCACTGATTTCCTACACCTACAGGTGATTCGGCTCAATCATGGGTTAGCCCTTTTAGTTTGATGTCTGCATTTAGCCCTTTGCTCTGAATCAAAACCTCAAATCCACCTAATCCCATTGGATTCATCAGTTGATGCAATGCGTCGCGGCGCTGCAATCGATTTTGTAAATCCTCGCTACTGGTCGGTTCGGTGAGAGTCAATTGCGATAATCGATCGCCCAAGCCTAACGCCATTAAAAATAAACCTTGCTGAGTTAATCCCACAGTCTGCAATCCTGACAATTCTCCCTGTAATTGCAGCGCCGTGAAATTCACATGAGCCGTAATATCTTGTTCTCCCACATATATATATGGATCGTTGTGATGGCTATGTTGGTAGTAGCATTGCAATGTTCCCCCTGATCGCATAGGATTGTAATACCGCGTCGCTGAATATCCATAGTCGATCGTTAAAACGAACCCAGATTTTAGCCGTTTCGCAATCGCATCCATCCAATCGAGCGCAGCTAAATTGACTTCGGTTCGATATCCCTCTGCATAGCCAGAAACATCAACGCCCACAAACTCAAAATACTTCGCTAATCTCTCGCTTGAAAGCTCAGCGATCGTTTCACTGAATCTGTTATCGATGAGTTCAACATAAATTTCTTTCAGTTGATGATCCTGAACCGTCACCAAATGTACTGGAAAGGCATCGACTAATTCGTTGGAAAAGAAACATCCCACGATCGACGATTCTGGAATATTCTCGATCGTCGTCCAATCAATACGTGCGCCTTTTTCAATCCAACGTCCTAATCGCTGCCGCTGTTCAATCACATGGGCTGCCGACTTCTCAAGGATTAAATAAGACAGCGCAGAAAAACAATCTAAATCTCGGCGCTCTAGATATCGCAAAATATCCACAGCCAGCAATCCTTGACCCGCACCCATTTCCACTACAGTGAATGGATTCGGCTGACCCAAGACCTGCCACATGTCGATCAACTGTTCCGCCAGCAATTCCCCAAAATCAAAAGACAAATGGGACGAAGTGAAAAAATCACCCTTCGCCCCAATTTTCTCGCGCTGTCGCGTGTAATAGCCCAATTGCGGGCAATACAGCGCAAGATCCATAAATTCGGCAAACGTTAACCGTGAACATCCGCGAATTCGCTGCGATATTAAATTGTAAAGAGGACTCGACTCGTCCAAAGATTGATTGTCCTGAGCAAACACAATTCACCTGAATACTAGAAACGATCGTCTTTCACTCTATTGCATTTTTTAGCTGGCTACAGTAGAGTATCTGTACTAAATCGCTATCTAAACTGAAATCTAGGATTCAGGAAGGAGGGATGCACGTCCACTAAAAATCAAAAACTGCACCACACTCCGCCTAGGGTTTACGCTTTTGCCAAAGCAGGTTCTTCTGCTGCGACATTCGTTGTAGCCTGCGGAGCATCAAATGCTACGATGAACTTCGCGTTTGGACGGGTCTGAGTCAGAACCTTCAAATACGAATCTGCATCGTTACGACGACGGAACCGAATGACAACCTGACGTTGGAGGTCAGAAGTCAACTGATATACAACCCAGGGAGTTAGCTGCTCTTGGTACTTCATAATTCAACCGTGGAGAATAAGGGCGTTACAAGAAATGAACAATCACTCGAATTAAGCTTAAGATCCGGTTTTGGAGAGAAACGCTACATCTAGGGGTCGCGCTTCAGTTCACATACTATTGATAGCGTCTAAGTTGAAAAAAGTCAATCTTTTTGCTGCAAGAGCGTCTGTCCGTGCATTCGCTCAGTGTTATTGCTGAAATTGGCGGACGAGTGGCTAGAATGGAGCACCATTTCACAGCAGAGTAGGCAAAGTAGAAAAATCTCCTACTTTAGTCGAATAGCCAAACGCTCTCACAGAAGTATAGATTGTTAATTCAGATACGCTACAAATTCTACGAAACTCCTCGATCGAATCCTTGAACTCATTAGAGTGCTGCGAGCCATAGAATCGCCTGAAATACATCCCTGAAAGCTACTCCAGCATACGCACTAGCTGAGTCTCTAGCAGGAATATCCGTATACAGACGAAAATAAAGTCACGCTTCTCAAACAATATCCAGCACTGAGCTGTTGACGGAAACTGATTTTGGGTTGCCTCCGTGTGAGCACAGAACGAGATTAAAAAAAGTTTATTGAAAGCTTAAAATCTAGCCGCAACTCATACTAGCTTAAAATGAAGCATTTGAGGACATCATGTTGTGTTTTATCAAACGCGATACAGAATGCAACAAAAAAGGCAGGTTCGTTACCTGCCTGGAGTTGATGAGGTCTGGGCAAGGAGTTTAGCGATCGACTGATCCCATAATGATGTCGATACTACCGAGAATCGTAACGATATCTGCCACCTTCATGCCCTTGACCAAGTAGGGGAGAATCTGCACGTTGTTGAAGTCTGCTGCCCGAACTTTGAAGCGCCACGGGAAGATATGATCCTCTCCCATGATGAAGACACCCAATTCGCCTTTGCCGCTTTCGAGTCGAACGTAGTGTTCTCCTTTGGGGATCTTGAATGTCGGTGCGATCTTCTTACCAATGAATTGATAATCGGGTCCATTCCAGTCAGATTTGGGACCTTCGAGCATCCGCTTCGCTTCCAAATTCTCAAATGGTCCACCTGGCAAGCCTTTAATTGCTTGTCTGATGATTTTGACGGACTCACGCATTTCGCGAATCCGCACTAGGTAACGCGCAAAGCAATCTCCTGCGGTTTCCCAATGCACATCCCAATCTAGCTCGTCATAGCGCTCGTATTTGTCAACTTTCCGCAAGTCCCAGTTCACGCCAGAGGCGCGCAGCATTGGACCGGATAAGCTCCAGTTAATAGCATCTTCGCGAGTGATGACTCCAATACCATCGACACGACGACGGAAGATTGGATTATCAGTAATCAGCTTCTCGTATTCATCGACTTTCGGCATGAAATAGTCGCAGAAGTCTAAGCACTTATCCACCCAACCGTACGGCAGATCCGCAGCAACACCGCCGATTCTAAAGTAGTTGTGGTTAACCATGCGGTAGCCTGTTGCTGCTTCCCACAGGTCGTAGATCAGTTCGCGTTCGCGGAAGATGTAGAAGAAAGGAGTTTGTGCGCCGACATCTGCCATAAACGGACCAAGCCACAGGAGGTGATTTGCGATCCGGTTCAATTCCAGCATGATCATCCGGATGTAGCTGGCGCGTTTCGGAACGGGGATCCCAGCGAGTTGTTCGGGAGCATTGACCGTGATGGCTTCGTTGAACATGCCTGCCGCGTAGTCCCAACGGCTAACATAAGGCACGAACATAATGTTGGTACGGTTTTCGGCGATTTTCTCCATGCCGCGATGAAGATAGCCAATGACAGGTTCGCAATCGACCACGTTCTCGCCGTCGAGCGTGACGATTAAGCGCATTACCCCGTGCATGGAGGGGTGATGCGGACCCATGTTGAGAACCATGGGTTCTGTTTTGGTTTCGATCATTGCCATCGGTGTTCTGCCTCTCGATTCACAGATTTTGGGAAAAGCTTAGATTTCGGGCTTTTGGGCGCTTGTTGCACTTTTTTAATTATAGAGAATCATGCCTCTTCGTGCGGTTTGGAATCAATTTTGTCAGGATTCAATTTACACTTAGACCCGGATAGAATTAAGTCGATGGCGCAGTGAGCGCCCTTTGTTTTCATGACTTTAGATTTTCACCATATTCCAGTTTTGAGTCGCGAAGTGATCGAAGGTTTGGCGATTCAAAGCGGTGGACATTATTTGGATGCAACGGTTGGTGGTGGTGGGCATAGTGCGTTGATTTTGGCAGCGGCGGATGCGGTGCAGTTAAGCGCGATCGACCAGGATGAAACTGCGATCGCGGCAGCAAAAGCGAAATTAGGCGATCGTGTTACGTTCTATCACGAAAATTTCTCAGAATTTGATCCCGGTGATACACGATTTGATGGAATTTTGGCGGATTTGGGTGTGAGTTCGGTTCAGCTGGATGTGGCCGATCGCGGGTTTAGTTTTCGGCAGGAAGCGGCACTCGATATGCGGATGGATCGCAGGCAGGAGTTGACAGCTGCTGAGATTGTGAATCATTGGGAAGAGTCGAAGCTGGCTGATATTTTTTACACCTATGGCGAGGAGAGACTGTCGCGGCGAATTGCCAAGCGAATTGTCGAACAGCGACCGTTTAAGACGACGACGGAATTAGCGGATGCGATCGCACACTCCGTTCCGAAGCAATATCGATATGGTCGAATTCATCCGGCAACTCGCGTGTTTCAAGGATTGCGAATTGCAGTGAATCGAGAACTTGAGGTGTTGGAGACTTTGATTGCGAAAGCTCCGATGTGGCTAAAACCAGGCGGGCGGATTGCAATTATTAGTTTTCATAGTTTGGAAGATCGGATCGTTAAGCATCGACTGAAAGAGTCGGAACTTTTGACAGTACTCACAAAGAAGCCGATTATTGCCCAGGAGGATGAGATTCGGGAGAATGTCAGATCTCGATCGGCGAAGTTGCGAATTGCAGAGAGGAAAGCGATCGACCATTAATTGTTCTAGTTCTTCCTCGTCTCAGGCTTTAAAGAGTTTGATAGACTCAGATCTCTGCCAAACTCTTTAATTTTTTGATCATGCTTGAGTTCATTCGCTCCGATCTGGCTGAATTTGCGGCATATAACACGCAGCATACAGATAATTCACATCTGGATCATCCCGATCGCTTAGATGTGAATGAAAATCCATACGATCTCCCGGATGAACTCAAGCAAAAATTAGCCTGGACTTGGCAAAATGAAATCGAGTCCAATCGATATCCAGATGGCGGATATTTAGCGCTGAAAGATGCGATCGCGCAATACGCTGGAACGCAATTCACCAACTCAAATATTTCAGTGGGCAACGGCTCAGATGAATTGATTCGCTCGATTCTGATGTGTACTTGTTTGAATGGCGAAGGGTCGATTCTCGTTGCCAATCCAACGTTCTCCATGTATGGAATTTTGGCGAAGACTTTGGGAATTCCAGTGGTGAGTGTGGATCGTTCTCCTAAGAATTTCGAGATTGATTTGCAAGCGGCTCAGAATGCGATCGATACTCAAGCGATTCGTGTTGTTTTTGTTGTTCATCCGAATTCGCCGACAGGAAATGCGCTGACTTCTGCCGAAATTGCCTGGTTAAAAAGTCTGCCGCAAAACATTCTAGTTGTGATTGATGAGGCTTATTTTGAATTTAGCCAGACGACTTTGGCGGATCAATTGCTGGAACGCCCGAATTGGATCATTTTGAGAACGTTTTCTAAAGCATTTCGATTAGCAGCGCATCGGGTTGGATATGCGATCGCGCATCCTGAAATGATTGAAGCGTTAGAGAAAATGCGTTTACCGTTCAATTTGCCCAGTTTCTCGATCGCTGCGGCGCGGTTGGCTTTGGCAGAACGCGATTCTCTTTTAGAAGTCGTGTCAGAGATTTTAGAACAAAGAGCGATCGTTTATCAAAAACTCGAACAACTGCCAAATCTGCAACTTTGGCAGAGTGCAGCAAACTTTATTTACGCGCGATCGAGTCATGATTTAGAGCAATTAACCGAACAATTGAGACAGCAAAGAACGATTATTCGGCATACAGGTGGCGGGTTGCGGATTACGATCGGAACACCGGATGAAAATGTACGCATGTTCGATCGACTCAAGAATGCTCTGACCTAGCTCAATTTCTATGCGAGTCATTAGTCGAAGCACCCTGAGAAAGTTTTGGGAGAAACACGCGAATGCTCAGACCAGTTTGCTAACTTGGTATGAGCGTGTGGTGTCGAACTCGTTTGATACCTTTGTTCAAGTCAGAGAGGTGTTTCCTTCTGCGGATTTAGTCGGAAATTTTATCGTCAATATTGGTGGTAACAATTATCGATTAATCACGTACTTGGATTATCGGTTTCAGATCATTTTTATTCGAGCAGTTCTGACTCATGCAGAATACGACGAGGAGGATTGGAAAAATGACGACTGGTTTGAAGATGCCGAGTAGTTATTATATGCAATTGATTAATGCGTTTCCTCCTCGTCCGATTACTGATGATGCGGAACTGTTAGCAACGCAAGCTCGGATTAATGCGATTCTGGATCGCAGTCCTTTGACGCAGGATGATCAGGATTATCTCAAGGTTTTAGGGACGCTAGTTTATGAGTATGAGGAAAGGACGGAAGTTTTTCCAAGGCTGACGGGACTTGCATTGCTTAAGTTGCTGATGACGGAGATGAATTTGCTGCCTCAAGATCTAGTGCCGATTTTGGAAGATGAATCGATCGTAGATGGGATTTTAAGCGGTGCAGTTCAACCCTCGAAGCTTCAAGTGCAACAGTTAGCGACGTTCTTTCGGGTGTCTCCACAATCTCTAGAAATGCGATCGCGAGTGTAAGAAATGCGATCGCGCTTTGTTTCAGATGCGATCGCTTTGTGGCGTGAAGCGATCGTTCCATTAAAAACAGCAAATGAATGAAAAAGTAACGAAATTCAGCAGTCTCGATTGCAAGTTTGCCTACGTCCTAGATAATAGGTCTGGTGACTTGCGCCTCTTGTATTGCTTATGAAGTTCCGTTCTTTTCAAAACCTTGTTTTTGCGATCGCTGGCGTTCTCTTATCAATTGGAGTCGTTAGCTTTGTCTGGATTTTTGCTCAAAGTCCACTTGGCTTATTCCAAGGCAGTCGGCTCAATGCACCGACTGCTGCGATGTTTGTTCCAAAACAAGCGCCAGTGCTGGCATCGCTCTTAGTGAATCCAGATCAGTTAGAAACATTGCGTCAATTGTCCGCAAAACCAGGAGATCGAGCTGCAACACGCGCCGAATTTGAACAATTCAAACAAGGAGTTTTAGGAAGTTCGGAACTGAACTACAAGCGAGATGTGCAGCCCTGGTTAGGCAATGAAGTGACGGCTGCAATTACAACGTTAGATATCGATCGCGATGAGACAAACGGCAAAGAAGCTGGATATTTACTGGCTTTAGCGACGAAAGATACTGAGCGATCGAGAGAATTTCTGCAATTGTTTTGGCAGAAACGGGCAATTGCTGGAACTGAATTAGTATTCGATGCGTATCAAGGCACAAAAATTATTTACGGCAAGATTGAATCAGAGTCGGTTCCCATAACGGTTGCAAGTGCGGTTGTGGGTCGCCAGTATGTTCTGTTTGCCAATAGTCCGAAAGTGCTGCGGGATGCGATTAATAATGTGCAAGCTGCGGAATTGAATTTAGAAAATTCGAGTCAGTATCAAGCAGCGATCGCGGCGCTCGATCGAGGACGAATTGGAGTTGTGTTTGCAAATTTGCCTGAACTTGCAAAGCTCAATGGTAAAGAACCTCCAACTGCTTCCACGGCTGCAATTTCGCTGAGCTTGGATCGCAAAGGATTAGTTGCAGAAACCGCGATCGTGCGAGACGGTGAGACATCCAAATTGAGCGATAAAGCAGTTGGCGCATTGAATTACATTCCTGCGATGGCGTCAATTTCTGCTTCTGGGATCAACCTCAATCAATTATGGTCAGGACTTTCAAGCGAGAGCAGCTTGACAAAGCTAGTTAATTCTCCGGTTGATACTTTAGGTCAGCGATGGAACCTCAATTTACCGAAAGATATTTTTAGTTGGGTGACCGGAGAGTATGCGCTGGCTTTGATTCCAGATTCTGATTGGGTGTTTGTGGCAGAGAAGACAGAAGGAGCCGAAAGCGCGATCGCGCATTTAGACGAATTAGCTAAAGCTCAAAGAATCAGTACAGGTACGATTGATGTCGGCAATCAGTCTGTTTCAGTTTGGACGAAGTTCTCGTCGGGTGCGGCAACGAAGAAAATTGAAGCAGATGTAGTTGGAGTACATACTACGATCGGGAAATACGAAATTTTTGCAACTTCCATCAATGCGATGAATGCGATCTTGACGGCGCAGAACAATACACTCGCCAACAGTCAAGAATTCACAAATGCGATCGCTGGATTACAAAAAACGAACACGGGTTATCTCTATATCGATTGGGATGCAGCACAGCCGATTTTAGAGAAGCAATTGCCAATTTTGAAAATTGCTGAATTAGCAGGTGGATCGATTTTTGAGCACTTGAAATCACTGACGATTAGTAACTATGGCAATCGATCGGGTATTCAACGCGGCGGTGTTTTCGTGCAATTAAGTTGAAGCAGCCTTGGAGATAAAAATAAGGGTGTCGGCTCAAAGAAAAGCTCGACACCCTTATTTTTTCAATCATTCTTGCGTTCTAGTTCATCATTCCGCTGAAAAACTCGATCGTGCTTTTCAACGCTTCAATAAACTGATCAATCTCTTCGTGAGTATTGTAAAAATACAAGCTAGCTCGCGCTGATCCAGGAGCATTCAACAATCGATGCAAAGGCTGTGTGCAATGATGCCCGGATCGAATCGCAATGCCTTCGTGATCGAGCAGAGTCGAAAGGTCGTGAGGATGCAATTCTCCAGCCGTAAAGGATGCTAAAGCCGCTCTGCCTCGACCCCGTGCATCTGGCTTAGTTCCATAAATCCGCAGATTCGGAATCTCAGCCAACCGTTGGAATAGATGCGCTGTTAACTCTTCTTCGTAAGCATGAATCTTATCCATGCCAATGTTCGTTAAGTAATCAACGGCTGCACCTAAAGCGATCGCTTCTGCAATCGCCGGAGTTCCCGCCTCAAACTTATGCGGCAAATCTGCATAAGTCGAATGATCCAAGTACACATCCGCAATCATTTCACCGCCGCCGAAGAACGGAGGCATCGATCGCAGAACGTCTAACTTGCCATACAAGAATCCGATCCCAGTCGGTGCACACATTTTATGCCCCGATGCGACGAGCCAATCACAATCGATCGCCTGCACGTCAACTTGCATATGCGGCACAGCCTGACATGCATCAATTAAAACTCTCGCCCCAACTTTGTGAGCTTCTGTACAAATCTCATGAACCGGATTAATGCATCCCAAAGTATTCGAGACATACACCACTGAAACCAGCTTAGTCTTCTCAGACAGCAATGATTTGAAATGCTCAAAATCAAGGCCCTCTTCTTCATTCAGTTGGACATGCTTAATCACCGCACCTGTTCTCGCAGCAATAAGTTGCCAAGGCACAAGGTTACTATGATGCTCCATCACCGTCAGAATGATTTCATCGCCTGCCTGCAAGTTATTCAAGCCCCAAGCATACGCCACGATATTGATTGCTTCACTTGCATTGCGCGTGTAAACAATCTCTTGCCGTGATGCTGCATTCACAAACGCTGCTACCTTATCGCGTGCGCCTTCATAAGCATCAGTCGCTCTCGCACTCAGCGTATGTGCGCCACGATGAACATTTGCATTGTCATGCTCGTAGTAATGACGCAACGCATCGAGAACCGCGATCGGCTTTTGTGAAGTCGCGGCATTGTCGAGATAGACTAACGGCTTATCATGAACACGCTCATTTAGAATCGGAAAGTCCGATCGCACTTGAGCAGCGAGGGTTTTTTCTTGCAGGAAAGTCATGGTTAGGTGTGTTGGGAACGAATAAACGTAGCGAGTCGATCGCGCAAAGACTCAACGGGAATTTGATCAATTACTTCAATGGCAAACGCATAGGTCAACAATTTCCGAGCCGATTCGTGATCAATGCCTCGACTCTGAAGGTAAAAGACTTCATCTTCTTCGAGCTGGCTGACGGTCGCACCATGAGCGCATTTCACATTGTCTGCAATAATTTCTAGCTGTGGCTTCGTATCAACTCGTGCTTTCGGAGAGAGCAATAAATTTCGGCTGAGCTGTCTCGCATCGGTTTGCTGAGCCGCTTGAGGAACGAAGACTTTGCCGTTGAAAACAGCATGAGCACGATCGCTAACAATCGTCTTATTCACCTGATTTCCGACCCCATAAGGTCTGCTCAGAGAAAGCAAACTGTGCGTATCCCCAACGCGATCGCCATCTAGCACAGTCAAGCTATTCAACGTTGTTTCAGTTTGCTCCCCGGTCTGGTAAATCTCTAGATTATGTCGAGCAACCTTGCCGCCGAAGTGAACTGCGGTACAGGAATAGCGAGAATCTCTTGCCTGAGAAACAGCCGTTTTGCCAATGTGAAACGCAGCGTTACTATCTCTCTGAACTCTAGTATGGCGAATTTCTGCGTTTTCCGCGATCGCGATTTCCGTAACGGTATTGGTGAAGTATGCGCCCTCGGTTAAGGTGACAAAATCTTCAACTACTGTTGCGCGGCTGCCTGTTTCCGCAACGACTAAGCATCTTGGGTATTGAGCCGTTTCGCTTTGAGTTGAAACATAGAGAATATGAATCGGCGCTTCAACGTCCTGATTCTTCGGAATAAACGCGATCGCGCTATCACTCAAATTTGCTGTATTTAATGCAGTGAAAACTTCCTCTCCACCAGGCAATTTTGCCAGATGATTTTTGATGTCTGGAATGAATTCTGCAACGTTTGCGAAGTTACTCACGACAACGCCATCCGGCAAGTCGTCTATCGCAGAAAGATCAGGAGCAAAAGCACCATCGACAAAGACTAAGCGCGAATTCACGGCTTCTTTCAGCAGAAAAGCTTCAATTTGCGGATAGCCTAAGCTTGCAGGTTCAGCAGATTTTAAGCTGAGAGAAAGTAACCCAGATAAATCTGTGAATCGCCATTCTTCATCACGAGTCGAGGGAATTGCTCGATCGTGAACAATCACAGCAGCGCGATCGCGGATGTCCTGCAATTCGGGTGCAAGATTCGATCGCAGTTTGAGCAAATTGGCGAGATATTCAGCCCGATCAACTTTCGGGACTGTCCCTAAATTTCCAACTTCGGGAACGGTTGAGACTTCAATCATCATGCACCTACCGCTTCACCTTCTACAACCCAGTCGTATCCTCTTTCTTCAAGCTCTAGCGCTAATTCTTTTCCGCCGCTTGTGAGAATCCGCCCATCTGCCATCACATGGACAAAATCAGGTGTGATGTAGTTCAGTAACCGCTGATAGTGCGTAATCATTAGCACTGCATTCTCTGAAGTCTTGAGCGCATTGACACCCTGCGAAACGACTTTCAACGCATCGATATCCAATCCAGAGTCAATCTCATCCAAAATGCCTAACTTCGGCTCTAACAAAGCCATCTGTAGGATTTCATTGCGCTTTTTCTCCCCGCCTGAAAATCCTTCGTTAACACTGCGAGTGAGAAAGCCTGCATCCATTTTCAATAGCTCAAGCTTAGAATGCACGATATCGTCAAAGTCAAATGCATCTAGCTCTTCTAAGCCTTCCTGTTTGCGCTTTGCATTGTAAGACACTCGCAAGAAATCCACATTCGTTACGCCTGGAATTTCAAGCGGATACTGAAACGCGAGAAATACGCCAGAATTTGCGCGTTCGTGAGGTTCAAGCTCGAATAAATCTTTTCCTCGAAACAGAACTTCTCCACCCGTTACGGTATAAGCGGGATGTCCTGCCAAAATTTTAGAAAACGTACTTTTCCCCGATCCATTCGGGCCCATAATCGCGTGAGTCTCACCAGCTTTAATTTCGAGATTCATTCCTTTTAAAATCGGAGTCCCATCAATCTCAGCCGTGAGATTTTTAACCGACAGAATCACTTCACCATTTTCAACAATCATTCGCTCCCTCCTAACTGTGCCCTATGCCAATTAATATTCGGCGCGATCAGGAGCTTCAAAACTTGACTAACCTCGATCGCTAAAGTTCAGCAGAGCAAGGGTGTCCCACTCTGCTGAATCGATTTTCTTAACCCACGCTACCTTCTAGCTTGAGGCTGAGCAGCTTATCTGCTTCGACTGCAAACTCCATCGGCAATTGGTTAAAGACATCCTGACAGAAGCCGCTAATCATCATTGAAATTGCGTCTTCTGGAGAAATGCCGCGCTGAGCAAAGTAAAACAATTGGTCTTCGCCAATCTTAGAAGTCGAAGCTTCGTGTTCGACTTTGCCCTGATTATTCTGCACCTGGATGTAAGGGAACGTATTCGCTTGAGCGCGATCGCCAATCAGCATCGAATCACACTGCGAATAGTTCCGCGCTCCAGTTGCTTTCGGTGAAATTTTCACCAAACCGCGATAGCTATTCTTCGACTGACCCGCCGAAATCCCTTTCGAGATGATCGTGCTGCGAGTATTCTTGCCGATGTGAATCATTTTCGTACCCGTGTCAGCTTGCTGATGATTGTTCGTCAAAGCAACCGAGTAGAATTCACCGACAGAATTATCGCCGACTAAAACACAACTTGGATATTTCCAAGTAATCGCAGAACCCGTCTCCACCTGTGTCCAAGAAATCTTAGAATTCTTCCCTTGGCACAATCCACGCTTGGTCACAAAATTATAGATTCCGCCTTTCCCGTCTGCGTCTCCTGCATACCAGTTCTGAACAGTCGAATATTTAATATCCGCATCGTCCAGCGCCACTAATTCGACAACTGCTGCATGAAGCTGATTTGAATCGTACATCGGTGCAGTACAGCCTTCGAGATAGCTGACTTGTGCGCTTTCTTCCGCCACAATCAAGGTGCGCTCAAACTGTCCCGAATCGCCATTATTGATGCGGAAGTAGGTCGAAAGCTCCATCGGACATTTCACGCCTTTCGGAATGAAGACGAATGAGCCATCACTGAACACTGCCGAATTCAAAGCAGCAAAGTAGTTATCGCCAACGGGGACGACGCTACCCAGATATTTTTTCACCAGCTCTGGATGTTCCCGCACTGCTTCTGAAATCGAGCAGAAGATTACGCCATCTTTTGCCAGCTTCTCTTTAAAAGTCGTTGCGACAGAGACACTATCAAAAATCGCATCGACTGCCACATTACTGAGCCGTTTTTGCTCCGAGAGTGGAATTCCAAGCTTCTCAAACGTCTCCAGCAATTCGGGATCAACCTCATCGAGGCTTTTCTTCTTCTCGCTGACTTTTGGAGCCGAGTAGTAAATGATGTTTTGATAATCGATCGCGGGATATCCCACCGCCGCCCAATCTGGCTCGGTCATTTTCAACCATTGCCGATAGGCGCGCAACCGGAAGTCCAGCATCCATTCCGGCTCTTCTTTCTTCGCAGAAATCAAACGAACTACATCTTCGCTCAATCCACGTGGAATTGTGTCGGATTCGATGTTGGTGACGAATCCGTATTTGTAGGGTTGGTTAACGAGCGTTTGAACAGTTGCACTCATGGTTGAATTTATCGATCGTGTTCTCTGAATCGGATCTTTTTAAGGAGGGACGAAACCGCCCCTGGGTGCGACCTAGATGTTACTCGTAGCTTTACGAATCTCATCAAAGGTAATGTCTTGCTTCTCTCCGGCAAAATCGTTTTCGGGCGTGAGGAACAACATACAGTGACACTCTTTGCGTTCTCGCATTGGGACACAGGGGCAATTCCAGTACGCCGCCGCGACTTCTGCTTCTTTGTCTTCGTAGTGACGACAGGGGCAGAGTGGCGATCCTAAGTCTTCTTTATGCTTCGCGAGTCCTTCGATCACAACGGCGGTTACGCCCGGATCGATACAGAAATACGTGCCTGTGCGCTTCGCATATTGCTCGGAAAAGTGGCGCATCGCTTCAAGGTTTTTGTCTGATGCTTGTGTAGCTTGAGGGTCAGTGTTCATGAGTCAGATCAGCAGTACATTTAGAGGATCTTATTACTAAAACAACACCTGTGTTGCGTTGCGCGATCGAGAAAAGCGAGCCAGAACAGGACGAAGCAGTTTATAATTAAAACAACTTCCGTGTTGCTTAATCCTATTGTAGAGTACTTTAGCAACATTAGAGTTGTCAAAGTCGGTTAGGAATTGATGACTTGAGGCAGGAGATGACGACGATTCAGCAGCCTTCGACGAAACAAGATATCCTGCGTCACCTTTTGAAGCAGGGCGAATCGACCGCGCAAGATTTAGCAGAACAATTAAATTTAAAGCCCCAAGGAATTCGACGGCACTTAAATGAACTCGAAGCAGAAGGCTTAATTGTTCACAAAAAGATTCAGGCTGGAATGGGTCGCCCGAATTATGTGTACGAACTGAGCCGAGAAGGTCGATCGCAGTTTCCCGATCGCTATGACGAATTTGCCGTTTCTCTGCTGGGGACGTTGGCAGAGACGGTCACGAAAGATCAAATGAAATCGATCTTGCAGAAACAATGGGAACGTAAAGCGATCGAATATCGCGATCGACTCGGTTCTGGTTCTCTCGAAGAACGAGTGGCAAAATTAGTCGAACTGCGGGTCTCAGAAGGCTACATGGCAGAATGTCACACTGTTGAAACGGGTGGATTTATTCTGACTGAATATAACTGTGCGATCGCGCAAATCGCCGAGTCGTTTCCGAGTGTATGCGGACATGAGTTAGAGATGTTTGCGATCGCGCTTCCCGACTGTAAAGTTGAGCGAACTCACTGGCTTGTGAATGGTGAGCATCGCTGCGGATATTTGATTCAACTGAAAGGATAAGCAGATCGACTGCAAGATGCTGAGGTTCGTGAAGTTGAATTGCAGGTGTGAATGTGCCTCAAATTCTCAGGAGCAATCTAATCAGAGAGCAATATTTAGAGAAAGGATTAATTACGCTCGTCAAGGGGATGAACCATGAAAATCAAAGCAGTAATCTGGCAAGAAGATGATGTATGGTGTGCTTCTGTTCCAGCGTTACCAGGCTGTCACACTTGGGCAGAAAATCGTGAACAGTTAACTGAAATGCTACAAGATGCGATTCAAGGATGGTTAGAGGTAGCAAGTGAGCGAGAAGTACTTGAACCTGAGAAGCAATTAGTCGAGATTTCTGTATGAAATCTATTTCGGGGAAGATGCTTTGCAAGATTGTGGAGCGTCAAGGTTGGGTGTTGAAGCGAACGACAGGCAGTCACCACATTTATTCTAAGGAAGGAGTAGATGTGATTCTTTCAATTCCAGTTCACGGTAATCGAGATTTGCCCAAGGGGACACTGAGAAGTATTTTGAAAGATGCTGACCTGACCGAAAACGACTTAGAGTAATCCAACTTTTTATGCAACCAGATTCAGAATTTCTCACACCAGAAGAATGTCTTGAAGTGGATAAAGCGCTTTTGACTTCAAGAGATAAGTTTTCTGCACGAGTTGCGATCTACTCACTGCGATCGCTGAAACAAATCGCTCAAGCTTCAGGTAAAACGATCGCGAACCTTGACTCGACTCAAATCGAAGATTGGATCTACCAGGATGAGAGCTTACAAGGTGGAATCGACAACGAATTTAAGAAATTCTTCTCCAAACTTGTGATTGCGTCGATTAATCCGTTGAATCAAGTTGCAGCAGCGAACGGAAGTCCGATCGAAGAGCTGAACATTCAGCAAGTAGTCGCTTGGTTTGAGGCGAAAGCGAAAGCGGAGATGCAATCAAAGAATTAAGGATTGAGGGAGATATAGCGATCGTTGGCCCATCTGAGATCAACGAATACGATTACCCAATCTCGCTTGATAGTCTGAGAGAATCGATCTCCTGTGCAACCAGAAGATCGACACGCATTTTAGAACTGATACGTTGCCCAGTCTGGATTTCTCACATATTCCGTCATGTTATTAAACTTGCGGAATTCAGCTTGATGAATCCAAAACTCGTTCTCTGGATAATGATCCAGCCATTCCTGATGCAACTCATCAAAGGTCTGACTTAACTGATCGCGATCGAGATTTTCTGGCAGCTTGCCAAAATACCCCAACGTAATATGCGGCGTAAAGTAATACTGCTGCTCAATCCCAATCTCAATGAGGTCTGGATTCTGATAAATTGCCCGACGGCACTTTAAAATCCGCTCATATCCCGCACTATCCGTCGTCGCCAAACAGACCGCGATCGCGCGAGCCATCACCATCAAGCCCACCACTTGAAATCGGATCGATTCCCCCGTGGAACTCAACTGCGACTGTCGAAAACTGCTCGCCACTCGATCGCGCAACCGATCATCAAAACCTGGCGTTTCTTTTGCATGAAGATACGCCTCATTCCAGATCAAATCCGCGATCGTCAGATGAAAACTCTCAGCCGGAATCGGCACAAACATATCTGCGCCCAATTTCTCCACAATTTGCGACTGATACTGTTTCAGGGACGCATAAATGCCACGATTCTTGCCGTCCTCCGACCCTGGAGGCGTAATCACCGTGTACCCTGGAAAAGCAGTAGGTTGCCAGCCCTGCCCCGGCACAAGCTGGAACTTCGGAGACTCTTGGATATGCTGCACCTGTGACTTATACGTTTCTGGTAAAGTCAGCCGCATCACCCGATTGAGGAAAGTTTGATAATTCTCGTCCAATGTGCGATCGCCTCGCGCCGTAAATCGATAAATTAGAAATCCATTCTTAAATCTAACGGTAAAGTGTCATCTCGCTGCGAGAGAAATAAGAACTTGGAATGCCAGGGATTAACTCTAGGACTAAGGGGAGACTAAATTCGGTATGGGGATTTACTTTTATTGGGGGGAAGATAGTTTCGCGATCGCTCAAGCCGTGAAAGCCCTGAAACAACAGACACTTGACCCCATGTGGGAAAGCTTTAACTTTGATAAATTTTCCCCGGAGCAAAGCGATGCGGTCGTTCAAGCCCTTAATCAAGCGATGACTCCCCCCTTCGGCACTGGAAATCGTCTTGTCTGGCTCTCTGAGACGACGCTAGCGCAACGATGCCCGGAAGAGATGCTATCTGAACTCGATCGCACATTGACTGCTCTACCAGATACCACAACGCTGCTGCTGACAAGTTCCTCAAAACCAGACGGACGGCTCAAATCCACGAAACTTCTACAGACTCACGCCACGATTCAAGAGTTCTCACTGATTCCGCCCTGGAAAACTGAATTAATTCGGACTCAAGTGCAGCGAGTGGCGCAGGAATTTGACCTCAAACTTACGTCAAAGGCGATCGATTACATCACTGAAGCAGTCGGCAATGATACGCGCCAGCTTTACAGCGAATTAGAGAAACTGAAAGTCTTTGCCGCTGATTCTAAGAAACCTTTAGATGAATCTGCGATCGCGCCTCTGATTACCGCCAGTACGCAAAGTTCTCTGCAACTGCTCGCTGCAATTCGGCAAGGGAAAACGGCTCAGGCATTAGAACTGGTGGCTGACTTGTTACGCCAAAATGAGCCTGCTTTGCGAATTGTCAGCACTCTCGTGGGGCAATTCCGGCTGAGATTGTGGATCAAGCTCATGCTCGAATCAGGAGAACGCGACGATCGAGAAATTGCCAAAGCCGCAGAACTAGGCAACCCGAAACAGCTTTATTTTCTCAAACAAGAACTTCAATCTGCGTCACTTCAACAATTGCAACAGGTTCTCCCAATTTTGCTGGAGTTAGAATTTAGCCTAAAACGAGGTAGCGATGAGACGATCACGCTGCAAACAAAGGTGATTGAACTTTGTCAAATTTTCCAATTCAGAAAGTGATCGAAAATTTCTCACTTCTTTTCTGGTTCGCGGAACTTCTTGCAAGTAAAATAATTCAGATTATTTGTACCTCTCTTGTGTGCTACTTTGCCGGATGTCACACCGCCTTATGATGATGAATCGTGAACCCTCTTCTCTCTCTCAAATGCTGATCAAACGCTCTCTTGCAATCGGTGCCTTTTCGACGATCGCTGTTTTAGCAGGCTGGACACCGAATCTCTCCGCTCCAGTCGCAAAAATGTTTGATCAATCTGCTTTTGCACAGGAAACTGCCTTTACCCGGTACGTTCGGTCTGCGGTTGCGCTAGAACAACGCCGACTTGAACTTGAAAATCAACTGCGACAAGTCACAGGTGGCAGCGTGCCTAAAGGGGTGTGTCAAAATATCAATCAAGTGAATTCTGGTGCCCGTGATCAAGTGCGTGGGCTATGTCAGGAGTTTCGTCAAAGTTTTTATAAAATTCTTGCCAGTCAAAATCCTCAATTGAGTTTGGATGAATTCAACTCTTTCCAAAGTCAAGTCGGCAGTCGTGCAATGTGCGATCGAGTGGCTCAAGAAGCTCGACGCTTGAAAATTGGCGATATTAGCTGTGAAGGCACGAAGTAGTTTCACAAGCATTTCTTGATCAGGCTAAAAAATCGGGGTAGTGAAAACTGCCCCGATTAGTCTATGAACAGAGTTTCAACAGACAGTCACAGTTGAGATACATAGCTTCTAGCTTGCCTAATCCTGTGAATGTCGATCGATCAACTCAGCGACGGCAGCCATTTCGGCTCTAGCACTGACTCTCGATCGTCTGCTGCATTTAACTGATTAGGCTTCAGCCTGCTTGATGAATGGCACGAGGTGAATCATGTAATCGCGTTTACCAAGGGGTACACCAGCCATACGAAGAATGTCATACGCTGTGACCAAATGGAAGTAAAAGTTTGGGATGAGAAATTCATTCACATAGGCGCTACCAGATAGCTCGATGTATAGGTTCTTGTCATAAATGCGTGTCATCTCATCTAGCTTTATATCTTCAACGTTAATGCTCAAAAGAAGTTCATTCGTGTTTGCGATAAGTTCGTATGCTTGTGCAAGAGATGTGACATTTGGATCTAAATTATCCGCAGACTTACCATCACACCAGAGAGCAAAGTTGCGTGGCTGATTACAGGTGAAAGCAATCTGAGTCCCGAAGGGAAACATATCAGCCGCGATGCGCTGTTGAAGAAACGATTCGTCATCACAAAAATGAGCTTGAGCTGTTTTCAAGAGATGCTCAAGAGTTGCTAAGCGACTTTGAAAGAGGTTTTGAATTAAATCTATATTTTGCCGTTGCATGTTGTAATTTTTAAGACTTGTTCTGTAAATCCTAGCTGTAACTCAGATGGATTTCAGCCTAACAAGCTTATCTCATATAAAAAATCGGGGTAGTGAAAACTACCCCGATTAGTTTATGAACAGAGTCTCAGCTTACAGTTGAGGCACGTAGCGCTCTTTGTCAGGAACTGCCGTGTACTCAGCCACGATTTGACGGAATTCGTCACCATCGATCGTTTCTTTGTCCACGAGTAGATCAACCAATCGGTCAATCACCTCGCGATTTTCGCGAATGATCTTGCGAGTGTCTTCTAAGCAATGTTCAACAATGGAACGGACTTGAGCATCAATTCGAGCCGCGATTTCTTCGGAATACTCCGATCGCGTCATCCAACCGCCACCCAAGAAAACCTCGCCTTGCTGACTTTCTAGCGATAGAGGACCTAAATCCGACATGCCATAGCGAGTGACCATCTGACGTGCCATGCTTGTGACTTGTTGAATGTCACCGCCTGCACCTGTCGTCACTTCAGCATCTCCAAAGATCACTTCTTCTGCTGCGCGTCCACCCAATGCGCCTTTAATTCGCGCCAAGATTTGAGCACGTGAGATCAATCCTTGATCTTCACTCGGCATAAACCAAGTTAGACCACGAGCCTGACCGCGAGGAATTAAGGTTACTTTCTGAACTGGATCGTGTTCTTTCACCAAAGTGCCGACGATCGCATGTCCAACTTCGTGATACGCAATCAACCGTTTGCTCTTGCTGTCGGTTAGCGGTGTGCCTTCCATCCCTGCAACAACCCGGTCAACTGCATCATCAATCTCAGACATCGTAATCGCATCTTTGCGGCGACGTGCGGTGAGAATCGCAGCTTCGTTCAGCAAGTTGGCTAAGTCAGCCCCAGAGAAGCCAGGAGTCCGACGCGCGATCGCATCTAATGAGACTTCTTCGGAAATCTTCTTGTTGCGAGCGTGAACATTGAGAACTTCTAAGCGACCTTTGATATCAGGGACATCGACGGTCACTTGGCGATCGAAACGACCGGGACGAAGCAAGGCGGAATCCAACACATCAGGACGGTTTGTTGCCGCAATGATGATGATGCCAGAGTTGCCCTCAAACCCGTCCATTTCAGTGAGAAGCTGGTTCAAGGTTTGCTCACGTTCGTCGTTACCGCCACCGATACCTGCTCCACGTTGACGACCCACTGCGTCAATTTCATCGATAAAGATGATACAGGGTGCATTTTCTTTGGCTTTTTTGAACAGATCGCGAACTCGGGAAGCCCCGACACCCACGAACATTTCGACGAATTCAGAACCCGAAATCGAAAAGAATGGTGTACCCGCTTCGCCTGCGATCGCTTTTGCTAATAAAGTTTTCCCGGTTCCAGGAGGTCCGACGAGTAAGACTCCTTTGGGGATTTTCGCGCCGACTGCGGTAAAGCGTTCTGGCTTCTTCAAGAAAGTAACAACTTCTTGAAGTTCCTCTTTGGCTTCTTCGATGCCCGCGACATCATCAAACAAGACACCTGTTTTGGCTTCCATTTGGAACCGAGCGCGAGACTTGCCGAAGTTCATCGCTTGTCCAGGACCGCCCGGAACATTACCAGAGCGACGGAACAAGAAGAACAATCCACCTAATAAGAGAATCGGGAAGACCAAGTTACCGAGTAAACCCCAGACTGCCCCATCGTTGCGAACTGGGTGCGAATCTAGGTTAATGTTCGAGGAACGTAAGCGTGTGATGAGTTGGGGAGTGTCGCCTGGTAGATCGACCCGTAACCGTTGTAGCCGATTGTCCAAGTCTGGATCGACGGCTTCGACGATCGCGGTACGACCGCCATCATATAAGTCAACGCTAGTAATTCGATTGGCATCCAAATACTCTAGGAATCGCCCGTAGGTCATGCGTGTACTAGCAGTATTTTTCCCAGTGTTGGGTGCGGCTGGAGCGATTGATCCTTGCCACAGGAAGAACCCAACGACTAGCGCGGGAATCGCCCATAGCAGGATGGTTCTCCAAGAAGATTTCATAAATTGGCAACCTCGTGATATGGCTACAACGGTAATTTTATCGATCGTGCTTCAAGTATGGGATTTTCCATACAGCTTGGGATTTAGCTTGAGAATGAGGCTCAGTCGCGTCCCAAGTACTATGACGGATTCTCTATCAAGTGATTAATGAGAAGAATCTTAACTAAATTTAACAGAAATTGTGAGATTCAGGCAATGAAGGTGGGAGATGGGAGAGTGGGGAGATGGGGAGTGGGGGCAAGAAGCAATTTTCTCTTTATTCCCCCATTCCCCTATTCCCCCATTCCCCTATCCAGCATTCGCGATCGATAACGCTTGCTCAAAGCGAGATCGATCGAGTCCTTTCTGATTGAGTAACAGCCAGGATTGAACGAGGTCAGGACCTTGTAATGCTCCAGTTAGAGCGGCTCTGAGAGATTTCATCACGATGCCTTTTTTCAAGTTCTGCTCTTTGACCACTTGTTTGATGACATCTTGAGTTGCAGTCTCGGTGAGTTCAGCAGGCATGGCATCCAAAATGGCTTGGATAGCAGTTGCAGCGCCGTCTTGTTGCATTTGTGCCTTGGCATCGTCGGTGTAGTCCAACGATTGGAATAAGTAGCGGGTCATGTCGGCTGCTTCGTTTAATCGAGCAAGACTGGGTGCAACGAGCGCGGTAATCTGTTCGAGCCAAGCGCGATCGCGCTCTGCATCAAATTCATATCCTGCTGATTTCCAAACCGGAATTAATAAATTTGTTGCCTCAGAAACGGGCATGGCATGAATGTATTGCCCATTAATCCAGTTGAGTTTGTCCCAATCGAATTTTGCACCGGCTTTGTTGACGCGATCGAAGCTAAATTGCTCAGCCGCTTCAGCCAGGGTGAAAATTTCAGTCATCGGTTCAGGGGGCGACCAGCCGAGCAGGGTCATATAATTCGCGATCGCTTCTGCGGTGTATCCCATCTCTTTAAAGTCAGAAATTGAGGTCACGCCGTCCCGCTTGGAAAGTTTCGCGCCTGCTTGGTTGAGAATCAGCGGGGTATGTCCAAATTCAGGCAGAGTTGCGCCTAAAGCTTCATACAGCAGAATTTGCTTTGGAGTATTTCCGATATGATCTTCGCCTCGAATCACATGGCTGATGTTCATATCAATATCGTCAACCACCACTACAAAGTTATAGAGGGGTTGTCCGACTTCTTGACCTTCTGCTGCACGGGCAATCACCATGTCACCGCCTAGATCGCGACCTTTCCAAGTCACCGTGCCGCGCACGAGATCTGTCCAGGAAATTTCTCGATCGTCTTCGATTTTGAATCGAATTACAGGTTTACGCCCTTCTGCTAGAAACGCTGCTTCCTGTTCGGGGGTGAGGTTGCGATGGCGATTGTCATAGCGCGGTGCTTCATTTCTCGCTTTTTGAGCTTCTCGCATTGCGTCGAGTTCTTCCGGCGTATCATAAGCGCGATACGCCAATCCTCGATCGAGCAACTGCTGAATCTTCTCGCGATAGAGATGCATCCGAGCCGTTTGATAAACGGGTTCTTCGTCCCACGTCAAACCGAGCCAGGTTAATCCCTCGAAAATATTTTGCGTGAATTCAGGTTTCGATCGCTCTAAATCAGTGTCTTCAATCCGTAGGATAAACTTGCCGCCATGATGGCGGGCAAATAGCCAATTAAATACCGCAGTTCTAGCCGTTCCGATGTGGAGATTGCCAGTAGGACTGGGTGCAATACGAACGCGAACGGTCATGAGTAAATCGCCCAGAGTTTTTTGTGCATTCTCCATTCTAACGGAGTGCAGCAACTCCAACGTCTAGGCGATTCAACGATTACTGCAAGAAGGCTTGAACGGTTCCATCCGGTTTGTACAACACTCGGAAAGTGGCTGAACCTCTTCCCTTGAGCGGAGAAACTAGATTCTCTCCAATTTTCGGAATTCCGGTGACGTTCGCAAACTTTCTTGCAGTGTCGTCTAATGCCTGTCTGTCTGTAACATTTCCTTTCTCATCTACAAAAATCACAAATTCAAAATTGCTCTTGAGATCGGCTGGCGGTTGCCAAGCCTTTTGTAGTCTCTGCTCTGCTTCCTTCGCTTGAGGAATCTGCACAGCGGCAGGAGGAGCAGCAGCACGAGACAGAGAGGAAGGTTGTGGTGCGCTCTCAGCAGATGGAGATGCTTCACGTGCAGCGCTTGCGATCGCGGCATCACCCGCATTTTCAGGAGGGGTTGGTGCTTCGTTAGGATCTCTCGATCGAGCAGCTTGGTTGCCAGTAGTATTTCCTTGGGCGGGCGATGGCTTAGTTTGGTCAGGAATCGAAGCTACTGGAACATCTTGTAGCGGAGGCGTTTGAATTTGGATTTGCTGTTGAGGAGGAGCTTCAACAGCGGGTTCTTGAGCAATTCTCAGTTGGGGCGGCTGACCAGGCTGTGCTGGGAGACTACCAGGATTTAGATTAGGAGCGGTTTGGGTTCCAGGAGAACCAGAAGGCAAGGGCACTGGGGAAGTGGGGAGCGCTCCAATCGTATTGGGTGCAGGAGTGCTTGGAAGGGGTTGTACTGGAAGGCGCTGATCGTTGCTGCTCGGAGATTGGGCGGTTTGGGGTGCAGGAGATGAGTCAAATAGAGGTCTAAAGGCTGCCATTACGCCAATGGCGACAATGAAACCTGCTGCGATCGTTCCCCATGCAGGAGCGACCTGCACCCAACTCGGTTTTTCAAGATTGGGAAGTGCAGTGACATCAGCAGAATATTCATCGAGTGCAGAGGCAAGATCTGCGAGTTGAACCGCACTCAATTGCAACGTTGATCCGGTTGATTCGTTGGCAAGCGTGCCTAAATGTAATTCGTGCGAGATCAATCCTCTCGGTTGCAGGTGAATTCCAGCCGAATTTTGCTCAGTTTCAGGCATGACAGCGGTGTTAGGTTCTGTCGCTGTCGCAGAGTCACGATTTCCAAATCGGCTGGACTGGCTGAGAAAATTTTGGACGTAGTGGCTGACCGCATTACAAAGGGCTTCGAGCTGATTGCGATCGCCTCTAATGGTTGTCCACTGTTCTTCACTGACTCGTGGATCGTCAAAGCTGAGTTTGAAGCGCAGATGTTTGAGAACAGATTGACCCATCCAACGCGAAAGCGGCGAATCCTTCGCAGCGATTTCTAAAGTGCAGGTGGGCGGTGTGTAACGTCGAATCACAGAGTTGGGTGAGGACATGAGTTCAAAGTTGAGCGCGTCAGGTCAGGTCGGGACAGGTTAATTTGGAACCGTGGGCAATGAGCGATCGAGCAGGGTTAACCACAGGCGGCGTACACCTTGCGGATTGCCATAAAACAGCAGGTCAATCAGCAATTTTAACGCCAGATTGGTGAGTGAATCAGTCGAAGCTTTTTCGCCTTCTTCCATTCGCTCTTGATAGGTATTGTGAAATGCATCTAGATAGTTGCCTAGAAGGGCAGCTTGATGGGGTTCGCGATTCTGTTCGGTCAATTGTTCGAGAAGTGCAACAGCGCGCCGAATCAGCTCACTGTGCTGTTTTGCCAGATGACAGATGATTAGAGTTAAAGCGCGAGCTTCATCGACATCGAGCTTTTTGCGTCCGCCTTGTCCTTTACGTAAAGGACTCGATTGCCTCAACCGCCAGAGTGAGACTCGATCGCTGATCATCGATTCGAGCTTCAAATCGGTTGCAGCTTGCAGCATGGCTTCCGAGGAGAGATTCGCGATCGCTTCGAGTGCCAGCAAAATGAGATCAAGTTGGGCTTTGATGTTGTCCAACTGATCGGGGCTTGGCTGGGCTGAGAGGTTGAGGTCTTCCCAATTTGAGGGAGAGGAGGCGGTTGGCTGCACGATCGATGTCATATATTCAGCGTATGGGAGAACTTTGACAGTGTGGAGGCGGTTTCAAGTCTTGAAACATGCGACTCGATCAAAATTCGTTTTGTTTCCCCGCCTAAATTCAATCACAGATTAGGCTACGGAGGGTAGCGCAGGGGGAACTTCTATCGGGAGGTAGAGATTGTGGGGAGTGGGGGTCTTTAATCAAACAACGCTTCCCAATAAATTTCCCACTTCTGCTTGTTCATGCCGAAGGAGCCATTGTTTACGATCGACTCCTCCTGCATACCCTGTTAAAGCTCCATTGGCTGCGATGACTCGGTGGCAGGGAACGACGATCGCGATCGGATTTCGACCGTTCGCTGCACCGACCGCGCGAGATGCAGTAGGATTGCCAGTTTGTTTGGCTAATGTGCCATAAGAGATAGTCTGACCAAAGGGAATCTCTGTGAGCAATTGCCAAACTTGTTTTTGAAATGGGGTTCCTTGAGGCTCAAGTGGCAGATCAAACTGCTGGCGCTGATGTGCAAAGTATTCTGTCAGTTGTTCTTGAACTTGCACAAACAGATCGAGCGTTGATTCTTGCCAGTCTTCAGTTCGATTAGGGAAATATTTTTGTCCGTGCAGATGCAACCCAGTCAGCGATTGACCATTTGAAGTCAGCAGCACTTGACCTAAAGGACTCGTGAACCATTGGTAGTAAATCATTGCAATCGACTCCACAATCTCAGAAGTCGGAGTTTAGAACGCTCCGACTTCTCGGACATTACATCGATCGTAATACGTGGCTCAATCGTTCCACCATCTCATCGATATGATGTTTTTCCAGAATCAAGGGCGGGGACAGCGCAATAATGTCTCCGGTGGTTCTAATCAGCAAGCCTTGCTCAAAACAATTGACTAGCGCATTGTAAGCTCGAACTCCGGGTTGTCCTGGAATGGATTCCAACTCAATTCCTGCCACTAATCCTAAATTCCGCACATCAATCACATGCGGCACGCCTTTGAGCGAATGCATTGCTTCTTCCCAATATGAAGCAAGACTGGCAGCCCGATCGAATAACTGCTCCTCTTCATAAATATCCAGCGTCGCCATTGCTGCTGCACAGGCTAAGGGATGTCCTGAATAGGTATACCCATGAAATAGCTCGATCGCACTTTCCTGCCCATGCATAAACGCATCATAAATATACGATCGTGCAAACACAGCCCCCATCGGAACCGCAGCATTTGTAATGCCTTTTGCGACACAAACCAAATCTGGCATGACTCCAAAGTAATCAACCGCAAACGCTTTGCCCAAGCGCCCAAAGCCTGTGATCACCTCATCAAAGATCAAGAGAATGCCGTACTTGTCGCAGATCGATCGCAGTTTCTCTAAATACCCGACAGGCGGAATCAGCACACCAGTCGATCCAGCAACAGGCTCAACAATCACAGCCGCGATCGTGGATGGATCATGCAAGGTCACAATCCGCTCTAGCTCATCAGCTAAATGTGCCCCCCAAGTCGGCTGTCCTTTACTAAAGGCATTCTGTTCTAAATTATGCGTATGCGGAAGATGATCAACGCCTGGAAGTAAACTGCCGAAGAACTTACGATTTGGAGCAATTCCTCCTACCGAAACTCCTCCAAATCCGACCCCGTGATAGCCTCGCTCTCGACCAATTAACCGAGTTCGGCTCGCTTCACCCCGCACCCGATGATACGCCAGCGCAATCTTCAGCGCAGTATCGACTGCCTCTGAGCCAGAATTCGCAAAAAATACATGATCCAAATCGCCAGGAAGCATTTTGGCTAAGCGATCGGCTAAGGCAAATGGACCAGGATGTCCCATCTGAAACGTGGGCGAAAAATCTAAAGTCGCGGCTTGCTGATGAATGGCATCGACAATGCGATCGCGGCAATGTCCTGCATTCACACACCATAGCCCCGCAGTCCCGTCTAAAACCTGCCGCCCATCGACTGTGATGTAGTGCATATCTTTGGCAGATGCCATCAGACGAGGCTTAGCTTTGAACTGTCGATTTGCAGTAAAAGGCATCCAGAAAGCATCAAGGCTCTCTGGTAGAGAGATATCTAACATGGCTAAATTCTTTTAGGGAATGAACGATCGACATTCAGCGATAAGACAGGTTCTTGCTGAATGTCGATCGCGGAAGCTGAACGACAACGATCCGTTAACTGGCTGATTTTTTGCGAGTGGTCGTCTTCGTCGTTTTTGTGGACGTAGTTTTTGCTTTTGCTGCGGGTTTAGTTGCAGCTTTAGCAGGTTGCTTCGCAGGCGTTTTAGGAGCCGATTTGGTTGCTTTTGGGGCAGCTTTTTCGCGCTTGGGCTTCTCTTCAGAAGCTCCTGCTTCGCTGTCTAAAGCATCCGATCCGTTTTGCAAAGTTTCGGCTGTCATCGACAATGTTCTACGACGACGACCTTTTGTGCTACTTCCATCTTCTTTACGAGCAGAAGAGAGATAGTACTTCAACGTAGAAGGGCTAATCTCAACACCTTTCGAGGAAAGCATCTGCGAAACCTCGGTATAGGTATACCCACGATCGAGTGCCAAAATGATTTGATCTTTCAGCAGGCTAATGGCTTCTCTCAGTGACCAAATTTCTTTGGGCTTTTCAGGCAGATCCTTGAGCGCACTGGAAGCTCCGCTGATCGAATCTTTAGATACAAGTGTTGAGGTCGGCGATCTTCTTTTCGTTGCAACCATTGTGTTCTTCCTAATTCGTAAATGGGACACAAGTTTAGAGTTCAGATAAAATTTTTCAAGCATTCGATCGTGATCGAAGTGCTGATCGATCTGATGCTCTTCCGGGTCGGTTTGAAGTAGTAACAATCCTGTTATCACTATCGTCGTCAATTATAGAGACATTTTTGAATTTGGTAGCAAATCTTAAAAAACCTTGATCAAGCTGCAGTCATGCATCGTTTATATGTACGGATATATTATCGATTTCGGTTACGCCAACCACTCAATGATTGCACAAAGTAATGGCGCAAGCAGCAGTCCTGGCAGAAATGCAGCAATGCTTAATTCTGCGACCTCTAAAAGGTTTAAGCCAAGTCCCATCACGATTAATCCGCCGACTCCAGAGGTGAGTAAAACGGATGGATTTGTCGCTGGCTCAGATAGGGATTGCGCTAAAAAACTAGCGGCGATCGAGAGTCCGCCTTGATAAACCACGATCGGCAAGATCGAGAACGCGACTCCAATGCCATAGCTGCTGCTCAATGCGATCGAGGCTAAGCCATCCATTGCAGATTTGATCGAAAGGAGTGTATTGTCTCCTGACAAACCATTGTTCAAACTCCCAATCATTGCCATCGGGCCAACGCAAAACAGTAAACTTGCCGCCACAAATCCTTCTGTAAAACTTCCGCCTCCTTGAAAGCGATGTTTCAACGCATCCCCGATCGCACGAAGTCGAGCATCAATGCGCCACCATTCACCGAGTAACCCGCCGATGACGATCGCAATTAACCCAATAATCACGCCATCGAAAATGCCAAGCTTGACCTTGAGCAAACTTCCTGCCATCGTTACACCGAGAAACAAAGTCAGCAATCCGAGCGCTTGAGTAATGATGCGCTGCATTCGGGTGGGCAGATTGCCTTTTAGCACAATGCCGAGTCCACTTCCAATGAGCACGGTTGCAACATTGATCCAAGTGCCGCTTGTTTTTACGAATACGCCAAGTGTTGCAGGATGAATGAGCCAGATCAGGGTTGTTAGCATTCGTCGTAGCGTTATCCTAGCCGTAAAGATGATATTGCTCTCGTTCCCAGGAAAGAGCTATCGAATGATAACGTTTACCCATACGGGAGAGACATCTTTATTAAAGCTTTAGATATTCTTTCAGCAATCGCATCGGAAACGGTTGAAGAAGGAAGCAAGGTTGCAAGGTTGTATAGAGGTGAAGAACATGATCGCCGTGAAGTCAGTCCCAAAATTTAGCCCCGATCAATCCGTGCGGTTTATTGGTGGTGAAGGAAAGGTGAAAGAGTATCGAGCAGAAGCAGGAAACTGGTCGTACTTGGTTGAGATGGAATTGGGCGAGGAGCCTGAGATGGGTAGAATCGGCTACGAGACAATGATTCTGCTCTCCGAAACAGATTTGAATGCGCTTGAGGAGATTTGGAGTTAGTGCGTCAGAAAAGTTTACTGTGTGGTCATGGGCGGTTTCAGCGATGAAGCCGCTTTTATTTTGGGCGCTAGAGGTTGGATTGCGAATCAAGTAGAAAGTGTTGAAGCCGATCGACAAATTCTTCTGGTTTTTCAAAATGAACGTTATGACCGCAATCTGAAACGATCACCAGTTCTGCGGTTGGACAGAGCGCCGCCATTTCTTGATTGATTTCGATGAATTTACGATCGCATTCTCCCACAATCAACAAAATCGGCTGCCGATGCGATTCTAATGTCTTCCATAAACTCGGCTGCATTCCCGTTCCCATTTCTCTGAGCGATCGCGCAAGTTCAAGCGGATTATTCTTTGCTCTCTCTTGTACGATTTGCACGAAGTTCGGATGCGCAGCAAATGATCGAAACAGCGGCATGTTGTACCAATCTCTTAAGAACTGCTGGAAATCTGCTTCTAATCGATTAGCTAATTCGTGATCGTGCTGGATTCTCTGCGATCGCTCTCTGGCTGTTTTCAGCCCTGGTGAACCTGATTCGATCACAACCTTCGGAAATCGATCAGGATAAGTCAACGCCAAATAGAGCGCTAAGCGTCCGCCCATTGAGTATCCGACCAAATTGGCTTGATCAATTTGTGCCTGTGTTAAAAGCTCAACGATCGCTTCAGCAGTGTTCGGCAGACTATACTCCCACGTTTCTTGAGTTTTGCCATGACCGGGGAGATCGATCGCCATGCAATTAAACTGCTCCAGCCGCGAACTTACGGAATGAAACTCTGTATGGTTCCCAAGAAACCCATGTAAAAACAAGACAGCAGGTTGGCTTGACGCAGACGTGAAATTCAGCAGCATTTCTGTAAACTTCTGGGGAACAATATTAAAACCTAGCTCGAAGCAGGATCGCTTACCAGCAGTTGATCCCCTCATGTTGACACATCCATGAATACAGACCAGGTTTTTCAGCTTGTCGATCGCGTTTTGCCCTTTGAAGCGTGCCTCTTTCACCAGATTTTGCCCCTCTCGATCGAGGAGGGCAAACTTCATTTGGGGATGGTGATGTTAGATGATGTGGCTGCCCTAGAATACGCTCGACGCATGATCGGCTACCAAAATTACTCGCTTATCCCTCAAAGCATTTCGTCAGAGGCGCATCATAAAACGCTCACGGCTTACTTAAACTACAATCAAACTCATCCCAAGACTGAACGATTCATCAAGGCTCCGGAACCCGAAAAGCCAAGTTCTCACGCTCAAGAACCGCTCCCCACTCCAGTGCTAGAACTCGAAAAGCCAAATCTTCACGAGAAAGAAACGCTAGTGCTTGAAGAAGATCCGGCTGAATTTGAAACCGAGCCGGAACCGAGCCAAGTTCCTATTTCTAATCTTTCCTCGAATCCATTGCCTGATTTAGCCGTCAGTACTCGATATTCAGAAGAACCGATCGCGCTGCTTAGCCAGCTTCCGCCCGCACGGCTGTTACAAGAATTACTTGGACGAGTGTTGTGTGAAGGTATTGGACGGCTGTACTTTGAGCGACAAGCAAGACATGGGCGCATTCTTTGGAGCCAAAATGGAATTTTACAGGCTTCGATCGAGGGTGTTCCTCTTCCCAAATTCCAAGCTTTATTAGACGAATTGAAAGAATTAACCCACCTTCCCCCGAAATTGGTGACTCAAGTTCGAGAAGTGGAAATTGAACGGCTCTATCAGCGCGATCGCGTTTTGCTACGACTGCGGCTGATGCCAACTGAAATGGGAGAGCAAGCAACCCTACAAGTATTACGTGGAGCCGCTTTGAAATTCCATCAACGCCAACAGGTCACGAACTTTAACCGCGACGCTCACACGATCGCTCAAAAACTCTACGAGAAAATGGATGAGTTGCTCAATGCTCAAGCGGCAAGTTCATTCATAACCGATCAATCTCAGTCCGATGTTGTGCCTGCACTCGATCAAGCGTTGCAAATCGTAGAGCAGCACCTCAGTCAACTCCGTACTCAAAATGGTCATAGATGAGCAGTACAGTTGAGCGATCGCACTTCCATCGCATCAGAAACATAGCAAGATCCGCCGAATCGATTCAAGATGGGTCGGATTTTTTCGATCGCGCCTTTCACCTGTTCCGGCGTACAAAATGCAATGATATACGCCATATCAATTAGAGTGGCATCAGTTTCATTTGTGCCAGAAACCCCACTACTTTCAACATTTCGGATCACAGTGTAGCGATGAATTTCTGACTGTTTCAGGCTTTTGAGGATTTTAGGAAGCTCGATCGAATCTGAAAGAATCTCAATCCGTTTGACAGCGTGCATAGGTTTACCAAAGTAATGTAATTCCGTATTCGTACAGGGGAATGCCGAGCAAAATATTAAATGGAAATGTGATTGCAAGCGCAGCAGAAATGTAAAAGCTAGGATTCGCTTCAGGAACCGTGAGTCGCATCGCTGCGGGAACTGCAATATAAGATGCACTGGCACAAAGAACGGCAAATAAAAGTGCATCACCCGCAGAAAGCGCGATCGCTTTTGCTAAGAAAAGCCCGATCGTGGCATTCAACAAAGGAATCAACACGCCAAACGAAACCAGAAAGAAGCCCGACTTCTGTAAATCCTGGATTCGCTTTGCGGCGACCAATCCCATATCCAATAAGAAAAACGTCAGCACTCCGTAAAACATATCTTGAGTAAAAGGCTTCAACGTGTGCCAGCCCTGTTCGCCCGTGATAAACCCGATCGCAACACTGCCAATTAACAGAAAAACTGAGCCATTCAAGAATGCTTCTTGTAGGACTTCCGACCATTGAATCGATTCCGAATCCCCGCTGCGATCGGTAAACACATTCACTAAGATTAATCCAATAATGATTGCTGGCGACTCCATTAATGCTAACGCTGCAACCATATAGCCATCATATGGAATCTGCAATTGATCCAAAAATGAACCAGCCGTAATAAAAGTAACGGCGCTAATCGAACCATAAGTGGCTGCGATCGCGGCTGCATTGTAAGGATCTAAACGAGTTCTTAAAATAAAAAACGTATAGATCGGAACCAGAATTGACATCGCGATCGCGGCTGCCAATGTGATCACAATTGGCTGTGTAATTCCGCTTCTCGCTAGCTCGACACCGCCTTTAAACCCGATTGACAACAGCAAATAAAGCGAAAATAACTTTGGAATCGGTGCTGGAATGTCGAGGTCAGATTTCACCAACACTGCCAGCATTCCTAGAAAAAAGAACAAAACAGGCGGGTTGAGAAAATTGGAAATGATCAGGCTAAAATCCATTCAATTTTTCGATTGGGGTTGCCCGTATAGAATACCGCGTCCACTTGTTCCGACATAGACTCTGCCAAAATTTCAGCGATCCTCATCAAAGATTTTATGAAAAGCGCTAGCCGTCTCTAGATTGATCCCTCAGAATAGACTTATGCTTTCAGTCCTCTTGATTCTCGCGATCGCGCTTCTTCCGACGATTCTGACGTTTCTGCTCCGGCATCGACTGGAACTTCAAGCTCAAGAACGTCTCCAAGCCGCAATGGCAGCAGCCGAACGACAGCAGCTTCAATCTCTGCTGCGACTTCCGCCTGATTATCATTATGTTGAAGGTGTGGGCGCGCTGATTGGCGATTTTACCTGCATTTATAATGCTCGATCGCCGTATATTCGCTGCGCGGTCAATCCCACAGGTCCTTGTGAAACATGCCGATTGTATGAATCGAAACTCTAGTCCGCTCCCCACGCCACACAGTGGTTATCACTGGGATGGCAGTTCCCGCCGCTTTTTTGAGGGCTGGTACTACCGTGTAACGCTGCCTGAAATTGGGCAAACGTTTGCCTTTATGTATTCGATCGAAGATCCGCAAGGGGGGCAACCAACTAGCGGCGGCATGGCGCAAATTTTAGGCATTGATGACGAACATCTATGGCGCACTTTCTCGAATCCGCATGATTTCTGGGCAGCAAAAGATTGTCTGGCGCTCGGACATGCGAGACAGCCCACCGGATTGCTAGCTCCAGATCAGTTCGATCGCACGATTTCCGAAGGATATCAAGCGACGAATACCTGGCATCAAGGTCGGCTGAAATCACCGGACGGCAAGTTTGCGGAATGGCAGTATTCAATTTCGCCGATTTACGGTTGGGGCGATCGTCAATCAACTGCCAGTTGGCTCTCTTCACTTCAGATTTTTGAACCGGGCTGGCAGATTCTCATGGCGCATGGGTATGCCACCGGATGGATCAATTGGAATGGGAAAGACTATAAATTTGTCAATGCTCCAGCATATGGAGAGAAGAATTGGGGTGGCGCATTTCCAAGTAAATGGTTTTGGCTAAACTGCAATGCTTTTGATAACGAACTAGATTTAGCACTCACAGCGGGTGGTGGGCGGCGTGGTGTGCTGTGGTGGATGGAGTCGGTTGCAATGGTCGGCATTCACTACCGAGGTCAATTTTACGAATTTGCGCCCTGGAATGCCGAGGTCAATTGGGTAATTCGTCCTTGGGGCTATTGGCGAATGGATGCTCGCACTCGGGATTATCGTGTGACGGTTATTGCGACAACTGATCTACCTGGAACTCCACTCCGCGCACCGACGATCGATGGAATGCAGTTTGTTTGTCGCGATACGATGCGAGGACAAGTGACGATCTCGCTATGGGATAAAAGCGATCGCTTAATTCTAGAAGCAACCAGTTCTCTCGCCGGACTTGAAACGGGCGGCTCACCGTGGGATGAGACTTGGGCTTCGGGATGCGGTCAAGTTTTCTAAAAGATTTCATGTGCATCTCAAAATTATCTTGCTATAATCTCGACTTATCCGGGGCTGTAGCTCAGCTGGATAGAGCGAGCGCCTCCTGAAACATCGGGCACCGTAGAGGAAACTCTGCGCGTGAATGTGGTCAAAGTCGGTGAACCCTAAAGGGTAAGCAAACCGTGGTCAAACTCCCAGTGATGGTTAGGACAGAGAGCCACTAGATTGTTGAGGTCATTGATGATAGCAATAGGTGTGAGGTCTGAAAATTCCTGAATAGGTTTAATGTGGCAAACTTCGTAGTGTTTGTCATATTCACAGACAACACAGCATTTTGGTCTATTAGACTGGCGGTAAATATGTCTAGCGACTTGACGAACCCTAGCGGAATGCTGGTACTTCGCTCTTGCTTTCAGTTCGCTGAGAGTTAAGCGCGTCCAATCTACATATGAAGGGTTACAGTCATCGCAGGTAGTTCTTCTACCGAAAATCTGAATCCTACAATGTTTGCAGCTTTTTGCCTTTGCGGTTTTCTTCTTCGGAAATTTCCGATTGTTGAAGGAAGCAGCACACGAAAGACTACAAAATGCTGGATTGGTAGTTATGCGATCGCAATGTTTGCAATTCATGGGAATACCGAGCCAAGCCTAATCGAAAGTTAGGAAGGTGTAGAGACTAGACGATCACCACCTAAGAGCATTTTTGCTTAAGGTGAAGGTATAGTCCAGAGAGTGGGGAAACTCACACAAATCTGAAGCGCTAGGTCGAGGGTTCGAATCCCGCCAGTCCCGTTACATTTTAGTTCCATTGCATTCAAGGGCTTGCAGTTGGAGAAGCATCAGGTGTTGGAGCGTCAGATGTAGATGGATTTGGGCTGCTTTGTTCAGGTGCAGTATTGTTTGGATCTGGGCTGGATTGAGTGTTTTCTGATTCTGGCGGAGCGGGATCTCCAGAATTAGGACTTGCTTTCGGAACCCGTTGAGGCTGAAACGGAGAGCCAGAACGGAAGGGAGAACGATTGCTAGAACCAACCCCGATCGCGCTCATCACCGCTGACTGGGTGACTCTCTCTCCGGCTGCGTTTTGAGCAGTCAAGGTCACAGTTTTACTTTCTCCTGCACGTAGCGTATAGGAGGTAGAACCACTTGGCTCAACATTTCCCAAACCAGGCAAAAGCTGGACATCGGTGCTCCCTTGAACTGCCCAAGACACAACAATCTGTGCTGATTCTCCTTCTCGCACTGAAAAACTATGTGTAGGTTGACTGGTGGCAGGTACGCCATTGATCGAAAATGCCAGCGAAATTTGTGCAGGCTGTGCAGAGGGAAAGCTCGGTTCAAACTGAGGCTCATTACTTCCTGGCTTAATTGCGATCGCGTTGGTTGTATATTCTGCGATCGGCACTTGAGCATCGGCTGCTGATTTTGAGAACAGCTTCAGCTTATATCTCAAAGTTCCCGCCTGATTTGAGACAAAGGGGATATTCTGACAAGTAATCGTCGTTGGAGTAGGAACTTGCTGGAGAGACGCAAACCACGGCAAATTGGGCAATGGCAACTGCCACAATGCAGAAGAATTATTTTTCGCAGCAGCAGTACGACATCCCTGCTTCGAGTCAGCTTTGACTTTCAACTCTTGCGGAATCGAAGTTGAGAAATCATAGCGAACCATCTGAACTTCTGCCCCTTCATTTAACTGGGAAATGACAACTCTACCGAGCCTTTCAGGATTGTTCAACTTCCAATTTAATCGCACGGTATCACTTTGCCCGGTCGCATTGAAACTCAGGATTTCTGGTGCTGCGATCGCGGGACGATTAAATCGATACAACACACCTAAGGCAAACAGAGCAGTTCCTGCTCCCATCAATGTCAAGAGAGCGAGCACCCATTTCGGTTGCGGGAGCCAAACTAGCTTGGATTGAGTCAAATAGCGAGAACCTGCATCGGCTAACCCATCCACTGGAATTAACGTCACTCCAACAAGTGATCGCACTGGCTTTCCTCGGAGTGGACGCTGCCATGAATGATGAGGAAAAACTTTTAATGTGATCGTCTTCTCTTGACCTGGTGCAAGTTTCAAAACGTTGTCTACTAAATCCGTTTCAACTCGAAATAGGTTGCGTGAATCTTTTACTTCAAGTCTCAAAGTTCGAGTCACATTGCCTCGATTCCGAACCATAAAATTGAAGATGGCAGATTGGTTCGGAATGGTTCGACTTTCAGGAGTCAACCGAATATCGAGATGCGTATCCGGTAACAACTGAATATAAATCACATCCAACATGACCAGATCCGGCGCACCCATTGAGATGAGTTGTAAGGTCGGAAAGTAATTTCCAATGGCTGCATCAGCGGGTGGATGCAATGTGAAGTGAATCTCTCCATTGGCTTGAGGATTCAGCGCCAGCTTCTCAGTCAGTTGAATAATTCCAGGGGCATCCTCAGTCGCTTGGCTTAGATACTCGATCGTGAACCAATTCGTCGGAAGTTCCGAACATTTTAAGAAAATCAGATCTGCACTCGCAGATTGATTCGTGACTTGGATCTTAAAAACGACAGATTTTCCCGGTTGAAGTTGATAGGGTGCTTCAGAAGTTGTTTCAGGCGCGATCGTGAAACTCAAAGCTTGCTTCAGCAGACGATGGCGCTGAGAAGGTTGTCTTTTCATCACGTGATTTCCTCCGTGCTCAACGTCGAATCAGAAGCAATGCGGTTTAACTCTATTCCTACCAAAATCAAGTGAATCTGTCTCAAGAACATGGCATAACACCCGGAAATACGATCGCTAATTCTGTTTACAATAAATAGCCATACCATCAGGAACCATGCTAGGGATTGACATTCCGCACCTGAATTCTGATGACCCGTCTCCAAGCAGTTTCGTCATATAGATCCCACTTGTTATGAGCAACGATAACCTCAACCATTCTCGATCCGCTCCCGTCCAATCTCAAACCGAGCAGATCGAGAATGGTTCCACCTCGCTTGAGGGAAAGATGCTGAGTGGTAGAGAAGGACAATATGCTATTCAGCATCAACTTCAAACTCGTCCTGGCGTGCGAACTTATACAGGTAAAGATTTACAGACACAAACTCCAGTCATTATCAAAGAGTACTACTCCTTCTGGTGGACGATTTCCGACATTCAGCAAATCGAATTACAACTTGAACAGCTAGAAGCGATCGACTTTCACAGTGGGGGCGTTCAAGACTTTCGACTATTGGTTCCTCAAGAAAGTATTGCGTCTTCAAAAGATCATCGTTGCTATTTAGTTCTGAAATCGCCCCAATATCGACCGCGATCGCTGCGAAGTTATCTAGAAACACAAGACTATCTCCCGCCGAAAGTCGTTCACCATTTCCTCTCTCAAGTTTTACAAAGCCTCTGGTTTCTACATAGTCTGCCTCTTTATCTAGAAGACAGTGATGAGGTACAGAAAGGCATCGCTCACGGCAATTTAAACTTAGATAGCATTCTGATTGCGATTGATCCCGCGATTCAGAATACTCAAATCTCGCAGTTTCAAGTGTATCTACAGGATTTACAACTGTGGGAAGCGGCAATTTGGCATACGACTCAACCCCAAAGCCAACCCGCCTTCAAAATCAAAAAACAAAAGGATTTGCAAGATCTGGGTAAAATTGCGGCTCAACTGTTGCTCGGAGAACTTGATCTCCCAGAAGCTTGGAATCCGCTAAACGATCCGCGTTGGCAAGACATCCCCCACGACCCCTTAAAGCAATTCATTCAACAACTGATTGGCTCAGAATCTTCCACTTTCTCTGGTGCAAAAGCTGCACGCAGTTGGCTGCTTTCAATTCCTGTTGACGTTGAAGCTTCTCCCACTCCATTCGAGGCAGATCCATTAACAGAAAGAAATTCGGTTCCCGAACTCGAAGAAGATATAGAAGAATCCGATGCCCCCCCGACTTATTTTAAGGTGGCATTCGCGATCGTCTTCTCTGCCCTCATTCTCAACATTGGTGTTCTCTGGATGAGAGGCGAACCTTTCAAAGCTCCAACGTTCAATCAGGTTGGAACCACCCGCTAATTCTCGATGGCTATTTTTTCTCTCGCCGCCCCTGAAATTGTTCAAAGAGCGGCATAAGACTGCCTAGCTGTTCTGCATCAGCGAGTGGACTGCACATTGTCAGAGTGCGTTCACACTTCACCAACTAACTCCCCTACAACTTCCGGTTTCAAATCCTGAACGTTATCCAAAACGATGTGCGCTCCTGCCTGCCTCAATGTCTTGCGATAATCATTCTTTCGTGTCTCCGTCTCCTGCACATGTGGCGGCAAAACGCCCACGGCAAACCACGATCGCGCATGATCTCTTTCCCTCGCCTGCGAGATCGTGTACATATCCGCCACCGTATCCCCGACATAAATCACCGGGCACTCACCACAATCCAGTCGTTCTAGGGTCAAAAACAACCCCGTCGGATCTGGCTTGCCGGGTGCATCCTCCATCGCAATCAACACAGGCTCTACCAACTCCAATCGCTGCTCAAGCACATACCGAGCCGATCCCTGGGTTGCCCCACTAAAAAACCCCCAAGCGATCCCTGCCTTCGTCAGCGACTCCAAATAAGCGGCTTCTAGCAACAAAGGCTCCCCGCAAATATATCCATTCCAGTTCACCGGATCTGTACCTCGATACCGAGACTGAAAAAATTGCACGATCGTCGAATACGCTAATGTCACTTGCTCGCGCGCCTGTCCTTGCGCCTCAAAATGCCGAAAAATTAACTCTTGTGACGCTTCCCAATCATTATTCCAAACCCCCTCGCCCTTCAGCGCATCAATCTCCTGCGACGATGGACGAAATGCCCCATCGGTAAAATGCTCCACCGTATCTGCCAATGCTCGCCGATACGACCCGCTGACATCTCGCACAACCCCATCAATATCGAATACCACAGCCACCACAGTTTTCATCCCCCAGAATTCTTCTCAAGAGATTTCTTATCATCTATCAAAACAGTACGGTAGAATAGCTGATCGTAGTAATTTACGCTTGGGACTGCGCTGGAGGTCGGATTTGACAAAGTTTATTCTAAAAGTTCTGTGGCTCGACGAAAACGTTGCGCTGGCAGTCGATCAAGTGGTTGGAAAAGGCACAAGCCCGCTCACCTCTTATTTCTTCTGGCCCCGGAACGACGCATGGGAACAACTCAAGACTGAATTAGAGAAAAAGCACTGGATCTCAGAAGTCGATCGCGTTGAATTGCTGAATAAAGCAACTGAAGTGATCAACTACTGGCAAGAAGAAGGCAAAAACCGCCCCATGGCGGAAGCCCAATCGAAATTCCCAGAAGTCACCTTCACGGGTAGCGCCTGAGCTGAGCTATCTCTAAACCTAGCTTTGTAAG
Source organism: Leptolyngbya boryana PCC 6306 (assembly GCF_000353285.1). NCBI lineage: Bacteria > Bacillati > Cyanobacteriota > Cyanophyceae > Leptolyngbyales > Leptolyngbyaceae > Leptolyngbya > Leptolyngbya boryana. The sequence continues at coordinate 1,060,507 of NZ_KB731324.1, forward strand.
AAAATAACTCCTAACTTCAATTTCGCAAGTTAGGAGTTATTTTTAGAAATCGCCGCAAATGCAACAATTCTGTCTATGATTCAGAAGAAGCTTGTGACAAAAGAATTGTGAGTTTTACAATGATTTGCTACCGTTTATTACAGAACCTTTACATATAGAGTTTCACAGCGCTGATTTCTCACGGTTATACACAATTTTAATTTAAGGCAGGTAGCTTCATGTCAATGACGATCGCCCCAGACCAGGTAGAGCGGATTGTATGGAACCAGCATCACGACCCCTTCGAGGTGCTTGGTCCTCATGCGATTGAGCAAGATGGTAAAACCGTCTGGGTCGTGAGAGCCTATCAGCCGAATGCAGATTCTGTTTCAGTCATCCTGCCTGAATCTCGCACCGAATACCCGATGCAATCGCTGCATCATCCGCATTTTTTTGAATGTACGATCGATGTGCCCGAACTCGTCAACTATCAGCTTCGCCTCAAATCCAGCGAGCACGATCGCGTCATCTACGATCCCTACGCCTTCCGCTCTCCTTTCTTGACTGAATTCGACCTTCACCTCTTCACCGAAGGCAATCACCACCGCATCTACGAAAAACTCGGCGCACACCTGACGACCCAAAATGGGATCGCTGGAGTCTACTTTGCCGTCTGGGCACCTAACGCCCGCAACGTCTCTGTTCTCGGCGACTTCAACAACTGGGACGGACGACAACATCAAATGCGTCGTGGCTCCACAGGAGTATGGGAACTCTTCATTCCCGAACTGACTGTTGGCGCTCACTACAAGTACGAGATCAAAAACCAAAACGGTCACATCTACGAAAAATCCGATCCTCACGGTTTCCAACAAGAAGTCCGTCCCAAAACTGCCTCGATCGTGACTGATCTCGATGACTACACCTGGCACGACGAAGACTGGCTCGAAAAACGTCGCCACACTGACCCCTTAACCAACCCAATCTCCGTCTACGAAGTGCATCTCGGCTCTTGGCTCCATGCCTCCTCTGCCGAACCTGCTCTTTTACCGAATGGCGAATCCTCTCCCCCTGTCATCGTCACCGACCTCAAGCCTGGGGCACGGTTCCTGACCTATCGCGAACTCGCAGACAAACTTATTCCTTACGTCAAGGAACTTGGCTTTACCCACATCGAACTCCTACCCATAGCCGAACATCCCTTCGACGGCTCGTGGGGTTACCAGGTCGTCGGACACTATGCCTGCACTTCCCGCTTCGGAACCCCCCAAGATTTCATGTATTTTGTTGATCAATGCCATCTCAACGGCATCGGTGTCATCGTTGATTGGGTTCCCGGTCACTTTCCCAAAGACGGACATGGACTTGCCTTCTTTGATGGAACTCACCTCTACGAGCATGCCGACCCCCGCAAAGGTGAACATAAAGAATGGGGCACTCTCGTCTTCAATTACGGTCGTAACGAAGTTCGCAACTATCTGGTTGCCAATGCACTCTTCTGGTTCGACAAATATCATATTGACGGAGTGCGAGTTGATGCTGTTGCCTCAATGCTCTACCTCGACTACTGCCGCAAAGACGGAGAATGGGTTGCAAACCAATACGGTGGACGCGAGAATATCGAAGCCGCGGATTTCCTGCGTCAGATGAATCATCTTCTCTTCAGCTACTTCCCGGGTGCATTATCGATCGCCGAAGAATCTACGTCTTGGCCGATGGTTTCCTGGCCAACCTACGTCGGCGGTCTAGGATTCAATCTCAAATGGAATATGGGCTGGATGCATGACATGTTGGACTACTTCCACATGGATCCCTGGTTCCGCCAATTTCATCAAAACAATCTAACGTTCAGTATTTGGTATCACCACAGCGAAAACTTCATGCTGGCGCTTTCCCATGATGAAGTCGTTCATGGCAAAAGTAATATGATCGGCAAAATGCCTGGAGACGAATGGCAAAAATTTGCCAATCTTCGCTGCCTCTATGGTTATATGTTTGCCCACCCTGGTAAAAAGACGCTATTCATGAGCATGGAATTTGCTCAATGGAACGAGTGGAATGTTTGGGGTGATCTAGACTGGCATCTCCTTCAATACGAACCCCATCGCAAACTCAAGCAATTTTTTACTGTTCTCAACTCTCTCTACCGATCTGAACCCTCTCTCTATGCCCAAGACTTTTCTGAAGCAGGCTTCGAGTGGATTGACTGTAGTGACAACCGTCACAGTGTAATATCTTTCATTCGCCGAGATAAAGATTCAGGCGATTTCATCGTTGCTGTTTGCAACTTTACTCCTCAACCTCACAGTCACTATCGAGTCGGTGTGCCTGAAGCGGGATTCTACACTGAACTCTTAAATAGCGACGCTCGTGATTTTGGGGGGAGCAATATGGGGAATCTAGGCGGTAAATGGTCAGACGAATGGGCTTATCATAATCACCCTTATTCAATCGATCTCTGTCTTCCACCCCTATCTACCCTGATTCTTAAACTCGATCGCCAAAAATCACGAACCCTAAGCTCCTGATAAACAGCTCATTCACAAGGGTTTCCTTGCCGATTGGGACGATTCTCTCCTAACCGAGTCGTCCCAAGTAAGTTAGAAACAAATACGCACCGTTTGCGTGAGCCACCAGATATAGGCAACAGTGTTACACGTCCACCGAGTCGCCCATTCGCTGCTGACAACTCACCACGATGATTGAAGACCATCTTGTAGACATTGCCATCTTTGATCAATGTGGTGTCTGCATCCGCAAGCGAGAGCTTGACACCATGATTAAGAGTCTGCCAAGTTTGTGCCATAGGACTGGAATTCGCCGGATGTATCGCCCATTCAACCGGATAGTCTTGTCGCTTAAAACTTATTTGGTAATCAATATGCTTCTGTTTAGCTGTACTCTGTGCTTGCCGAAAAACGCTTTCCACCTGGCTTTGTGCTGAGGTTAACTGTTGATTGCTCAGCCATGCCAGCAAAGCTGGCGCTCCAATTACAGCTAGAATACCAGCAATCACTAGGACTATAACTGCTTCAAGCAATGTAAAACCATGCCTAGAAATCTTATTCCTACTCTTCATGAAAGCAATTTAATTCTTAAAATCTTGAAATACAGCTAAATTTAGGCTAGTCATCATAAATAATTGCCCTTAAATTTATTTAATATTGATGGTCACGATGTTCTATTAGGCGGGCACGCACTGTCTGATGCTTCTTCAGTTGCACCTAGCAAAGTTGTGACTCTAACACAGCGTCTTGGATTCGCGCTGCGAGTTGTCCCAATTGTCACTGTATAGAGTGGTTGATCTAGCGCTGCCGTTGGCAGATTAGTAGTGATAACACTGCCATAGATATTAAATATTAATGGAGGTGGAGAAGCAAAATCGCCCTGCGCCACTGAAAGCCTGAGTGCAGAAGCATCTCCTATATTTTCCCATGTCGTAATTTTTGTACGATCGACCACCGGAGCGTTAGTGTCGGAGATAGGAACAATAGCATATCTAAGTGATTGCCCAATTCGATTCTCAAACACGATTGCTTGAGCCACTTTTGTACGACTCGCTTTAGATTGAGCGTTCCGAATTGCTTGGGAAACCTGAGTTCGAGCGGCGCTGACACGCTGTTGGTTAACAAAGGCGACCCAATTGGGTGCAGCGATCGCAAACAATATGCCAGTGATGATGACGACCACTAAAATCTCAATCAATGTAAATCCATCTGTACTCGATCGTGAATTCAATACTCTTCGCCTTTTCATACCTTTAATCACCATTGATTTAGTGAGCGAACTATTCTGCTGCTTTATCCGTTACACCACGAGTCAGCACACGAGTTTCCAAAGAGATGGGGATAACCGGACGAGCTAGATTTACCCCAGCAACACCTGGTCTCCCAGCAGCATCACCTTGAATCCGAATGACCACTTCCTGGTTGAGTGCGCCTTTATTCTCAGTTCCTTTTACATAGACGTAAAAACCACGGGGCGGTTCGTTACTTGCCGAACTTTCTCGCCTTGGAGTTACTTCATATCCATTCAGAATTGGGGGCTGCGCCTTGTTGCCTGCTCCGTCATACAATCCAATTCGATCGACAAAATCTGTGAGCACAAAATTACTTGTCGTTCTACCAGGTCTACTAGCTTGTAGAGACAAAGGTGAAGATGCCGTTAATGTGGATATATTGAGTGGCCAGCTAAAGAAATTCGTTTCTTTACTAACCGGATCGACCCATCCCGTGTTGATCTGAGGAGGAATTTGAGCACCACCTTGAGCAGTAAACTGCGGTAGCTCATAGCGCCTAATCCTAGCACGACCGACTGCACCTGTTGTCTGTTCCGAATTTAGAGAATAAACAACAAGACTATACATTCGCCCTGACAGACAGGGAACTCCCCGAACCTCTGCTGGAAGATCTCGTGGATTAGCAAATCTATCTGCATTATTTTTGCAGCGATCTCTCAATATTTGAGGTAATGCATCAACTCGCCAAAATGCCAATACCGGAGTATTACTAGCGTTTTCAGAAATATTCTCGGGTAAATACCTCCTTAATCCAGGACACTCTAAAGTACTGCCTGTAGGGCGCTCAAGAAGGCAGTTACCGTCATATACATAAACTGCTTCTCGTACATCTCGTGCAATGTAATCAATAGCTGCCTGCAAATCTCTCTGGGTATCGCTTCGGGCAGCTTCTCGTGAGTTAGCCTGAATTAATTGAACGACCAGAACAAGCAGACCAGCCGAAATTATGCCTCCAATCACCATCGCAACGAGCAGCTCTAGCAATGTAAACCCACTGCGTTGAGTTTGGCGATAGAAAAAACGTAGCCAGGTGTGCTGTTGAAAGAATCCTCTAGACATAGTTTATCTACCCAGGGTTGACAATTTCTAGCAAATGCCAGTGAGTTGACCGTCTGCTGGTTGACACAGTTTTTGATAGAGTTCCAAATGACTGCCTTCAGTACTCCGAACGACTGTTGAGTATAAGACTGCTAAGGGGCGATCTAGTTGATTCCCCAATCCGTTCGTTGCTCGCAACGCAGCAGGCTCAGTTTTGCCTCTTCCAGCAAGTAATGCTGGCTCTGCCACAGCAGCGTATACGCGAACTCCCATGACAAATGCAGCAAGATTTTGAGTGCTTCTACCCTGGAACTGATTTCCCTGCTGATCTAGACCTTGGCTACGAAAAGTCTGCATCAGATAATCTGCAATACAGTCGCCGTTGGTATCTACTCGGATGAAAGCATTGATTGAACGAGATGGAGTGCCGTTCCAAGTAGATCCATTTGAAGTTACGTCATCATTGCCGCTCGTTCCAGTACCACAATCACGGGTCGAGATAACTTTTTTGCCTGATGCTTCTGTATTAGGTGCAGCAGGAAAATTACTCGAAGTTCGCTTTCTTACATCTGATTCTGTTGCACCTGCTGAGTAGGGAGGAAGTAGATTAAATTGAGCAATTTTCACTTCATTCCTCTCCACTAGGACGCGGACTCGATCAACCTCTCCTTGAGCAACCTTTAGAGCTTGCTCTGCACGCTGAGTTTGAACACGCGTTGCAACTGCCCAAAAAATAGGAGGTGAGATGCTAACAACCGTAATTGAAATAATTACAATTGCAAGTAATCCTTCAATGAGAGTCAAGCCTTGCTCAGCATTTGAGTGCTGTAGATTTTTTCGATACAACCTTAGCATTTGCCTTAGCTGTACGGAACTGAATGAGCAATGCTTGATCAGCTGGTAATTCTGCAGCATTTTGGTCTCTCCTCATTATTTAGGACAGTTCGTTGAAAGGCTAAAAGCCGTTTTTGCTGCATCGCAAAGAGATGTAATGTAGGGATCATTTGCAGGTGGCTCAACGTAAAACTCACTGCGACTACTGCTTGGGCTTACGAAGCGAGATGCTGCTGGTCCCGCAGCGCTGAATTGAAGACCTACATCATAGCCCCAAAAACGGTTGGGAGGGACATAGTAAGCTATGTTCTCTCTATCCACATTAGTCGTATCTGACGGCTCTAGATTTTCGAGTTCAAAGGGGGCAGTGGCATAGTTCGTATACTGGAGCTGAATGAAAGAGCCTGCAAAATTTAGGGCTGTCTTATCCCAACTCTCAAGGAATCGCGGGAAGTTCTGCAAACCCCCATAGCCTTGCTTTAGACGAGAAGGGCTAATTCCACTGACAATAATCGAATTGATGCGAGATGCCGCTGCTGGAATGAGCGCTCTACCGGAGCTATCAGTGCCATATCTGAAATATGGATTAGAAAACGCGACGTTGTACGGAACAGGCGGCAGCAGTTCATCACGTTTCGGAGTTGAGTTTTGTACTGGGGTTAGCTCTGGAAGTGAAGAGTCTTTCGGATCTCTTGGTGCACCAGTGGTGTCTCTAGGACGAGCTACAAGAGGTTGACCAGCTCGCGAAATCTTGACTGGAGCTGCAAAATCGACCCAGTTACCATCGCTATAGTCGTTTGAACTGCTTCGACGAGGGGCGGTTGCATTGTATCGCGAGTTTTCTCGTACCCAGTCCCATCCACTGTCACGAGTTCCGTCTATCTTTCTACCTAGATTGGCTGAAGGACGATTCTGATTATGGAAAGAGGTAAATCTTGCGCTTTGACAACCGGGATCGAATAATCCTCTGTTAGGTTGATGATAGTACGAGCGATCTGAACTCATCTGACTAAAGCTAGCGCTATCAAAATCAGGAACTGGATAAGAAGACCCTGTAAAGCCTGAGTTTCTGATGCTGTTTGGAATGAACTGCACAAACATATCCGAAATCGTACCATCGCAGAAGTTATCTGACAAAAACGAAATACTATCTGCCAAAATCTCTGTGGGTCGCCAGCGATCAGTATTGGGAGCTGCGAATCGGGAATCGCGCTTAGCGCGAGTAGAGTAGAACTGGTTCGGGTTGTACGTCGCACTGTTGGGTAATGGTACGTCAAACTCTTCTAATCTTGTACCCAGCGTATCGTCTGCTCCATCTTGATGGAGGTTAAAGTCTCCTTCAATGTAAGTAGGTTGATCTGTAAACAGAGATAGACCACGATTGTTATCTACTGCATCCACAATGACTCCTTCAAAACTGCGGTTTCGCATAAGCTGCACACCATTCCGTAAGCGGAAGCCGTGGACACGACGATCAGGATCAGGGTATTCATCAATCGTTTTGATAGACTTTCCATTGCTCTTGATAGGTGGATCAACAGGGTTTGCAGGATCGCGTAGATTCATTTTGCAGTCTGTCCCTGTGCATGATGGTCGAGAGATAGCATCTTCTCGAACTGCATCCTCACGGAAAGCGTAAACGATGCCGCTAAGTGGTAGCCAAGTATTATTCTTTGAACTAACTCTTGTGCTCCGAAGCATTCCCAAATCGATATCCAGAGTTCGAGCTAGCATTAACTGACGACCATCGAAAAAGGCGCGATCAAGGAATGGAACTGCAATTGTATCTAACTCATTCACATTACCTGCTTTGGGAATTAGAACTAGGTTCGTTGAGTAATTCGCTCGAGTATTACTATTAGGAGAAGCTTCCAGAGAACGAACACTACTGGGCGGAAGATAGGGAAGTTTCCACTTATCTAATGCTCTAGGTGTTAGCGCGACATCTGCAACAGAGTAATCTTCAATCGGAAAAACTTGCTGTGTGCTAGGTCTCCGACTGAGGAGACTATCAGATGGCGTTGCTGGGAAAGAGACACTTGGATGACCTGCTCTTCCCAGAGCTTTCGTATCGCTGATGCGCTTGAACTGAGATTTCATGCTTGCAATATACTGATCCTGCGCTGGAGAAGCTTCTCCATTTCCAATGTAAGGTTCTCGAAGAGGTTGCGCGTGGTTGTATCCTGTAGTTGTTTCTCCATCGTGATCATGAGTCACTTCTGGGAAGAGATAGTAAAGTGATGGAAACTTGGGTAGAACGGTATTCCCACTGTCGCTAATTGTTCCACAAAGTCGTGACAGAGCTAGCCGATATTGAGAAAAACGAGTTCGTGTAAGGTCGTCGGTTGAACGAGCATAAGTAGGAAAATCGGTAGATGGTGCAGAACTCAGCCTGCCTGCGGCTAGAACAGTTGAAGCTTTCTGCTGGAGTGAGGACGAAGTTCTGTCAATGCTTAGAACTAGGTCATCACCGTTAAGTGTAAATTGATCAGGGTCGCAAGCAGCGGGCAAACGTTGGAATTTATTGCTAGTCGCATCTGGATCTGCCGCGAAACCTGGAGTAATGACAGCGTACTCCCCAAATATTGGCGATTCTTGGAATCCAAAAGTACGATCGCGGCGGATTTGATGATTCAGCATAATCATTTCTGCCATACGCATCTCGTCCATGAATTGTTGGCTATCAGGCGCAAGATTTTTCCCGCTTGAAGACAGTAGATATGCTCGCAAAGCACCAATAAAAGCTTCTGGAGGAACTGATTGATAGTCCTTAAGACGATATTGTTCGAGTTTAGCGGTGTTCGTGGCTGCTGAATAGTCGTAAGTTCTCAGGCGTTCTTTAGGAAGAACTTCTGGATTATTACGGGCTATTTCTCCATCCATGAGCAGCCGTAGATCATCTGCCAATACTGCCATCACCCTTCTCGTGGATCCAGAAAGCGATCTATCATTTGACGGATTGCTGGGATCAAATTTCTGAATTTCATTAATGTTGTAAGCCAACATCCCGATCGTACAAGCTGCTGTTTGCAAATAAGTTTTATCTGCGATGCTTAAACCGTCATATCCCTTAGTTCCAACATCAGCTAGCGCTCGCTTCAAACTTGAGAAATCCCCCCACATTGATAATTTTGGATAGGGGTGAATGATTGTGTCATTCGGTGTTGGTGGAAATGCTCCAGTTTTGGGATTGCCGCTGGAATCTTTTTCGTTTGGATTGTAGTCTCCTGCAAAATTTGCGAGGTTGTCTAGTGCTTTGCGTAGAGGACTATCTGTATTCTCGATCGCTGCTTTAAATCCACTAGCACTTCCGCCTGGAGTATCAAATTCCCAACCGTTTGTGCCCATACCTGTAAAGAAATTGGTCAGGAGAGAGCCATCAGTTGTTTCATCTGTACCTTTAAATCCAAAAGGTTTAAAGATGAGCGACTGGCGGAGAGTCAGCAGCGTACCAGGATGAGATGTTGTTGCAAGACATGCGACTGGGTAGTCTTTCCCATTCTCATCAGATGCAGAATGATAAATCGCTGTGCTTTGAACAGAAGAGAGATTATCTCTCAAAGTGCGACGGTGTAAGTCAATGTGAGAAAGCCGCCCAGTTGATGTCGCAGGATATGGTTTAACTGTTACTGGATAAAGGGGATCGCCTTCATGCTCGTATACATTCTGGTCGATAAATTTGCCAGAAGTACCACCAGGATTGCCAACATAGCCATTTTTATCTTTGTCGTCTGGAGCATACCAAGTAAACAAATTACCAAGTTCCAGACGTTGCCCGACGATAATTCGCATCCCTACTGAGCGTGCCCGACGCTCCCAATAGCCATCTAGACCTACATTGGCTGCATCTTTGTCAGCGGCATCTGGTTCATTCTTGAGCAGCGCTGATTTATTTGATGGGATGGGCTTCCCAAAATCTCCAGACGGGACGGTTTCTTTTGCATACTTCGGCTTGGGACCCCAGCGATCGTCAGCACGATATAAATCGTCTACATAGGGAGCAGGTTGAGAACTAGCATATATACGCTGATCAACTTTTCTTGGAGGCGAATCGGTACTAAAACCAAAGGCCGGGAGATCCCTATTTCTAAGATTCAGGTATGGCTCGCTTCGATTATTACGAACATTTTTGGTTACGCCTGAAGGGGGAGCAACATTCGTATATCCATCTTCTGTTAGCACAACCTCAGGGTCAATTGTAATATCAATTGGATTTGATGCTTGACTTGAGGCTGTATCTTTGTTGAGTGTTGCCCAGGTTGCCCTATTAGTTGGCGTATCAGTGTGGAGGTGGATGACAGCGCTATCGTCGGTTCCTTGGTTAGGACCATCTTTCACGACTCCAGCAGCAACTAGACCCAGTAAATCTCGATTCGTTTCTCCAGATTCTGGAACTACGTTTGTGACTGTAATTTCCGATGAATCAGGATAGTATAAACAGGATGCAGGCGCACTAATCAAGTAGGCTGTAAAGTTCTTATTCCCAACGATTAAGCTGCCTTCGGTGTGCATTGCACCGTTCCAATTAAATGTAGCGCCTGGGTAAATCTCCAAATCGTGACGGAACCAAGCTCCCCATTTGTTGCCGCGATCGATTTGGCGATCTTGAACAAATTCCAAAGTCGCCTTGGTATCTCTTGAGTTGCCAGGAATGACTAGAGCATCAACTTGGAAGTTTTTACGCAGAATTGCACTACTGACTTTGTCGTCAAACCATCCGTCTGGCCCTGATGCGGATGTGTTTGCAGAACTAATGCTGCATCCTAGCGCTCCATCGGCTCTGAGTGGAGCTTGCCGAACGTACATATCTTTCGCTTTGTCAGCATCGCTCATTTTCAATAAGCGAGTTGCAATCGTCTCAATTGTGCTAGTTCTTCCTGTGCCAACTGTTTGTGCAGGAGGAGTGTTTAGAATGATTGAATAGATTGTAGTAGAGTCTTTAGAACTATCAATCTTCCCATCACCATCAGTGTCTGTTTGAAAAGCCCAAACGTTTTGAGCTTTGCCATCTTTAAAGATGCGACGCTCATCGGGAAAGGTATAAGGATCAATGGTTGGTTTACCGTCTTTGTCTGCTATCCGAAGAGTGCTAAAGTCTCTGCTATCGCGGTCTTTCCCATTGTTAAGCAGCATTGCTTCTAAAACGGTTTGTGCAGGCACACCGCTGGGAAGTCGAGTATCTTTTGTAGAGTCAAAGAGGAACTCCAGTTTGGAGCGAGCGCGATCAATTGCTGGAGTTGCAGCGTTATAGATAACGCGTTGTTGTGCTTCTCCAATCACTTGGACATTGCGATTATAGGCACGGAACGTCAGTGCTCCGACAGTGAGCGCTACGACCAAAATCAACAGAACTGTTGTTGGCAAGATGAAGCCTGCTGTTGAGAGATTGCCTCGCCGTTGATATAGCAAAACATAGCGGAGAAGGCGATTAACAAAGGTCTTTGTAATCTTGCGGTAGAGACTTCCAAGACGGTGAAAGAAACCCTGGAGATTAAGTTTGTGATTTGACATAGCTGCTGAGTTGGCAGAAAAAAGTGACGATCGTGCGGTACTCGATCGGAAGGGGAATTCACGATCGCAGATGAGCATTCACAGGGGCAACTAATGCTAAATCGACGAAACCTACTAGTTTAGATATCGTCCAATATTTGCCCGTGGAATAGTCAAGTCAGAGCTTTGTAACTTTGTCAAAACTCTATACTTTGGTGGAGCTTTCTCTACTGTCTTCATAATTGAAAGCAGAGTCAACCGAGAAGACACGCGCTCAAATCGAACGAAGTTGAGACAGTTCCGATAAGCTACGGAAAAACTCAGATAAGCCCTAGGTAGATTGCGGAGATTGTCCCGAATTCTGGGTTGAAGAAGAAAGCGAGGGAAGTGGATGCAGGTATGTTACCCATTTCATTGAGGATGACTACCAGGGATTGAAGAATTAGTGGATGAAAAATAAAACTGGAGTTGAGCTATTCGTTGCTCAACTCCAGTTTACAAAGTATAGACATTGCCGCAAGAACACCTAAAATCAGCGATCGGAGGGTCAATTTTTGTCTTACAAGAATTGACGATTGCGAATTAGTCTATCGGTTTTTGGCAGATGAATTACAGGCGGCTGAGATCGATTCCAGCTTCTTTGGCAAAAGCGTCTAGGCTCTTGTGCTCTAGAGTTTTGATTGCCTTAGTTGAAAGACGTAGTTTGACCCAGCGTTTCCCACTTTCCCACCAAATTCTTTTGACTTGCAGGTTTGCTTCTTGTAATTTTTTCGTGCGACGGTGGGAGTGGGATACTGCCATTGCGTTGTTGGCTTTTTTGCCAGTCAGTTGACATCGACGTGCCATAGTTTGATCTCCGATTGATTCTAGATTAGGATTTCTCACAGCCTTCTATTATATGCAATTGAGGGCTTTTGGCAAAAGTGAGATTAGTTTAGAGTCGTTAGGGCACGATCGACCGCCGCGATCGCGCGATCGATTTCTTCAGAAGTGACGATAAGCGGCGGGACGAATCGCAAGACTTTTGGGCCTGCGGGGACGAGAAGAACGCCTTCCTCGATGGCGATTTTGACGATATCGGCTGCGGTGAAAGTGCTGTCGGAACTGAGTTCTAGACCGTCAATGAGTCCCCAGCCGCGAACGTCGGAGATTAAATGAGGAAATTTTTGGGCGAGTTGGATAAGTCCTGAACGCAGTTGTTCGCCACGAGCTTGAACGTTTGCCAGAAGATTTTCGCGTTCGAGTGTGTGGCAGACAGCAAGAGCAACAGCACAGGCAAAGGGATTACCGCCAAATGTGCTGGCGTGATCCCCTGCGCTGAAGACGTTGCAATGAGATTTGCAGAGCATTGCACCAATGGGAACTCCGCCACCCAGACCTTTCGCAGATGTGAAAATGTCAGGTTCGATATCGAGATTTTCGTAACCCCAAAGTTTACCGCTGCGACCCATACCGACTTGGACTTCGTCCATGATTAGGAGAATGCCTTTTTCGTCGCAGAGTTGGCGAACGGTTTGGAAATAGGCGCGATCGCCAGGACGAACTCCTCCTTCACCTTGTAAACCTTCGAGCATAATTGCTGCGACTTGAGGTTCGTTGCGATCGAGATCCGCGATCGCGCTCTTTAGCGCTTCAACGTCATTGTAGGGAACGTAATGAAACCCAGGGACTAGGGGATCAAAGTTTTGTTGATATTTGGGCTGTCCAGTGGCGGTAATGGTAGCAAGGGTGCGCCCGTGGAAACTCGCGTTCGCGGTGATGATGATGGGATGAGTAATGTTACGGACTGTGTGAGCGTATTTGCGGGCAAGTTTGATGGCAGCTTCGTTGGCTTCAGCGCCAGAATTGCAGAAGAAAGCACGATCGGCACATGAATGCTCAACGAGCCATTTGGCGAGGTCACCTTGAGGGGTGTTGTAATAGAGATTGGAAATGTGGACAAGAGTTTGAGCTTGTTCGGTGACGGCTGCAATCATAGCGGAATGAGCGTGACCGAGAGTGCAGGTGGCAATTCCAGCGACGAAATCCAGATATTCTCGTCCTTGGTCGTCCCAAACTCGGCAGCCTGACCCACGCACAAGGGTTAGGGGAAAGCGGGCGTAAGTAGACATGACGTATTCGTCGAATTCTGCGCTGGAGAAGGGGGAGGATTTTACAAGGGTTTCTGGACTCACTGGCTTTTATCCTTGAATTTGGGGTGAAAAGAACATATTAATAGAAGTCTTTCGGGAGTGGGGAAAGGAATGAACTTTACGATAGAAGTTTGCTGACTTTATTTCATGAAACGGACATCTATATTTCGTGAAGGTTACGGTAAGCAAAGTTTGGAGAATGTTCTGAAACTGCTGAACGATTTCTCTAAATGACGCGATCACTTCCCCCATCCAGTGGCACTTGTGCTCCTATCGTTTTGGCAAAGGTTTTACCCGCCATTGCTGCAACCATGATGGCAACCTCGTGCGAGGTGATTTCAGTTTTTAGGAGATTGCGAGTTTTATAAGCGTCTACAGTGAGTCCATAACGGGCAGCTCGACTTGACAGGACTTCTTCGCTCCAAATGCTTGTATCGTATACGCAGTCAGGATGTACCATATTGACTCGAATTCCAAAGGGAGCGAGTTCTAAAGCTGCAATTCGAGCAAGTTGGGTTAGCCCGGCTTTGGCAACGGAATAGGCGGCGGCTCCTGGGCCAGGCGCGAGGACGTTGCGAGTTGCAATAATTACGATCGCAGGATCAATACCCTGTTTGAGAATCGGAATGCAGGCTTGTAAAAGTTGCTGATGGCTGGTGAGATTGACCGCTAAGCTTTGTTTCCAGATATCGGCAGAGAGATCCTCAATCAGTTGACTGCTTGGGAAGATGCCTGCGTTGGAGACCAAGATATCGAGTCCACCAAAGCGACGAACTGCTTCTGTAACTGCATGATTCAAGATATGCGGTTCAGTCACATCGCCTTGAATACCGACAAAATCTGGTTTGTTCATTTGTTCAACGATCGCAGGGTTCAGATCGAGTCCGATTACGACTGCGCCTAGCGATCGTAGATATTCTGCACAAGCCCGACCAATGCCGCTGGCTGCTCCAGTTACAAGCGCAATTTTTCCCTGAAATTCAGGTTCAGCTTTTGCTTTTCCCAGTTTGGCTTGTTCTAATTCCCAGTACTCCATGTCGAATAGATCGTTTTCGGGTAAGGCTGTCCACCCTCCCAAAGTTTCGCCTGCCTGAATGGCTCGAATGGTGTGGTCTACAATGTCAGTCGTGATTTGAGCTGCTTTGATACTGCGGTCAAATGTGAGCGTTCCATAACCACTCCAGACTGCCCAACGTGGTGCGGGATCGAGACATGTCAAAGACCCATTGGTATGACGATCGAAGTAATTCCGATATTGTTCGGCATAGGTGTGAATGTCGGTTTCCGGGTCTGTTCCCAGGATCACTGGAATAGGTTTGGTGCGGATGACGTGATCGGGAGTGATCGGGCCTCTCGTGGCGATCTCGTTTACATTCGTCAGTCTGGAGAATCCGACGGCTTCTGCAGTTTGATTGAACTGTGCGAGCATTGGTTTGCCCTGGACTTGAGAAATGGTTTTGCGAATCGTGGCTAGCGTGATCCAATTTGGATCTGTAGCGGGGGCTGTAGCGGGTGTGCTCACGCCTTGATCTGTGAGGTATGTTTCAGCTTGGGTGACGAGATGAATCATCTGATCGTAGGCATCACGGGCTTTGTCGGCAAAGGTAAAGATGCCGTGGTGCATGAGGATCATGCCGTCATAATTGTCCCAGTTGAGATTGTGAGTGATTTCCCAAATTTTGCGGGCTAGGATAAAACCTGGCATGACGTAGGGGATGACCAAGATACGATCGCCGTACAATTCTCGAATTCGGGCTTCTCCGTTTGGGCTGTTTGTGATCGTGACGACTGCATCGGCATGGGTGTGATCGACATAAGCGAACGGGATAATGGCATGTAAAATCGCTTCGACTGAAGGAGTTGGAGCGTGGGGATTGAGCATTGCTGCTCGCTGCTGAGTCACCATTTCGGAATCGCTCAGGTGCTCTCGCTCGGCTAATCGCTTTAATACTTCTAATCGAACAGGAGCAAATCCCGCTGATTCGATGGTGGCTAGATCCCAACCGCTGCCTTTGACGTAGAGAACTTCTTCTAGATCACCAAAGAAATTGGGAACCGTGACTTTAACAGAAGTGTTGCCTCCTCCGTGCAGCACCAAGTCCGGTTCTCGTCCCAGGAGTTGCGAGGTGTAGACCCGCATCGCTAATGGATCGCTGGCAAATGTCTGAGCAATGGTATCGTCCCATTGATTTTTCATAGCTCTATCGCTCCTGAGTCTTTACAGCAGGTTTTACCTGCAGAAGTTCAGGTTCTCAGCCTAAATTGAAAATGTCAATCTTCTGAAGATGGGCGATGAGGGACTCGAATCCCTGACATCCTCTTGGTCAGGAGGAATCATTTGACACTGTTGGGTTGTTAACAACATTAGAACTGCTTGAGTACTCATCTGCCTAAATCGTTTCTCTACTGAGATGAAACCTGGCGCTACGATCGCAGTTAATTTTGATGAATTGCAACCGATTGAGGCTCACCTTTAAGAGAGACTGATCGATATGACCTATCCTCTATTGAATGAATGACCTATGAATATAGAAAACGATTCTAGCGATCTTGTTGCTGATATTCTGGAACGCTTTCAAACTCTGATCAATGAAAACCTCAGCGAAGATGAGATTGAAGCTCGCCTCAAAACGGATTTTACAGAGGAAGAGCAAAAGATTATTAGTGAGACTTTTTTGAGCCTGCTCGAAGCAGGGGAGACCGAGCGCCACTTTCCATTAGATGGCTGAAGGGATAGAAGTAATATCGCGAAATTCGATTCCTACTTTGAGTCTTGCTGCTTTTGCATGAGGATCTCACTCAGAATTGCCTGAATTGACAGCACACAGAATGAGTTGGCAGAAAAAATCGTTGCTGACCTATGTGCACAGATGCAAGTCATATCACAAGGCAACGCCTTGCTCTCCCCGTTTTGGGATTCTATTCCCTTTACTATGGTTTTTGTCTCAATATCATGTAGGTAGGCACTGTAGCCACCTAATCAATCCAAAAATCTTCCCAATTTCTTAAATGAGCCTATAGGAACGGATAATATTTTGGCACTATTTTATTTTAACAGGAAATAATGGTCAGTTGTAAGCGAGTTTTAGCGGGAATCGATTTTTATTAACACACGCCCCAACTTCTCCAAAACCAATCGCTCCCCTTATCTTGGTTATTTTTGGAGACGGTAAATCTTACAACCTTCAAACATGATGGGCGATGAGGGGCTCGAACCCCCGACATCCTCCTTGTAAGGGAGGCGCTCTACCAACTGAGCTAATCGCCCGCGCTTTGCGTGCTTAATTAATATAACAGATAATTCAAAATCTATTACGATTTTATCCAGATTTCTTTTTTGATTTGCGATGCCTTCTGGTCGGACACATGACAGCATTACTTTATGGAGCTTACCGATCGTGGCAGGAATCACGTTCGGATTAACTCAAAGCGGCAATCTGACGCTGCTCGTTTCCGGGGGATTTCTCTTTGCAGGGTTGATGTTTGGCCCAGATTTGGATATTTACTCGCAGCAGTATAAACGTTGGGGCATTCTGAGATGGATTTGGTTGCCTTATCGGCGGGGATTGCGTCATCGATCGCTGATGTCACATGGGGCAATTGTTGGGACAATTGGGCGAATTCTGT
The DNA here is from genome assembly GCF_000353285.1 of Leptolyngbya boryana PCC 6306. NCBI lineage: Bacteria > Bacillati > Cyanobacteriota > Cyanophyceae > Leptolyngbyales > Leptolyngbyaceae > Leptolyngbya > Leptolyngbya boryana. The sequence goes on from NZ_KB731324.1 coordinate 1,077,406, forward strand.
ATCTCAGCGTTTGGATTGTCTTATTTGTGAGCGTCGGAATTGTTTTGAGCGCGATCGTACAACAGTTCTTTGGGGCGATTCCCAATTGGCAAAATACAGTTCAGGTTTCGATGAGCACTGTGATGCAGCAGAGTGTGAGTTTTATTCAACGCGCCCCGATCGAATGTCTTGCGTTAGGGATTGGATTAGAACTGGGGGCAATGAGTCACAGTTTGAGTGATTGGATTGGGTCTCGGATCAAACGCTGGAACAAGCGACGAAAGCGCTAAAGTGATTGAGTGAAAAATCTGGGAAGCCCTATGAATTCTTCAATGTCTGAAACGCTAGAAGCCTTGCAAAAGCTGATCGAAGTCGTTGCCCAATTACGAAATCCAGAAGGCGGATGTCCCTGGGATTTGGCACAAACGCCGCAATCCTTGATTCCGTATGTGATTGAAGAGGCGTATGAAGTGGTCGATGCGTTGCGGAGTGGAGATGAAGCTGCGATCGCAGATGAACTGGGTGATCTCTTACTGCAAGTCGTTCTCCAGGCGCAAGTCGCACAAGATCAACAGCAGTTTGATTTAGCGATCGTGGCAAGAAACATTACCGAAAAACTGATTCGTCGTCATCCGCATGTTTTTGACAATTTAGCAGTCGAGAGCGTGGATGAGGTGCATCAAAATTGGGAAAAAATCAAAGCAACAGAAGCTCTGAGCGAGACGAAGCTGAGCGATCAGTTGAAAAAATATGCGCGATCTCTGCCACCTTTAGTCGCTGGCATGAAGATTTCTAAGAAGGCGGCGAAGGCTGGATTTGAATGGGAATCGATGGATGGCGTTTGGGAAAAGTTTCAAGAAGAATTAGCAGAATTTCAACACGCGCTCCAGTATGAGAGTAAAGAAAATCAGCAGGCAGAACTGGGCGATCTGTTGTTTACCGTGATTAATTTGGCGCGATGGGCGAATCTCGATCCAGATGCCGCCCTTCAGGGGACAAACGATCGATTTATTCAGCGCTTGGTGCAGATGGAAGGGGTCGTCGATCGACCTTTATCAGAGTATTCGCTGGATGAATTAGAACAGTTCTGGCAGCAGGCAAAAGCGAAATTGGCAAAAAAAGAAAGCTAAGCTTTGGCAGTCTTAGATCTTGCTTGGGAAGGAAATATAATAGATGCCTGGAAATTCTATAAACCTAAACAATATCGAACTGTAGCTTCAATTTGCTGCATTTTTTCGGTAGAGAGTTGTCCAGATGATTCAGGCGGGAATCGGGTTGGATCAATCGATCTCATTTGAAAGCAAAGAAAAACTGTTTCTAGAGGAAGTCCGCTTTCTGCTGAGGAAACACGAACATTTGTTGGATAATCACGGCGAACATTTTCTCCTTTTGTTCCAACTACGACTGTCGCAACAAGATTTGCCTGATTAATCGCATTGATCGATAAAACGAGAACAGGACGCTTACCCGATTGCTCTCTTCCTTTTACGGGATTGAGATCGACAAAATAAATTTGCCCTCGCTGGATACTCATGAATCTGCAAGACCATCCATTTCGGTCACTGCAAATTCTGTATTGATTGCAGCAAGCTCGGTCTGAATGTCTGGGTCATCTGCCATTGCAGTAATTTCTTGATCCCAAACTGAGCGCTGTAATACTTTCTGAGCGCGTTGCATCAGAAAATCAACGAAGTCCTCGACTTCAACCAGTTTCTCTTGGGGAAGTTGGCGAATTTTTTCTAGTAATTGCTGCTCAGATTCTGCAAGCTTATCCATCTTTGCTTCATCGCCTTGAAGATATGACAATTGTATCCCGGAAACAAGAACTGGAATTATGGGTATTGCTCCTGGTTCTCGAATGGGTGGTGAGAATGCGCTGCTGATTCGTGGTTTCTAAAGAAGTGCAATCAAAACTGATGCACCACCTATTATTCTGTTAACCAATCCTGATGTTTGAACTAATGAAATTAATAGTGCAAAATCTTTAAGTTGGTTAATACCCACTAAGTCTGCCGCGGCGTTTGGTTTCGCGTTCTGACCAGCGAAAGAGAGTAATACCAATCACAAAATAAATGAGTCCATTGATCAGGGCGATCGCGAAAGTTCCCCAATTCAATCCTGCTTGCCGTGCCATCATATCCCGCATCAAACCTGCACCTGTCGTCATTGGAATCAAATAGCCTAAAATCTTTTGCGCTCCTGCCCAAGTTTCAGTAGGAATTGTCAACACGAAGAGCAGTGAGAAATTGAAAATGCCTGCAATCTGCTGAACTGTTTTGAAAATCAGTGCCAAACTTCCGATCGCAAATGCTAATCCATATGCACCGAGAATCACAGTGATTAATGGCAGAATCAACGCTGCTGAGAATGATAGCCATCGTCCCGTGAGTGCCATGATGATGAAAAGGACGATCGTAATGACACCGCATTGAAGTAACAGATCTGAAACTGCTCTGAGCAACAGGATCTTCGTGATATTGAACGGCGAGATGAATAGCTGCTCTAAGGTTCCGACTTGGGCTTCGCGCTGTAACGTTGCATTGATACCATTCATGATGAAAATGACCAGCGACCACAAGGTATAGCCGACAATTACAGCATCTAAGCGATCTCCGAATCGAAATCCTGATCCTGCAATGTATCCAACACTGAGGAAAAGCCCGTAGAAGGTAATACTGAGTGCGATGACTCCGCCTAGAACTTCATGAGCATAGCGCTTGTACTGAATCCAACTCCATTTGAGTTGTGCAACAAATAATTCCAGCATTTATTTCTTTACCAATTTCAAGAACACATCTGCGAGGTTGGCTTGATCTTTTTCGATTCGCACGATCGCGCTTGGTTTTAAAATCTCTAAGCCTTGATACAGCAAGTCGATTTGCCGGATATAAATCGTTTTTCCTTCAATCACGGCATCGATCGCGGCTAATTTACTTCTGCGATCGGGGTCTAATTCCTGCTCTAATTCAATTCGATACGAGTCGCCAGAAAACTTTTGAATCAAAGTTTCTGTGCGTTCTTGAGCGACAATTTCACCCTGCTTAATAATTGCAACTCGATTAGATAATTCTTCTGCGATGTCTAGCTGGTGTGTAGTAAGGAGAATGGCTCGACCCTCTCCAGCGATTTCTCTGACCAATCGTTTTACAGTTTGAGTCGCTTCAATATCGAGTCCTAGTGTTGGTTCGTCGAGAAGAAGTAATTGTGGCTCATGAATTAGCGCAACTGCGATCGCTAATTTTTGCTGCATACCGCGTGAGAGATTTTGCACGATCGTCGATCGCTTATGCATCAGTTCAAATCGCTCGAGCAAAACTTTCGCCCGTTGCCGTGCCACATAGCCGCTTAATCCGCGCAGCACTCCAAAATATTCCAGATTTTCTTCAGGAGTTAAGCGCCAATAGACATTGCGATTGCCTTCGAGTACGGCTCCGACTGACTTTAGCGCGATCGACTGCTGGTGGGGATTCCGTCCTGCAATTTTGACTTGTCCTCGATCGGGCAAAACTAACCCAGCAATCATCTTGATTGTCGTGGTCTTGCCCGCACCGTTTGCCCCTAAAAATGCCAGCACTTCATGGCTTTCGATTCCAAAAGATACATTTCGTACCGCTTCGACTGTCTTGCCTCCGCTGCGGTAGGTTTTCTGTAACTGGTCAACTTCTAAAACTTGCATCAATGTTCAATCGAAATGGCTCTGTGACTATGATGACAGATTCAATCTTCTGTCTTTGGTTTGTTTTTCTATAAGGCAATCCCAATTATATTAATATTTGTGAAATGGTATTGTCTAAATTCCACAAAAATGGTCTAGATTCTTGGCTGATACCGTGTTGTTCATTTCACAAAGGAGCAGTTTTTGTGACTGTGGAGCTACTACTCTCTTCTCAGGCTGATGATCAGTTGATTTCAGCTTTTTTCCGACAATCTCAGGGGCAATGGCGATCGGAGCGACGATATTACACGTTGCCAGGTGGCGAAGTCAAAGAGGTTAACAGTTTGCTGACGATCCGTTTTTTAGAACAGGGCGATGCGGAGCTGATAGAACTTGCCCGACTGCATGGACTTGCCGATGAAACCGCGATGACTTGCGGTGCGGCAGTGAGTTGGGAAAGCGAAAATAGCGCTTCGGGACGTGTAGAGTCCAAAGGCTCGACCCTGTTTGGGGTGATTGGCTCGGTGTTGTATCGCGATCGCGGTTTTGCGACATCCAAGCCGATTACGGCTGGATTTTACTTCACCAATCCAGATACGCTTTGTCTGAGAACAGAGTACAAAGGCTCTGTGTTTGAAGAAGAACTCAAACTGGTGGGTGACAAATACCGCACCCGACAGACCATCATTTCACGCGCAGGTGAACAACTGATGATTGGTCAGTATCTGGAAAAACGTCTCGCTTAAGTCATGAAGCGTCTGTGCGAATTAGGGCTGAAGGAGTACAGGCGCTTTTTGATCTCCTCCGACAATAATCACTTTCGAGTTTTGCGAAGCGGCTAATTGCTGCATAGCTTCGATTTGCTTAAAGCGCAACGCTTGTTCACTTAATCCCTGCGACAAAATTCGTTGTGCATCCGCATTTCCCTGTGCTTCAATGCGTTTACGATCGGCTTCCTGCCGCTCCCGCTCCAAGACGAATTTCATTCGTTGTGCGTCTTGTTCTGCTTTCAGTTTTTCTTGTACTGATTTCTCTACGCTGTCTGGCAGTTTCACATTGCGGATCAGTGCATCTTCGATAATGATGCCGCGATCGCTCAACGCTTTGTTGAGATTCTCCCGAAGTTGTTGCGCTAAGGCTTGGCGATCGCTGGTGTAAATCGTTTTCGATTCAAAATTTGCGGTTGCACTCCGCATCAGCGATCGTACTTGGGGAACCAGCACGATTTCTTCATAGTTCATGCCGACCGTTTGATAAAGCTGTTTTGCTTTTGCTGGATCAATTCGATACAAAACACTAATATCGACATTCAGCATTAAGCCTTCTTTTGTCGGCGTTTGTAATGTCTCTTTGAATTCGCGGGTTTGAGTCGAAAAAGTGACCATGCGAGCCGTTGGATTCTTGAGGTGAACTCCTGGTGTAAGCGGTTGTTCTGAGACTTGACCATAGAAATCGACGATGCCAATTTCTCCAGTCGAAATCACTGTGATAGAACGTAGTAATGTGATCAATCCACCCATGCCAAGGAGCGCGGCAATAACAATCAACGGAATCTTCGATCGCAGATTCAAACTCATAGATTGCATATTTTTTTACCTTTTGATTGAGATGGAGTTAAAGTACCCAAATCGCTAGCCTTGCAATGAGATACAACTGCGATCGCGGACTTTCCCAGCTTCAAAGGTTAAGAACTGGATAAGGTTTTCTGTGCGAGTTGTGTAAGTTGTTTAACCTGTTCAAATTCAGGTGCATTCGTTACAGTTTCAGACTGTAACCAGAGAAGAAATTCAATATTTCCAGCAGGTCCTAAAAGTGGCGACCAAGTTAATCCTTGATAGTACCAACCCAAAGATGTTGCAGCGTCTAAAACTTGCACGATCGCACTGGCTTGATCTTTGAAATCTCGCACGACACCTTTTTTACCAATGCGATCTTTTCCTACTTCAAACTGGGGTTTCACCAGCAACACTAATTCTCTTGGAACTTGTAATAATTCCCACAATGCGGGCAGAATTTTTGTTAGCGAGATAAACGAAACGTCAACCACAGCTAAATCAGGAATGGGTTGATCTGCTTGATATAATTCCTCAGCTTTTAGATGTCGAATGTTTGTTCTTTCTCGTAAAATCACGCGCGGATCTTGACGCAAACTCCATGCCACTTGTCCGTATCCAACATCAATTCCATACACCAATTTTGCGCCGGATTGTAATAGGCAATCTGTGAAGCCCCCGGTTGAAATTCCGCCGTCCAAACAGACTCGATCGCTGACGTTAATCTGAAATTCTTCGAGCGCTTTGATCAGTTTTTCTCCTCCGCGTGAGACGAAACGCGATCGCGCTTTTACCTCAATTTCAGCATTGACTTCAACTTCCGTTCCCGGTTTATCAATCAATTGCTGATTCACGCGCACTTCCCCAGCTTGAATTAATCGCTGAGCCTGCTGGCGCGACGTACACAACGCACGATCGACAAGTAACGTATCCAGTCGTTGTTTAGACATTTCAAATCTTGAGCAAGCAATGTCTGCTCATTATTACGCAATCCGGGGGACGTCACACGTCCGACAAACCTATTTAATGTCAGGAAAGTAATGTTGAAGAAAATCGCTTGAGCCAATTTCCGTATGAGACTAGCCACTCGACGTTCCGAACTCCATACGTCAAAACTCTTGCAAGACTTTCTGCGACAACATGATGGCGAAACCATTCGGTTAGGCGATCTGATTCGAGGATTGGGTAAGCGATCGTTTGGACCGACACTCTTGATCTGTGCTTTACCGGAAGCCTTACCGTTACCGATCGCGGGAGTCTCTGCCTTTATCGGGATGCCCTTGGTTTTGGTTTCGCTTCAGTTAATGCTGGGCTATACAACCCCGTGGTTTCCGAAATGGATTGCGAATCGATCGATAAAACGAAAAGACTTTGAGAAAGGTGTAAACATTGTTTTACGTTATCTGGCTCGATTCGAGAAAATCATTCGTCCAAGATGGAAATTGATCACAACTCCGATCGCAGAACGGTTATTATCAATTTTCTTCTTTCTACTGGCTTGCGTGATTGTTCTGCCGATTCCCTTTGGAAATTTCTTGCCTGCGATCGCGCTCGTCATTATCAGTCTAGGACTGATTGAGGGCGATGGTTTAGTGATTGTCGTTGGAATTATTACTGCTTGTCTTGTGCTGGCAGTCATGGCAGGTGCGATCGTCGCTTTCTTTTCCTGGAGCATGACCGTGATCAAGCTCTGAATTCAATACTCAAAGAACTCCGAAGTCTAAACCCCGGAGTTCTCAGCACTGTAGCTAGGATCTAGGTTTTCTGTGCATTGCAGACGTAATTCATCACTGTATGAGCACTACTTCCCGCCCTTGGCTGAAACATCATTCCAGCTTCGCCATAATCAAACTTCTGAATCAGTTTGCGATTCTTCGTATAGGCATTCACCTTGCGTAACCGTTGCGCCTTCGCTCCACAATCTAACGACCAGCGAACTACTGCGCCGTGCACCGGCTGATCGACCTTCGTATCCAAAAACGCATTATTCGGCTCAGGAAATTCTCGATACTCCCAATACCAAACGATATTGCCATTGCGCTGAATCGTGCTGGTATCGACGAAAAACCGATCTTTTGCCTCGTTTTCTGTCACTTTTGTCCATTCCGCAGCACTTGCTGCCGGAGCGATCGCTGCACAAATTAAGCCAGCGATCGCCAAATTCAAAACAGCTTTCATTATCTTTGACTCGGTTGTTCAGTAATCGGGCTATTGGGATTGCTTCCGCGCACGGGAGGCGTAAGATTGCGAATCGCTTGTAAGGCAGATTGATCTCTCGGACGCTCATCTAATGCGCGCTGAAAATAGAGCCGTGCCGTCTTCTGATCTTTGCGCTGCGCTGCCTCAATCCCGGCTGCCATATAGCGATCGTAAAACGTCTTGGCAGTGGGTTTTCCAGGCTCCGTCACCTGATATGCTTTCACAACTTGCTGGACATAGGGAGCCGTTTCACGCGCATTGAACTTCGTTGGGTCGCCCGTCATCCACCAAGCTGCCAGGCGTTGCACCGCAGTCGTCTCATTCGTGTCTCTTGCGTATTGTTTAACCGCATCGCGCATGACACAAGTGACAATCGAACGTGCTGCTGCTGCATTGGCTTGAAACTCAGTCGGAGATAACTCTTTTCCTCCACATTGTTTTGACCAACGTGTGACATTTTCAGGTTTTACCTGCCAATCACTGTACAGACCTGTTACAGGTTTTTCTGGCTTAGAAGCTTGGCGCATGGCTTCAACAAGCCGAACAATCTGAGCATCCGTCATCTGAGCCGAGACAGGTGCAGCGATCAGACTTAGTGCAACGATAAAGCTTGATCGCGCTACAAGTTGCTTACAAAATTGCATAACCGCCTTTAAAGTTTTGCATTAAATGGAAATTAGGATCTGAGGACTATTTTGGTTGGATTAAAGTGCCACCCTGCGACAAACCGTATTTTACTTGAAGATCAGAAAATGAATCAGAATTTCAGCTTCAAAAAACTATGGAGGAATGGTGGAAAAAGATCAAGCGTGCGCTTAACAATTGCTTAAGTTTATGCATTACAAAAAAAAGGAGAGAATCAATTTCCCTCCTTTTTCATAGTTTGTCCGAATCGCCGTTTTTACTTGTTCACGTGACCCACGACTTGATCTTTCAACTTGTTGAACTCCTCGCCCAACTCACTCCGATTCGAGGCTTTGAGCAAATAGCGATAAATGAACCAAACGCTATATCCTAAGCCGATTAATTCAAACGTCGGCTCCAACAAAGGCACTTCATTAATTGCCCCAAGCAGTGCAAGCGTTAATTTCACAGACACGATCGAACCAAAAATCAAACCTGCAACCACGAGGGGTTTGCGTTGTTCTGAGAAAAACTTACCCAACAATTCTGGCAGAGTTGACAAAACCGTATAAGTTTTGTCTGCGATCTCGCGCCATTGCTCAGAGGATACACCAGATGACACAGGCGCTAGAGTTCCAGCCTCATCCATTTTGATTTTCGTTGGTGTTTCGACAGCGGTGGGGGTTTCCATTTCTTTCACTTCAGGTTCCATACTAAATTCCTTGGAAACAATAACCTAAATTCGTCTCGCTGGGCTAGACCTCCCAGTAATACGGACAGTAGCAGAATTCAAAATTGATTTTCGCTATCTCTCAAACATAGCGAAAGTTCAGACAGGAACTTGTCACTAGCAGGATAGATCATGACTTAAGAATTTGAATTCTGTAAACCCTACTTTTGATGAATTTTGAATCTGAACTAGAAGGTTCGAGTCCGGTCAAGTTTCACAATATAGTTAATTTGTTCTAGTCAGCTTCAGTTGACATTATCATATGTCGCGATCGTAATTTCAGCGCGTATTCTCACTTATTTTTTCCGAGCTTTTAGTTCTTAAAACTACAGTATGTCCCCATCTGTAATCGGTTTGGGGAAATTAGGGGATGCGCAAAACTCAAGCATGGCTTGCCAAATTTCAGGTTCTTGATCCGTCAACCCGTGATCGCTCTCCAGTTCAATGAATTTCACCCACGATCGCGTTTCTGCAAAGGTTCGACTCTGCGCGATCGGAATAATTTCATCCCGAATGCCATGCACAATTAAGGTCGGGATCGGTTTCTGAAGTTGCGCTTCGTCGTATTGCTCTAAATCTTCGACAATTCCGTAATTCAAGAAGCGCGATCGCTGGTCGCCATAGTGATAAATCGACAGTGGATTTCCCGATCTCCATTTTTCTAATTCTTTTGGATCAAATCGGGGGAGCCAATGTTCGAGGTAATTGAATGCTGGGGCAAGCAGAATAATGCGATCGACGAAATCACAGCCTTCAGCAATCCAAGCGGCTGTTAATCCGCCAAAGCTCGAACCAATTAGGGTGACAGGTTCATCGATCAAGGCTCGAACTTGTCGGATTTGGCGAGTCAGCGTGAGATTTTGAAAATCCCCTTGATTGAGATCAGGAATTTCTAGAGAGAGACGAAGGGATTGAAAGCGATCGCGAAGACGTTCGGCTTTGATCGATCGCGGACTCGACGCAAACCCATGTAGATAGAAATATTTCATCTCTCTCAAGAATTTAATAACTAATTTGCAATGTCACTGAGCCTTCTACTCGTTGTTCTCCACCGATCACCGGACTCGGAGCTGCTGAAACTTTCGCATCTCGCATCTGCATTAACGCCGCTTCCCGAAAAACTGGAGTAGGAGGCGTTGCGCCATTAATCTGAACACTGACGATGTCTTTGCGCGTCAGATTCAATGCACTAAAGACGGCATCTGCCTGAGTCTGCGCGTCTTGGGTTGCTTTGCGCAGCGCCACTTTCTGTGCCGCTGCGATCGCATCATCCGAAGCCACAAAACTCACGCTATCAATCCGAGTCGCCCCTGCGCGCACTGCTTCATCTAAAATTCCACCCGCGCGCTCATTTGACGTACGAAATGAAACTGTATTAGAAGCCGTATAACCAATCAATGTCTGACGATTATTCGCGTAGTCATAACGAGGACTCAAATTAATCCCAGTCGTTTCCAACTTCTCAACCTGACGCGATTTCAAGAAATTGACAACCGAATTCGATTTGCGTGCCACTTCCTGCTGTACTTCATTCGCAGTCTTACCCTGCACCTCAACTCCCAACCGCACTTGTGCCAGTGTCGTCTGGATATCTTCAAATCCACGACCCGAAACCGTCAATGTCCGCATGAGTTTCTCCTGAGCAAAGGCAGGACTGATCATTGCAAAGCTCATCATTCCAACTGCGATCGGCACAGCACTCAGCCAGTGAGATTTCCGAACTAAACTCATCATCACCAATATCCATTGCGTAAGAATCCTTTTACTGTGCCATCGAATTGAATCCTTGCCGCGCTCAGTTACGCTTTTCGCAACCTGATTCAGAGTTTAGAAAAGTTAAGTTTTCTTAAACGGTGTAGCAATATTGCCGTACCCCTCTATGTTTGTTTATTAAGGAACCCAGGAACGCGCGAAATCGTTTATGATTAGTAATCATGTTCTACGCAATTTACCAGTAGTTCGCTAAAATAGTAGGGTAGAATCTAATACTCAAAAAGATTAGTTCTATCTCTTGATTTATCACTGATCGGGAACGCTAACCACAGATGGCAAATTCATCGATGCCCCTCTTAATCTTGCCGGATTGCCGATGTTATGTTGCCACTGTCTTCTTTCCACTTGAATGAGTCTGACTCGATTCAAGAGTTGCGCCTAGTCCCTTTACTGCTTCAACAATGACTTTAAGAGTGTCGCCTCCCCAGTCTCGCCTTCCGAGCCTCTCTCTTTTTACGCTTCATCCTCGATCTTTGATGAGAAAGCTCCCTTGCGATCCCTGCGATCCAAAAAATCCCTAAAGTTCTGTTCAGTACGAGACTGCGGAGAAAATCAAACTGCGGTCTAATTTCGATTACATAGAGTTATTTCGCTCAGGAGAAGCACATGCTACACCGCAAGATCTATCAACTCTGTTGTGACGGTCGCGAAGTCTGGATCTTCTTGCGGGATCAACAGCGCTGGATCGAACGTGCCAAAATCCTTGATATCGAAGGTGATCTGGTCACACTGCGCTACGAAACCGAAGAAGAAGATGAAAATTGCTCTTGGGAAGAAATGGTCCGCCTCGAAAGCATTGGGGCGGTAACTCAAAAGCTTGCCTCTGTTCCAAAAGGCTGTGTCGAACCCCTGGTTTCCGATGATTGTCCTGAAGCGGAACAACTCTCAAACCCACCCTTCGACAAACGCGAAGACTAAGACTAATTCAGCTTCGGCAAATTTAAGGCAAGAGAGGAAAGAGCAATCTTTCCTCTCTTTGCTTTTTAGTTTTTTTAGCGCCTCATTTCGTTGCAATCGAGGTGTCTCTGAAGCAGACGAGAAACTCAATTCCAAGGTTTTTCAAAGTAGTCCGGGCAATCGATCGCATCTTCAGACAGCGCGCTCATTGGATGAACTGGGCATTTGAGATTGTAATCGCCTGTGAAGAATTGACAATCTGGGCAAGGGATTTGATGCATGTGTTTAGCTTCATTCACGGCATCACGAGTTGCTGTGAACACCCGCCAAACCAGCATCAAGACTAAGCTCCATGCCATCACAAAGCAAATCGGAACCAGAAACGGACGAAACCAGATGATCAGATGCGCCAGAAATTTAAAGAGCATAAGTTAAAAATAAAGCTGATCGATTCGGGCAGTTTAGGATAAATATTAATAGAGCCTGCTGGCATCTATCCCTGGCTTAAGGGTTATTTACCAAGTTTCGCGATGCCCCTTCACAGACACTACTTATGAGAGTTTCTCTTGCCTCCAGTCCCGCGCAATCTAAGCAGCTTCGTCACCAGCTTGCTCACCCTGAAGATTCCCTCTCTTATGAGTTGGGCAAAGCCGTCCAAGAACTGCCCCCGGTCTACACGCGATTCATGGCAGGCAGTATTAGTGTCCTTGTGCTAGGCACGATCGGGTGGGCGCACTTTAGCGAAGTGGAAGAAGTCGCGAATGCTCAAGGTAAATTAATTCCCTCGACTGAGGTTCGACCCTTCCGCGCTCCCAGTGTGGGGACGATTACCAAGATCAATGTTAAGCCTGGACAGATTGTCCAAAAAGGGCAAACTTTAATGGAGATTGATCCAGGTGCGACTGAAACCAATGTCGCGAGTTTGCAGAACGATGCGAGAAAAATTCAAGAAGACATTCGCCGCTTAGAGGCAGAAAGCCAAGGCAAAGCTTCGACTGGGAATGAATTACAAGATCAGTTGATTGCATCGCGTCAGCGTGAATTCAGTGACAAGCAAAATGCAGCGATCGCAGAAGCGAATCGGCAAAGTGCAGCCATTTCTGAAGCGCAAAATCGTCTAGAGCGGTTTCAAGAGAATCTGGTTAATGCGCGTGCCACATTGACCAATGCGACAGCCAGCAAAGCTGATGCGCGCGCAAATTTGGAGATTGCCCAAGAACGCCGCCAACGCTTACGATCGCTCGAAAATACGGGAGCTGTTCCCCATTTAGAGATTCTGAATGCAGCCGCTCAAGTCACTCAAGCGAGCCAACAGTTGACCAGTGCTGTGAATCAGATCAACGAAGCCCAAGGACAGATTGTTTCGCTGGAAAAAGAAATCGACGCGCAGCGAGACCGAATTCGCCAAGCTCAGCAAGCCTTTGAGTCTGCGAAAAGTACCGCAATGGGCTTAGCACCTCAGCGCCAGTCAGAAGTTTTGACTCAGTTAAAACAGCGTCGAGAAGAGTTAACCCGCAAACAAGGTGAAATCGCCGTTGCAACTCAGCAGCGCAAAGATCGTGAAGCCTTAACCGCACCCTTCACAGGTGTGGTGTACAACCAGAAAGCCACATTAGGTCCGATTCAGCAAGGTGAGGAACTGCTCTCGATCGTGCCTGAAGACAAAGACTTAATTCTGGAAGTGAAGATTCTCAACCGAGATATCGGCTTTATCCGTCCGGGAATGAAAGCGAAAGTCAAACTTGCAACTTTCCCATATCAAGAGTTTGGCATCATTGAAGGCGAACTCGTTTCTGTGAGTCCAGATGCGGTCGTTGAAAAAGATGCGAATGGGCAAGATCTAGGCCCGGTCTTTCCAGCTAAGGTGAGAATCGATCGTAAGGCGATCCAAGTGCGCGGCAAAGATGTGGAACTTTCCCCAGGGATGGCGGGAACGGCGGATATCGTGACTCGGAAGAAATCGATTCTGTCTTTCTTGACTGAACCCGTCACGAAGCGGTTTAACGAAGCCTTTTCTGTTCGCTAATTCTCGACTGTTTCAGGAATCGGGGATCTGCTTGGATCCTCGATTTTTTGGTTTTTTCAAGACTTATGCAAAAAATCTTAATTTAACAGAACGTAATATTTCACATCTGCGCTATGATAGACCATAGTGTAGCGAAACGATTGCGTCTGACCACTCCCCTCAACCTTCGAGCGGAAGTAGCGTGAGGAAACTCCCGGAGCGATCGAGCTAACCGACTAGGAGCTATCGCTGCGATTTTTCAGGATTCCGATCGACTTACTTACCCCCTCCGAAGTTACATGGGCAACAAGCCAACTATTGCGTTCTCTCATTTAGGCTGCGAAAAAAATAGAATTGATACCGAACATATGCTTGGTCTACTGGCTCAAGCCGGATATCAAGTTGATGCTGACGAAGAGTTGGCAGATTATGTTATTGTCAATACTTGCAGTTTTATTCAAGCCGCACGGGAAGAATCAGTGCGGACACTGGTCGAATTAGCGGAAGCTGACAAAAAAATTGTGATCACAGGCTGCATGGCGCAGCACTTTCAGGAACAACTTTTAGATGAACTGCCCGAAGCCGTCGCCCTCGTTGGGACAGGTGATTATCACAAAATCGTTGATGTGATTGCACGAGCAGAAGCTGGAGAGCGTGTGAAAGAGGTTTCACAAGAACCGACTTACATCGCAGATGAGACGACCCCTCGCTATCGCACTACGACCGAAGGCGTTGCTTATCTCCGGATTTCAGAAGGATGTGATTATCGATGTGCGTTCTGTATTATCCCGCACTTGCGTGGAAACCAGCGATCGCGCACGATTGAATCAATTGTCCAAGAAGCTGAACATTTAGCCGCTGAAGGCGTGAAAGAGATTATCTTAATCTCGCAGATCACCACCAACTATGGACTTGACCTTTACGGTGAGCCAAAGTTAGCCGAACTGTTGCGCGCCCTTGGAAAAGTGGACATTCCTTGGATTCGGATGCACTACGCTTATCCGACCGGATTGACCCCGAAAGTTATCGAAGCGATTCGCGAAACGCCGAACGTTCTCCCTTACCTCGATTTACCTCTGCAACATTCCCACCCGGAAGTGCTCAGAGCCATGAATCGCCCTTGGCAAGGTCGGGTCAACGACGGCATTATTGAGCGGCTCAAAGCTGAGATCCCGAATGCTGTTTTGAGAACTACTCTGATTGTCGGATTTCCTGGAGAAACCGATGAACATTTTGAACATCTCAAGCAGTTTATTCAGCGTCACGAATTTGATCACGTTGGAGTGTTTACCTTCTCTCCTGAAGAAGGTACTCCCGCCTACGACTTGCCCAATCAGTTGCCCCAAGAGGTAATGGATGCGCGTCGAGATGCCTTGATGCAACTCCAGCAAGCGATTTCTCTTAAACAGAATCGTGCGCAGATTGGCAAAGTCGTAGATGTCTTGATCGAACAAGAAAATCCGCAGACCGGAGAACGAATTGGGCGATCGGCTCGATTTTCTCCTGATGTGGACGGACTCGTATATGTCGAAGGCGAAGCGGCGTTGGGCACGATTGTGCCAGTGACGATCGTGGATGCAGACATTTACGACTTGTATGGTCGAATTGCCACGGCTGCGGACTTGATCCAACTGCCTGCAATGACTGTTTAATCGCTGTGTTGAAACGACGATGTTCCCGTTGTCGCATAGACTGACCGAAATGTTAGACCTTCACTGTTTCTAGCTTTTCATCTCTTTTCCCCGCGCCTTTAAAGTTGGCAATTAACACGTAGTTCGGCTCGAACTGCGACCCGATTCAGACGGTTTTGGTTTATGAAAAGACCGTCTTGAGGTCGAGAATGTTGCCTCTGATGGCGCACGACCATGACTTTTACAGGAGACTCAATGACCCTTTCTTTTCATAGCCTCGGACTGTCTGAAGACCGGATTCGCCATCTCGAAGAACTCGGATTTACTGCTCCGACTGCCATCCAAGCCCAAGCCATTCCTCATTTACTCGCTGGGCGTGATGTCGTCGGTCAAGCACAAACCGGAACTGGGAAAACTGCGGCGTTCGGGCTTCCGATTCTGGAGCGGATTGATACAAAATCCCCCACAGTCCAAGCGCTGATTCTGACTCCGACTCGCGAATTGGCGATGCAAGTTTGCCAAGCGATTCGTACGTTCACTGACGATCGTCGAGTTAAAGTCGTCACGATCTACGGCGGACAATCGATCGATCTACAAGTTGATCGCTTACGTCGTGGCGCTCAAATTGTCGTCGGAACTCCCGGTCGAGTGATTGATTTGCTCGGTCGTGGTGATCTAAGACTCGATAATCTCAGCTGGCTCGTTCTCGACGAAGCAGATGAGATGCTGAACATGGGCTTTATTCAGGATGTTGAGAAGATCTTGAATCAAGCGCCTGTTGAACGTCAAACGACGTTCTTCTCGGCAACGATGGAACCTTCGATCCGTAAGTTGGTCACCAAGTTCTTGCGCTCTCCGGTGACGGTGACGATCGAACAACCCAAAGCCGCTCCTTCTCGCATTAATCAAGTTGCTTACACGATTCCTCGCGGATGGACAAAAGCTCGGGCAATTCTACCGATTCTCGAATTGGAAGATCCCGAAGCCGCAATTATCTTCGTGAGAACTCGTCGGGCAGCCGCAGAATTGACCAGCCAATTACAAGCCGCTGGACATAGTGTGGATGAATACCACGGTGATTTGAGCCAAAGCCAACGTGAACGGCTATTGCTCCGGTTCCGCCAGCAGCAGATCAAATGGGTGGTCGCGACCGACATCGCGGCACGAGGAATCCATGTGGATAACTTGACCCATGTGATCAACTACGACTTGCCGGATAGCGTTGAAAGCTATGTGCACCGGATTGGTCGGACAGGTCGTGCGGGTAAAGAAGGCACGGCAATTTCGCTGGTGCATCCGCTGGATCGTCGCAAACTGCGCGATATCGAAAATCACGTTCGCCAACGCTTAGAGATTAAGCCAGTTCCGACTCGTGCGGAAATTGAAGCTCGCTACTTAGATAAGCTGCAAGCTCAAGTGCGCGAGACGCTAGCAGGAGAGCGAGTCGCATCGTTCTTGCCGATTGTGTCTCAGTTGGCCGAAGATTACGAACCGCATACGATCGCGGCTGCGGCATTGCAGATGATCTACGATCGCACTCGTCCCGCTTGGATTACCATCGGGACTGATCCGACTCCTGAAGAAGAAGCTTCTTCGAGAGGCGGTGCGAAGCAGAAGCCTGTGAAGCGTTCTAGACCTTCTGGAGGACATTCTGCTTCAGGTAGTTCTGGTCAGCGTCGTCATCCTGCGGCACGATCGAAGTAATCTACAATAGATTCCTGTGTATAAAAGACTCCGACTTCTTTAAGAAGTCGGAGTCTTAGAGCTTTTGAACCTTCTTTATGCCAGTTGTTCTTTCTACAGATTTGCTTGCCTTCTATCGTGACCTGAGCCAGCGGACTCTCACCGTCGTTGATCTGGAAACCTCTGGGCATAAACCGCCTCGCAGTCGAGCGATCGAGGTGTCGGTTCTGAATGCAAATTTGAAAGACGGCATTCTGAATCAAGAAACGTATTTGATCAATCCTGGCGTGTTGATTCCGCCGATCATTACGAATATTACGGGCATCACGCAAGACATGGTGGATGGTGCACCGCCGCCGGATGAGGTGTGGCTCAAGTGTTTGCCCTTGTTCGAGCAGGGAACTTTAACGGCTCACAATATTGGATTTGACTATCCGTTTATTCGA
Source organism: Leptolyngbya boryana PCC 6306 (assembly GCF_000353285.1). NCBI lineage: Bacteria > Bacillati > Cyanobacteriota > Cyanophyceae > Leptolyngbyales > Leptolyngbyaceae > Leptolyngbya > Leptolyngbya boryana. The sequence continues at coordinate 1,094,581 of NZ_KB731324.1, forward strand.
GCAGAATATGCGCGGTTGGGGATTCCATTTTATCGATCGCAATCCGAGCAGTTTTGCACTGTTCAATTTGCACGCTTGATGCTCTCAGAGTTGCCTTCTCGGAGTTTGCCGAACTTGGTTAAACATTTTCAGTTTCCAGTTGGCGCATCGCATCGCGCGGAAGCAGACACGATGGCATGTTGGCTACTTGCAGAAATGCTCTTGAAAGAGATTGCAAATGAAGATGATGAAGCGGTTTTAGCAAAAATTGGACAGCAGCTTCTTTCGACGAGTGAGGCTGCCAAACTGATTGGCGGCTCGCAAAAATCAGTGCGATCGCGGCTTGAGCAAGCGGGTGCTGAACCCTATATTTCTCGAACCGGAACACCGTTGTATCGCCGTGCAGATGTTGAGCGTCTTTATTGGCAAAAGCACCAACTTTCTTTGTCGTCTTGAACGGTAAAATAGCAGAACTAAAAGAAATGCAGATTCAATCTTGTTACGGTATCAACTCTTACTAAACTTCGTATCTAGATCCGCTAAGGTCACAGAACTGTGACTCAGGTTAGAAGTCATGCGTCTAGAGCAATTGCAGGCGTTTTTGGCGATCGTTGAAACCGGAAGTTTTCAACAGGCTGCCCGAAAATGTGCGGTCACTCAATCGACTATTAGCCGTCAACTCCAGGCATTGGAAGCTGATTTAGGGATGCCGCTGTTTCATCGGACGACTCAGGCAAAATTAACGATCGCGGGAGAACAGTTTCTACCTCACGCCCGCAAAATTTGCCAGGAATGGCAGAATGCCATCAGTGAGTTGGAAGAGTTGCGATGCGGCAAACAGCCAGAACTATGTGTTGCAGCCATTCATTCGGTCTGTGCGTTTCATTTGCCGCCTGTGTTGCAGCAATTTTGTCAGGACTATCCTGACGTTCAGCTTCGCGTCACTTCGTTAGGGAGCGATCGCGCGTTAAAAGTCCTGAAAGATGGCTTGGTAGATTTGGCGATCGTGATGAATAACCGCTTTCTCACTGCGAGTCCAGAAATGGTTGTAGATGTTCTTTACGACGAGCCTGTTCGGGTTCTGATGGCAGCCGATCATCCTTTGACGAAATTTGATCAAGTGCCTTGGTCAGAATTGGTTCGCTATCCGCAAGTTGTTTTCAAAGATGGATACGGAATGCAACGGCTTGTCCAAGAGCAGTTTCAGCGGCAAGGAGTTACGTTGAAAGCAGCTTTGGAGCTGAATACTTTAGATGCATTTCGCGGTGTTGTGCGGCAGGGAGAATTGATTGCTTTGTTACCGCAAGGCGCGATTCAGGATGTGCATTTAGATTCGACTTTAGTGATTCGATCGACTAGCGATCCGGTTTTAGTGCGACAAGTGGTGTTGGTGACGACGCAAGATCGATTGCAAATTCCACCGATTCAACGATTTCGGGCATTGGTGCAGGAAATCATGCATCCTGCATTTCTGAAGCGAAGTCCGAGTGCGATCGTGTGAAGGCGTTTGAGCAGGAAACAATCTGGTATTGTGGAACCCTTTGGAAGGTTGCAGCGGTTCATTCATTCTGTAGGCAAGCACTATGAGTTACGAGTTCCGGGAGTTACTTAAAAAAGTTGGCAGTGGGCCGCATACAAGCGAAAATTTGACGCGCCAAGAGTCAGAAACTGCGACTCGCTTGATGCTGCTGCAAGAAGCAACCCCGGCTCAGATTGGGGCATTTATGATTTCTCATCGCATCAAGCGCCCAACGGGTGAAGAACTAGCCGGGATGTTAGATGCCTATGATGCGTTAGGTAAAAAGCTGCCCCCGATCGCATCCAAGATCCCAGTGATGGTGATGTGTAACCCCTATGATGGTCGATCGAGAACTGCGCCTTTAAGTCCGCTTGTTGCGATCGTTTTAGCAGCAGCAGGAGTTCCAGTTGTACTGCACGGCGGCGATCGCATGCCAACCAAAGAAGGCGTTCCGTTGATTGAGCTTTGGGATGGGTTAGGCGTGAATTGGAAAACCGTGTCGCTGGAGCAGATTCACGCAATTTTGCAGCAAACTGGATTAGGATTTGTCTACTTGCCGCATCATTTTCCGTTGGCTCAAGGATTGGTGGAGTATCGAGAGCAAATTGGCAAGCGTCCGCCGTTTTCGACGCTGGAATTGATGTGGAATCCGTATGCAGGCGAGTCGCATTTGATTTGTGGGTATGTTCATCCGCCGACTGAAGGCATGTTTCGCGATGCCTTTGCGCTGCGAGGAACCACATTATTTACTACGGTCAAAGGATTAGAAGGCAGTTGTGATTTGCCGCGCGATCGAACGGCGATCATTGGGATGGCAGCGGGAGAAAAGTTCGATCGCTTAACGTTGGTTCCTCGCGATTATGGATTTGCCGCAAAAGAATTGCCGTTAGTCTCGAATGAGGATCTGATCGATCAGATGCGGGCAGCGATGAGAGGTGAGCCTTCGGAACTGATGCAAGCGACCATTTGGAATTGTGGATTTTATCTCTGGAGAGCCGGAGCCTGCACGAGTCTTGAATCAGGATTTTCGCAAGCGCAGGCGATTTTAGAACTAGGACAGGCGGAGCGGAAATTACAGCAAGTGATTCATGCGATCGAAGCGTGTCGCTCAGTTCTCAGTAATTAAAAAGCCTTGCAGTCTATAGTAGTCCTACATATGAGGTGGGGAGTAGGGAGTGAGGATCTTCTACTCCCTACTCCCCACCTTTTTTAGTCCTTACCACTCAAACAGACTCGCTATACGCTCACACACCTCGCTAAAATAGAGGCGTTGCTTATGAAATTGCTATGCCTCCTCGTTGGTCTCGAATCCCTGATCGTAAAGACGCAGACTATCGCCAACTCGACGATCGTATGACGTTTGCGACGCATGTTGCTTTATTTGCGGCTGCAAACTCTGGCATGTGGTTTTTCAGAATTTTACAAAAAGCCGATTGGTCATGGTCAGTTTGGGTGACAGGTGCTTGGGCTAGTGTCTTAGTGGCGCATGCGATTTATATTTTTGCGATCGCAGACTACTCTGAACCTGTTGTCGCAACTTCTCAACCGAAAGGCTTTAAACCTAAAGAGAAACCCTCAAAATCACCCAAGAGATAGGAGAATTTGGCATCGTAGATTCAGTATGGTTTGAAAGTTGAACCCTGAAAAAGTCTTATGGCAAACTCCACAACTTCAGAAACAATCGAAGCCTTAGCTGCTGAAATCGGTGAATCAGTGTATATCGACATTGCAAAATGGCATCTCTATCTCAACGATGCTCATTTGCATACGGTTTTAGCAGAACGGCTTTTTCCGCTTGTCTCGAGTGGGACAGCGATTCAAGAAGATGACGTGCTGAACATTGTCCAAAGCATTCTGGTGAAAGTTGGCGGAGGGAAACGCGAAATTCCCTTGCTCGATCTACTTCCTATGCAGTGCCAAGTCAGCTTGATCGATACGTTGGAAGAGTTTCAACGCAATCTGTAGCAGACGGTATTAGGCAAAGAATGGTGAGTCCGCTTCTGATGGACTTGATTGAAGGGCGTCTGAATTCTATTGACTATCTTGTCGAAGCTAGAGTCTTATGTAGTTTGTCGAATCGGAATCTGAATCAGAAATTCTGTCCCCTCTCCTTCTGTTGAGCAACACTCTAATTTGCCGTGGTGCTTCTCAACAATTAATTGATAACTAATCGACATTCCCATTCCTGTTCCTTTCCCTACAGCCTTTGTCGTAAAAAATGGGTTGAAAATTTTCTGCTGGATTTCTGAGGAAATTCCTGTGCCGTTATCGCTGATCGCAATTTCGACCGATTCTCCAACGACTGAGGTGCGGATCGTGATTTGAGGTTGGGAAGTTGATTCGAGTGCGTCGATCGCATTACTCAAAATATTCATAAAGGCCTGGTTGAGTTGCCCAGCTTGACACTCAACTTTCGGGAGTTCACTATAATCGCGCTGAATGTGAATTTCTGGGCGATCAGGAGATGCGTTCAAACGATGACACAGAATTAGTAGCGTACTTTCAATCCCCTCATGTAAATCGACCGCTTTAAATTCAGCTTCGTCGAGCCGGGAAAAATTTCGCAACGATAAGACAATCTCTCGAATTCGCTCAGTTCCCGATTTCATCGAACCCAAAATTTTTCGCAAATCTGACTGAATGAATTCTAGGTCAGATTCTTCTGCCACAGTATGAATGGCTGCCACTGGCTCGGGGTAATGCTCCTGGTAAATTTTTAGAAGATCTAGAAGTTTGTCAGTATATTCTTTCAAGTAGGATAAATTTCCGTAAATGAAAGAAACGGGATTATTGATTTCATGAGCGATTCCCGCGACAAGTTCTCCAAGACTCGACATTTTCTCAGCTTGAATCAATTGGAGTTGGGCTTGAGTCAGGTCTTGTAAGGTCTGCTCTAGTTCTTGAGTGCGTTCCTGCACTTTTTCTTCAAGTGTATCTTTAGCAGCTTCGAGGTCTTCGATCATCGTGTGAATTTGTCGATCGATCGGTTGCGCAATCGATCGACTTAGAACCCAAGCCACTGCACCTGCTGTAACAGGAATCAGAACCATCAGAAGTCCTGCCCAGCCTTGGGCAATGGTAACCTCTTCGGCCGCATCCTGCTGAATCTGTGCGGCAATTTTTTGACTATCGTTCAGCAACGATACGAGTGGATATTCAGTTGCTTGAAAGTCGGCGCTTTCCTGTCCTTTGGCATCAAGGAGCTGCTTACGTGCTTTGAGAGCCGCTGCAATCTTCTGCATTTTGGACTTATCGAAAGGCTTCAGGGATAAATTTGCCTGTTCTTGTTGTGGGTCAGCAATTCTAAACTGAAAAAATGCTTTCTCCGTGAGTAAAAACTTCTGATGGGTTTGCTTCCACCGTTGCCAATCCCAGAGAAAGGTCTGCTCAAATTTCAGGGTGCCTTCAAATTTTGACGATTGAAACGCCTGGTTCATGCCTTGATTGATTTGTTCCCAAGCCGTTTCAATTCGAGTGAGGGCAATGGTGCGCTCCTGGGGAGAAAGTTCATGCTGAAGTAGAGTATTTTGTGCGGCTGCAATCTGAGATCGCCCTTCGATCATTTTCCAAAGCCCATTCGCTTTAATCAGGCTCGTATGGCTCAGGTGAGTCGTGCTCTGCATCAACCGATTAATCGTATTAGAACTACTTGCAAGCCCAATTAACGAGATCGACGTTGGAACCAAAAAGGCAAGAAATAATTTCGTCTGGAGATTGATGCGCCTAAGCATATAAGATTCATTTCATGAATAGAAACGAAAGTAAGTCCGTATCTTTCAACGTACCCAGAATTTTTTTGCAAATCCGCAATTCATGTTAAGTGTAGAAAAATTAAGCGCGAGTTGCTCTTCGCTGATCTAGCCATTGCTGAAGAATGATAGCGGCAGCTTTACGATCGATTAATTCCTTGTTTTCTTGTAGCGAAATTCTGGCTGCCTTCATCGATTCTTCCGCTTCAAAGCTGGTTAATCGCTCATCGATAAATTCATACGGCAACGCTAAAGCATTGGAAATGGTCGCCGCAAATTTCTGAATATGGAGCGCCTGTTTTCCAAGCGTTCCATCCATTGAATAAGGCAATCCGATGACAAGAATTTCAATTTGTCGATCGACCACGATTTGACGCAATTCTTCGATTGTTTGAGGATAAGATTTGCGCCGAATCGTGGTTAATCCTGTTGCAATTAACCCTGTTCCATCGCAGCCCGCAACTCCAATGCGTTTCTGACCCACATCTAATCCAAGGGCTGCAACTCTTTCCATTTAGCAACAGGGATCTTCACGGTGCGGGTCTTGAGCCATCTTGAGCAATTCCTGCACATTTTTTGGCGTTTCGGACTTTGGTTCTGGCTGATCTGGAGACGTAATTTTCGTCGATTTCATCATCGAGATTCGACCTGGCACCGGCTTCCGAGTAGGCTGCAAGCCTTGCAGCATCTCTGCCAACTGTAATCCTTCTGCGATCGATTTTGTTTCTCGAACTTTATGCCAAACTGAGCGAGACATCAAAAGCGTATGTCCAATCCGCTCTGCGCCAATGCTATCTAAATAGCCCTCACGCTCGGGTTGATAATCCGGTGATGCAATTTGCAGCTCTTGAGCCGGGAGATCCTGCATGATTCGCGCCATCTGCGCCATCAATTCAGGATAGAGCCAGGTGTAAGCAGGATTGACGGTGAGCTGTGCCGTATGCGGTTGTGAACCGTCGCGGCTGAGTCGTAGTTGGAAATATCCGATTGCCGCTTTGCGCTGCGGCTCAAACACATATCCACTCACAACTTCAGTGCGCGTCAAAATCTGCTTTGCCCACTCGACCAAGCTGCCAAATACACTGGTCTTAAAATCTTGGATATGTCGATCGAACACCTGCCGTACCAGCGGTGGCATTGCCATCGTGTCCAACTGATAGAGCAGTTGAGCATCGGCATTACTGACGGGCAGTAAATTCGGTAAGTCTGGCTCACGCTCAGCTAGCGTCTGAAGTTGCTCGGTCGAAATCGACCAATAGGTCATATTCGCCAAAGGTTGAAATCCATTATGGCGATACAGATCTAAGGCTGACTTGTCGTTGACATCAATTTCTAAAACCCAGGTTCGCGCTTGCCAAATTCGCTCGAGACAGAATCGAATGAGCAGCGATCCCACATCGACTTTCGTGAGAACTTGTGCTTCTGCCTGGTCAGATTCCACGATCGCAGGAGTGACCATGACGCGATCGACTCTCCAAGTGCTGCCTGTCCGATTAAAAGGCGAGACTCGAATCATGCCCTGAATCTTTTGATTCAATTCAGCCACATGCACACAAGAGAGCGACTGAAAAGGATTGGGAAACAGGCTGAGCACCTTCAGAACTCCGTACCAATTCCGCAGCGATACCGTTTTCTCGCGCACGGTCGAGCAGTGGGGCAAGTTGATTTCTGGCGATTGCTGAGCAAGTTGATCAATCGCATCGAGATCACGATATTGGACAGGACGGATGACAACGGAAGCAGTCTTCTGAGGAAGTCGAGACATAAGGATATCAGCAGCAATTCAACCCCAGGTTAAGCGTTGGGCAAGGGCATTAGGTAAACCTTAAGGGGTATTTATTTAAGGTTATTTTGCCGATTGCAGCCCAACAGTAGCGCGTTCTGTAAAGGTATCGGTCGGACGAATCAGAACTACAGGAGTCTGTTCGTTGGCATTCCCAGCAGGATTGCTGATGAGAGCTTGATGCAGCAAGGACGTAGATACGCCTGACGATGCTGCTAATATTTTAACTCGTTTCAAGTCGTTCACATCCACAATTGCCGCAGATAGCCCAGTTTCTCGTTGAATGCGATCGCATAATTCCTGAGAGTTTTCAGGACCCATGACGATAAATTGGTCATAGGGCGGAATTGTTCCAGTCACGTCATCGATCAATCGCGCTTGTTCACCTGCGAGGCGGTAGAACATGCCTTTCACCCCAAAAATTTTCGCGATCGAGCCAACAATAAATGCAAACAGTACCCGTGCTTCGCCTTCGATATCAATCAGCGATTGCAGTCCGCAAGCAGTCGCCAAACTGGAGGTCGGATGGAACATGTAAGACAGCCGAGTTGCTAACCAACCGGGTTTGATCTCGCTGGGATGGCGGTAACGACCTTGCATAATCGCGATCGGAGATTCACCGATCGTCACAATATCCCCGGGTTGAGCATGAGGCATGACATACCGTTTCACGACACTCACGGGATCATCTAAGTGCGTCAGCAAATGGGTCTTAATCGGCAACACATCAGCATTTTGTGCGGGTCGCCAGCGTTTTGAGTCTTCGACTGCCGGGAACTTCAGGGGCACGATGACATGGCGAATTTTGGGGAATCGACCTCGAGAGCCATAGGAAACGTAATGCAGTTGAATCCAAGCGACTTTTAATTCGCTGAGGTTGGCGCCTTCGATTTCGACAATCACTTCGATTGGGTCATGTCCCATACTCTTAATGATGTGGGCTTCCCAATAGCCATCATTGCGAGGTTCTGCGCCTTGGAAGCGGGGAATGATCCGAGTTTTGACTTGAATCCCCTCTAGGCTCCCCGAAGAAAGGAGTTGAACTTCTGCATGAACCGTAGGAGCCATGACTTCTAAACGGCGCGTTAAATTGGTCAATTCGATCTGACCGACTAGAACGTATCGCTGGGGTTCGTAGACTGCGAGTTCCCATTTGCCTGAGGTCATCTCCAGTGTATTGCTTGGACGCTGCCAATATTGAGCTTCGAGCAGCAACAAGACGAGCAGAACGAATCCGACAAGACCAGCGAGAATGCCAATTAGAATAACCACAAAAGCTCCTTGTACCGTTGCCAGAAAAAGATATACGTGACGCGCACGATCGTCAACATATTGCCATACAAGATTATGATGTTTCGCGATTTTTTGAACGTCGTTCTTCGCGATTGCGGTCTTCCCAAAACCATGCTTCATCGGATTGTTTTTTAGCCGATTCGATTCTGGGGATCGCCCAACTTAAGTATTCTGCGTGTCGATCGCAACCGAGCCAGTTCCGTCCGAGTTGTTCGGCAACGACTGCAGTTGTGCCGGAACCCAGGAACGGATCGAGAATGCGATCGCCTCTTTGAGAAGAAGCCAAGACGAATTTTCTTACCAATTCTTCGGGTTTTTGAGTGGGATGAGGTGTTTTTTCGTTCATGCCATTGCAGGTCGTTGGCACTTCAATTACATCTCGCGGTTTTGCACCTTTTGGGTGAGGCTGCCACAGCTTTGTTACTTTTTTACCTTTGCCGTATTGGCTAGTTTCGGCTTGAGGATGTTCGGGATATTTCAGGGTGTGTTCGCCGTAACGAGTGCGGATGTTCTCAATCGATAGGGTGAATTTTCTTGATTTGCGAAAATGCAAAATGCTTTCATGCGATCGACCCCAATCATTTGATAAGTTCGCTTTATTTTTGTAGTGCCAAATCAGCCAACGGCATCCTTGAAAAAATTGCGAGGCGGGTAGTTTTAGATCAGCCAATATTTCAGAAAAGCCACAAATATAAAACGTTCCTGTCGGCTTGAGAATTCGGGCGACTTGTTCAATCCATTGCAGTGACCATTCGAGATACAATTTCTGAGATTCAAAACTGTCCCATTCTGCTTTTTTAAGATTGTAAGGCGGATCGGCAAACACTAAATCGATCGACTCAGAAGGTAGTGATTTCAGCCATTCAACCGCATCGCCGAGCCAAAGCTGACCGTTATCATGGGTGTAGAAAAGTTTAGGAGATGATATTTCTTTTCCTGAATGGGTCACTGTATGATCAAGCGATTTAAGATGATCAATAGCCGATTCAAACTGCGGCATATCTAACAGAAAAATGGTGCATTAGCACTATATCCGATCGATTCATTCTTTTTACTTTGTGATGCAATATTCTGTCCATCCACCGAGCGAATTTATTTGTCAGCATTCTGAGAAGTTATTGCCAGATTGGTCTGACCCAATTCGCTCGATCGTGGTGGTTCTACAGCCTGCCGATCGCGAGTTAACAGAACACTGCCCGGAAGCGGATCATCAAAAGCAAGTGTTGCGATCGCAGTTTCTCTCTTTTGGTTTGAAAGTGACAGAAATGCTCCGCCAACAAGGGCACTTAGCGGATTTGTTTGATCCGAAAACGGGGTTGCCGATTTTGTCAGAATCCGGGTCTTTGCGGCTCGATGATGTGGCGGTTGTGCGATCGACATTAGGATATGCAACAAAAGCGATCGGCAATTGCTTCACCGTGATTCATCCCCGCTGGGGCAGTGCCGTTTATCCTTCGATTTTGATGTCTTCTGCAAGTCGAGAATTAGTTGAATCGATCGTCGCAGGTTTGCTGGAATGCCACCATTCTTTGAGAGGCTGAGGCAGTTTGCACCAATACAACGTCATGACGATTGGCTCGTGCGCCTCACGTCCGACGATTTCGACGCTGTAAGAAGGACTGTTGCGAGTTGCCAAATCGACAATAAACCGTCGTCCAATTCTGCGCCAACTGGGTTCTTTTCCACGCCATTCGATTCGGCAGCAGGGGTAGGGAAGCTGTTCTCGATCGAATAAGCGACAGCAAGCGCCAATTACGCGATAGGTAAAATGTCCACCGGGGCTGGAAAAAGTGTGCCCATGAGTAAATGGATGAGATGTGGAAGTAGAAGTGAGTTCAGAGCTGTTTGACATATGAAATAAACAGTGGGGCAGGCAAAGATGCCTGCCTCTGGATTTGAGTGGGCAAGATACCTACCCCACGGTAGACATGAGAGATCAGCTTAGTAGCCTTCCTCTTCATATTCGGGTTGTTTTTGTTTCGGCTTCTCAGGAATGTTGAGCGGAATCCGTTCAGATTCATCCTCTGTGTCTTCAGCCGGGACTTCTAGCGTGTCTTCATCCTCTTCGGCTTCAGCTTGAGGCTGTTCTGCCCAAGGATCTTCATCGAGATTGCCGGGTTCAAAGCTGTCTGGAGTAGGTTGAGTTCCCGGTTCTGTATCCACGACCGGGGTGTAATCTACAACGATCGCTTCTTCTTCCTCTTCGTCTACCCAGGTTGATTTGGTGTCGAGATTATCCTCTTCATCATCGACGGTTGCCAAACTGCCCCAGTTATCCAATTCGTCTTCTTCGTCTTCTTCGTACGCTTCTGGCGGTGGATAGGCTTGCGCTTCGCGATATTGCTGACGCGGAGGTTCTTGATTTCGCTCGATCGGAATCGGTTCACGATAACGCGGCTCGTCGTCATAGCCCAAATCGTCATCGCTCCAGGTTTCTTCAACGGGTTGTTGAATGCGTGGCTGCACATTTACTTGAGTCGGCTGACCCGAAGGAAGCTGATTTTCAGGACGGGCTGGAGCCAAATATTGCGGTTCGTCTTTTTCCCAGGGGGCACGACCAATGCCGAGACGTTCAAGCACGCCGACGCTGAGTTGATTCATGCGGTCTTCCGAGCCTTCGACGACGATGAGGCGATCGGGACCACTGCTGACGATTTCATCGATCGAGAGTTCGTAGGTGCTAACAACTTGATCGGGAATGAGTGGCAGTCCAATTGATGCGATCGTTAATGCATCTAATCTGCCGCTATCGATATCAAATCGGAAGCCTCGAACTTTTCCAAGCAGTTCACCCGTTTCAGTAATGACTTCGTATCCGATCAAATTGCTGTAGCCTTCAAGATCGACATCTTCGATCACATCTTCGTCATCGACTAAGATCACATCCCCAATCTGGCGAATGCTATCGAGCATCATCGGTTGAGCAGTGCCGTAGAACAGATTCGGGCGCAAACTGAGGGCAACAACCGCTTGGCTGTCAATGTCCACCCAAAGCTGACTCACCACGCCAAGCCGTTTGCCTGTGGTGCGTGTAATCACCTGAGTTCCAAGTATGTCGGAGCGTTGGCGAAATTCTTCTGTCATTGAGTCCCGAATCCTGTCTATTTACGCTTTTTTCTAATTATCAAACCATATGAAGGATCAAACGATACGGAATGCCGAACGTGATCCGATTCTTAAACACTTTGAGGAAGTTTGATACCCAGGACTTGGGTAAAGGCTCCTCGTGCTTGAGTAACCCCGATCGTTCGCTGAGCGCGTTCGATCATCGGACGACGCAAACTCACGACAATAAATTGAGCTTGTTGCGCCTGCTGCTGAATCATTTTAGCTAATCGCTCGACGTTTGCTCCGTCTAGGAACATATCAACCTCGTCAAACGCGTAGAACGGGGAGGGACGATACCGCTGAAGGGCGAAAATGAAACTCAGAGCAGTCAAAGATTTTTCACCCCCAGACATGGAGGCAAGCCGTTGCACAGGTTTGCCTTTCGGGTGAGCGATCAGGTTCAATCCGCCGTTAAATGGATCGTTTGGATCTTCAAGCTGTAAGCGTCCGTCGCCATCCGATAAGGTGGCAAAGATCTTCTGGAAGTTCAAATCAACCGCTTCATAGGCTTCCATGAAGGCACGCTGTCGCAGAGTGGTAAAGTTCTCAATTCTTAACAGCAACTCAGTACGTTCTTCTTGTAACGTTTCGAGTTTTTCGGTGAGTTCGTCTAACCGGGCTTGGGTGCGATCGTATTCTTCTAACGCCAACATATTCACAGGTTCCATTGCCTGAAGGCGTTTTTGCATCGAACGGAGTTCGTGCTGAAGTTGTCCGAGATCGCGAGTGGCATTGTCGGGAATTTCAGGAACCGGATCAGGCAGTTCGGCGCGTTGGGCTTCGAGGGCTGCTTGCTGTTCAGCGAGGCTAGCTCGACGAGATTGCTGAGTTTCTAGCGTTTGATCACGTTGCCAAATGTGCTGCTGCTGGCGATTCTGAAGTTCGCGGAGCTGTCGATCGACTGCATCGCGTTTGTATCGTTCTTCGCCTAAGGTTTTATCGAGTTCAGCAAGTGTGGCTTTGAGTTCGGTGATCTGGGTATTGACGGCAGTTTGTTGATTTGTATTTTCTGATTGCTGCTGCAATTGTAGAGTTTGCTGGGTGCGAGACTCCTGAATTCGGAGTTGTCCTTGCTCGATTTTTTCCTGTAATAGTTTTCTCTGAGTTTCAAGATCTTGGGAGCGTTGTTCGATCGCTCTTAAATCTCCCTCTTTCTGGTTCAGATCGGTTTCTAATTCCCGAATGCCCGCTTGAATTTGCTGCCATTCGCTATGAGACTGCGATTGCTCTAATTCCGCCAAGGTCGTTCTTAATCGGGCTAAATTCGCCTCTTGAACTGGAAGTTCCGACTCTAAGACTTGTAAGCGAACTTGCGCTGCTGCCAGTTCTTTTTGATTGGTTTCAAGCTGCTGGGTGAGTTGAATTTGTTGTTTTTCCAAGCGATCGAGTTCGACTTTGGCTTGATCCGCTTTGACTTTCAATTCTGCGTGTTGTTGACGCGCATCGCTGAGAAATTTGGTGCGGTCTTTCTGAAGAATGGTTGCTTTCGCGATCGAGCTTTCACAATGTCCCAAAATCTGATCGATTTCTTGCAGTCGCCGCTTTAATGCTGCGATTTCCGGTGATTCTGCGGCTTGACCTTTGCCAAATCGTAACGACGATCGAGCGCCGCTACTTCCCCCGGTCATTGCTCCACTCGATTCGAGTAATTCGCCATCTAAGGTCACAATCCGATATTGCCCGATATGTCGTCGCGCATCAGAGAGTGTCTCAAAGACAACAGTTGTACCGAAGATGTAAGCAAATACGTCGTAATAGCGATCCTCGAAGTCGATTAAATTAATCGCGTAATCAATGCAGCCCTGCATCGATCGCATCGTGGCACGATTGGGAATATGAGGCGGCTTGAGTTTATTGAGCGGTAAGAATGTGGCTCGTCCAGCCCGTCGCTGTTTGAGAATATCAATGGCTGCTGCTGCGATCGCATCATCTTCGACCACAATATTTGCCAGTCGTCCACCCGCAGCGGTTTCTAAGGCAAGCTGATAGCGCGAGCTGACCTGTCCGAGTTCTGCAACTAAGCCACACACTCCGGATAGTCCCATTTTCATGATGACTTGCGAAGCCTGAGTGCCTTGTGCTTCTTGCACCGCTTGAGTTTGGGCTTCTAATTTATCTAAGGCGCGTTGCTTATCTCGTTGTTCAGCCAGTAATCGTTTCTCAGTTTCTTGTTGAATCTGCAACTCTTGTTCAACTTCCGCGAGCGCTTGCGCCATCGATTGAACTTGCTGCGTCGCGGCTGCAAATCGTTGAGTGATATCTGCTGCTGCGATCTGCTGCTGATTCAATTCGGCTGTAGTTGTTCTGAGGGCTTCTGTTTGCTCTTGAACTTGGCGATCGAGTTGATTGGTTTTTTCTCTCAATCCAGCTTGTTCAGCCCGTTGCGGCTCCAAAGCTTTGATCAAGGTTTCAATGTGATGGTGCAATTGGGTTTGTTCTTGTACCCAAGCTTCTGCATTGGCAGCCGAAGCATTTGCCTGTTCGCGTTTCTGCTCAAGTACTGCCTTGGCTTGATCACGCTTCTGAGTTGCCGCAATCAGCTCTTGGGTTTCGATGGATTCTTTCTCACGGGTCAGCGCTGCCAAGGTTTGCATGTTTTCCTGGAGGTCTTGCTGCGCTTTGGATAAAGTCGCAATCAAATCCTGGCTTGATTTCTGCAAGTCTTGCTGTTGACGTTCTAACTGGCGCAGTTCAGCTTCTCGCGCTGCGAGGGTCGATTGCACTGCGATTTGTTCTTCTTCACCGAGCGATCGCACATGTGCATTCAGTTTCTCTAATTCAGCAGTCACTTGATTGATTTCAAGTTGCAGTGCTGCTAGCTGTTCAGTCAAATCAGCGATCGCTGTTTCATCGGATTGAATTTGCTCTTGTAATTTGCGAACGCCTTGCGCGGCTTGTTCGTAACGGATGACGACTTCCCACTGCTCTTTCGCTTGCAGTTCTGCGCGCAGTTTTTTGTATTTCTCGGCTTTGATCCGATCTTGAGCTAAGCGATCGCGCTGCTCGATCAATTCACGCTCGACAATGTGAAATTTATCTTCTTGATCTTTTACCGCATCGAGCTTGTCTTTCGCTTGGTTGATTTTGCGATCGAATGAAGCAACTCCTGCCAATTCATCAATGATTTCACGACGTTCTCGCCCGTTCATCGAAATGATCCGAGTTACATCCCCTTGTAAGACAACGTTATATCCCTCAGGATAGATCCGCATCCGGTTCAACTGCTCATGCAGTTCTGTTAACGTACAGGGTTCATCATTGATGAAATAGTTTGACGTATACGTTCCCTGCTGTGTTACCCGCAATTTACGAGTCACTTTCCACTCTACGTTGATTTCACCGTTGCTATTACCATTTTCAGAACCGTTTAATTCATAAACGACATCTGGTGCAGAGACATGACCATTCTCATGATGTCCATTTGCCGAACTCTGACTTGGCTCATTCAATGAAACATCGATATTACTTTCATCTGGATTGCTGAGAGCATTAAACAGATCTAATTCATCTGATAGATCAAATACTGTTGTCACTGCCGCTTCGACGGTTGCTCGCCCTTTCGTGGCCTGTGCATGATTGACCAGGTCAGGCAATCGCTCAGCCCGCATCCCTTTTGAGCCTGCTAGCCCTAAGCAAAAGAGCAATGCATCCAGTAGATTTGACTTCCCTGATCCGTTTGGACCTGAGATCACGGTGAACCCTGGCAGCAACGGAATCGGCGTTGTGCCGCCAAAAGACTTGAAATTTGTTAGTTCAACACGCTTAACGTACACAGGGAGTCAGTAAAAAACAGTGTTTAGTGTAGCCCGGAATCAAACAAGTGAGCTAAATTAGCGGAATTTCTATAATAGATAGCACACTTAGAACGTCTGATCTACAAAAAATCAAACGGATTTGTGCAATTCTACTGCGATCGATCAGATTGTCAAGGTGATTTTCCTGCGTATCAGCGTATTTTCGCGATCGAGACTCACATATCGCCAGCGTTTACAATTCAGTCAGAGGTGCAGAATCAATCAGGAAAGGTTCTTTTTCTGGTCTCCCAATTGAAAATCCAAAATTCAAAATCGTCTCCCTCTTCCCAATCCGGGGAAATCTAGATCAGTAGACCTACCTCAGATTTGACCTGTTTTTGGGAAAGCCTCATGATAAAAGCATTTCATAGCCCAGACGATCGCCATTCTGCGATTTCTGCTGTCACAAATCAATCTCCGGATGCCCTCGCATCCTTCTGGGAAGAACTGGAAGAACAGCTAGATGAGGAAAACCCTGAAGAACAGCAAATCGCCAAAAGCCCAACGTTGACGATCGATCTTGAAGAAGCGAAATCCGCGATCGAGTCTCCGGTCACTCCAGAAGCGAAACCTCGCTATATTCAAGGTGTTGTGTCGGGTCAACAGGCATGGCTCGTCACCAATTTGCTGAGAAGTGAATCGATGAGTCTTAAACAACCGCAAATGGTTTGGACAATTGGACGCAATCGATCGGCAGCATTGCCCCTACAGGATCGTAAGCTTTCTCGTCGTCATGCTGTGATTCTCTATGTTGTGAATGAAGGCTTCTACTTCGTTGATCTCAATAGCATGAATGGCTCGTACATCAACGGAACAAGAGTTCAACAGCGCCAGCGCCTTCAGGATGGGGATTGCCTCTGCGTCGGTAGTACTCGCTTTTTCTTCTTTACAAGCGTGCAAGAACGCGCGTCAGAAGCCCTGCATCCTGAAGTATTAGCCCGTCTGAATGATGCAGAATCCCGGAATAGAGAGTTTATTGACTTTTCAGAGTTGCAGGAAGAGATCTCCTTCAACGTGCCTCAATAGCGCCCCTAAAAAGAAAACTCTGTCTGAATCTCGCATCGGGTTTGGGCTGCATCGATCTCTTAAAACTGTCGTGTCCAGTCATGCCAGCGTTCGACAATCACTTTCGTCTGGGTGAAGAATTCGATCGCTTGCCATCCTTGACCATGCAAATCCCCAAAAAAGCTTTCTTTCCAACCACTAAACGGGAAGAATGCCATCGGTGCTGCAACTCCAATATTAATTCCGATATTCCCCGCTTCAGCTTCGTAGCGGAATTTTCGGGCTGCAGCTCCACTAGAAGTAAACAGGGAAGCCATGTTTCCGTATTGGCTTTGATTGATCAGGGCGATCGCGTCATCAATTGAATCGAGATGAATCAAGCTCAGCACTGGTCCAAAAATCTCAGTTTTAGCAATTTCACCTGCCGGATCAATGTTCTGCAAAATGGTTGGTCGAACAAAGTGACCTTGCTCATATCCAGAAATTTTGGGTGCTCGACCATCGACTAAAACAGTTGCACCTTCTGTTTCTGCTTGTTGAATGATAGTTTCAATTCGGGTCTTACTTTGATGAGTGATCACAGGTCCCATTTGTACCCCGGAATCTAGTCCAAACCCAACTTGGCGCGAGGTTGCAGCTTCAGCGATTGCATCTGTAAAAGTAGATTTTGCACTGCCAACTGTAATGGCAATTGAAGCAGCTAAACATCGTTGTCCTGCACATCCAAAAGCACTATCTGCCATAATTTTCGTTGTCATCGCAATATCTGCATCCGGTAGCACAATGACGGGATTTTTCGCGCCACCTTGGCACTGTGCCCTTTTCCCATTTGCGGCTGCCCGACTATAGACATATTTCGCGACTCCCGTCGATCCGACAAAGCTAATCGATCGAATTGCGGCATGATCCAGCAAAGCATCGACCACTTCTTTCGCTCCATTGACCAGATTGACCACGCCTTTGGGTAAGCCTGTTTGTTCGAGCAAAGTAAAGATGCGCTGCATGGTCAGAGGCACCCGTTCAGACGGCTTAATAATGCAGGTGTTGCCACACGCGATCGCGTAAGGCATAAACCAAAATGGAATCATACCTGGAAAGTTAAACGGTGTAATGACTGCGGTGACTCCCAGCGGTTGGCGAATCATATGTTCATCAATGCCACGCGCAATGTCTTCTGAGTTATAGCCCTGCATTAAGATGGGAATTCCACAGGCAACCTCGACATTCTCGATCGCGCGTCTCATTTCGCCTTTGGATTCTGCAAGCGTCTTGCCACATTCGAGTGTAATCGTCTGGGCAATGTCCTCGAAATGCTCCTCGAGCAATGCCTTGAGCTTGAATAAATACTGCACGCGTTCAGTCGCGGGCGTGCGTCGCCAGGTTTGAAATGCAGTTTGAGCAGCTTGAGCGGCTCGATCGACTTCACGCGCAGGCGAGAGCGGAACTTTACTTAAAACTTCGATCGTGGCTGGATTTCTGACTTCTAAATAAGTTTCAGTTTCGGGAATAGACCATTCGCCATTGATGTAGTTTTGAACGATCGAAGAGTGCGTCATATCGGTTCCTCACTTCTATGAGAAGATCTTGCCGCAACTTCGTTGGATTAAGCTACCTGAAATAGATTGAAAAATGCGGATGAAAGGACTTGAACCTTCACTTCTTGCGAAACCAGAACCTAAATCTGGCGCGTCTACCAATTCCGCCACATCCGCGCAATGAGAAATATTATAACAGGGATAAGGAGAAAGGAAACAATTTGTTCTCCTCATCCCGACAAAATGCTGTTAAGGCAGACTGCCCAGACTGAGAGGAATAAGATTGCCTTCGATCGTGAGTCCCAAGAGTATGTTCTCGCCGGAGCGGATAGGTTTGCCAGTAAGGGCGCAGCGATCGTCGGTTTGAGCGGTAGCAGATAGAGTAGCACGCACATCGGCGGATGAGAGAGAGGGGGAATAGCTGCCCGATCGCTGTTGCACATAGTTCCACAAAATGTCGCGAATGAGCGCTTGATAGCCTTGGTTGCCAGAAAGTGCTTTTAGCTCCTCCTTCAACTCACGCTCTAAACGGATGCTCGTCACTTCCATTTCCGTTGTGCTGGTGCGAGTTAAGGTATGCATGAACGGTCTCCTTTTGGAATAGGTTTGTCAGATTTATAATACAAGTGTAGTACGTGATTTCGTCAACTGTCAGATCTTTTATGTAAATCCAGAATTGCTTCGATGCGATGGCGCTGGATTTTTCCTTGCAAACTTCGTGGGATCTGAGCGACAGCGATCCATCGTTTAGGAATTTTGAATGAAGTTAAGTGTGATTTTAAGGCAGTTTTAATCTCTTCAAACGTAACCGTTTCATCATCAGGAACATAAATTGCCGTCACGCTCTGTCCCCAGATTTCGTCCGGAATTCCTAAAACGTGAATATCTCGGACAAGATTGGTTGATCGAATTGCAGATTCCACTTCTGCCGGGAAAATGTTCTCACCGCCGCTAATGATCTTGTTGCTGTCACGACCGATGAGATGGAGATAGTTTTGTTCATCAAAGTATCCCAAATCGTCAGGTTCAAAGGTTTCAGGCTGATCGAGATTCGGGTAATACCCAAGCATCAAGGATTTTGAGCGGATTAAGAGTTTTTGATGAGCGATCGTAATTTCTGCATGAGGTAAAACTTGCCCACACCCTTGAACACCCTTGAGAAAATCAGCAGGTTTGAGCGTTGCAATCTGAGAAGCAGTTTCGGTCATCCCGTAAGTTGGGGCGATCGGAAGATGTTTCAATCGTGCGTCTTCAAGGAGATTTGACCAAGCGGGTGCGCCTCCGAGCAAAATGGTTCTGAATTTGGCGAGCCAATCTGCATGAGGCATCAATTGCTGGAGTTGAGTCGGAACCAGAGAGATGAAGAAGTTTTGCGGATCGAAGTCGGTGTTTAGATTTTTCCAGGATTGAAGCGTGAATGTGCCGTTTGTGAGCAGCGATCGCATCAATTGCATTAAACCGCTGACGTGATAGAGCGGGAGAACGCAGAAAGAGTTAATGCGATCAAGTTCAAAATATTGGCGAAATCCTTGAACAGAAGCAGTGAGAGTGTCCCAGGTGTGAATTGCAAACCGAATTTTGCCAGAAGTGCCTCCAGTCGGAATCATGATCAGCAGCGCTTCGTGCTGAGCTTCAGTCGGCTTCAGTACCCTAAATCCCTCATTCTGGGGGACTTTGAAATCAGGAAATTCTCGACATTCAAAGTCCCCCAAAATTGGGGGATTTAGGGGGCGATTCTCCAAGCCTTCCACAAACCTAGGTTCTCCCCAAATCAGAGTCGGTTGAGCCAATTCAAACACCTGTTTCCATTCGGTTTCGCCCCAATCTGGATTGCAAAGAAACAGTTCACAAGGCACAGAACAAGCTGCAATAAATCCTGCCATCCATTGAATTGGATCTCGATCGCATAAAAACACGGTCACGCTCGCGTGTGCCGGAGGCATCGCCCGCTCATATTTCAATAACTCTCGATACCGCAGTTCAGCAATTTCCTGAACTCGGCGACGCTCTACAAAATCAAATGTCGCTAATCGACTTAAAGGCTCTTCCATAACTCCTCAAAGTCTTCGCTATTCAGTTCATCAAACCAATGCGTTGTCCCGTAGCCAACGGCTCGCTGACTCAGTTCCGCTGCCAGTTGTAATCCTGCCCGACGACCAATCTCAGTCTCAAACACTGTTGAAAAAACTGTATCGAGTTGATGTTCTCGACAAAATTGGCGCAGTTGAGAAGGAAAGCCCGCGATCGCTGGTTTAACCACAAAAATTCCGCGCCAGCCTCGCTCATAACACGCTTTCAATTGAGCCAAAGTTGAGACAGACTCATCTAATGCGATCGCAGTTCGATACATCTGGCTCAACTTCAGCATGGTTTCAAACTGATCGGTTCGCATCGGCTGCTCGATAAATTCAATTCTGGATTGATCACAGAATTCGAGCCATTGATGCGTTTCAGATTCCGTTAACCCCATGTTTGCATCGAGTCTTAAGTTTGCATGTTGCGGTAATTGATCCAGTAAGGCTTGGACTGTTGCGATTTCGATTTCGATTGGAGCGATCGCGATTTTCAATTTAAACGTTCGATAGCCCTGATCCCAGAGCGATCGCCATTCATCAGACATCAAAGCACTCTGAGGCATTGCTTGGAATTGCTCTGAATTCAGCGCCGACTCAAATCCAAATTGACACGCTGGAAACGGAATTTGTTGAATCCAATCGAGATCGATGTCATGGGGAGCAGATTGGCAAAGCTCGATCGCGTCTTGCATCGATTCTGAGCCAAACCACTCCAGTGGCGTAATTTCTCCAAAGCGATCATCTAATCGGATTAAAATTCCTTCCCGGACTGACCATTCTCCATAATGTGTTTTGAGAGATTGGCGAAATCGTCGTTGATAAGGTCGAAATTCAAATTGCATACAGGAACAGAAATCCTAACCCAAATAGCAATCCGAACCAAAAATGCAATTCAACCGCAATTAATCGACAACGCAAGAGTTTATGGGGTTGATGATACTGTGAACCGATTGTATGACATAGCCTTTTCGCAACTGGAAAACTCAGCAGCGAGAGCAACGTCCAAACTGGGAACAGTTTCAAAATGACAAATAGAATGGTCAACGCATAAAAGCTGCCACAAATCCAAGGAAGAAGCTGAGCAGAGCGCTTCGCGCCAAGCCGAACCACCGGAGACTTTTTCCCGATCGCTGCATCATCTTCGACTTGATTAAAATGCGAACAAAACAGAATCAAACTCGTCGCAATTCCCACTCCGATCGAAGCCGCTAAATTTGTTCCTGACCAAGCTTTAGTCTGACTATAATAAGCCGCCGAAAATGCTAAAGGTCCAAATGCTAAGAAACACAATGGCTCGCCCAAACCCTGATAGCTCAATCGAAATGGAGGTCCTTGATAGATATAACCGATCGCACAACAAGCCAGCACTAACCCAATCACAGTAAAGTCACCCTGCATCAGCGCGATCGCCAAAATTCCCGATAATCCCGCTACCAAAAAAGCATTGGAAATCCAAAAGATCAGCGACTTATTTCCAGTCAAATTCACGACCGAATTCGCCTTATTGACATCGACTCCTGTCTCAGAATCAAACACGTCATTGCTGAGATTTTCCCAAGCCAGAATCAAAATTGCAGAAATTAGAAACGTAAAAAATACCAGAAGATTCAACGATCGAGTCTCTGCAAAAGCCACCGCAGATCCCACCCAAATTGGCATGACCGCAACGCTATACATCGGCGGTTTAATTGCGGCATACCAAAGTTTTTTCTTAGAAGGCTCAACCGATCGCAAGGTCATCCACTCATCTCCTAATTACTGAAAAGCTTATGAGCAAGCGATTTCCAGTCTCCCATTTGAGTTTGAACCAAATTACGATCGGTTATAGAAACGTTACATCTGTTGAAGATACTGCTGATATCCAACCCGCCCTAACTCTGCCTGCTTTTGCTGCACCATATCCGTCAAACTCTGGCGATACGCTTGCAGTTTGGCAAACAACTCAGCATCATGACTGCCCAAAATCTGAACAGCCAAGAGTCCTGCATTTTTGGCATTCCCGATCGCCACAGTCGCCACTGGAATTCCCGCAGGCATTTGCACGATCGAGTACAGCGAATCGATCCCCTGAAGCGTCTTCGTCTGTACCGGAACCCCAATCACAGGCAACACCGTCATCGCTGCCACCATTCCCGGCAAATGCGCTGCACCTCCAGCCCCGGCAATAATCACTTTCAATCCACGAGTATGCGCCTCTTTTGCATACTGCACCATTCGCTCTGGCGTGCGATGTGCCGAGACAATTTCCACTTCACACGGCACACCAAACTCCTCACAAACTGCGATCGCTGCCTGCATCGTCGGCAGATCCGAATCGCTTCCCATAATGATCCCAATTAGCGGCTGACTCATGTGCGAAAATCCAAAACGAATCCAGATCAAACACTAAAACATGCTGATTATCAATGCTCAAGTTCCTGGTTTCTCCGGTTTGCAGCAAATCTTGATCGAGAATGACAAAATCGTTGAGATTGCACCCTCGATCCAATCCCCAGCCGAAGCCAGCGAAACTTCGACCCTTGTGATCGATGCTGAAGGAGATTGGATCTCGTTAGGCGGCATTGATTTACAAATTAACGGGGCATTAGGCTTAGCCTTTCCCGATCTCAACTCAGATAACGCCCACCAGTTAGACAAAATTTGTGACTTTCTTTGGCATCAAGGTATCGATGGATTCTTGCCCACAATTGTTACAACCTCGATCGAGAATATTCAGCGATCGCTCCAAATCATCGCTGAAGCCAATCATCCTGAAATTCTAGGCGTTCATCTCGAAGGTCCGTTTCTCAATCCGCAAAAACGAGGCGCACATCCTGAAGAATTTCTTCTGCCCTGCACAATTGAAACGATTAAACAGGTTTTAGGCGATTATGCCTCGATCGTCAAAGTCATAACGTTAGCTCCAGAACTCGATCCCAGTGGAGCCACGATCGAATATCTCAAATCTCTCGGCATTACCGTTAGTCTCGGACACTCTCAATCAACCGCAACCCAAGCCCAACAAGCCTTTGATCAAGGCGCTTCAATGGTCACACATGCTTTCAACGCGATGCCCAGTTTGCACCATCGCGAACCTGGACTACTAGGAGCCGCCATTACAAATCCTCACGTTTATTGTGGCTTAATTGCAGATGGGCAGCATGTCTCACCGATCATGATGGAGATTTTGCTCAAAGCGAGCGAATACGATCGCGGAATTTTTCTTGTCAGTGATGCCCTTTCACCGCTTGGACTCCCGGACGGACGCTATCCTTGGGACACTCGACAAATCGAGGTGACAAATGGCACCGCAAGATTATTCGACGGCACTTTAGCCGGAACAACGCGATCTCTCTTTTCAGGTGTGCAAAATCTGGTGAATTGGAACCTTTGTGATCTGGGAACTGCGATCGCGCTATCGACGACTGCTCCCCGCACTGCAATACATCTTCCAACCTATCTATATCAGCCTGCGCGTCTTTTACGCTGGAGCCAAGTTGGTCAAGAAATCCAAATGCAGCGTCTCACCACAAATATTGCTTCGTAAACAAATTTTATGTGACAGATACAATTCTGTCTCACTGAATTCCGTAAATTTTCTCAAACTCTCTTACACTTCGATATAGGACAGGTGGTGCGTAACTCGTTACCCTCCGTAGACTTATCCCTGTTCAGAGAAATCCGAAAACCCCTAAAAAAACGGGGCACGGTTCAGGTGCCCCCAAGATACTCAGATTGACTTGTCAAAGCAAAAGTTCCCTCACAGCCTCAACAGACCTGTAAAATTACGGGCAACTGCCGAGTGATTTGGGGTTTTGCCTTCTCGTAGAATACCTGAGAATACCGAGGCGTAGTGATGGCTACATGAAAATTTCATAAGAACCTCATGTTTGTACGCAAATTATTAGCAATCCACGAATAAGACCAAAAGTAAGACCAGTTCTTGCACCACAAAGTCAGGCGATATCTTTTCTAGTCGTCAAGTGGATGGATTTTGCGAAGTGGGGAGATGGGGAGTGGGGAGTCTCTTCGTGGAATTTCGCTCTGATCTGGGTTCAGGGGCGATCGTCGTAATACGATAGTTGAGGCGAATCAACGAGATCACAAGCGGATATATGAACGGAGTGGATGATAAAACCGAAGTGCGTGAGTATTTCAATGCCACGGGCTTCGATCGCTGGAAACGTATCTACGGCGATGGTGAAGTAAATAAGGTACAACTCGATATCCGCACAGGGCATCAGCAAACAGTCGATACTTTGCTGGACTGGTTCAAAGCAGATGAAAATCTAGCAGATTTGACGATCTGCGATGCGGGATGTGGAGTTGGCAGCTTGAGTATTCCGCTGGCACAAGCAGGTGCAACCGTTTTTTCGAGTGATATCTCAGAAAAAATGGTGGAAGAAGGGAAAGAAAGAGCGATCGCGCTTGGACTGAAAGATAATCCGACTTTTGTCGTACAAGATTTGGAGACTCTAAGCGGCAAGTATCATACCGTCGTTTGTCTGGATGTGCTGATTCACTATCCGACCGAGCAAGCCGCCGATATGATCAAACACTTAGCAAGTTTGGCGGAAAATCGTTTAATTCTCAGCTTTGCCCCGAAGACCTGTTTATTAGTGATTTTGAAGCGAATCGGTGAGTTTTTCCCAGGCCCGAGTAAGACGACTCGCGCTTATCAGCATCGTGAGAAAGACATCGTAAAAGTGTTAGAAGACTGTGGATTGAAAGTCAAGCGAACTGCAATGACGAGCACGAAGTTTTACTTCTCTCGTATGTTGGAAGCTGTTCGTGAAGAATAGGAAGATAGGGGGATAGGGAGAATGCAGCTTTCGCTACCCCACTCCCCATCTCCCCACTTTACCGAGTCCCCGTGACACTCGCCCAAAAGTATTTTTTGAATGAATTCATATCTGTATTCACGGTGAGTTTTTTCGACCAAGTGTAAATGTCGAAAGCAACCCGATCGCCATTCATCTCAAATCCACCGAGCAACGTTACCCAATGGCTCGGAAATGGAACCGGAGGGGGATCGCCTTGTAAAAATCCTTCAGCAGTGACGAGCAGCATCGCCACACCACCCGACTGAATCGCGGCGATCGCCGCCTGCATCGCTTTGACATCACTAAACAGATATGCCTGATGATAGGCAGTCTTGGAATAGCCTAAAAGCTCATCAATCCAGCCTTTAACCTCCCAAGATTTCGTCATACCGGCTAGATTCCGAATCAGATCAGGCGCATTTGGTTCTACTGGAAATAGAGAATTCTCTGACTCGCGCAACGTTGATAAAACCATCCAATCTGCTTGCTCCATGCGCAAATTCTGATCTCGATTGCTCCGCAGCGCAGCGCTTGCTTGAATCCAACGGTTTGTGCCTTGAAACCCACCCCTTTCAAATAGAGTCTGGCAAATCTGAACGTAACGAGTCGGTTGCTTGCGAACCAGTTCAAACAACACACTGGCGGGTCCACAAAACGGCTGCCCACCTTGATTGATTTGGAACGGATCAGCGACGCGCGATCGCATCTCTGCAATCACCGTTGCCTTATCCAAACCCGCCCAAATCCCCGTGGCACGCGATTGCTCAAATGCATCAATCTCACTCATCGCCGCCTGAACGTAGCCTGCATCCGGCGCATATAAATTAGCCGCAGTTGTGATCATTACCGGGACTCCTTCTGGGGAAAAAAGAACTGCATCGGTGATATATATCACTTCCTAAAGAGGAAAAAGTCACGGGTCAGTCCTTGATCTGTCACCCACGCTCCACTTCAAAAAGCCGATATTAGTATCACAACGCTCTTGTAGTTTTCCCGATGGAATCCTCTCTTTTACTGACAGATTCAATTTCCGATTTGTTCGCTGAAGTCAGCAATACAGGCAGAATGACTCCGCTGGCTTGTCAAAAGCTTCAAGCGGCAATGTTGGATCAGCAAACAACTGACGAAGAAAAGCAAGCAATCGAGCGCCTACTCTATGCGATCCGATTGGGTCGCGTTCAGGTCATTGAAGAAATCCATGGCTGATAGAACGCGATCGCTGATTCAATTTCTCACTGATGAGCTAGCTGTCTCATCCGATTCGATAAAAATCGGGCTACAGTACTCAGAGGAGATCGATAGCCTCTTACCGATCGTACTTTGGCAGTACGGCTTTATTACACTGACTGAATTAGAAACAATCTTCGATTGGCTTGCCGCTTCTACTTCTGTCATCAGCAGCAGTCATCTGTCTGACAGGGTAACTCTCTGGCTAGATGAAGTAATTCAGTAAAACCGCTTACAGTCTGAGTTAATACGCAGAACGGAGGTTAAGAATGCGAATTGCTCAGATTGCTCCTTTGTGGGAGACAGTTCCTCCTCCCGCTTATGGTGGGGCAGAACTGGTTGTGAGTTTATTGACTGAAGAACTTGTTCGTCGTGGTCATGAAGTTACATTGTTTGCAACAGGAGATTCCAGAACCCAAGCGAATCTTGAAGCGATTCATCCCAGTGCATTGCGATTAGATCCATCTGTCAAAGAACATACAGCTTATGAAGCAATGCAGTTAAGTCAGGTTTATCAGCACTCAGACGAATTTGACATTATTCATTCCCATATTGGATTTGCTGCATTGGCTTGCGCGCAATTAGTGAAAACGCCGACTGTACATACTTTACATGGAACATTTAGCTTAGATAATCAGAAAGCATTCAGTCTTGCTAAGTCTCAGCCTTATGTAAGTATCTCAGATACTCAACGGGAGCCACAATTAGAGTTAAATTATGTCGCTACGGTTTACAACGGGATCGATCCTGCGACTCATCAGTTTTATTCTCAGCCAGATGAACTACAGTACCTGGCTTTCTTAGGGCGACTTTCACCTGAGAAAGGTCCACATCATGCGATCGAGATTGCGAAACGGACTGGATATCCACTGAAAATAGCGGGAAAGGTCGATCGAGTCGATGTCGATTATTTTGAGCAAGAGATTAAACCGCACATTGATGGCGAACAAATTCAATATCTAGGCGAAGCAAATCATATTCAGAAAAATCATTTAATGGGCAATGCGATTGCAACATTATTCCCGATTACTTGGCGTGAACCGTTCGGATTAGTCATGGTGGAGTCTATGGTTGCAGGGACACCCGTGATCGCGTTAGAACTCGGGGCGACTTCTGAAGTCATTGCACATGAAAAGACCGGATTCCTCTGCCAAAACGTCGATGAATGTATTGAGGCTGTGCATCGGATTGATGAAATCGATCGCATTGCTTGCCGTAGACATGTAGAAGAAAAGTTTGGTGTGAAGCAGATGGTCGATGGTTACGAAGCAGTCTATCGACAGTTGCTTGCTGAGAAGTTTGCTCAGAATGGACATAGCAAGAGTGCGCCCTCTCTAGCTGGGATGAAATATTAGAAGAATCGATAAAATTAGCACTTTAGGCATGGGTGATTGATCAAGATCACCCATTTTTGTGGAAGCAACTCTAAAAATGCAGTTGGGTATGATGAAGATACTGCAATGAACCATAAGGATATTGCAAATCGCCAGTTTAATTTGGAACTTCACGGAGTCTGAACGATGTTGAAACCATTCGGATTTGGAATTTTAGCTACCTTAGTCACAGTCAGTAGTGTCATGACCCCTGCTGCTGCTCAGAATCCACCTAAACCCACTGTTACACCTGCACCGGAAGCCCAATTTATTCCAAGAGCGAGAGTAGAACTGAAGGGCGATCGTGTGAACATTATGTTAGTTAACAAAACAAATGCAGCGATTTCGTATCAAGCGGTTGGCGATACCCAGGTAAGAACCTTGCCTGGTCGGGGAACTGTGATGCTGCAAGGTTTGCGAGTTCCGACAACTTTGACCCTCGATCGCCAAGATTCTGGGCTACTGCAAGTGACTCCAAAGCAATCTCAAAAGGCTCCTGGCACAATCGAGGTGACTTTAGAAACGAACACTGATCTTGGAACAGACAGCCCCACGATGCGCGTTGAAGAAAACGGCTCCATCTTCCTGTACTAAGACACATTACATCACCTAAACCAATCACTGGTCTTGGGTGATGTAAGTAGAAAATTGCCCGCTACTATAGAATCCGAATTGATCAAGCTCCGCCTGTGCTCAGCTCTGAATGATTGCAGATCGCATGTTTGAAGCTTGCGAATCGGAATTCAATACACGAACAGTAGCTTATTTCCTGATGTTAGATAGCAACTGTCCGAGTTCTTGAAGTTTAGAAGCTGAACTGCCTTCTTGAGAGCCTACGGCAGAGGAAACTTGATGACCGAGAGCCGAGAGAATTGCTGGGATCTCGCCGCTGCGGACACCGCCATCGATCGCTAACTTTAATTCACCTAATGTTTCTGCAATTTCGGTTCCCGTGAGTTGCTGCTGCCACGCTTCGATATTGGCGATCGCTGCTTCTGGATCAATTTTTGCTAAGTCATTCTTCAAAAGTGCGATTGTGGCATCGAGATCAGCCGTTTGAGCTTGGTTTGCCATGAATTTATCCTAACTTTGCTAATAACTCTCCATTCTTTGAAATTCGAGCGCACTCTTCGTCAACCTGTGGGAAGAAACACATCGGAAACAGTGCCCATCTGGGGAATGTATTTTAAGCTGACAACTCTCTACAGTAGAGATGTTCGAGCAGTTGAGCGGGAGTTGTTTGCTTCGGAGTAGTAGGAGTGCAGCCTGTTACTTTTGATTGCAAACAACACCCCTTTCTTTTCTCTTGGGGCTGATTCAACTTGACGATCGTGGGCTGATGGGATCACCATGACGATACTGACTCAGCATTACCATTCATTGTTAAAATCTTGCCTGAAACCATTTCAGTAGTGAATGAAGTCAAGAATTTTACCTGACCGCTGTAGTGATCCTTAGAGATAGGGTAAAGGCAGCATTAAAACATGAGTGGGGGGAATCCGTGAGTCTCTTGCAACGATTTCAGTTCAATTCACCCAAAAAATTGCTGGGGGGTCGCTATCAAGTGATCCAAGAGTTAGGATCTGGCGGATTTGGGCAAACGTTTCTCGCCACAGATCTACATCTACCAGGGCAACCTCACTGCGTCGTCAAACAACTGAAACCTCAGTCTACTCATCCCCGAAGTTTACAAATTGCCGCGAGGCTCTTCGATACAGAAGCTCAAGTTCTTTATCGCTTAGGACATCACGATCAGATTCCGCGCTTACTCGCTCACTTCCAGGATGGTACGGAGTTTTACTTGGTTCAGGAGTGGATCGATGGGAATTCTTTGAGCGAAGAATTCGTTAGCGGTCAGCCTTGGTCAGAGGCGCAAGTGACCCATCTGCTGCAAAGTCTGCTGAATGTTCTCAGTTTCGTGCATCAACAGAATGTCATTCATCGGGATATTAAACCCTCCAATCTGATGCGTCGTTGCTCTGATGGAGAAATTGTGCTGATCGATTTTGGGGCAGTGAAACAAGTCAGAACGGGATTGAGTCATCCTCATGCGGCTCCCACCCAGACCATTGCGATCGGCACACCGGGCTATATGCCTTACGAGCAAATCGCAGGGACTCCTCGGTTTAGCAGTGATGTTTATGCGGTTGGAATTGTTGCCATTGAGGTGCTGACTGGGATTTCAGTCCATCAATTGAGCCAAGATACAAATACGGGAGAGCTTCAGTGGCGCGATCGCGTGCCCGATCTCAATCTTGCGATCGCGACCTTGCTAGAGCAAATGGTCTGTGCTGATTTTCGCGATCGCTATGCGACTGCTGGAGAAGCTCTAGCAGCACTTCAGGCGATCTCTAGTCAGATCACGCTGCCACCTCAAATGCAGCGACCCATTCCCCCAAAGCCAGCTGAAATTCCTGCGATCGCCACACAAGCTACCCTAGCTGTCAACCCTGTTCCCCGCTCTGGCGCACCGATTCACAGACGCAACTTCCTTCCTTTTCTTAACTTGTCTCAATCTACTGCTTTAGCGCCAGGATCTTCGAGCAACACATCTCTACCACAGGGCAACACGCTCAAGCAACAGGTCTCTGTGAGAGGGCGCAAACTTTTGAGCAAAATTCCGCATCGTCGAATGACGCTATCTGCGGTTGGACTGGTTATCCTCGCTCTGTTTGGATGGAATGCAACTCGTCATCCTCAAACTATTCCTGCTGTTCAGACGAGTATTCCTACTCCCTCTCCTTCAACGTCTGCCGATTCCGTTGCGGCACTCTTGAGTGAGGCAAATCAACATCGAACTGCTCAACAATATCAACGTGCGATCGACACTTATGAGCAAGTCATTGAACTAGATGCAAAATCTGCTGAAGCACATTGGGGACGATGCTATAGTTTGAACTATTTGCAGCAGAGTAAAGCTGCGATCGCAGCGTGTGATGCCGCATTAGCTTCACGCGCTGATTATCCGGAGGCGCTGTGGAGCAAGGGCTATGCGCTAGAGCAGCAGCAACAATATGAGCCAGCTTTGGCACTTTACGAGCAAGCCATTACACTCAAGCCAGACTTTGCTGAAGCCTGGAGCAATAAAGGCACACTCCTCTTGCAGCTGGGTCGTTTAGAGGCAGCGATTATGGCATTGGATCGGGCGATCTCGCTCAAGCCAGAACTCGCCGAAGCTTGGAACAACCGGGGGGCAGCACTGTGGGGAGTGGGACGGACTGATGATGCGATCTCGTCGATCGACAAAGCAATTCAAATTCGCCCTGATTATGCCGATGCGTTAAGTTTACGGCAGCAAGTCGAGCAAAAACTTCAGCAAGGAAGTACTCAAAAGCGAGACAAGCAGAGTAAGACAAATCGGGCTTTGAAAAGATCTGACAAAAAGATCTGACAACGATGATGATTAGAAAGGTTTTCTACGAGTCACATGGGATATCTAATTACAGCAGCACTTGCGAAAAGTGAGGGTTTCCTGATTCGCATTTTGTAATAAACAAACAAAATATGCAGATTGCGACCTATAAATTACGGTAAGACCTTCGTGTAGAGGCTCGTTCGATGGATGAATCTTGTGTGATTCCGGTCATCAAATCTCCCGCTGAGTATCAGGCTTACCGCATTAGTCCTCACGATACGAATCGGCTCGCGATTGTCTTTGACCCTACGATCGCGAATTTTTCGCTGACGCTATGTGTTGAGATATTCGATATTGGTGGCAAGACTCCTCCCAATCGACATCAACTCGCGATCGAAATGTTCTTTGTGCTGAAAGGTGAAGGCATTGCCATCTGCGATGGTAAAGAAGTACGGATTCAGGCAGGCGATAGTCTACTGGTGCCGCCAACCGGGATTCATGAAATCCGAAATATTGGAGCAGAAAGACTTTATGCCCTCTGCATCATGATTCCAAATGAGGATTTTGCAGAATTGATTCGCAGTGGAACGCCCGTTGAATTAGATGCGGAAGATATGGCAGTGCTGCGACGATCGCCCGTGCCACAACTGACTTATCACGATCGATAAGTTTTTTCAGATGAGTTTATGCCCGTGCTTCTATCCTGTGGTAGACGGAAATACGATCGCAAATTCTTTAGGATAGCTGCGAGTAAATTCATTGAGGACTTTATATATGAAACGTCTAATCGGAACAGTATTCGCAGTAGTATTAGTTGGTTTTATGAGTTGGGTAGGCTTCTTTGCACCTGCGTTTGCTGCGGTTTCGACTCAGCCACCGGGACATGAAGAAGTCATCAGTCCAGACGGAGAGCAATATTCCAGCCGGGAAGAAGCTTATGAAAAAGCAACAGAAGCGGCAAGCGATCCGAATGGATTAGATAAGGAATATCAGAAGGATTTGAAAATCTTTAAGAAAGAAAACCCTGACCAAGCCAATCTGATTGAAAAAGCAGAAGCAGCTGTTGAGAAAGTTGTCAGCGACAAGAAATAACTTGATTTATTTTGACTGCGCTCAACGTTCCGCACTTGTTATGAGTTGAGCGCAGCCGAATCTTCCGATACGTTTTAAGCTCGTGATTCCACTTTTCCTCTAGTCATCTCCCCAATTTATTGGGAATCCCTTCACATCCTCCTGGAATGGTTCCCCGTGTTCTCGAACCGCCCCAAGCACAGCAGTAATAGCGCTGCTCCTCAGACATATCTTCTACGCCTGTAAAATCAGCATTCTCAATTACCGCACCGGTATATAGACCGGTCTTAAAATTGGGTGGCTCTGTGCGACTACGAGGAGAAGCTGTTTCAGCTTTGCCGTAAAAGAAACGAGTTCCGCTCAAATCCGCACCCTGCAAACTTGCTCCACACAAAACAGTTCGCGTAAAATTCGTTTTGACTAAATCGCAATTGGTGAGATTGGCTCGAATCAGATTCGCCTCACTCAAATCTGTCCAGCGTAAGTCTGTTCCTGAGAGATCCGCCGCTGCCAGCATCACCCCCAGGTCGATCACTCGAATTCCATGCAATCGATCTTCGGCATAGCCACCTGAGCCATCTAAAATTGCTCGTCCTAATCTCTGATCCCGTTTGAGCGGAGACAATAACTTGGCACGGGATAAGAAGCGAATAATCTTGGCTTTTCCTGAACCGTCTACACTGCTTAAAATCGCAGCCGTTCGCCCTTCTGCGATCGCTCTTTCTTGTGGCCAATCTTCTAATAATCCTTCCTCATCTAACACCAGATCCGAAATGCCTTGGAAATAGGTATCGATTGTTTGTTGTTGGGTAATCGTATTTTGCTGAATCGTCAGATCCTTCGAGATCACGTACTGTCGCCAAGCAATATAAACCGCCAAAATCGCGATGAGAATCTGTCCCAAGGCTCCAAAAACTTCACCGAGCGCCCCGATCGCGTCCCAATCTAACTTCTGGTACAACGCGCCTAGCCTTTTGCCAAGACCCAATACCTGAGCTAATCCGACCACACCGAGCACCAAGCCGAGCGTGCCTAAGAAAATGCCCTGATCTTGCTCAGTCACCAGCTCAATCAAGACCGGCTTCAAGGTGGGAAAGAGAATCTGAACCGAGAGCAAAATCGCCACGATCGAGCCTGCCAAGATCAGCCAAAACTGATTGATCACCAATCCGATGATCACGATCGCCAGTGCCAAGAGCAAAATAATCGATCGGTTGGGATTTGGAGGAGAGCCTGTGTTTAAGGAGCGTTGATGAGCAGCGGTTCGCTCACGCGCAATCTCCGCATGGGTAGGAATCGTTGAAATTTCGCCGTTCGGGGAATTGGAGGAAGCCAAATTGGGATCAGCAGACATGCTTAGCAAACAGAATTAAGTAGTCAATAAGCTTTATCCTACTCGCTTCCTAGAAGGCTGATCGGTATCTTGTTAGGGATTATTTGCTATTTACCAGATAAAGTTGTGGGTTAGTTTGATTCAGTCTTAGGTTAGAAATTATGGCTTGATTGCGAAAAAAGATTCCTGAGATGTGACAAAAAACGGCTTTTATGCCATAAAATTCGTTCAACTTCGCAGAATTACAGTATTAGTATTCTGTGACAAGATACATTTGGAGTTTTCAACGTTATGAGTTACGCAACAGAATCGGCTCAGCCTTCCGTTTTGGAGCTGGCGCGATCGGGGAATCCCAAGGCGATCGCGTACTGGCTGAATGTATTTCTGTTACCTCATAATCTTTTCGCGCAAGCAGAACCCGCAGCCCAACCCGGCTGTTTCAAAATTTTAATCGAGTTCCATCCTTCTCCTGATGTCGATGCGCGATCGCCCGAGTTTCAACAAAATTTGATGCGGTTCGTTTGTCATCACATGTGGAAACTGAATTCTGATGTGATCGATGGCATTCAAGTTGTAACGCGGTTTATCGGCAAGCCGCAGATGCTTTGGCGCAAGACGGTCAGAGTCGTGTCTCCAGCCCGCCGCGCCAAACTTGCAGCCAAACTTGCAGAAAGTGCTCCCCAATCTGCTGCACCGGCTGAGATCAAAACTCGAATTCAGCAAGTCACGCGACAGAAAGTTCAATTCCGTGCCTTGCGATCGCTTTTGCTGACAGGAACAACCGCAGCGGCTTTTATCATCGGTTGCTGGCTAGGCTATTCGGATGCTCCGAATGAGCAAAAAACCGCAACTGCTGCCAATTCGACTCTCACCACTCGCCCGGATACCATCAAGACTGTTCTCGAGTCAGTCCAAGTGAACAAGGTTCAGGCGGACATGGATGGAACGGCAACGATCCTATTTGGGGGCGATGTGGCATTGACGAAAAATTATACTGAGCTGGTCAAAGACGACCCAAAATGGGCGTTTGCTGAATTAGAAGAATCAAGGCTCGCAGACCTGTCGATCGTCAATCTCGAAGCTCCCTTTACAACCGCAACTGACTCCAAGCAAGCTGAGCCATTCAAAGTCGATCCGGCACAAGTTGAGGTGCTCAAAAATGGTGGGATTGATGTTGTGAATCTTGCCAACAATCGCATCATGGATTACGGAAGCACAGGACTAGATGACACCCTGAAAACGCTTGAACAAGCTGGAATTCGCCACTTTGGAGCCGGACGAGATGAAAAAGAAGCGCGTCGTCCAGAAATTTTAGAAGTCGATGGGCAACGAGTCGCCTATCTCGGTTACTACGGTTCAGAGACTCAAGCGGCAACCGCAAATCAGCCCGGAATTAATCGAAAACACAACGATCGAATTGCGGCTGATATTCAAGCGATTCGGGATCAAGTCGATTGGGTGATTGTGAACTTTCACTGGGGCGAAGAGATTTCTAAATATCCCAGTGATGCCCAGATGGAGTTAGCGCATTTCTCGATCGATCAGGGTGCGGATCTCGTCATCGGACATCACTCCAGCATTTTGCAGGGTGCAGAACTCTATCAAGGTCGCCCGATCGTCTACTCACTCGGAAATTTCATTTTCGGTGGCAAGCCTGAAAGCACCTATGACAGTGCCATGCTGCGAGTTGCACTCAAAGATCGTCAAATGAAAGTGGAACTGCTGCCTGTTGAAGTCAATGGGTTCCAACCGAGAATCGCTCATGGCGATCGCGCAGCAGAAATCTTACATCAGATCGAGTCGGTTTCAGACTCATTTCCGCAAGCCCTCAAAACTCCGCTTGTCATTGATGCAAGGACAAATACGGTCACGAAACCAGACGGAACCCAGACTGAATCTCAAACGCCTATCTCTGAGCCATCGAAGCCTGAGTCTCAGCCTGAGCAATCTGTACCCGAAGGAGAAGCTCCTCCTGCGGCTGAGTCACCCACAGAAGAAGCCACTCCTTCTGTTGAATTTGCCCCGACTGCACCAGTACCGACCGAGCAATCTGCTCCTGCGATCGAGCCATCTCCTGACTCTAGCCCTGTTGAATCACCGAACCCTGAACAATCTGCACCGACTGAAGAAGCGCCATCCAGCGAGTCTCAACCCGGTTCACCGCCTTCTCAACAGCCTTGGAACAACAATTCATTTATCAATCAAAACAATGGATCTCCGGCTCCGATGGTTCCGCAGCAAACCTCTCCTAGCCCACAGGCAACCCAAGACCCTCATACCCATTTAGACGATGCTACCCGTTCGCCTTCGACGAATAGCTTAGAGCCGATCAAACGTCGTTATGCCGAAGCTGACCGCTCAGACTCACAGACGGCTTTCAATTTTTAACCATCATTCCTTCACTTGCCTGTGTTTTCTATCGAACGTCGTCGCCAACAATTTGATACTTATGTGTTGCTCGATCGAGCTTCCAATTCTAAGCTCGAAATTGTTCCCGATCGCGGGGGCATTATTACGAGTTGGCAAGTTCAAGGGCGTGAATTGCTCTATATGGATACCGCCCGATTCGCTGATCCAGCGCTATCTGTCCGAGGCGGCATCCCAATTTTGTTTCCGATTTGTGGCAATCTTCCCGAGAATACTTACACCTATAAAGGTCAGACTTACACGCTGAAGCAGCACGGATTTGCGCGAGATCTGCCTTGGGAAGTGGTTGATCAAAAAACAGAGGGCGAGTTGAGTTTTACGATTGGGCTTTCTAGCAATGCACAAACTTTAGAACATTACCCATTCGCGTTTCGTCTGGCATTCACGTATGCCCTGCAAGGTCAGACTCTCTTGATCACGCAGAAGATTGCGAATCTCTCAGATGAAGTGATGCCGTTTTCGATTGGGTTTCATCCCTATTTTCTCGCCTTAGAAAAGCATCAATTGAGATTTGAAATTCCAGCCGATCAAGCCCTCGATCAAAGAACTCAAGCTACTCATCCTTTTTTCAACACCTTCGATTTTGCCCAAGACGAAATTGATTGGGCATTTCTGAACATCAGTCGCCAAGTCTCGAATGTCACGGATCTCAGTCGTCATACGCGGATTACTTTGACCGCTGCAGATGAGTTTCCAATTTTGGTGTTTTGGACACTAAAAGGCAAGGATTTCTACTGTTTAGAACCTTGGAGCGCGCCTCGAAATGCTTTGAATACAGGCGATCATCTTTTGTCGATCGCCCCAAACTCGACCCTCACAACAACGGTGAGCTTGTCAGTTGAGTTTTCATAATAAAAGCGATCGCTCAATGAAGAAGCGATCGCACGTTCATAGAGTATAGAGTTAGTGCTGAAATGTCTTAGTTTGCTTTTGCTGCCTTACGACGACGAGAAGCAGCGAGAAGTCCAACCAGTCCCAGCCCGATAACCGTTGTGGGTTCGGGGACTTTTGTTACTTCAACTCTCGAGAGCGTGAAATCAGAGTTCTTCGCTCCAGCAGGTGTGGTGGTGCTATTTGGCGCCGTTTGAGCTAGCGCTTTCAAGCTGAATCCTGTGATCTTGATATCTCCAAACGGATTGGTGATGCGATAAGACCCACCCGCGTCTTTTGAGGAGAGAGCCAGATTGGTTACCGTCCCGCCTAGACTCCAAACAGCAGAGTTAGCACTCGTTACACGCAGCGTTCCTGACCCAATGCCACCATCGGCTTGAACGAGCGCAACTTCAAAAACTCCGTCGTTATACACGCCTGGTCTGTACAGAAAACTGAGATCTAAAGCCTTCAAAACTCCAGCACTTTTGAAACCAACACTTAAGGTTTCGTCGATATCAATTTCACCAAGCGATTGATTGTTCACAGTTTCACCAGCCGGGTTCCCATTTGCGTCTTTGCTGCTATCGATACCGATACCCAGCACGCCACCAACTGTTTTTTGTGTCAGAACGGGATCAAACGCGTTTCTAGTTGTACTCGCACCGACAGAGAAGAAGCCGTTCACATTGCAGTTCGTTTGCCCGACGCATCCTGCGTTGACTGCATCAGAGGCACTAAAACTAAAAGAAGCAGCATTTGCAGAAGGCTGGAAAGCCACGATCGCACCCGTTGCCAAAACGCCAGCGAAAAGAGAGAGAGAAACTTGCTTATTCATAACAGATCGATACGAAATCAGAGAAATGGGTTTGCAGAGAAGGTTCGAGACTCAAGGCGGGGGGTGCGCTTTGACAATTCAGTGTTGCTACGTTCAGAGGCTCATGCTCGTCTTCGATATATCCAAGTTATTACGGAGCGTCCGTAATTGTCCTATGCGTACGTACGAATTCATTTAAGCTTCAAGTAAGAAGGAGATATATCGAGTTCATATAAGGATTTTGTCAACATGAGAAACTCCGTGCTACTGAAAATACGATGTAATTATTGACACATTTATTATGAAAATCACCCGTATCCTATAGAGAAGATACGGGTGATTTTCAGGTCTCTCATGGTTAGAGAGAAAAAAGACTAGGCTGTAAGTGCCTGTTTTGCTTGACTCGCGACTGATTCTGACTCATCGTGCGTCAGCGTTTCGATCGTTGATCGTGCCTCTGGCGTATTCAATCTTGCCAACGCCTGCACCACTCGCTGGCGGACTTGCCAGTCAGGGTTAGTGGCATAGGGAATGAGTAATTCTACGGCACGAGGATCACCGAGTTCTCCGAGTGATCCGATCGCCACAGGTTGTATGACGACATTCTCTGAATTCAACGCTTCAACGAGCAAATCGAACGATCGTGGGTCACCCAGTTCGCCTAGTCCTGCAATGATGCTAAATTGCACCAGCCATTCTGGACTATGACGATAGAGCGTTTCAAGATCTGGATAAGCTTCAGTCAGTTGAAGGGCACAGATCGAGTCTGCGGCGGCAGCCTGAACATCGGGTTCCGAATCTGCAAGGGCGACTTGGAGCAGTTGCAGAGCGGTGCTGAGATCTTGACTTCCCAAGGATGCAACCTGACTGACGGCAGCATATCGCACTCGCACATTGCTATCGACCACTGGGATTTGAATTAGCTCAAATGCGATCGCCGGATCGAGTTGGCGCAATTGATTGATGCCCCGTAAGCGCTCGCCAAAATCTTGGGATTGTAAAAGATCTCGGACTGAATCTGGTGTAATAGTCATGAATTAACAAGGATTATTCGGTTTGTTCGGCTGCCATGGTGCGAATGATATCGCCACGCGTGAGGATTCCGACCAAGTGACCGGATTGATCAATCACAGGCAGCCGATGCACTTTACGATCGTGCATCAATTTGGCAGCTTTTGAGAGTGGAGTTTCCGGAGTGGTGGTGGTAACCGGAACGGCACTCATCACTTCACCCACAGTTTGTCCTAGCGCTTTGTGTAACTCTTTTTCATACCGACCAGGATTTTCTAAATAGATCACACTGTCGAGCAGCATAATGTAAGCGGGTGGTGTGACATCCGTTTCACGCCACATCAAGTCCGTTTCGGAAATAATGCCGATGAGATGCTGATCGTCATCTAGAACAGGCAAACCGCTGATCCGTTTGTCTGCCAGAATTTTAATCACTTCAGTAATTGAGGTTTCAGGGTGAACCGTAATCGGAGCGCGGCTCATCGCCTCTGCAACAGTTTTCGCCATAATTGCTATGTTTAGGAGGGATATTTCAATTATTCAAGACTTTTCTGGTGAGATTGTGCTTCATTCATAGGATGTAACAACGGGCAGAAATTGAACTGATGCAAGCTCCAACCCAAACCCAAATGCTCAAGCATTTACGTCATGCAAATCGGATTGCTCAGCACGCGATCGAGCAAGGTCATCATCCGTTTGGAGCCATTCTCGTTGCACCGGATCAAGAGACAGTGCTGCTAGAACAAGGCAACCTTGATACCGTCAATCATGCTGAAACGACTTTAATTCGGATTGCTTATACCCAGTACGAGCCGGATTATCTCTGGAACTGTACACTTTACTCGACAGTTGAACCTTGTGTGATGTGTGCTGGAACACAATACTGGGCAAATATCGGGCGTTTGGTCTATGGAATTTCGGAACGGCGATTGTTAGAGCTAACCGGAAATCATAACCAGAATCCGACTTTAGAGATTCCATGTCGATATGTCTTTGAGCATGGACAGAAGCAGATTCAGGTTTGGGGTCCGATCGCTGAAGTCGAAGCTGAGATTGTTGCATTGCATGAAAGGTTCTGGACATAACATTAAATCGTCCCAATAAAGTACGGAAATCCTTACCTTTTGGCGAAGAATTGCAGACAGGCGATCGAGCGAAACTTTCTACAATAAAGAAAACGTTTCGAGATAAATCCGCAATGCCAGTAGACACAAACAACAAGCGCACTCAGCGCCCTCGGCAGTTCGGAGGCGGGTTGCTGATTGTATTTACCTTACTCATATTGCTGAATTTTGTCGCTCCCAGCTTTGGATCGCAGACGCAGCAGATTGCTTATAGTGATTTCGTTTCACAAGTGAAATCAGGAAATGTCGAACGAGCGATCGTCGGCAATGACAAAATTGAATTTACGCTGAAATCGAACGAACCCTTACCAGAAGGCACTCGTCCGCGCGTATTTGAAACTACTCCAGTCGCGATCGACTTAGATTTACCAAAAATTTTACGGGAGAACAATGTTGAATTCAGCGCACCTACTCCTAGCGCTTATGGCTGGATTGGAACCTTGTTAAGTTGGGTACTTCCGCCCCTGATTTTCTTTGGAATTTATAGCTTCTTGGTCAATCGCCAAGGGGGAGGAGCCGCAGCTTTAACAGTCGGTAAAAGTAAAGCACGCATCTACTCCGAAGGAACGACAGGCGTTAAGTTCAGCGATGTCGCAGGCGTAGATGAAGCAAAAGCTGAGCTGCAAGAAATCGTGGACTTTCTGAAAAATGCAGATAAGTATGCACGACTAGGGGCGAAGATTCCTAAAGGTGTGCTGCTGGTTGGACCTCCTGGAACCGGGAAAACAATGTTGGCAAAAGCGATCGCTGGCGAAGCGGGCGTACCATTCTTCTCGATTTCGGGGTCTGAATTCATTGAATTGTTTGTTGGGGTCGGGGCATCGCGAGTTCGAGACTTATTTGAACAAGCGAAACAGCAAGCGCCTTGTATTGTGTTCATTGATGAGCTAGACGCATTGGGTAAATCTCGCAGTGCTGGCAACATCATGGGCGGCAATGATGAGCGTGAACAGACGTTGAACCAATTGCTGACGGAGATGGATGGATTTGATGCCAACACAGGTGTGATTCTGCTAGCAGCAACGAACCGTCCAGAAGTTTTAGATCCAGCCTTACGTCGTCCGGGTCGCTTCGATCGTCAAGTCGTTGTCGATCGTCCTGACAAAATCGGACGTGAAGCAATTCTCAACGTTCATGCTCGTGCAGTGAAGCTTTCAGACGATGTTGATCTCGCAAAAATTGCAGTTCGGACGCCTGGTTTTGCTGGGGCAGATTTAGCAAACTTAGTGAATGAAGCTGCTTTACTTGCCGCTCGAAACAATCGGGATGCAGTTGTAATGGCAGACTTTAATGAAGCGATCGAACGAGTCATTGCCGGATTAGAAAAGCGCTCTAGAGTGCTTAACGAAACCGAGAAGAAGATTGTCGCTCACCATGAAGTCGGACATGCTTTAATCGGGGCATTGATGCCGGGTGCAGGTAAGGTTGAAAAAATCTCGATCGTTCCTCGCGGAGTCGGTGCTTTGGGCTACACCTTACAACTGCCTGAAGAAGATCGATTTTTAATGGCAGAAGACGAAATTCGAGGTCGGATTGCAACCTTACTAGGCGGGCGATCTGCTGAAGAAATTATCTTCAACAAAGTCTCGACTGGAGCCAGTGACGATATCCAAAAAGCAACTGATTTAGCAGAACGATCAATCACAATTTATGGCATGAGCGATCAGCTAGGCCCTGTTGCATTTGAAAAAATGCAGCAACAGTTTATGGAAGGCTACGGGCCTTCTCGCCGTCAAATCAGTGCCAAAGTGACCGAAGAAATTGATCAAGAAGTTAAAGCGATCGTCGATAACGCTCACCACATGGCGCTGGCAATTCTGCGAGAAAACCAAGCACTCCTTGAAGAACTTTCTCAGACTTTGCTGAATCAAGAGGTTCTAGAAGGAGACGCGCTGCGACAAGAGCTAAGCCGCGTTCAAATTCCTGCCGGACTTGAACACTGGCTACAAACAGGCAAGTTTGACTCAACGATGCTACAAACCGTTTAGCCAACTCCAGAAGGTCTCCGAATTCTCACAGAACTCGGAGACCTCAATTCTCAGCAATTTATCGCAAAGCCTTTAATCATCTGCAAATTGACGACGAAAATGTACCGTATAACTACTGAGATCTCGCTTCTATCTTTGGGGGGATTTCGTGTTAAGGGCAATACATTCTAGTGAATCTACAGATGAGAATTTAGGGCAGGACTGCGATTATTAGCACATAAGTCATTTCATTAGAGAGTATCAACTTTCACAGCTACCAGCCCAGTGGTGTCGCGCTACTGGGTTTTTTATTGCCTTTTTTTGATACTAAAAAACTCTAGCTGACTCAGAACTAGAGTTTTAAATGATGACCGAGCGTTTGGAATCAATCGTAACTGCGATCGATCGGTTCAATCTTAAACTGATACCGCATCTTCCAAGCTTTGTGGAGGATAAAAGAAATCGTATCGTGATTCAAATCTGCGACTGCAGAATGAACCTGAATTGCAGAAGGTAATGGAATTAGGCTGCGGAACGTAAAAGGATAGGCATTCCAATCCAGACTTGTATCGAGCAAATCAATTTCTTGTTCGCCTTGGATCAAAATCGTTTCCTGGCTCAATTGAATATTGAGACTTTCAGAGCGCAAGTTTGGAATCTTGA
This sequence comes from Leptolyngbya boryana PCC 6306, assembly GCF_000353285.1. NCBI lineage: Bacteria > Bacillati > Cyanobacteriota > Cyanophyceae > Leptolyngbyales > Leptolyngbyaceae > Leptolyngbya > Leptolyngbya boryana. The sequence continues at coordinate 1,136,461 of NZ_KB731324.1, forward strand.
TTGTGAGAAAAATTTCGTGCTGAGTTTCTCGAACTTCAATCTCTGGAGGAGTCGAAAACCCGAGATCGCACGTCCACAGCAAAGAATTAGTACGGTCTTGTCTCTGTTCCTCAAGCCGAGCATCGAATGACGCTTGTTCTGGATTTAAGAACTCTGGCGCATTGAAGCGGGGCTGCGAATGGGTAAAAGTCATAGTGAGAGCCTTCTGCGTCAAACGATACGGGTGTGCTGGAATAATGTCGAGAAAAGAGCCTTCCTATTGCCAAGTTATGATGCGCGTTCATGGCTTTAGGGCAAGATGTCGCTAATTCGTTAATAGAAAGGCTCCTGAGTAAGGGTAGAAAACTATTGTTTCTAGACCCATACTGTATGGCGAAATAGTGAGGAAATAGTGAGGAACAACAGTTTGCTAGTTACAGATTGTTAAGATGGGTTGGGGACAGGGAACACAAGGGTACTATCTATCCCGCCAGAATATTCAACTCAAAGACAGCGCGCCGCTGCACCTTGATCAGCAGAAATGCTCTCTGACGGAACGCAACTCAAGACTTCATACTTTCCGACGACGAACGGGAGAGCGTTCTAGTCGATTCAGGACTCGTGCAATCAGTTCTGCATCGACGATCGGCTTACTTACATAGTCATCTGCTCCGACCGTAAAGACTTGGCGAACTGTTTCCGTATCGCGATGAGCCGAGAGAAATAGAATCGGAAGTCCACTCCAGCGCATATCATTCCGCACAACCTGAGCGAGTTCTAGCCCGCTGAAATTTGGCATTTCAATGTCAAGAATCAAGAGATCAGGCGCTGAATGCTCTAGAACTGCCCAAAACGATCGCGGATCAGATAAAGCTGTGACTCGCACGCCCCAAGGTTCGAGCAGCGTTCTCACGATCGAGCAAATTTGCGGGTCGTCATCGACAATCAACACTTGATAATCGGAATGCTGCTGCACTTCTAGAACTTGCATCATGGCTTGAAATAATTGCTCTGGGGCAACGGGTTTCTGTAAAAAAGCTCGTCCACCGAGGCGCGCAACCGCAACACGATCGCTCAATTGATCCCGGCTGGTCATAATCAGCACTGGAATGCTTGAAAATTCAGCATTGAGATCCTCAAGCAATTTAAATCCATCTTCATCCGGCAACATCAAATCGAGAAGAATCAGTTGAGGTGGATTGTGCGCCAGCATCATTCTCGCGGTTGCAGAATCTGAAGCGCTCTCTACTTGAATTCCATTCGCCGATAGCACCACCTGCATCTGTGCAGTCAGAGTCATATCATCATCAATCAGTAAAACTCTTGTCCCAGACGGAAACTGCTGAGCTGGTTGCTCAGAAAGTTTGCGGCTCTCGGGTTTATGTTTGAGTACCGCTTTCAATGCTTCAATTCGTTCAGAGATCAAATTGTGATCAAGGGGTTCTGACCGAAAGCCTTGTTCAAGTTGCCGTGCGATCGTTGATCCTTCTGCAAACCCAAACGTCCCTAAAGAACCCACGAGTTGATGTGCGAACATTCTCGCTTGTTTTTGCACTTCAGACGAGGGATGGGTCAATGCTTGTTCAAACACCGCAAAATACTCTTGGAGCTTAGGCTGAAACTGCTGCCAAATTTGAGCGATCGCATCAAAGACTTCTGTTTCTCGAGTCGGAGCAGGCTTGAGCCGATAGCCCAGTCCGTACAAGGATTCAATCACTTCCGATTGAATGCCCACTGCTTTCAGTTTTTGCCGCAACCCTTTAATTTGTGTATTGACAGCCTGTTCACTAGGAAATTCACCCGGATTCCAAATGCGATCCAGTAATGCCGATCGACTAAAAACTTTACTAGGATTCCGTAAAAATAGCTCGAGTAATCGATACTCCTTCGGGGTAAGGTGCAGGATCTGAGTGTGATAAGTCACCTCCCCCGTACTGCAATTGAACCTCAAATTCTCCCAGGTCAAGACTTCTTCAACGGTTTCTTTACCGCGACGGAGCAATGTCCGAACTCTGACCAGTAGCTCATGGAGATCTATCGGCTGTGTGACAAAATCATCTGCTCCCGCCTCCAAGGCTGCAATGCGATCGGCGGTTACATCTGTTTCGCTCAAAATCATAATCGGCATCTGATGACCTTGAAGGCGGAGGTTTCGGCAAAACTCAAGCGCTTTATTCCACGACAAGTCCGATTCCGCATCCCACATGAGTCGCGTCGTATCCAAAATCACCAAATCATAGCCATAGGTTTCAAGTAATTGCAGCGCTGTCTGACTGTCTTCCGTCAAATTCACAGAATAGCGCTGTGCAATCAATAACTCACTCAACTGAGAAGCGAGGATTGAATCATGCTCAATCAGCAAAAACCGCATCGGCAACTACCTCAGCACCATGAGGAATCTAATCGTATCGTACTTTCCACTGAGGCTAAAGAATTGATCTCAGTTTATCCAATTTCTGTGAGTAAACTTAATTTTTTTCAATCACTCACTGTTTTCACACTTTTATTGTTTACGGTGCTGGAAAGCTCCTCCACATTTTCCGTTGCCAATGTAGCAAGTTCACTGTTATGAGTTCTAAACATATTTTGTTAATTGACGATGAAAAATACCTGAGTTTGGTCATTCAAACTTGTTTAGTAAAATTAGGGGGATGGAGTGTTTCGATCGCAGAGTCTGGACAAGACGGTTTACTCAAAGCTGAAACTGAATTACCCGATGCAATTTTGCTCGACATCATGATGGCTGACCTCGATGGATGGAAAGTTCTAGAGCATCTGAGAGCTAATCCAAAGACTGAGAAAATCCCTGTAATCTTGCTGACCGCAACATCAAATCCTGTTGTAAAAAGTGACTCTGAGCAATTGCAAGTGGCAGGTATTTTAGCGAAACCGTTCGAGCCGTTGCAGCTTGTTCCACAAATCGCAACGCTTCTAAACTGGGACTACAAACCTCGTCTCAACATCTCTCCGCCCTAAGAACTCTCCGTATTTTCCTGCGAGAATTCTAGAGATTTCCAGTCTCTAAAGTGCGATCGAATACAATAGTAGTGGCGTTTCTGAATGAAAATTATGCGCGGATCGTCTTCTCGATATTGGCTCGCCCGATTGCGCCCTTTGGCGCGTCCTGTTTTTTGGGCACCATCGATCGCGCTGATGCTCCTCGGTTTATTTGCCTGGGAGTTCTTCAGTCGCCAAGAATTCATCAGTTCTTTTGGGTCTGCTTCTTCAGATGGAGAGCTTTCTGCTGAAGATCAAGCGATTGGAGCCGATATTGATTCTCTCTCCCTGTTGATGAGTGACATTAGAGCGTTGCCAAAAACAGAATTGGTTCAAACCTCGATTCAGGCAACCCCGCAACAGCCCACACCGACCCAAGCCACAACCAATCGCCTTTTTGCTGCTCCCCCCTCTGCGACGCCAGAAAGTTCGCAACCAGCACCCGCAGAATCCCTCAATCGCCAAGGCGTATTTGGTGTGTTCAGAAGCGCGCTCTCCACTCAACTCGGTGTGAATTCTGCGATCGCAGCCGTTGATCCGACGACTCCTGCACCTTTACCGCCAAATCAGTTACAAGCTGCAATCTCCAAATTAGCTACAACGACATCGCCCCAGGTTGCACAAACTCTGATTGAAGGAACAGCACGTCTAGATACCCCGATTAATGCGGCTCCCCGATCGACAACAAATTCTTTCTCAGCCCTAGTCGAAGGATCTCAACCGATTCCAGCCGGAGTCCCACCTGTCGTGACGGCTCCTCTAGTGATCGCTCCGCCCGCTGCTCCCACCTATGCACCGATTCCCACCGTGACGGCAGCCCCGCTCCCTCAGCAACCTACTCCAGACTTGGGAACTGTTCCATCCAATCCAGAACTGAATCAACAACCCTTCACAGCACCCCGATCGATTCCTGGACGTGTTTTGGGAGGTGGCAATATCAATACATTTTCAAATCCCTGAGGAAGAAGTGGGGAGATGGGGAGCAAGAAAGTAATTGTTCATCTTCTCCCTATACTCCCCATCTCCCCATCAATCTAAAAATTCCGAATAATCGCATCCGCAAATTCAGAACATTTCAAAGGCGGATCCACTGGAGGTTCCATCAACCGTGCCAAATCGTAGGTCACTTCACGTTGCGCGATCGCTTTTGCCAATCCATTTTTAATCAGATCAGCCGCCTCTTGCCAGCCCATATACTCCAACATCATAACGCCGGATAAAATCACCGACCCAGGATTGACTCGATCGAGTCCTGCATGTTTCGGAGCCGTGCCATGCGTTGCCTCAAAAATTGCCGCCGAATCACCAATATTGGCACCCGGAGCCATTCCTAAGCCACCCGCGATCGCCGCTGCCGCATCGGAAATATAGTCGCCATTCAAATTCATCGTCGCCAAAATCGAATACTCATCGGGGCGAGTTTGAATTTGCTGGAAAATACTATCGGCGATGCGATCGTTGACCATGACTTTCTCTTTCCACTTGCCATTGCCATGCGTTTCCCAAATCGCATCGAGTACAGATTTCACTTCAGCACAGATCTTTTCCTGCTTATCCGGTGGCATCGAGTCATAGCCTGGATCAATCTGACGGGCGTTTTCTTCGATCGAGATATCCGCTTTCTTCTCTTTATTACTGAGAATCCAAGACTCTCGCTCGGTCACACAGTCAGAGCGGAATTCTGTCGTCGCTAACTCATAGCCCCAATCTCGAAATGCCCCTTCGGTGTACTTCATAATGTTGCCCTTATGAACTAAGGTCACCGTTTGCTTGTTTTTAGGCAACCGTAACGCATGTTGAATCGCACGACGAACGAGACGCTGCGATCCTTTTTTGCTAATAGGTTTGATACCAATTCCAGAATCGAGGGGCAACTGCTTTTTCCCATGCTCAGGCGTACTCGGAATCAGATCTTCATTGAGATATTTGATTAAACGATCGGCAATTTCACTGCCTTGTTTCCATTCAATTCCCAAATAAATATCCTCGGTGTTCTCCCGATAGATAATCACGTCCAGCTTTTCGGGATAACGATGGGGTGAAGGCGTACCCGTATAGTATTTGCAAGGGCGAACACAAGCATAGAGATCGAAAATCTGACGCAGCGCAACGTTGAGCGATCGAATACCGCCGCCGATCGGGGTCGTTAACGGGCCCTTAATTGCTACCCCAAATTCGCGAATGGCTTCGAGTGAATCTTCTGGTAAATATTGATAGGTTCCGTACTGTTCACACGCTTCATCACCGACATAGATTTTGAACCAAGTGATCTTGCGTTTTCCACCATACGCAGCTTGAACTGCGGCATCAAAAACCTTCTGAGAAGCAGGCCACAAGTCAATTCCCGTCCCATCTCCTCGAATAAACGGAATAATTGGATTATCAGGAACGATCGGTTCTCCATTGGCAAATGTGATCTTTGAGCCAGTCGTCGGAGGGGTAATTTTTTCGTACATATGATCCCGCAATTCTCAAGTTAGGATAAGTTGGGCAACGGCTAGTAGGCTACCAAATTTCTTTGCAAATTTGGCGACTCAACATGAACAGAAGATAAACAGAGGAAATTAGGACATAAAGATAATTCTGAAACTCCAGAACTCTCGATCACTGGGATACCATGTTAAGGGGAAATTTTTGGTTAAAAAGTTGACCTTATTGAAGTGAGCCTTCCGGTTAGTCAAGTTCGCAAGTCTACATGTGAGAATATTGAACCCCCAGATTGCAATCTACCGTCTTGAGGTGCTGGAGACGCAGGTATGAAGAAGATTTTGATTGTGGATGATGATACGGCACTGAGAACGGCTCTGATTCGATATCTCGAAAAACGTAGCTATTCGGTTCGGCAGGCAGCATCCGGTTTAGAAGGCTTGGCTCAATTTGAAGAAGACCAACCCGATTTAGTCGTTTCCGATGTGATCATGCCAGAAATGGATGGTCTGGAATTTTGCCGTCGATTACGATCGCTGAGAACGGGTCAATTAGTCCCCTTTATTTTTCTATCGAGTCGGAGCGAAGTCGAAGATCGCGTCCAAGGACACTTAATCGGGGCAGACGATTATTTGATTAAGCCGTTCGAGCCACGAGAACTGCTCGCCAAAATCGAAGCCCAATTAGAGCGATCGCGCCGGATGCATTCTGAGATAGTGCGCTTAATGCAGCAATCTGGAGCCGTCGTCGAGCCTGCTGCACCTGCACTGACTCCACTTCCCCTGACCCCTGCCGAAGAAAAAGTGTTTTGGGAAGTGATCCAAGGACATACCAACAAGCAAATTGGCGACCATCTTTTCGTCAGTCCCCGGACGGTGCAAACCCATCTCAGCAATATTTTGAGCAAATTGCACCTCGAAAATCGATCGCAGCTCGTTCGTTATGCCTTTGAGAAAGGCTATCGTCCGCCCACTCCTGAAACGGTTCTACCCGACGAGAGTGCGTAATTTTTCTCAAAAAACTGCTGATCAACGGGTTGAAGCACTACACCCTGGGACTTATTCTAGATAAGGGGACACTCCCTAATCTCCCTAATCTCCACCCGTTTACATGACTAATTTAGAAACTTCTTCAGCTCTCGATCTTCCCAATAGCCTCGCGGCGCTCCAGTTAAAGCTGCGATCCGACTCTGAAAAAAATCAGTTGAACGCGATCGATGCCCTCAACGCGCTTGGCGAAGATGGATTGCCCGTACTGATGGAATTTCTACTCGAACGTCGCGACACGCCCGGCAGAACCGAAGCTAAAGTTTACCAGACCCTTTTTAACACCCAAGCAACCAAAGTCCTAGACTTTCTTCAGCAACACTTTCCCACAGGAATCGTACCGCTCAAATCCGAGCGCAACATCGACTACACCGAACTCCAAAAGCTACTGGTCGAGCAAAAATTCCAAGCCGCCGACAAACTGACGATCGAAAAACTCTGTGAACTTGCTGGAGAATCTGCCGTTCTCCGCAAATGGCTCTACTTTACTGAAGTCGAGAATTTTCCGATTTCCGATTTGCAAACGATTGATGCGCTCTGGCTTGCCCATTCCGATTATCAGTACGGTTTTTCAGTTCAGCGACAAATTTGGCTCAGCGTTGGGAAAAAATGGGACAAGCTTTGGGATAAGATTGGTTGGAAATCCGGGTATAACTGGACTCGCTATCCAGACGGATTTACATGGAGTTTAGCTGCTCCTAAGGGTCATCTACCGCTCTCGAATCAACTCCGGGGTGTGAGAGTCATCGCCGCTTTATTTGCCCATCCTGCTTGGACAAAGTAATTCTGTAATTTCTCACATCTTTCCTATCCGTAATATTCCAGGTTCCATCGGTACAGAACGCTTAAACTTCCGTGATCTCGCGTTGGAGAGAACGTTGATCCGATCGCAACTCAGGGCAATCTTGGTATAGTTGCAGACTGCTTGCCGGCTTTACCGCTGGATCAGTCTGAAAAGTTCTTTAAATCGAGGATAGGGGTTGGAATGGGAATCCCCGACAACAGGCTCTTTTGTCGATTAGATGGGTTAACGACTGCTGCCCGTGAGCAGCAGCGAATGTTGGTACTCACGGAACTCGGCTTACTCGACTCCGAAAGTGTACCGATCTTTGAAGAAACGACCCAAACGGCGGCTCACTCTCTAGATGCGCCGATCTGCCTAATCGGGTTAATGGATCAGTCACGCCAGTGGTTCAAATCTGCTCAGGGTTTGTCACGCTTAGGTTTGATGAATGATCTCGCGATGACGCGCCAATTGCCTCGCGAAGAAGCTTTTTGCGTCCATGTCGTTGACAGTCAGCAAGTGCTTGCGATCGATGACACCTTAGAGCATCCTGTATTCGCAAATTCCTTACTGTGTCAACAGTACGGTATCCGTGCGTATCTCGGTGCGCCTTTAATCACAGTGAGCGGTGACTGTATTGGCACCCTGTGCATCATGGATTCTCGACCCCGTAATTTCACGGAGAGAGATGCAGAATTTTTGATGCTAGCTGCCCGCCTAAGCATGAGCGAGTATGAGCGCTTACATTTGATCAAATCGCAAGCGATCGGCACACCGATGCCAGTCGTTCACTCCCAACCGGTATCTGCGAATCCGGTCAAATTTGAACTCCTGGCGCAACTTACCCAAGAACTCCGGACACCTTTAACGTCTGTGATGGGAATGGCAAGTGTGTTAAATCGTGAGATTTATGGCCCACTCACAAGCAAACAGAAAGAATATCTCGACATCATTCATCACAGTGGACAGTATTTGCTGTCGCTGGTGAAAGAGATTTTAGAGCTTTCACAGCTTGATGACAGCAGCCGAGCGCTAAACCTGGCTTCAATTGATATTGAGATGCTCTGCCAGCAGGCGATTAGCACATTAGAGCAAGCTGCCAGCCGTCGAGAACAGCAAATTCGTCTCTCCGTTGAACCAGGCAATCGCATCTGGCTTCTCGACAAAGAGAAGATCCGCCAGATGCTTTATCACCTCATGTTTAGCGTTATTCAAGCCTCGAACGCAGGCAGTATTGTCCGGCTCCATGTGTCTCACAAGAGCAGTGGATTAAGGCTCAGCGTGTGGGCATCTCATCCTTGCTTAGGAGATGGGATTGGATACAACGAAATGTTGACTCCGCAGACGAGTCCGATCTCAACGTTCGAGTACGAGCATTCCACGAATGGAAATCGCACCGGACTCATCCCTGTGGCAATGCCGATGAGTAGTGTCAGACTTGCTGACCTCGACGAAGTCGCAGAGATTCCTGATGCTGATGCAGTTCGCAAGAATCTCGGCTTGCTGCTCAGTCGCCAACTGGCTGAAATGCACGGTGGACAGATCTTAATTCAAGGCGTTGCTGAGCCTGGATATCGCTATGTGATTACCTTACCTCGGCTCACCCAGTAGTCTTGCCAAAGTGCCAATATCGCGGATAATAGCCCTAGCCTAAATTTGCTAGGGCTATTTTGCTTGAAAGCATGGAAAATCCGCTTATGAATTCGGTTTGGCAACAAGTAACCTTGGCGACACTCCCGCTTCAGCAGTGGCGGCAGGTCAGTTACGTCTATCGCATTGTGGGATCGTTGCAAAATTGGCGCAACGGGTCTTGGCTGATGCAGCATGGCGATGCGATCGCTGCTCTTTTGATCAGCCTTGTGTTTGCGCTCTCACCCTTCGTTGCCACGAATTTAATCGGGGTATTGCTGAGCGCTTGTATTTTGTTTTGGATTCTGCTTACGGTTTCAGATACGGATAAACGGGCAGGGCTGACTCCGATTCACTTGCTGGTGATGCTATTTTGGAGCATTTCAGCCACTGCAGCCGCGCTTTCTCCACTGAAGCGAGCGGCATTCACAGGATTTGGAAAATTGTCGCTGTATTTGATGTTCTTTATCTTGGCAGCGCGAGTGTTTCGATCGCCCAAATTGCGATCGTTCTGCATCACGATTTTTCTGCATGTTGCTCTCGTGGTCAGTGGTTACGGCATTCATCAGGCAATTTATGGGGCAGATTCTCTGGCGACCTGGGTTGATCCCGAATCTCCTCTGGCACAATCTACTCGGGTCTATAGCTTCCTCGGCAATCCAAATTTACTGGCGGGCTATTTGATGCCTGCAATTTGGCTCTCGTTTAGCGCCATTTTTATGTGGAAGCATCGAGTCCCGAAAATTTTAGCGATCGTCATGTTCGGAATCAACACCGCTTGTCTGCTCCTGACGCAGAGCCGAGGCTCGTGGGTTGGGTTGATGGTGTCGGCTTTGGTCATGCTGGTCCTGCTCCGGTATTGGTGGAGTCCAATCCTGCCGCAATTCTGGCGAAAGTGGGGCTTAATTCTGGCGTTTGGGGGGCTAGCAGGTGCTTTAGTGCTCGGGTATCTGTTTGTCACACCGTTCCGTTATCGGATCGCGAGTATGTTTGTCGGAAGCAGAGATAGCAGTAATGCGTTTCGGCTCAATGTCTGGAGAGCGGTGATCATGATGATTCGCGATCGCCCGATTTTAGGATTTGGTCCAGGAGATTTAGTCTTTAAGCAAATCTATCCACTTTATTCGCAGGCGCGATTTAGCGGATTGAGCGCTTATTCTGTATTGCTGGAGATTACGGTTGAATCTGGCTTGATTGGATTGACGGCATTTCTGTGGCTGTTGACCACGATTTTCTCGCAAGGCTATTACCAACTGCGTCGGGTGCGGGATTTGGGAGATCGTGAAGGATTTTGGCTGATGGGCGCGATCGCCACCGTGGTCGGGATGTTCGTTCATGGCTCGGTCGATACCGTTTTGTATCGCCCCGAAGTCAGCGTCCTGTGGTGGATGAGTATTGCCTTGATTGCAAGTTTCTATGTCCCCCAAGCTGCGACTTCTCAAAGTTCTCAAACTCCCGAGTGGGTGGAAGAACGATAAAAAAAGAGGGGCAATGCCCCTCTTTCCACTGAGTAACGTAACTATTCAGTAATTTAGTGATGCATTTCTGGCTCAAAGCTCGGTGCATAGGCTTGTAATAACGTACTGACTTGGTTCAGAATTTCATCTTTAGAACTCTTGCCAATCACTTGCCGTTCTGGGAAGAAGTCTGGCTTGTCAAGGTTTTTCGCGATTGCTTCTCCTACTCGCTGAGAAATTACGCCTTGTAATCCTTCTTTCGCATGCTGTCGTTGATAATTTGCCCCTTCTTCGGTTGTAGCGTAAAGCGGGGGAAGTCGGTTCAACGCATATGCTGCGATATCGCCCAAATCTAAGGTGCGATCGCTGGTTGCTTCGATTTCTGCTACCCGCGCAATTGCCTCGGTCAAAACCAGTTCTTCCATCACGTTGATGAATTGCTTGCGAGGAACGGCAACGACTTCCCCGGTTAGCAATGCGCCCATCAAGCGATCAAGTGCCATGTATTCTTCGATCGACAATTCTGAGGCAGTATCGCAGATGCGCCCGACTTCAGCTTCCATTGCCGGTGTTAAATAGCCATCTTGAAGGGCTTGATCAACGATCTTTTCAATGCTCATATCGCCTCTTTCAACTCCATCGCAGCAGATTGTTTATAGATAACCCCGCACTCATTTTGCCCTAGTTTCGGTGTCGAAGAACACTTTGATTAAACCTTCATCAAGGGAATGCTGAAGTTGGGTTTTTCAGACGGTATGCTTTGTACATTAATAGGACAGCACGCTTTGCTTGAGCACTAACCGCGTCAATGTTGTAACACACGGAGTCTGTTTTATGGCATTTAACTAGAGGAAATCCAGGAAGTTATCCGTGAAAATACAAGATTTTTCGAGTTGACGGCAAGGGTGAACGTAGGTACTCAAAGCTAGTAAATTGGAACATACCACGCGGTAAAGGGCGTTGAGAGATGAAGATTTTGGTGCTGACTTGGGAATTTCCACCGCGTCTTGTGGGCGGGATCGCTCGCCATGTTGCAGAACTTTACCCGGAGTTGGTGAATTTGGGGCATGAGATTCATCTGATCACGGTTGAGTTTGGGCAGGCTCCGCATTTTGAAGTCGTCGATGGGGTGCAGGTTCATCGGGTTGCCGTTGCGAAACATGATGACTTCTTTCAGTGGGTCGGGGCGATGAATGAAAGCATGGGTCAGCATGGGGGTAAGTTGATGCTAGAGGAAGGGGGATTTGATGTAATTCATGCGCATGATTGGCTCGTTAGCGATGCCGCGATCGCGCTGAAACATCATTTCAAGACCCCGATGGTTGCCACGATTCATGCGACGGAACATGGACGGCATAGCGGAATTTTTAATGCGGTTCAGCAGCATGTGCACGACAAAGAGAAAGTATTGACTCATGAAGCTTGGCGAGTCATTGTCTGTACAAATTTTATGCGGCGAGAAGTTGAACAAACCCTGAATACGCCGTGGGACAAGATTGATGTGGTTTATAACGGCATTCGGCGCGAAAAGAAGAAGCTTGATCCGGAGTTTGATTATTGGCAGTTTCGGCGGCGATTTGCCTTAGATGACGAAAAGATTGTCTATTACGTAGGCAGGATGACGCATGAGAAGGGAGTTGCAGGTTTAATTGCTGCGGCTCCCAAAATTTTGCATGAGATGAATCAGCGGGTGAAGTTGATTTTCATCGGGGGCGGACATACAGAGCATTTGAAGCAGCAGGCAAAAGCGCTCGGCATTTGGGATCGCTGTTATTTTGCGGGATTTATGCCCGATCAGGATTTGGATCGATTTCAGACGATCGCAGATTGCGCGGTGTTTCCTAGTTTGTATGAACCATTTGGAATTGTGGCGTTAGAGAGTTTTGCCGCACGGGTTCCGGTTGTAGTCTCGGATGCGGGTGGATTTCCCGAAGTGGTTCGACATGGGCGGACGGGAATTGTGACTTGGGTGAATAATCCCGAATCGATCGCGTGGGGGATTTTGGAAATATTGAGACGACCAGAGTTTGCGAGATCGCTGGTGAATAATGCGTATGAGGATTTAGCGCGGCGATTTGATTGGGCGAAGCTCGCGCAACAGACTGAGGCTGTGTTTGGCCGAGTTTTACATGAACGCAAGCAAGTCGATTGGTAAAAAAATACGATCGCTAAATTCAATTTAGCGATCGTGCCCATTGGATAACAGTCTCTATGTACAAGTTGAGCAAAACCAAAACCCGATTTGGGAAAATGCGATAAAACGGCACCTTACAGTTGATTTAATTCGCTTAAGGTGTTGCGATAACCTTCTGCATCCCCTTTCTGAAGATATAAATCAGATGCACGTTGTAAATCAGCGATTGCACTCTGCAAATCGCCTAGCCCACCCATTAAAATCGCACGTTGGTAAAACGCATTAGCTCGGCTCGAATCAAGCCGAATCGCTTGGGTAAAATCATCGATCGCGCCTTGTAAATCGCCCGATTCTATACGTGCCATGCCCCGTTCTTCGTAAAGAGCAGGATTATTGCTATCAGCGCTAATGGCTGCTGTGAGATCTTGAGTTGCGCCAGCACGATCGCCAAGTTGCGATCGCACGACTGCTCTTTGAGATAATGCACCTGCAAAGCTTGGCTGCATTTGCACGGCTTGAGAATAATCGGCGATCGCGCCTTGTTTATCGCCTGCCGTTGCTCGGAGATCGCCCCGGCTCTTGATGGCTTCTGCGAAATTTGGATCGAGTTTGAGGGCTTGATTATAATCAGCCGCCGCTCCTTCAATATTCTCTAAAGCAGCGCGGATTTTACCCCGTTGATGAAATACGCTTGCGCGATCGGGAGTCAGCTTTGCCATTTGCGTCAGGTCGGCTTCTGCGGCTTCGAGATAGCCTAGTTTTGCATTGACTTGCGCGCGATTATAAAACGCTTCTGCCGCAGTCGGTTTAATCCGAATCGCTTGGGAGAAATCGGCGATCGCAGCCTCTGATTCACCAATTTCGTAGTTGATCGCGCCGCGTGCAATCAATGCTTCTGCTGAATTAGGCTGAATTTTAATCGCTTCATTTAGATCATTCAAGGCGGATTGACGATCGCCTTTTTGCAATTTTGCAAACCCACGGTTCACGAGCGCCGGGACAAATTTGGGTTCAGCCCGTAACGCCTGATCGAAATCTGCGATCGCCGAATCCCAGTTTTGAGTTTGAGTCCGGATGTAACCGCGATTCACATAAGCAGCAGCTAGATTTGGGTTCAACGTAATCGCCTGATCCAAATCATTCAAAGCGGCTGCGGTATCTCCGAGGCTAAATCGAGCACTGCCACGATGCGCATAAATCATCGCATCTGTGGGATTGAGCGTGGCAGCTTGATCGAAATCTTGCAACGCCCCAAGATGATCCCCTAGCTTCGATCTCACAGCCCCCCGACTGACATAGGGACTGCCCCAAGTCGGATTCATTTGAATCGCTTGATTGAATGACTCTAATGCCTCGCGGTATTTGGCATCGCGGGCACGACCTTCCCCTTGGCTAAAGAAATTTTGCGCGTCCTGAAGCTGTTTTGCCACTTCAGGGGAGGGCTTCGGCGCATCGGGCTTTGTGTCCTGCGCAAAAGCCGGACAAGCCACTAACCCGAATGCGGCAATTGCAGCAGTCACATGAAATGAAGGACGACGAATGAAACGCATAAGCTTGAACCCTGGTTCTCGCGGAGTAAGGTCTTTAGACTTATGATTCCCTCGAACCAGGGTTCAAATTACATTCAAATTGCCAGTGCAATTCGGAATTTACGGAACTTTTGATTAAGTTGGGATTAACTCTCCGGGTCGAAGTTTTGCCCATTTGCCTGTTTCTTCTTTGAAACTGAGACATCCGACAACATCCCATTCCATCTCAATGTGATCGCCACGATCGCGAATATTGACGTTAATCGTGGGTTCGGTTGCTTCAAAATCAGGCGTTTCGGTTAAATGAGGCTGTTCGTGTTGAGTTTCGACTGCATTGTAGGTTGTGCAGCGATCGACGTAATGGCAATTGACGCAAATACACATAACTCTGCTTCAGGATAGAGTGGACGGCATTTCGAGCAGGATTTTCTGTTACTCTAACTCAGGCGCATTCAATTCTTCATCTCATTTTAGGTTGAGTTATGTTGCGCATCGGAAGCTGAAAAGTTTTCTCTGACTGGTTTTTTGTTAAATTACGACTTCGATCTAGGGTTGGCTGAACGCAGTGAATTTGCAGTTAGAACATTATCGCAACGTGGCATTGGTTTCCTCGGCACTCTCTCCGGAGACGTGGCCTTTCAGTCTCAAGTGGCTACCCGATTCTGCCTGTTTGGTTGGCGGAACGGTACGCGATGCGCTGCTGGATCGGCATTCTGAGTATCTCGATTTGGATTTTGTGCTTCCGAGTGGTGCGGTCGAGACGGCGCAGGCGATCGCGCGACATTATCGGGCGGGGTTTGTGGTGCTGGATGCGGAACGACAGATCGCCCGAGTAGTGTTTGAACAAGGCACAGCTGATTTTGCTCAGCAGGTGGGAGCGACTCTTGAGGATGATTTGCGACGGCGCGATTTTACAGTGAATGCGATCGCTTATAACCCGCATACGAAAGATTTGCTCGATCCGCTGCATGGTTATGAGGATTTGCAGCGCAAGCGGTTGAGAATGGTGTCGATCGAGAATTTAGCAGAAGACCCGCTGCGGTTGTTGCGTGCTTATCGTCAGGCAGCACAGCTTGGATTTTCACTGGAACCGGAGACTCAACAGGCAATTCGTCACCTGGCTCCAAATTTGAGCAAAATTGCAGCGGAACGGGTGCAATCCGAACTGAATTATCTATTGGGATCAGCGCGAGGAACGGGCTGGATTAAAACTGCCTGCGAGGATGGATTGCTGCAAGATTGGTTGCCGAGTGCCACGATCGAGCATTTAACGCAGGTTGGGGCGATCGATGATGTCACAGTTCATATTCAGGAGAATTGGACGGAATTCTGGTCAGAATTGAGCCGAACCGTGCGCGGAACGCCGCAGGCTTCTGAGGCGAAAGGCTCTGTTCGGACGTGGGTGACGATCGCGAAACTTGCGAGCCTCCTGCCTGAAGATCCCGCGCTCGCCGAAGCGCAGTTGTGGCGACTCAAGTACAGTCGGGCTGAAATTCAAGCGGTCAGTACTGTTGTGAAGGCGTTGCCGCACTTGCGATCGCCGGAGATTTCCAATTGGTCACGAGCCGAACAGTATCAATTCTTTCAGTCGATTGGCGCGGTTTTTCCAGCGATCGCACTGCTCGGTCTCGCGATGCGGATTCCGGTCGAGACAGTGCGACGATTGGTCGATCGCTTTTTAGATCCGACTGATCCGGTTGCACATCCGCATCCTATTTTGACAGGTCAAGATTTGATGACCGGACTACGCATTCCGCCGAGTCCTCAGATTGGTCGATTATTGGCAGCGTTGCAGTTAGCGCGGGCAGAGGGCAAAATCACGAACCGTGAAGAAGCATTAGCTTTTGCGCAGACATTGCTATAAATTTTTCATCTTCGCGATCGCGAGATTCGAGCTAAGCTGTAATCTGGATTACGTTTTCGATTTAGGAAAACGTTAAGGGGACTAGAAAAAGCCTCACCTAATGCAATATAATCGTCAACTGCGTCTAATTTACAGCTAAGAACGTGTCAAGTTAAGGGGTAAACAATGGCTAAGCGCCGTAACCAAAAGAAAGAAAAAGCTCTGCGTAACCAAGCTTACGCGCGGAAGTTCCGTAAGCGCACGAATACAGGTCGCTTCGGGAATCGGGGCAGACGGGATGGAAACCGCGATGAGAGTGATGGTAATGCTGAAGGCGATACCCGCGTGTCTGAAGGGGCAGCGGACGTTTAAGATCGATTGAATTTTTATGATTCATCCATAAAATCCCCTAGCTCTGAGGAGTTGGGGGATTTTGAGTTTAGCGCGTTTTACGATCGACAAATTCATTCAACCCTTCACCAAAAAGTGAGAGTCCGACGACCATGATCGTCATCGCGAGTCCAGGAAATAGGGCAGTCCACCAAATTCCTCCGGTGGCTAAAGCATCTAGCGATTCTCTTAAATCATGCCCCCATTCTGGCACTTCGGCGGGCAAGCCTAACCCCAGAAATCCTAAGCCACCGAGAGTGAGAATCGCATCTGCCGCATTCAAAGTAAATAAGACGGGAACGCTCTGAATCACGTTGGCAAATAGATATTTAGAGAGCACACGCCAGGTTGAAGCGCCCATCGCTTGTGCTGCTTCGATGAAGAGTTCAGTCTTGACGCTGACCGTCTGGTTGCGAACGACTCGATAATACTGAGGAACATAGGCAATACTTAACGCGATCGCTGCGTTGAATACGCCTCGCCCAACTACAAATGCCAGCGTGACCGATAAGAGCAATCCAGGCAAGGTGTAGATGGTATCCATGAGAAATAATAAAGCGCGATCGAGCCATCCCCCTCGATATCCGCTCACCATGCCCAACGGCACTCCGATAATCAAGCTCAACGCCGTTGCTAAAATCACGACTTGAATGGCGGCTTGAGTGCCAAATAACGTTCGTGAAAACACGTCATAGCCGAGATTTGAAGTTCCAAACCAATGCGCAGAACTCGGAGCCGCATGGGGGGGATTATCCAAAAATTCGGTTGGACTTTGCAGCAGTCCGATCGCTTGTAGTATCGGTGCAAGCAGCGCGATCGCGACAAAGACCAGAACAATTGCAGCCCCAATTCGCATCATTTGACGCGAGAGGGACGGGCGTTCTGTTGCATTGAGAAACCGGGGCAGGCGAATCGAAGTCATGAGCAACACGATCGATAAATTGATTCGCTGATCATACCTGCTCGGTTGAATAGTTGATGAAATCGAGCGGCTCGCGCTTAGATTGATTTGCGATCGCGAATTTTTCGTAACATCAATCGCTGTTCAGCCCGTGCGATCTCACGATTAGCGGTTTCAACCGCAGAAAGATTGACCGAAATCGCATCTATTCCCGACTCAATTAAGCAATCGACGAACTTAGGCGTGAGCGCTGCTTGTGTTGAAATCGTACAAGGAATGTTGAGCTGATGCGCCGTTTGGATTAATTGAGCGATCGCAGCCAGCACAGCAGGATGAGACTCATCAAAACTCTTTGCCATTGCACTGTGATCGCGATCGACTGCCAAAATTAACTGCGTCAAATCACTCGTTCCAATACAAATTCCCTGCACACCTGCTCGAACATAATCCGGCAACAAAAAGAGAACTGAAGGTACTTCTGCCATGATCCAGGTCGGCAGATCCAACAAACCCGCTTGCTCAATTCGACGGCGGCAAAAGATAAATTCTTCAACGGTTCGCACAAACGGCAAAATTAACCGCAAATTAGAACATCCTGCATCAACCGCTTGTTTTAACGCAGCGAGTTCAAAATCAAATGATTCTGAATTTTGAAGATAGCTGAGTGTGCCGTGCATCCCTAGCATCGGATTGGCTTCAGCCGCAGACTGAAATTCATGCGATCGCAGATCTAAACTGCGATAGAAAACGGGACGTGGCGCAAACGATCGAGTAAAGTGCTGGATCTGATCCGACAGTTGAGCATTCAACTTTCCGCCGAGCAGCAATTCCGATCGCAACAGTCCTACCCCGTCAATTTCAAGGTCGATCGATCGCTCAATAGAATCCGTTTGGCTGAGATTCAACATTAATGAAGTCGCATTGAGATTCCATCGTGAACTCGATGAAATCGGCTTGGTTACTGCTTGTGGCTGAGTCGTCCGCTCAACGCCCCCTGTATCACCATTGACTAAAATTAGGTCTCCCGTGTGAATGCGCTGCGTCGCATCAGTTGCGCCTACAACTGCGGGAATCCCCAATTCGCGTGCCAAAATTGCTCCGTGGCTGGTCATTCCGCCTTGTTCAGAGACGATAGCCGCCGCAGATTTGAGGAAGGGAACCCAACTTGGCAAAATCATAGGAGTGACCAAAATCGATCCCTCAGGCAGCGAAAATTCGGGAAGGTGGAGATCGGTGAGGACATAAGCAGGCGCGATCGCGACTCCAGGAGCGGCAGCAAGCCCAGATGAGAGAGTATTTTCAGCAGGTTGTGGGGAAGGCAGTTGATTCACGATGGGGTCACGGTCATGCACTTGGGTGATGTAAAGCTGTGAGGGATAGAATTGCCACTCCAGAACAGCAGGAGTATGCAAGGTTTGAGCTAATGAAAGCAAAGCGAATTGCTGAGGCGGCTGTAAGATTGAAGCCGCCTCGTGAATGGTGAGTCGAGCCAACGGTTCTTCTTTGCCCGCTTGAATCTGATAGGAAACCGTTTGCCGTCCTGCCTGTTGCAGCCGCATTTGATCGCCCTGAATCTGATAGATTTCTGGTGATGCTTCGCCTCGTGCGATCGCAGTTTCTAACCCGCGAGTTGCGGTGAGTTCCCAATTCATCGAATGCGGCTGCAATGATCCAGACGCGATCGCGTCTCCGATTGGCTGCATCATGACCGCAAACTGAATCTGGTGCAGTTCAAGTTTGGCGCTTTGCCAGTAGACTAAGTTTCGCGCCCGAAACAGTTCTGCCCAGAGCGCTTTTAAGCCAGCACCTAAGCTCTGTTGATCTGTCCAGCAGATTTGGGGTTCCAGTAGGCGTGATAGTTCATCAGTTGTCGCCTCAAAATCTTGAATAAAAATCGAGGGGCGCAGAATCACAGCCGGGGGATTGCTGAGCACTGGAAATTGAGCGATCGCGCTTTGAAGCTCGGTGAGCCAAGCCTCCGGCAGTTCAGCATGTTGAATCGTTTGACGGATTTGACGAGCGATCGATTGCAGTTGCTGAGAGTCTTTCAGATTGAGACGGAGCGAGGAAGAAGGCAAATCGGCAAAGAGCGGTTGCAGCCAGTGAATGGTTTCGAGAAAGTTACGAAACCGAGTTGCAATTATCACAACCGTTGGGATGACTGGATAGCCTTTTTGAGCCATCAGACTGAGATGGTATGCTTGTTCTCCAACCATACCCAAGGGTTGAGCTTCAATTTGATGGATTGAGAACAGAGTATCCACAGCCTAAAACTATCAAGATAATTTTCGATTGTACGAGACTCGATCGAGCAATCTGGAATTGATCAGAATAAATGAATGTTTGGGAACGTTGAGATCGGTTTGCTGGTGAAGCGTGATGTTAGACGGGGTTTTAAGTCTGATTTTGCAGAAGTCTTGCCCGTTGTGCGATCGTTCTACCTCAACCTATCTTTGTGCAAGCTGTCGGAAAAGACTAGACCGAGATCAATTTTCAGACCCCACACAGTTCTGGAAGCAGCGAATTTTTGCTTGGGGAAACTATACCGATACGCTCAAGCGTACGATCGCGGCATTGAAATATGAGCGTCATCCTGAGTTAGGAAGATTACTCGGCGAGGAATTAGGACGATCGTGGCTCAAAGCAAGATTGCATCCAGGCAAGCTGACGGTCATTCCAATTCCGATGCATCTTGAGAAACAACAGCAACGCGGTTATAACCAGGCAGAGTTGATTTCACGGGCATTTTGTCAGATCACTGGAGATGCTCATCAGCCCAAAGGATTACAGCGAATTCGAGCAACTGAGGCATTGTTTGGATTGTCACCTCAAGCTCGAGAGCAAACTTTGACGCAAGCATTCGCGATCGGCAAAGGGGCAACACAAAACCGCCCCGTTTTATTGATTGATGATATTTACACCACTGGAGCAACAGCGAGAGCTGCAATACAAGTTTTACATCGACATCAAATTCGCGTACTGGGAATTGCAGTGGTCGCGAAACCAAGCTTTGAACCGCGATCGTAACGTTCTGAAATGAAATCTTCAGTTCGAGAATGGCGGACTCGCTCAGTGAGAGAATCAAATTTGAGGCAGTCGCGATCGAACGGTTCGATCGTGAAGCTGCCCGTCAGCTTTGCAATAGTCCAACCTTGCTCGTCTTGTTCCAGCGGGGTTGGTCGTCATACGAGTCGTAACAGCAATGCAACAATAAACGAGAGATTCAAATGATTGTCAGAAAAGAGACTCCATCCGATATTGAAGCAATCACCCAAGTCACAATATCTGCCTTCAAGACCCTTCCAATCAGCAATCACACCGAGCAATTTATCATCCAGGCGTTACGCAACTCAGGCGCACTAACTTTGTCGCTTGTAGCAGAACAGGACGACCAGGTTGTTGGGCATGTCGCTTTTTCTCCTGTCACCCTTTCTGACGGTTCAGAGGGATGGTATGGTCTCGGTCCTGTGTCAGTAGTACCTAGCCATCAAAAACAAGGGATTGGAACATCGCTCATCAATGAGGGGTTGTCTTTGCTAAAAGAGATGGGCGGACAGGGTTGTGCTCTTGTGGGTGATCCGAACTACTATCAGCGCTTTGGTTTCCGGAACGTTCCAGAACTGATTTATGAAGGGGTTCCACCAGAGTTTTTCCTAGTCTTGCCGTTTACCAAGAAGGTTCCCCAAGGAATTGTGGTGTTTCATGAAAGCTTTTGGGCACATGGCTAGTGTTTCGGTGATCAGCAGATAAGCTCCTCGCGCTCATCACCTCTGTAGAAGGTAGTGCGTTCATTTGAGTGGTAAGCGAACGATCAATTCACTTCCCTGACCAATCGCACTCTGAACTAGAATGTTGCCATTGTGTTGCTTCGCGATTGCAAGTGCGATCGCGAGTCCTAATCCGGCTCCACCAGTCTGGCGAGAGCGATCGCGGCTAACTCGATAAAATCGATCAAAAATTCGCGGCTGGTCTTCAGAAGCAATCCCAATTCCTGTATCTCGAACTTGAATCACTGCATGGTTCGAGTCACAGCCCAGCGAAACTGTAATGTTGCCACCCGCGGGTGTGTATTGAATGGCATTTGTGACTAAGTTAGCGATTAACTGAAAAAGCTGTTCCTCGTTACCTAGGACATAAACAGGATAAGGTACTCGAACATCCAGTCTGAGATCAATATCAGCCGCGATCGCCATTGCACTAAATTCATCTAACACATCTGTCAGCAAAGAATTCAGGCAACACGGTTGATGTTTCACAGGCAAGACTTGCAGATCCATGCGAGACAAGAGCAGCAAATCTTGAACCAGTTGAGCGAGGCGATTGTTCTGGCGCTCGATCGTGTATAGCGTATTTCGAGCTTCTGGTTCTGGTAATGTTTCGAGTTCTAGAACAGATTCAATCGTGGCTTTCGTCGCAGCCAAAGGCGTTCGCAATTCGTGAGCAACATCTGCTGTAAATTGCTGCACTTGTTGATACGAGCGATACACGGGTCGCATCGCTAATCCAGCTAACCACCAACTTGCAGCAATCACAAAAAGAATAGTGATCGGCAGTCCTAGCAGAAAAGTAAGCCGCAAGGTCGCCAAATAGTGGTCGAATTCTTGCAGCGATCGACCTACCTGTAAGTAGCCCCAAGGAGCATGTTGATTATTCTTGAGAAGAATAGAGATTTGGTGATAGCGTTTTCCATCAGGCGTTTCCAGCGTTTGCCAGAGAGATTGTTGTAGCTGATCTGAAATTGCTTTCGGAGGATGTCCATTTGTCGCGATCAGTTGTCCAGATTGATCGAGAAACCGCATGTAATATCCTTCTTGCTGTACGGCTCCTAAAACATGACGTTCTTCTGTCGGTTCAGCACAAAGCGTTGAGGTGAGGCACAGCCCTGGCAGGAGTTGAGAAACACGATCGTTGATCTGTCCAGGCTGCTCCAAGATCGGTTCTAGCCCGTCGTGTAGGGTGCCTGAAACAGATTCTAGCTCTTGATGTAGAGCGTGCCAGTGCGCCTCAGTGAGCAACTGATAAGCCACACCTCCAGACATGACTAGAATCAAGCTCATGACTCCGGTATACCAGCTTGCTAATCGCCAGCGTGTTCGGTTGAAGAGTTGGTTCTGTTGCATCGCTATCCTTTGGCATTCAGGCGATAGCCTAGCCCGTAGACAGTCTCTAGCAGCCCTTCACAGCCATAGTCCGCTAACTTACGCCGCAGAAGACGAATTTGGGCAGGAACCACATTGCTGATGGGATCAGCTTGTAAATCCCAAACTTGATTCATTAATTGGTCGCGAGTGAGAATCTGATTAGGATGCTGCATAAAATACTCCAAAAGCTGAAATTCTTTAGCTGTCAGAGGAATCATTTGTCGTTGAGGCTGAGTCGTCTGAACTGTAGCCGTGCTGTAATCCAAAAGGAGATAACCAACTTGAAGCTGGGGTGGCTGAAATTGAGGCGATCGACGCTGTAAGGCTCGTAGTCGTGCCCGCAGTTCTGCCATGCCGAACGGTTTGACGAGGTAATCATCGGCTCCGGCATCGAGTCCCATGACTTTATCTTCCATACGGTCTTTTGCTGTCAAGATTAGAATCGGGAGGGGATTGTACTGCGATCGTAGCCGCCGACAAAGCTCAATCCCAGATAGTCCTGGTAGTAACCAGTCGAAGATCGCTAAGGTGTAATGAACTTGGGAATTATCAAGACAGTTCCACGCTTCTGTGCCATCTTGAACCCAATCCACAACATACTTATCCCGACTGAGGGCGTGCTGAATTGCCGCCCCTAAATCTGGTTCATCCTCAACTAGTAGTATTCGCATAGAAATTTTTTCAATCAACTTAAGGCTTAGGCTCCTTCTGGAATAGGGGAAAATTTACCGATACCAGGCTTGGTTCCACTGCTGCATTTGAGTAATTTCAGCCATCTGAGATTTGATAATTGATTGAGCAAGATTCCGCATGTCGGGACGATTAGTCCGATTCAGCAGCATCTGAGCCATGTGGACTGCCATTTGATGATGGGGAACCATTTGGCGGATAAATTCTCGATCGAAGTCGGGCGCATTTTTTAATGCCTGCAAATCCATCTCCATGCTCATTCCGCTTTGGTGCATTCCCATCCTGTCTGAGTGGTTCCCCATCATTCCTGAGCGGTTCCCCATCCTGCCCATTCCAGACGACACTGCTGGAACGTTTGTCCCGTACCAAGCCTTGTACCAGGTTCGCATCTGGTTAATTTCGCGGGTTTGGTCTTGAATAATAGATGCAGCTAACCTCTTAATTTCAGAATGTTTAGCCCGACTGGAAGCTAATTGAGCCATCTCTACGGCTTCCTCGTGGTGTGGAATCATCCTTTCAATGAAGTGACGATCGACTTGTCCCATGATGGGTCGTTGAGGAGAATGTGATCTGTTAGCAGGAGTTTGAGAAGTAGGTGCGGCACTGAGACTTTCGATACGACTGATATTGAGTAGTCCTATAACTGTGCTACTAGTTAATAGCCCTGCAAAACTGTAAAGCAATATTTTTCTCATGATGATGTTCCCTCCTTGTAAAAGTCTAGAAATATTAGACTCTTCTTTTCTAAGCTAGGTCTAAATTATGAGGAAGTTGTGAGCGATCGCCAACGGAGTTTAAATCAACAAAACAGTATGGTGTGAATCCTCCTTTCCAAATTCTGCTAGGGCTTCACGTGCTTCCTGATGTGCTAGTCTGACGTACATTCATACTCAGATTAGAAACATGAGTAACGCCTAAGTGAGTATCCATAGCAGTTCTATTCTCAAGCTTGCACAACATCATAAAATTGCTATGAAATATTTGCGGCTCAACATTATTGTTCACACGAACATTGCTCTATCTCAAGGTTGATCTTGCCTAAACGCACCCAATCTTTCATAGCAATTTGAGAATTCTTCGCCAATATGAATATAAGGCAAACGATCCACGATCGAGGAGCGATTCATCATGCACCACGACCACTCGAATCATCCACATCATTCTGATCCGGGATATGTTGGGCACGCCGATCATGAACAACAACTCGAATCAAATCTGCCTAATCCCGCCCCACACCAACACGAGGGTCACGGTCAGCATGGTGGGCATGACCGACACGCAGGGCATAGCCCGGAGATGTTCAAGCGGCGGTTCTTCATCTGCTTGGTGCTGACTTTGCCGATTCTCTATTTTTCGCCACTGTTTCAAGAATGGTTTCGCTATCAGGCGATTGATCTACAAGGAAGCAATTGGATTACGCCAATCTTGGCAACTGTCATTTACTTCTATGGCGGCTGGGCATTCCTGAAAGGTGCTTGGTACGAACTACGAGGCAAGATTGGCATGATGACGCTGATTGCGCTGGCGATCACCGTTGCGTTTGTCTACAGCTTGGCAGTGACGTTTGGTTTGCCAGGTGATCCGTTCTACTGGGAGTTAGCAACACTGGTCGATGTGATGTTGCTCGGACATTGGATTGAAATGGCTTCAGTGCAAGGGGCGAGTCGTGCTTTAGAACATTTAGCAGATTTAGTGCCTGCGATCTCACATCGATTGACCAACGGGCGCATTGAGGATGTCTCGGTGAGTACCTTAACCGAGCACGATCGTATTCTCATTCGTCCGGGAGAACAAATTCCGATTGATGGCGAAATCACTGAAGGTGCTTCGAGTGTGAATGAAGCCTTTCTGACTGGAGAATCTCGCCCAGTGACGAAACAGATGGGTGATGAAGTGGTTGGGGGAGCCGTTAACGGTGAGGGAGCTTTAACTGTTCAAGTGACTCGCACTGGAGACAAAACGACATTAAGCCAAATTATGCGCCTGGTCGAGGAGGCGCAAAGTTCTAGAAGTCGATATCAAGCCTTAGCAGATCAGCTTGCGTATTGGTTAACCTTAATCGCGATCGGCGTTAGCACCTTAACGTTTGTGGTCTGGCTAGCAGCAAACTCAGGCTTAACCTTTGCCATCAATCGTGCCGTTACAGTGTTAGTCATTACCTGTCCTCATGCGTTGGGTTTAGCCATTCCTTTGGTGATCGTAAATGCAACAGCGATGTCTGCGAAGAACGGTATTTTAGTTCGTAGCCGGGAAGCGTTTGAACGAGCGAGAGATATTAAAGCGATCGCATTTGATAAAACCGGAACCCTGACCGAAGGACGATTCGGGGTGCAGCACATGGATACAGACGGCATTAATGAACTAGACGCATTAACCATTTCCGCTTCGCTGGAGTCATTGTCAGAGCACCCGCTAGGACAGGCAATTGTGGGAGAAGCCGAGCATCGCCAGATTCATCTGGTTCAAGCGAGCGAGTTCAAAGCGATTCCTGGTCGAGGTGTGGAAGGAACCGTCAACGCTCAACGCTATCGAGTCGGACGACCCGAATGGGCAGAAGAGTTGAATTTAACGTTTCCGTCAGCGCTACGAAAAGGATTGCAAGAAATTGAATCGCGAGGAGAAAGCGCGATCGTGCTTCTCAACGATCAACAAGTTTTAGCTGTGATTGGATTAGCTGACCAGATTCGAGAACGGGCACGAGAAGCCATTCAGCGATTGCATGAAATGAACATTGAAACCGTGATGATTACGGGTGATGCAGAAGCGGTGGCGAAAACCGTTGCAGCAGAATTGGGCATCGATCGCTACTATGCGCGAGTGCTACCGCAAGATAAGGCAACCCTAGTGCGACGATTAAAAGCAGAGAAACCCACTGCTTTTGTCGGAGATGGTATCAATGATGCACCTGCATTGTTTGAAGCAGATTTGGGAATCGCGATCGGGGCTGGTACCAATGTCGCGATCGAGTCGGCTGACTTGGTGTTAGTGAAAAATGATCCACTCGATGCCACCTATGCTCTTCAGCTTGCCAAAGCCACCTACAACAAAATGATTCAGAATCTATTCTGGTCAACGGGATACAACGTGATTGGCATTCCCTTAGCGGCTGGAATTGCTTATCCATTTGGAATTTTGCTTTCTCCAGCCGTTGGAGCCTTATTTATGAGCATTTCGACTGTGATTGTCTCGATCAATGCGATGCTGCTGCGTCGGGTCAAATTGAGTCATTAATACAGAGCATCACATCAATCTTTTTTTGTAGCCAGCCTACTTTTTGAAACTAAAGCGACCGTTGACTTTTTCGCCACTGATATCGGTCAGAATGGCGACTTTGTATTCTCCTACTGCCGTGCCAGGGAGTAAAGCCGCGTAGTGTTTATCTACGGGGTCATATTTCATGTCTAGAGCTTTCTGGGTTCCGTCTGGAAGTTGAACTTGCGCTGTGACCTTCGCATTGGGAACTGCTTCGTGATTGTCGCCTTTTTGTAAGTAGAAATCTAAATGGGTTCCGTTCGCTTCTGGTTGGGGAATGAATTCTAGATGGTAAACGCCTGTCTCAATAGTCTGTCCTCCTTTTCCACCATGCTTTCCACCGGATTCAGTTTTAGCTGTAGTCGCTGCGGTGCTGGGGGAAGCAGTCGTCGTGGGCGTTGTTGTTGCAGGACTCGCGCTTGGATTTGTAGCGGTGTTACTGCTGTTGCTACAAGCTCCTAAGAGAAGTCCTAGACCGACTATCGTAAGGGTGATCGATTGCTTAATGTTCATAGTTTTTTTGAGGGTGATGATGGGGAAAATTGGGCACGAGAAACTTACTAAACTGCGAATATAGAGCAGGAATCACGAGCAAGGTTAATGCAGTTGAGGTGAAAAGTCCGCCTAACACAACGATCGACAACGGCTGCAAAATTTCCTTTCCCGCTCCACCCGCCACAACCAAAGGCGCTAATCCCAAAGCCGACGTAAAAGCGGTCATCAGAATCGCATTGAGCCGTTCCATCGAGCCTTTGATCAAGACATCTTTGAGCGGCATTCCTTCGGCAAATTTAGTGTTGTAGTTATCGACTAACAGCAATCCATTGCGAGTGGCAACCCCGAACAACGTGACAAACCCAACTAGCGACGCAACAGAAATAACGCCGCCTGTAAGTGCAACTGCAATCACTCCACCGACTAACCCAATCGGCAAGTTGATCATGATCATGGCAGTTGAGGCAATGGATTTGACTGAGAGATACATCAGGATGCAAATGATGACAAATGCGATTGCGCTGAACACCAAAATATTTTGAGTTGCCCGTTCTTCTGCCTCAAACTGTCCGCCATACTGCACAAAGTAGCCAGAGGGAATCGCAACGTTTTGCTTGATTTTGGCTTGGATTTCGTTGACGGTCGATCGTAAGTCTCGTCCACTCACATTGGCGGAGACTACAATCAGACGAGAGACTTTCTCGCGGTTGATCGTATTGGGTCCTGTTCCGTTACGAATCGTCGCTACTTGAGCTAGGAGAATTTTGCCACCACTGGGCTTATCGATGAGAAGATTCTCGATCGTACTCAGGTTATCGCGGGCTTTAGGTTTGAGCCACACGACTAAATCAAACGTTTGCTGAGCTTCTAGAACTTGAGACACGACGTGCCCATTCAGTGCAGTCTCAATCGTGGTTGCTAACTGCCCAATGGATAGTCCTTCTCGTGCAGCGGCATCGCGATTCAATACAATCTGCACCTGATTGATCGGCACTTGTGGTTCAAGCTGCAAATCGACAATTCCCGGTATGGCTTGCATTTGCGCTTCGATTTGTTGTCCGATCGTCCGTAACTGCTCTAAATCTGCACCAAAGATTTTGACCGCAATCTGACTTCTCACCCCCGACAACACTTCATCCATACGATGGGAAATAAATCCACCAATTCCCGTTGCAACACCTGGAAGTTTGGCAAATTCTTCTCGTAGCTTATTAATAGCAGCAGGACGGTCTGCCAAACCCTTTTCACTTAAATCCACATCCAAGTGGGCAAAATTGACTCCTCCTGCATCCCCATCTCCTGGAGCGCGTCCTGAGCGAGTTTGAATGTAATTGAAGCGAGGATCGGTCTTGAGTGCTTCTTCTAGGGCAAATCCAGCTCGATTAGTAACTTCGAGTGAAGTACCTGGATAGAGAGTCAGGGTGTTGACTAAAGTTTGCTCTTGAAATTCGGGGAGAAATTGTCGTCCAAGTGTGGGAACGATCGAGAGCGATATCACCAGTAAAGCCGCGGAGAGCGATAAAATCAGCACCGATCGCCGCATCGCAAACCGCAACAGAGGATGATAAAACCGCTTACAGGCACGAGCAACCCAAGGTTCTTTCTCTTGTAGTCGTCCTTGGGGTAGCAGGATGGCACACAACGCTGGCGACAACACCAAGGATTCTAAACTAGACACCACCACGACAATCAGATAAGCAATGCCCATCGGCGTAAAGATGCGCCCCTCGACTCCGCTTAACGTAAAAATCGGAGAAAAGACTACGGCTCCGATTAGTGTTGCGCCAATCAGCGATTCCCGCACCTCCTGGCTACCTTCGTAGATGACTTCCATCATTGGACGAGGATGAGCCGACAGGCGATTTTCTCGGAGGTTGCGGTAAGTGTTTTCGCCATAGACGATCGCATCATCAACTGCCGTTCCGATCGCGACTGCCAGCCCACCTAGCGTCATCGTGTTCAGCCCTAGTCCTAACCAAGAGCAGACGAGCAAGGCAAACAGCAAGGTGAGAAAAAAGTCGAGCAAGCAGACCGCTAGTGTACGCCAGTTCATCAAAAAGGGAATCAGAATGGCAGCTACAATCACACTGCCTTCAACGAGCGCCGATCGCACATTGTCAACCGATGCAGCAATGTAATCATCTTGGCGAAACGTCACTGCAACATTCACACCTTTAGGCAATCCAGCTTTTAATTCCTCGATCGCGGCTTCTACCGCACGGGTTACGGTCGGCGTGTCTGCTTGCGGTTGCTTATTGATCATGACAATCACAGCAGGCTGACCATTGACACTGCCATCGCCCCGCTTGAGAGCCGCACCAATTTTCACCTCCGCAACATCTGCAAGTCGGACTGGAGTACCTTTGCGAGAGGTGATGACTGATTTCTTTAAGTCTTCGATCGATTCAACGCGCCCAATGCCTCGAATCAGTTTCTCCTGATCCGGTGTGATCAGGTATCCTCCCGGCGCATTGAGATTTGCAGCAGCAGCGGCTTGTGTAACTTGTTCTAGAGAAACATCAAAGGCTTTGAGTTGCGCGGGATCAACGAGAACTTGATACTGTCGAACCTCGCCCCCATACGCGGTTACTTGACTGACTCCGGGAACGGCTAACAATCGATTGGTTACTTGCCAATCGATGAACCGTCGCACGTCCATCATGGAAGTTTGCGCTCCGGATTCGATGGTCAAGGCGACTTTGAGAATCGTGCCGATCGGCGAACTAATCGGAGAAATGCGCGGCGTTTCGATGCCTTCTGGGAGCTTGGTCTGAACTTGCTGTAATCGTTCCGTGACAAGCTGCCGTGCCTGAAAAATGTCGGTTCCCCAATCAAAAATGACTTTAACAACCGAAATTCCCGGCGCAGAGGCAGATCGAACCGCAGTCACTCCAGGCGTTCCATTGACTGTACTTTCAATCGGCAACGTCACCAGTGACTCTACTTCTTCGGGAGCAAGTCCCGGCGATTCTGTCTCAATTTCAACTTGGGGCGGTGCGAACGGTGGAAAGACATCCAGCGGCATTTGAGGAATGGCGCGAACTGTCCAGAGCGTTACGATAATTGCTCCTAGAACCACTACCCAACGGCGTGCGATCGCCCATCTCACAATAGAACTCAGCATAGGTCTAATTCTGGGGACGATCGAACTGTTTCTCGGTCACTTCAGTCGGCAATTTGCCGTTTTGGGATTGAAAATGATTCAGGTCAATCTCTGGATTAGGATGAAATCCATTGGACTCTGCGGGAACAGGTGAAGCAAAGCGTTGACGACGATTCGCCCAATACATCCCTGCCCAGAATGTAGATCCGATCAGCAAACCTCCGATAGGCAGAATTGCCCACCACGGTAAAGGCATGGAACTTTGAGAAGTCACAGTGTTAGGGGAATGATTCGCTTCTTTCTGGCCCCCAGTGCGTAACGATTGCGCGTAGAGTTGAGTGGCTCGTTGTGTAACCACGCGATCGCCATCAAATAACCCGTTTGTGACCTCGACAAACTCTCCCGATTCGCGACCCAGTGAGACTTCGGTTGGTTGGAAAGCTTGACCGTTTTGGACAAACACAATCTTTTTCTTGTCGTTGGTTTCAACGATCGCGGATTTCGGAACAGCCAAAACTGCAACAGGGGTTCGATCTGTTAACACTTCCAGTTCAGCAAACATTCCCGGCTTGAGCGCACCATCAGCATTATCGAGTTCCGCTTTGACCGGAACAACACGAGTATCACCTTGCACCGTTGCACCGATCACACTAATTCGTCCGCGAAACATGCGATTCGGCAAGCCATTGACTCTGACCTGTACCCCTTGCCCTTGTTGAACTTTATCTAAATCTTTCTCATAGATATCGGCAGCGATCAATACACTACTGCCATTTACGATCGTCATGATCTTTTTGCCCGCATCCTGTCCCGATTCGCCGATTGTCGCTTCTCGGTCTGCGACCACTCCAGAAATAGGAGCTGTGATGGTAATTGTCCCGTCTGCATTCGCACTTGCGCCTAACTGCCTCAGTCGAGTTTGATAAGTCTGCCCACTCAATTGACTCTTGGATTGCGCTACATCAACGGCAGACTGGGCGCGTTTAAGTTGTGCCTGAGCTTCAGAGACTTGCAACTGACTTCTAACTTTTGCAAATGCCGCTTTCGCCTCGGCGAGTTTCGATTCGGACTCTAGAACGGTACGGCGGGGGATAGCTCCAGTAGAAAGAAGGTCGCGATCGCGGTCATATTGCTCTTGAGCCACATTTAACGCCACTTGTGCCTGCTGAATCTCGGCTTGAGCAATTCGCTGTTGCTGCTCATAGTTTTGCTGCGCTAGGCGTAAATCTGCCTCGGCTTGTTGAACGCTGCCTATTGCTTCGGACTGTCGATCAAGGGCAATGGTGCGAAGTTCGGCAAGCTCTGGACTAGTCATGATGGCAACGGGTTGTCCTACCCTGACTTGTTCTCCGGGCTTAACCAACAATCGCAACACGGTTCCCCCAACAGGCGTTGTTACCTCTGCTTGTTGATTCGGCTGGGCTTCAATCTGTCCGGTCGTTTTGATACCCGAGACAAGACGTTGACGGCTCACGGATTCCACTGTCAGCCCCATACGTTCTGCGGTAGCAGCATCCACCTCAATCGCTCCCACAGTCTGGACAGGCTGACTGTCATGCTGAAACTCGTTGCCGTGTCCAGCATGCGCTAGCGTGATTTGGGGAGCTACTATGATCAGCAACAAGCCCAAGACGGTTGCAGAAGCACCGCTAGAACGCTTGGGACGGTAAGAAATGTGAAGCATCGGTCGCGTCCTTGATAGAGGTTCGGGGCAGGTTGAGTTCAGCAGAATCTGGAGGAATTCGGCTGCGACACAGTCTGCATGAGCCAAAGGCAGCAAGCAGATACCCAGTCAACAGTTTCGCAGCCAAACCTAAAACTAAGATGAAATGGGCTACTGGTTATACCAAGCTTTCCGCCACTGTTTCATCTGAGCAATTTCCTTCTCCTGCGAAGCGATAATCTCTTGAGCGAGCTTCTTGATTTCTGGACGCTTTGATTTACTCAGAGCATCCTGCGCCATCGTAACGGCTCCCTCATGGTGCGGAATCATCGCATTAATAAAGCGCAAATCGAACTGATTATCCGCAGCCCCTAAATCCATTCCCATCATCATGCCTTTCATCTGATCAGCCGACATCGGCATCATCTGTCCCATCTTCGAGTCATACGCCATCGGAATGCTATTGGCTTTGGGATACCAGGCTTGCCGCCACTGCTTCATCTCTCCAATCTCTTGATCCTGGGCTTTGATGATATCGGCCGCCAGTTTCTTGATTTCTGGGCGCTTGGATTTTTGCTGCGCCTCTTTTGCCATCTCGACCGCGCCTTGATGATGTGGGGTCATGGCATCAATGAAGCGTAAATCAAAGCTGGCATCGGCTGGACCTAAATCCATCATCATGTTGCCATGATTCATACTGCCGTGATCCATATTGCTATGATCCATTCCCAGCATCGTGCTGGCAGCAGGAGAAGAATTGGTAGCAGGATTTTGTCCAGTTGTGGTGGAACAGGCGGCGAGAGTAGCAATTGCAACGATTCCAACAACGGTTTGGGTCGTCGTTGACTTGAGAGATCGTCTTAAAAATCGAGAATTGAACATGGAGCGTTTCATTGAGAGAGGCTGGAGTAATAGAACCTCTTTATTCTGATCTCTCCAGTCAGATAGAGAGTCAAGGGTTGAGGCTAAGGATTTGATAGAACTATCCCTACCGACTAAAAGAACATACAAAAATAAAATCAGGATGAAATAAAGCGACTCATTCAACTAGAAATCGAATGCCTGACGCTTGGTAGGGGCGACTTCAAGATGTTGAGTTTCAGCTTCAACTTAGGAGAACGAACAATGCCTCATCAGCCATATCAGTCGATTATTAATGCTGCGGTTCACTGCGCTTCCGAATGTGAACATTGTGCCAAGTGTGTCTGACTGATACGGAATGGGCGCGAGTCTGCCAGGATTGCGCTCAACTCTGCTGAACGATCGCGTCTTTTATCAGCCGCAGTTCCCGCTTTATTCCCACGTTGCGCGATCGTGCATCGAAGTCTGTCAAGCCTGTGTCACCGAATGTGAAAAGCATTTGATGTTTGAAGCAAAAAGAACTCTCGGATTTTCGAGGACTTCCTGAAAACCTTAATCTACTGAGGCTTTAGAACGGAGAGAGAGGGATTCGAACCCTCGTTACAGTCACCCGTAAACAGCATTTCCAGTGCTGCGCCTTCAACCACTCGGCCATCTCTCCAAACCATGCAGCTTTTTACGCCGCAGAATTCATATAGTAACAGAACATGTCGCATACTGAATAGAGAAGATTCAAAATTTGTTGATCATCATGCCTGAGTTTCATACTGTTCGTGTTTATCACCGCCAAGAAAATAAATTTTATTCTTTTGAAGTGCCGAGCGATCGCTATATCCTCCAAAGCGGCGAAACCCAAGGCGTTGAACTTCCCTTCTCCTGCCGTAATGGAGCCTGTACCGCTTGTGCGGTGAGAGTTTTATCGGGGCATTTAGAGCAGCCAGAAGCCGTCGGACTCTCACCCGAGTTGAAGCGGCAAGGATATGCATTACTCTGTGTCAGTTACGCAAAATCAGATATCGAAGTCGAAACCCAAGACGAAGATGAAGTGTATGAACTACAATTTGGACGATTCTTTGCGAAAGGACGTGTGAAACGAGGACTGCCACTCGACGAAGAATAGGTCAATGCGATTTGTCTGAATGAGAAATGGTTGCGGTGACTGCATCGACAAAATCTGTCACCGCCTGTACCAAAGGTTTGGGCAAATGCTTTCGGAACCATTGATACACATAAATTAACGTCAAGCCATCGACTTTCTTCTGAGTAAACAATTCTTCTTGCAAATCATTCAAATGCTCCAAGGCTCGATTCTTCAAATCGATTGGAGCCTCTGCATTGACTTGCGCTTTTAACTGATTAAAGTTCTGCTGTAAGGTCTGCAAATCTGCTTGTTCCGCATTCATTTCCGCGATCGAGGAAATGTAAGCGCGATTCTGACTCGTGATCGGAATCACTCGCAGATGCTCTATATACTGCTGCTCTTTGCGGACTTGTTCTAATAATCGTCTGATTTGTAGATTTTCAGGTTCGATCGCTAAGGCTTCTTCTAAGTGAGCGATCGCATCTTGAGTTTCTCCCAAGTTATGCAATTCTTCGCCATAATCGAGCAGCGCTTGAACATAACTATCTCGAACGCGCACCGCATCGACTAAATAAGCACGTTTGTAATATTTTAACGCCTGCCCAAACTCTCGCATTTCCGCCAAACTATCTGCCAGTTCAAATAGCGATTCAAAATGATTGGGATTGAGTCGCAGTGCTTCATTCAACAGGCTGACAATCTTCGGATTCGTGCCGCGCAGCCGCGCAGATTTTGCGGCTTCGTATAAATTTTGGGCTTCTGTATTCAGATCTTCGAGTCCCCGGAATTCTCGCCGCACCGGATGCCGCTGAATCAGCCAACGGCGTACCAGTTCGATCGACACTCGATAGGTCGCCAAAGTCGGAGGCATAGAAAGATGTTTCTGCCCTGGAAGAATTCCCGATCGCACTCCAGAGGTTCTTAACAGTTTCCAGCCCACCAGATTCAACAAGGCTTTGCGGATCGGTTCAGTGAGTTCAACGCCGCATTCGCGCAATAATTGCAACGGCTCGACTTCGCTAAAGTCTAAGCTCGAAATTTCAGGAAACTCCATTTGTCGTGCCCGTGGAACCTCTGCTGCCGCTGAAAAAACGACGCGTTCCGGCAAGGGAATGCCTTCCCAAAACCAACCTAATCCGCCTTCACCGAGTTCGATCGCCCGATCGACAATAAATCGCACATCAGATCGCGTCACTCTCCACCGTTTTTCTGCCCGAGCATTAGAAAAGAGCGCAAAACAGACGACTTGAGTGAAATAGGGATGCCCAGCCGTCAATTCCCAAATTCCATCGATCGCGGCTAAGTCGTATTCTAAAATTCCTTTGGCGGGAATTGTGATCAACTGTTCAGTACTGCGTTGATCGAGAAGCCCTACTTCTTGATTCGGCGCTTCTCGAAACAGACTGAGCATCAAAGGCAAATCTTCTAACTGCCGACCAACGACAGGAATAATGTACAAATTCGGATTGTCATAGACCGCCGTTTGTAAATACCCGAACAGATGCTCGGCTGCTTGCTTGACATCGACATTGTAGAGCGTATCAAACTCATCCAGCAGCAGCACGATATTTTTAACGCCTAATTCGCGCCGCAGGGCTGGAATAAAATTATCGATAAAAATTTGCGGATTTTCGGCAAAAGCCTGAACCGGAGGAACCTGAATCGTCAAGTCAAACTGTTGCACAGAATCGCGTGACAATTCGTGCAGCACCTCAGCCAGCGATTTCCGGCTATCTCCTTCAAGAGAAAGGGGCACAAATGCAAACTCTTTGAGGTCAATTGCTCTGGGAATTTGCGCCAATACCGAAGACTTACCGATGCGGCGATGCCCGTGCAATAAAATCACTTGAGCTGATTGAAGCAAATTGTCTTCGATGAACTCAAATAAGCGATCGCGTCCGAAAAAACGGTCAGGTTCGGTAATAGGACGACCGATAATATATGGATTTCTCCGCTCGATCGAGTAACTCATATCTAAAGCAGTGGCTTACGCCGCTCCGAATTATCCCTGAATGAAACCAATCGGTAGGGCAGATGTAACCTTCCCTAACCAAGACAGAATAGATGGTATTTCTTCTTTATGCTGCCAAAGCCAGCGTATCGCATTGGTCACGGTTTCCGCTTGGCGACGGCTCATGAGATTCAGAAACGTGCGCTGTCGGGCTTGTAACGCTTCTTCGTCACTATTCTCGATCTCTTTGACGACCCACCACTCCATGAGCGAGGAAGCAAAGCGATACTGTTTCTTGCCCTCTTGCACTTGGTAGACCACAACCCCTCGTTCTTCGAGATCCCTTAATTCTCGCTCCTTTTGGCTAAAAATTACATCCGTATCACCGAGGTCATAACGTTTCTTCAGTAGCCGCCCTTTCAAATGGGTCAGTGCGAGGAGCATTAATAACGTCTGTTCGGTATCGTTCGACTGATTCCAGTTGTCTTCAAAATAATGCTCGGTGGCTCGCTGAAATTCTGTAGCGAAGGCATCGCTATCTGGAATACGCTCAGCGCGGAATTCTCGGAACAAAAGGTATCCAGCAACTTGTAAAAGGGCAGGACTGCCATCCGCAATATCGCGAATGCCATCCCGCAGAGCAGGGGTCAACGGCAATCCTCCTAATAGCGAGGCTGCATCGGTTTCACTGAACGGCTTCAAGGGCTGGAATAAGTAATGATTATACCAAGGGGATTCTCCGGGTTTGAGTTTGATCCCCGCTTCATTCAGCCGCCGCAGTGAGGTGACAATGCTGGCGAAATAATCGGATTCTTTGGAGTGAGAGGCGAGATTCCGACAATCGCTTAAGAAATCGCTGGCATCATCTTCGGTGTAGTTTGCTGTAGGACGAAGCGCGACATCGTAATCGTCGATCAGGAGTAAGAGGAATTTATTGCGATCGCCAATCATGCGGAGAATCGATCGTAAACAATCTTTACTTGCAGTTCGTCGCTCAATAAATTTATCGACTTCGGCAGCAATTTCTGGTTCATTCGCGAGGGCATCTTTCAAGATCACAAAGACTTCGTGCCAAAAGTTTTCCGCGGTGAACGGAGTCACGCCCAGGCAACTGAGCAGCACAACGACTGCCTGAGTCGGATCATGCCCCCGAAACTTCCAAGTTTGCGGCGCAGCGATCATATTGAGAAACGACGTTTTCCCAATTCCAGAGCCGCCCCAAACTGCGAGGTGTCCCCGACTGAGAATTTGATCGAATGCCGTTTCGATTTCTCCTGTCCGCCCGATAAACAGTAAGGGCGAAACAGGTTTTCCTGGCACGTACGGATTTCGTAAAAATGGAGAGTCGGGCATATCAGGTCATCGATCAGGCTTTTTTCGATCGTACCTGTGATTTCCTTAACCGAGGCAAACTTCCGCCGAATTAACTAGGGTGGGGAGTGGGGAGTGGGAGAGTGGGGAATAGTTTAGTTCGCCCCATTCCCCATCTTCTAAATCTCCTCATCCGCTCCAATCCCCAGGTATAGACGTACAAATTCCGACGCAGCCTTTGGATTAATTGACTTGAGGGCTTTGTAAATTTCGACGACCACTTCTGCTAATGGATCACGCTCACCGCGCAACCACCGACTAAAGTTTGATCGATTCACACCCATAATTGCAGACAATTGATACTGCGTGATGCTGTGAGATTCCAGCACCTGCTTCAATGCACTCCCCGCTTTCGACATGCTCTGTGCTGACTAACAACAATAGATGAAATGACTATATAATTTTTTACCTCTCCTGGAAAGTAAAATCGAGTATCACTTATCACGGAACGATGATTTTTCTACGAGAGTCGATACTTCATCCAGGCTCCTAACATCGGGAGTGCAATCCGATATCCTAGCTCTGCTCCGTAAACTAAACCTTTCTGCTCCAAACTTGCCAGCGCCCCCTGTAAGCCTCCGCCTCGGGATAAGTTATGTTTCTGAATATATTCACGCGCATGGGGACTGTCGGTTGGATCGAGCGCTAAGCTTTCTAACACCCGCACTTGGCTGTGTGGGAGTAATAAAATTAATGATTCAAACGTGACTGAGAGATCTTCGATTAATGCGATCGCACTTCTTTCCACATGGTGGGGCTGCACAATCGTTTCTGCTTCCAATCGAATCCGGCGCGCCAACGTAATCGCATCGCCAAAATGCCCTTGTACATAGTTCAGAAACACCGCTACGCTTTCTGGCTCAAATTTTAATTTCTCAGCCGCCATTGCTTCGATGAGCCAAGTTTGTAACACTTCATCTGGGAGCGGACTCAGCGAGAGTACTCGCAACTCATCCGGTTCTGACCAACGCTCTGCGACCGTCGCGATCAGTGCGTAGCTCACCCGGCTCTGTCGCTGGACTTCCTGGCGCAAATATTGCTCCCATTTGTTGGAGCGATCGAATGATTTCAAATGCGGGAAGTTCTGAAATACAATCACCACCCGACTGTCGAGCCACTCGGCTAGAGCCTGCGGCAAGGTCAGTAGTGCCTCAAACAATGTCCATTCCTTGCCCGGTACAGGGTGCCAAACTAGTTGAGTTCGTCCCTGTTGCGATCGCAAAATGAAGGGATGCTCCTTACTCCAACGATCGATAAACGCTAGTTCCTCTGGAGACTTGAACGTCTGAATAATCGCTTCTGCCAGCAATTCAAGAAATCGAGAATAGTTCGTCGCGCGCAGGCAATCGATTTCTAGTACTCTTGCACTACAAGCCTGAGCAGCTGCACGCATGAGTGTTCGTCTACCGATACCTGGAACCCCTGCTAAGAGAATGTCATGATCACCCAACAAAATTTGGCTGACCTGCTCTAGTTCAGCGTGTCGTCCAATCAGTTGAGAAAAAGAAAAGGGATGACTCACTGCAAATCTCTACTACAAATCTCTACGAATAGAGGGTTCACAAAGCGCTCGAAACGCAGTAATGTCTAGACTCTATCATCTAGCTTTAAAGATAATACTATTTAATAGTGCCATATTCTACGCTTTAGCACTATGATAAGGTGCTGTAGGTCATTATTCCTCAACCTCTTCAGTCTATGTCTGGTCATTCACTTCCATCGCCAAACACGGCTTGGCATACGCTCGATACTGTTGGATCACTGGCGACGTTAAATAGCGATCGCACCACAGGATTAAGTGAGCAAGAAGCCGCCACTCGCCTAGAACAATACGGAACGAACGAACTCGAAGAATCTGGGGGTCGTAGCTCCTGGGAAATTCTGATCGACCAATTTAAAAACGTCATGCTCCTGATGCTGATCGGAGTGGCGTTAGTGTCTGGGATTTTGGATATCATCGCCCTGACGCAAGGAAATCTCAAACCCGGTGAAGTTCCTTTCAAAGATACGATCGCGATTTTAGCGATCGTGGTTTTAAATGGAGCACTCGGTTACATCCAGGAAAGTCGAGCAGAACAAGCATTAGCCGCCCTGAAACAGCTTTCTTCGCCGCGAGTTCGTGTCTTACGCGGTGGGCGAGTCAGCGAAGTCGATTCTAAATATTTAGTGCCAGGCGATGTGATGCTCGTCGAAGCCGGGACGCAAGTCTCCGCAGATGGTCGAATTCTAGAAGCCGCAAACTTGCAAATTCGAGAAGCTGCCCTGACAGGGGAAGCAGAAGCCGTTAGCAAGAATGCGAACATCACCGTCAAAGAAGATGCGATGCCTGCCGATCGCATTAACATGACCTACCAAGGAACTGAGGTTGTGAATGGTCGCGGAACGGTTTTGGTGACGGGAACCGGAATGCGGACTGAGTTAGGAAAAATTGCCGCACAGATTCAAGGAGTCGAATCAGAACCAACGCCGTTGCAACGACGCATGGATCAACTGAGCCAAGCTCTAGTAACAGGTGCCTTAATCTTAGTTGCGATCGTGGTCGTCGGTGGGTTGCTGATCAGTCGCAACTTTGGGTTGCTGCAGAATTTGCTGCAAACGTCTTTAAGTATGGCAGTTGCGGTTGTACCGGAAGGATTGCCTGCGGTGATCACGGTGACCTTAGCGATCGGAACTCAGCGCATGGTACGCCGCAATGCGCTGATTCGTAAGTTGCCTGCTGTTGAAACATTAGGTTCTGTCACGACGATTTGTTCGGATAAGACTGGAACCTTGACCCAAAACAAAATGGTCGTGCAATCGCTGCATACGATTAGTGCTAGCCCGAAAATTACAGGGCAAGGCTATGCACCCGATGGCGAATTTCTGCTCGATGGCACAAAGATTATCCCTGCAGAACAGCCGGAATTTAGAGCTTTACTCCTTGCTTGTACAGTGTGTAATGACTCGATTCTGCAACAAGAAGCGGGAGAATGGATCATCCTAGGCGATCCGACTGAAGGAGCATTACTTACGGCTGCTGCAAAAGCAGGATTGGAACGAGATCAGTGGAATAGTAAACTGCCACGGGTCGCAGAGTTTCCGTTCTCGAGCGATCGTAAACGAATGAGTGTGATCGTTGAAGATGCAGCAGGCTTGTTGCAATCTGAGACAGATTTCTTAGCAACACCTTATCTGATGTTTACTAAGGGGTCGCCTGAGATTGTTTTAGAGCGCTGTCAACAGATTCAAGTTGGCGATCAGGTTGAGCCAATCACTCAAGTTCAGCGCAGCCAAATTTTAGAGCGCAATAATGAACTTGCTGGAAACGGTTTGCGTGTGTTGGGCTTTGCTTACAAGCCTTTGCAAGGAGTTCCATCTGAAACCGATGAAGAAGGGGCAGAACAGGACTTAGTTTGGTTAGGCTTAGTCGATATGTTGGATGCGCCTCGTCCTGAAGTTCGAGAAGCAGTCAAACGCTGCCGGACTGCTGGAATTCGCCCTGTGATGATTACAGGAGATCACCAATTAACGGCAAGCGCGATCGCTCAAGATCTAGGCATTGCTAAACCGGGTGATGAAGTTCTCATTGGACGTGAACTAGAAGCAATGAGCCAGCAAGAACTCGAATCGCATGTCGATCGTGTGAGTGTCTATGCGCGTGTGGCTCCAGAACATAAACTCCGGATTGTTCAAGCGTTGCAAAAGACGGGGCAGATTGCTGCGATGACCGGAGATGGGGTGAATGATGCTCCGGCTCTGAAGCAAGCAGATATCGGGATTGCGATGGGCATTACTGGAACTGATGTCAGTAAAGAAGCCTCTGACATGGTGTTGTTGGATGATAACTTTGCCACGATCGTTTCTGCGACAGAAGAAGGTCGGGTGGTCTATACCAATATTCGACGATTTATCAAGTACATTCTGGGATCGAATATTGGGGAAGTAATTACGATCGCAGCTTCTGTGGTCTTGATTCCGGCAGTTGCAGCGACAGGAAGTGTTCCGTTGACTCCATTGCAAATTTTGTGGATGAACCTAGTAACCGATGGTTTGCCCGCTTTAGCTTTAGCAGTTGAGCCTGCGGAACCCAATGTGATGAACCGTCCGCCGAATCATCCGGGTGAAAGCATCTTTGCACGGGGCTTAGGTGCTTACATGATCCGGATTGGGATTATCCTTGCGATTCTCTCAGTTGCAACGATGGTGTGGGCTTATGACTGGACGACGAAGAATACAGCAGGTGGATTAGATCCAGATCGTTGGAAGACGATCGTGTTTACAACGCTGTGTTTAGCTCAGATGGGACATGCGATCGCGATTCGATCGAATAGTCGATTGACGATTGAATTGAATCCGTTTACGAATCTCTATGTCTGGGGTGCAGTTGTTCTGACTTCAATTCTGCAATTGGCGTTGGTGTATGTTGAACCGTTGCGGAGATTCTTTGGCACGCATTATCTGCCGTTTGATGAACTGATGGTTTGTGTGGGCGTGAGTGCGTTGATGTTTGTGTGGATTGAAATGGAGAAACTATTCATCCGTTTCTATTTCAGCAAGAAGCGCTAGCAACAACCGAAACCCTAGTAGTAATGCCTCTCGAATCCTGTTCGGGAGGCATTTGATTTTGAAGTGATTTTTTCTGGATAGAATGAGGGCATCAATAGAGGCATTCAGTGATGAAATCCGAAGTCACAGTCAACTCCAAGTCTTTATACGATACCGACTATCAACTGTGGATAGACCAAACTGTTGCCCAATTGAAAGCACAAGAATTTAGAGAGATTGATCTGGAGAATCTGATTGAGGAGATCGAGAGTTTGGGCAGAAGTGAAAAACACGCCATGTCGAGCTATCTAATGCGGCTGTGCGAACATCTCCTTAAGATCAAATACTGGGAATCTGAACGAGAAACCTGTTTTAGAGGGTGGGATATAGAAGTTGCTAATTTCCGGTTGCAGATTCAAGAGCTTCTGGAGACGAGTCCAAGCTTGAAATCGTTTTCGCAGGATATTTTTTCTAAGCAGTACAAAAATGGCAGAAAGCTTTTTCTCAAGGCAAGCCAATTGAGTGACAAGCTAGTTCCTGTAGAGCCTTGGTTTACTCTAGAGCAAGCTTTAGAAGAAGATTGGCTTCCCTGGCAACCTGAATCATTTGATAGATGAGTAAAGCAAAGCGATCGCATCTATCCAGACACGATCGCTTCACTCGGTCGAGTCGTTCTCTGCCCCAAAATCTGAATTTTGACTCTTCCCGATGGACCAAGTGTCACTCCCCGACGACGCGGAACTTCAGGACGACTATCAGCTAACGCAAGCTGATACTGAGACAAAACTGTTGCTAGCACAAGCTTCATTTCAGCCACAGCGAGTGCTTCCCCAATACAGCGCCGCGCCCCACCCCCAAACGGCATAAACTCAAACGGAGAAAACTGTCGTTCTAAAAAGCGCTCTGGTCGAAACTCGTGCGAATTTGGATACAGATCTTCCCGGTGATGCAGTAGATAAATACAGCCCACAACCGACATCCCCGGCTCAAGTGGATACCCCAACAGTTCTACAGGTTCGGTGACAATTCTAGTAAAAGTCAACATCGCAACCGGATAGAGCCGGAGCGTTTCATTGCAAACTGCACTCAGGTAAGGTAATCGAACGATCGACATCGGATCAGGATTCGCACCGAGCGCATCCAGTTCTTGCAGCAGTTTTTCGCGCACTTCTGGTTGATGATGAACCCAGTACAGTGCCCATGCCATCGCTGTTGCAGTCGTTTCATGCCCTGCAAACAGTAACGTCATCAGTTCATCTCGGAGTTCTGAATCACTCAGTGGCTGACCGTCTTCATCTCGCGTTTCCATCAGTAAGGAGAGAATATCAACGCGATCGCGAAGATCTTGCTGACGGCGATCGGCAATTTCGGCATAAAGCAATTTATCAATGTTCGATCTAGCGCGCAAAAATCTTCCCCAAGGCATCCAAGTTCCCAAATCTTGCTGCATCCAGGGGAAAAACAGAAAACTCGCACCTAAAGGATTGCGAAACAGTTCGCACATTTGCGTAATCGACGCTCTCAGTTGCTCAAACCGTTCGCCCTCGCAGACTCCAAACACCGCTTCTAAAATCACTTG
This sequence comes from Leptolyngbya boryana PCC 6306, assembly GCF_000353285.1. Lineage (NCBI taxonomy): Bacteria > Bacillati > Cyanobacteriota > Cyanophyceae > Leptolyngbyales > Leptolyngbyaceae > Leptolyngbya > Leptolyngbya boryana. The sequence goes on from NZ_KB731324.1 coordinate 1,179,288, forward strand.
TAGCGAGATTTCTTGCATCATCGATCGCGCATTCAACGGTTGGGCGAGCGCGCATTGACTCATCACTTTCTCGGTTAACTGACAAATCAACTTCCCATAAGCCCGCATTCGTTCCCCATGAAAAGGAGGCATCAAAAGTTGCCGTCGGCGCTTATGGCGATCTCCATCTAGCATAATCACCGAAGCATCGCCAATCAGTGGCGAGAGAATGCGATTGACTTCACCTGGAGCAATAAACCGTTTACGATCGCTGGTGAGAATCTCTTGAATCGCCTGCGGATGATTGATAAAAACTAAATGCTTCCCGCCCAAAATTGGTGCTGAGAAAATATCAGGATATTGCTGAGCCGACTTTTCCATATAACCGACTGGATCAGCAACCCAATGCAAGGTCTGAAGTAATGACGGCGCACGTAGCACATTTGGTAGATTCATCAGTCCCTCGACCATTCAGAATTTGATGGGAACGGTCTATATGGTAACTGGAGGAGCGATCAACCTTCAAATCTTCGATTGATCTTTCGATTTAGCGATCGCTGCTCAAATCCAGAACGGCAGTTTCTTCATCTTTGGTACACTTGGTAAGACTTTGCCCAAGCCAATCATGTACCTGCGCTCTCTGCATCTTCGTCACTTTCGGAATTACCTCGATCAGCAGGTCGATTTCACTTCCTCCAAGACCATTTTGCTGGGAAACAATGCACAGGGGAAATCGAACGTTCTTGAAGCGGTTGAATTGTTGTCGTCATTGAAATCGCATCGGACTTCTCGCGATCGCGATTTGATCTACGACGGTGAAACGCTTTCTCAAATTACCGGACACCTGAAACGCGAAACGGGAGAAACCGAACTGACGATTACGTTACGAGAAAACGGGCGGCGCACCGTGTCACAAAACGGTATGTCTTTGCGCCGACAGCTTGATTTTCTTGGCACGTTGAATATGGTGCAATTCTCTAGTCTCGATCTCGATCTGGTGCGAGGTGGACCCGATCAGCGCAGACATTGGATTGATGGGCTACTCGTTCAGCTTGAACCTGTTTATGCCTATGTGCTTCAGCAATACACTCAGGTTCTAAGGCAGCGCAATGCTTTGTTAAGAGCGCGCTTGCGAGAAGAAAGTGAAGGCAGATCGATCGAAGCTCCAGATTTAGCTCTGTGGGATGCTCAACTCGCGATCGCAGGTTCGCGCGTGATTCGCCGCCGAGCTAGAGTACTCGATCGCTTAGTGCCGTTTGCCGAGGAATGGCATCAAGCGATTAGTGGCAGTACTGAAAAACTAGAAATTCGCTACGCCCCGAATGTCCAAGCAGAGCAAGATACGCCAGAAGCCTTGCAGCAGGCATTTTTAGAGAAAATTCAGGCGAGAGCGATCGCAGAACAACATCAAGGCACAACTTTAGTCGGCGCACATCGCGACGAGATTGAATTTTTGATCAATCAAACCCCTGCTCGTCAGTACGGTTCACAAGGGCAACAGAGAACATTAGTTTTAGCATTGAAGTTAGCAGAACTGAAACTGATCGAAGATGTAATCGGTGAGCCACCGTTATTACTGTTAGATGATGTATTAGCAGAATTAGATCTAAATCGACAAAATCAATTGCTCGATGCGATTCAGGATCGGTTCCAGACTTTGATCACGACGACTCACTTAGGATCATTTGATGCCCAGTGGATTGATTCGGCTCAAATTTTGGAAGTGAAAGCAGGACATCTGTTTGAGCAGAGTGTGCGGCGCGAGCAGTCGGAGTTTTTGCAAAATTCTGATTTCTAAATTTGAGTTTCGTCGGAAATCTCTCCATAGGATCGGATGCGTTTCTGGGAATTTGGTTCTAAGGTAGAGATTGGCAAGATCGGCTTTAGGAGCTTTATTTATGCTTGAGTTATATCAATTTGAGATGTCACATTATGCGGAAAAGGTGCGGCTGATTCTCGATTACAAAGGACTTCCCTATCGTAAAGTTGAGGTCACACCGGGAATTGGGCAGATTGAACTCTTTCAAATGTCAGGACAGAGAAAGGTTCCCGTGCTGAAAGATGGAAGTGAAATTATTGCTGATTCGACTGCGATCGCGGAATATCTCGATCGAAAATATCCCGAAAATCCAATTATCCCATCTGATCCAAAGCAAAAAGGTCTATGTCTGCTGATCGAACAGTGGGCAGATGAGTCGTTAGGGTTGAATGCCCGGAAAGGATTAATCGGATCGCTTTCGCAAAATCAAAGTTTTCGCACAGCCGTACTACCTACTTCGACTCCAGATATTTTGAAGAATTTGGTCGGAGCAATTCCGGGTGATTTTCTTGGGATTTTAGGCGTGGGAGTCGGCATGGGTCCAGACACAGTGAAAGAAGCAACCGATGCACTGAAACGCAGTTTGACGGCTCTTTCGTTTATGTTGACTGAGCAACCCTACTTGGTCGGTGATTCGCCGACGCTGGCAGATTTTGCGGTGGCTGGATTGTCGATGTATGTCAAGTTTCCAACAGGCGCATATTTAGATATTCCTGAATCGCTCAAAGGCAAGGGTGTCGCTGGTATTGCAGATGTGAGCATCTTCGACCCGTTCTTTAACTGGCGAGATAAGCTCTACGCTGATTTTCGCCAGACTTCAACGAGTAGTTACACGCCTCCAAGCGGATCAGCACCGACTTCGATCAATATTGACTAATGGCTTTGATACCCTGGTGATCAGAGTTGCCAGGGTATTCTCGATATTCAATGGTTGAGACAAAGAGTAACCTATAGTTAGCGATATGCGGCGAGGATAAAATGACAACGCAGCGAGAGCAATTGATTCAAGAAATACAAGAAGCCTCTGATCCCGTGATTGCTGAAGTTTTAGATTTTCTTCGATTCATCAAGGCAAGGCAACCTGCTAGCAAAAGGACTTCAGATCATCTCACTGGATTATTTGCAGACGAGCCAGAGGCGATGCAGCAGATTATGGATTGGATTGAACAAGACCGCGAACTCGATCGACAAAAAAGCCTTGAATAAATCCCTTCTCGATGCAGATATCTTCTCAGAAATCCTCCGCGCAAAAAATCCGGCAGTTATCGCGCGCGCGAATGCTTACTTTGCTAGATTTGAGTGCTATACAATCTCTGCTATGACAGTAATGGAAATTGTTCAAGGATGGCATCGTCTTCAACGAGACGATCGCATTTCTCAGTTCCTTGATACAATTGATACCGCAGAAGTTTTACCGATGACAATTGAAGTTGCTGAATTAGCAGGACGCATGTTCGGTGATTTGCAGCGGAATGGGCAACCGATTGGAGTTGCTGATACGGTAATTGCGGCGACTGCGATTGAGAACAATCTTGTTCTAGTGACAGGTAATCAAGCGCATTATCAGAGAATTCAAGCCTTGAACTATGACCTGATTATCGATAACTGGAGATAACCCAGTATCACTCTACTTATTTCTTACAAATCCAAGCATCGTAAAACTCGGTAGATTCTCGTCGATCGTAAGTCTCAGCAAAGATTTTTCTAAAGCGATCGCTAAATAGTTTCTGAAGCGGCGGATAGTAACTATAAACCTGAAACGGCAGATTCTCTTTTGGAATTAACCAGATCTGAGTTTGGCAAGTTTTCAAAGCCTGCAATGTTTTTTCGGGAGTGTTATTCAACCCAGAAGCTTGCATTTCCATCAAAGAAGCAGAATCTAGTAGATAAGGATTGCCAGCAAAAACGAGCGGTGGACGATAGCTCGAAAGCTGGTAGCTCACAGCCCCATATCCCATACCGATTGTACGATTTGGATGTGCTGCAATAAAGCGATCGAGATCCGAGATCGCTCGGTGTCCAGGAGCCGTATTCATACGCTCAACAAACTTCACTTCGGTTGAATATACAGCTAAGCTACTCGCAGCAATAAACGCGATCGCGGCACTGATTCCAAGCACAGAAATCAGTTTAGGTCGTGATGCTCTCAGTCGAAATAGATCAATGGGTAAGTAAATCAAAAGCGGTACAAATGGCAGCATATTGTTCTCTAATGCGCCACGAGTTGAGCTAATTACAGCATTGAGCACAATTCCAGCTAGTAAAGTTAAACCGTATAACCAACGCTTTGAGAACCATCTTCGATTGCAGTTCAACAAAAGCGCGATCATGCTAGGAATCGCCATAAATGCTGTCCAGAGGAGATTCTTGGGAATCTGTTCAGATTTAATTCCTTTGAGCCGCACCTGTTGTAACCACTTCCAATAGTTCGTGAGCGAGATTTGAGGTAAGAGATAAGGCACGGCTGAAATTAAAAGTGAGCTAGCAGCCGAGATCAGTACTGAGACTATCCCAAATCGCTCAAGCAATAAAACATAGATGGGAATGAAATGCAGAAAAGCAGTAACTTTGAGATTCGTACTAACTCCTAGCGCGATCGCACTACCAAAAATCGCGATCGCTTTTCCACCTCGCACGACTAAAAAGAGTCCCAACACTGAGAAAAACAGCAGGAAAGAATCAGGGCGAACCCAAAATGAAGACGTGAGCAATCCCGACGCAGAAGTTTGATTGAGAAAGCAAAGACTTGCGATCGCAGTTCCAACGATCGCAAACCATCGGTTTAATTGATGCTTAATTAATAAAAAAATCAACGTTAAACTTGAAAGACCTGCCAGACTTCCTGCCAATTTTGACGAGAAAATACTCGGCTGAAAAACACTGAGAAAAGCAGCCTGGATAATATAAGAAAAAGCACCATAGTTATTGATATATCTTCCGGCTGCATCCAACGTTGGATAAATCTGTTCTCCTCGTCGCAATAACCAAGATACAGCCGCGACATTTGCCTCAGCCGGATCCGCGTAATCTGCCCAAGTTGGATAGAAAATCACCAGCCCAATGTAGTTGAGCAGAATGACGATCGCTAAAATTAGCGCCATCCATCGAGCGATCCGATTGAAATATCGAAATACAATCCATGATGGAATCAAACCCACAAAAAATAAAATCCAAAACAGTTGAAAAATCAGTTCTATTTCTAATCTGTTGCGATTCGCAATCGCATCTATCACCGTCTCTAAAACTTGCATTCGACACGAGGACTACAGCGATTAAATCGTATTACAAATTACTTAAGATTTGACAACTTTAGTACGCATGTCTCAAGCTGAACTAAGATAGAACAATTGCTTTGTCGTAGCGTATGGATTTAGAGAAACCATTAGGGTCAGTCATTCAAGGATCTCTGAGTCAAGGACTTGAAGTTCGGCTCCATCCCGATGTCTCGGTTGAAGAAATGAGGGTGGGCAAGTTCCTTGTTGTTCAGGGAACGCGATCGCGCTTTTTCTGCATGTTGACCGACGTTTCTCTGGGTACTTCTAGCCAGCGAATTATTGCCAATCCGCCAGAACCGACAAATTTATTTCTACAAGAAGTTCTGGCTGGAAGCGGAACCTATGGCACGATCGAGCTTTCTCCGATGTTGATGTTCACACCGACCGAGAAGCCCGTTGCAAAGAAAAAATCTTCTAAACTAGCCTCGTATGAAGCAAGTTCGAGTGAAGCGATCGAACTCTTACCCGTAAAAACGATTCCTAGTCACTTTAGCCAGGTTTTTGATGCGAGTGAACGAGATTTTCGAGCAGTCTTTGGTTGGGAAGATGATCCCCATCGGCGCAATTTCGCGATCGGAGAACCGATTGATATGGAGGTTCCGATTTGTTTAGATCTCGATCGCTTTGTCGAACGCAGTAACGGCGTATTCGGAAAATCAGGAACCGGAAAATCATTCCTGACGCGATTGCTGCTTGCGGGAATTGTCCGAAAGCAAGCGGCGGTAAATTTAATCTTCGATATGCACTCAGAGTACGGCTGGGAGGCAACAAGAGAAGGCAAGCAATTTAGCACCGTCAAAGGCTTGCGGCAGCTCTTTCCAGGACAAGTGCAAATCTTTACGCTCGATCCTGATTCGACAAAGCGAAGAGGCGTTCGGGATGCTCAAGAACTCTACGTCAGCTATGACCAAATTGACGTTGAAGATTTGATGCTCGTTCGAGGCGAGCTAAACCTCTCTGAAGCTGCACTCGAAAACGCAATTATTCTCAGAAATGAGTTTGGTAAAGCTTGGATCAATCGACTCTTAACCATGAGCAATGGCGAGATTCAGGAATTCTGCGAAACCAAGATGGGAAGTAAATCTTCGATTATGGCATTGCAGCGAAAACTCAATCGTCTGGATGAATTAAAGTACATTCGCAATAGTTGCCCACATAACTATGTCGGTCAAATTCTTGAATGTATTGATGCAGGAAAGCATGTTGTGGTTGAGTTTGGTTCTCAATCGAATTTACTCTCTTACATGCTGGCAACTAACATCATTGCCAGACGAATTCACCACGCTTATGTTCGCAAAGCTGAGCAATTTCTCCAAACCAAAGACATTAACGATCGACCTCAGCAGCTTGTAATTACGATCGAAGAAGCACACCGATTCCTCGATCCTGCAACCGTCGGACAAACGATTTTTGGCACGATCGCCCGTGAGATGCGAAAGTACTTTGTCACGTTGCTAGTGGTCGATCAGCGTCCATCTGGGATTGACAATGAAGTCATGTCGCAGATTGGCACTCGAATCACAGCATTGTTGAATGATGACAAAGATATTGAGGCAATTTTTACAGGCGTTTCTGGAGGGCAAAGTCTGCGATCGGTACTTGCCAAACTGGATTCCAAACAGCAAGCTCTAATCTTAGGTCACGCAGTTCCGATGCCTGTCGTCGTTCGGACTCGTCCTTATGATGAAAATTTCTACCGTGAGATTGGCGATACAGCTTGGGAAGAAATGCCCGATGTCGAAGTCTTTCGAGCGGCAGAAGCAGCAAAAGCAGATTTAGGATTTTAACGATGACACGGAAACGATTTGTAATTGAAATGGGAATGGGAATCGATCAGCATGGGCAAGATCCAACTGTTGCAGCTTCTAGAGCCGTAAGAAATGCGATCGCTCATAACGCCCTCCCCGGAATCTGGGAAGTCGCCGGACTAAGCCATCCCAACGAAATGATCATCGAAGTTCAAATCGCAGTTCCCTATCCCGAACAAGTACGCGAAGCCGAAGTTCTAGAAGTGCTTCCATTCGGGCAAAAAAATTTGAAAGTCGAATCCGGTGGAATGATTGTGCAAGGCAGAGCGATCGAGGAATTTAACGATAAAAATGATGACATGTACATCGCTGTTGCCTCAGTCACCGTCTGGGTCGATATCTAGCTGCGAGTCACAAGCTGATTAATCTCTTCTTGCAATTGCGATCGCATTTTCTCTGCCTGTTGCACCGACTCGGCTCGGCTCAGTTCAGTTTCAGGTAATTGTCGCGATCGCACATAGTACTTTAATTGCGTTCTCATTGCCCAAACTCCCATTGATGGAAACAATACAAAGACCAACACTAAAGGTGATACAGGTAACATCGGCATCTTGAACCATTTTGCCAATGTCTGAGAATTCAACGCCCAAGGATGTAGAGATTCATTACCAATACAAACAGTTGATACGATCGGCACTTGATACTGTGAACTCAAGCGTAAAAAGCTCGGATCATATTTTGCCAACTGATATCGATGCCGCCAGCCTTTTACTAATCCTCGCCAGCTTTCAGGTGCATAAAGTAATACTTTTTTCTCTGCGATCGCCGCTTCAAAGCTGTCTTTTTCTGCCCGCACCCCACCCAAAGCCTGTGCCCATCCAGGCGGCAACCACCACACCAACCAAGGATGATCAAAAAAGATGGGATGAGCTAAAAGCTGCACAAACCAGCCTGTTTTTCGTCCTAACAATACACCCAGACAGACAAAATCCCACGGGAAGCACATTCCAGCATGATTAAGCGTCACGATCGCGGGTGGTTCTGTCGGTAAATTCTCTGCATCATGCAGTTCGGCTTGGAAATAGCGAGTTACGATCGGGAAAAGAATCTCTTCTCGAAACGCATTTTGATAAATCGGATCAGGCTCTGTGAAGGTCGGTTTGGGCGCACGAAATCCCAACCGCATCCAGCGCAGCAGCAAAGCCAAATAAAACCCACCCGGAATCAGAAACAGCCCGAATTCCAGCCAATTCCAACCCTCCGGATCCGGATGATAATGCTGCCAATGACGATTAAACAGAATCAACCATCCAGGCGGATACCAAAAACAAAACCAGTCAAACCGGGAAAACTGGAAAGACATAGCGCAACAGGAAAAGGGGCTAGGCTATTTTATCGATCGTATCTCTAGCGATCTTCATTCGTCAGAAGCATTTTGTCGGTCTAGCTTGAGCATTATTTTGAACGATTTGTTTAGATTGAGCGCTGAATCCAGGAGTTATAATTACTCTAACCTCCATGTTTATCAAGTAACCGTGAGCCAGCAATTAACGCTACAACTGAGTGATGAGATCTATGCAGACCTTCAACAGAAAGCCGATGCTGCTGGATTGCCTATGACAGAGTGGATTATCACGGTTTTAAACCAACAAAATCGATCTCTCCAGGCGGATTCACCCTTAACAGCGCAGCAAGAAGAAGCTCGGCAAAGGTTTAGGAATCATGCCGGATCGATTCGCCTTGGACATCCCACAGGATCAGACAATGAAAGCATTGATGCTGATCTTGCCAGAGCTTATGCCGATGAGTATCAGAGGCAGGATTGATTTGTGCTGTTAGATACGTCAGGACTACTTTGCTACCTTCATCAAGATGAACCTCAACATCCGGAGGCAGTGCGATTTCTCAATAGTTCAAGTCAGAGGCTGCTTACTCATAGCTATGTCTTAGCGGAGTTGATTGCTTTAGCCTTAGTCCGTCGTTTTCCTCGTTCTGCAGGGTTAACTTACGCGACCGATTTACTTGACAGTCCAGATATTGAAGTGATTTGGGTCGATGAACAAATGCACCGAGAAGCGATGCAGCTTTTAGCCGATCGAGCGGATAAAACTTATTCGTTGTGTGATGCAGTGAGCTTTGTTTTGATGCGACAGCGTGGAATAACAGACGCATTAACGACCGATCGGCATTTTGAGCAAGAAGGATTTGTCCGTTTACTCTAATCTCGTCCTTAAACTCCTCATACCGATACGAGTACGAGAAGAAAACCCCAATCGGATGATCCACCATAGCACTTGCTTGACAAGTTACACATGAGTTTAACGAGCAGAAAACCGACTTGGGAAACACGATCGAGCTAAATTATCAATTAGGCGATCGCATATCCCGTATAAGGACGCACATCTTCAGGATGAAACGCCAATACAATATCCTGCTTTGGAATTCCAGCCTCAACTAATTCACGCGTCACGCCATCTTCTGTCTCGTCTCGCTGCACCCACACCTTCCCATCAATCAAATCCAAATGCACCAGGCACCCATGCACGCGCGTCTTACGATCCCAACCTAAAGTCATTAAAAGATAGCTATCTCGCTGCTGATCGAAAATCGGTTTACAAATCAAATCCCCGTGTGAATAAGGAATCTGTGTATAAGGCATCAGAACGAACTGAATAATTTGACGGTACTGGTCTAGTTTTTCCATTGCAGAATCACCTCTTCCTCTGCGTCAAATACAACAAGCTTTAAACCTTCATCTTCGATCAAAAGTTGTCCAATTGGTTCTTCAAATAAGGAGACATAAGTAACATTTCGCACAGCTAAATACAGCGTATAGTCTGGATTCGTTCGACGCAGGACAGAACGATAAATCGCAAACTGTCCAATCGCATCTCGAAACGCTTGCATTTCCGAGTCACTAATAAAGCTTTTCACCTCAACCGCGATCTTCTGTTCCGCACGTTCTGCTACTAGCAATCGTTTGGCTCCCAGATCCACATACATATCCTTGCGTCCCCAACGCAGATGAAACGGGTCATGGGTAATATTCCACCCTTCTTTAATCAGTGCCCGTTTCACTGCATTATGATAGAGGTCAAGCGCTGGCATAGGAAATCTGTTCGCGAAACTTGTTTTTATTGTCGCAGCGATCGTTCATTCCAAGCTCAAAATCATTATCTAGCTGAAACCAGCCAATCAAGCTTCTACAGCAACCGTCACATCTTCCTCTGGCATTCCTAACACTCGCCGATACAATCGATCGTATTCCACCGCCGATTTTTTCCAATCAAAGTTCTGCTGCATTCCTCGTTGCTGAAGTTCTTTCCACAGTCCTTTAAAGCGGAATGCCTCATTCGCTCTCACCATTGAGGTAAAGAGATCCAATGGTTCATAGCGATCGAAACAATACCCAGTTCCTGCATGTTTCTCCGGATCATGATGCGAAACGGTATCGACTAAGCCACCCGTTCGTCTCACGATCGGCACACAGCCATATCGCATCGACAGCATTTGACTAATGCCACAAGGCTCAAATCTTGAAGGCATCAAGAACGCATCTGCACCCGCATAAATTCGACGAGCTAACGCATCGTTATAGAGCAAATACACAGACATCCGACCCCCATAGCGAGAAGACAGTTGCCACATCTGCGTTTCGTAATAGCGATCGCCAGTGCCCAGCAAAATAAATTGAGCATCGGTATAAGCCAAATAGCGATCGAGAATCTGAATCACCAAATCTAAGCCCTTCTGCTCAACCAATCGTGAAACCATGCCAATGAGAAAGGCTTTGGAATTCACTTCCAGTCCCACTTCTTCTTGGAGAGCAATCTTGTTTTTAATGCGATCGTCGATGGTATCGATCGAGAACGTCTTCGTCAGCGCTTTATCCGTCTCTGGATTGTAAGCCTCGGTATCAATTCCATTCACAATTCCACTCAGCCGACCGCTGATAAACGAGAGCAATCCCTCTAATTCCTCCCCATACGTCGGCGTTTTAATCTGCTCGGCATACGTCGGTGAAACGGTTGTCACCCAATTCGCGTACTGCACAGCCGCCGCCATCGTGTTATGTCCCTGCATGTACCAAGGACACCAAGTAATTTTTTCTAACTTCCAGCGCCACGGCCCTTGATACGCCAAATTATGAATCGTAAAAATCGTCGCAATATCAGGATCTTGATGCATCCACACCGGAATCATTCCCGTATGCCAATCATGGCAATGCATCACCTGCGGCTTCCAATAGTTCCAAGCAAACTCAGCCGCGCCATTTGCAAAAAAGGTATACCGCCACTCTTCATCCTCACCGCCGTAAATCCGACGCGGATCAAAAGCAGGATGCCCGAATAAATACAGCGGCACATCGGTTCCCGGCAAAACCGTCTCATAGACCGCAAAGTCGTTAAACATTGCATAGCCTTTCCAAACCGGCTCGGCTGGAATTTCGATTTTGTCGTTGAGAAATCCGAAATATGGGAGAAAGATTCGGACATCATGCCCCATCGCTTTCAGGACTTTCGGCAATGCACCTACGACATCCCCCATCCCGCCTACTTTTGCGATCGGTGCTGCTTCCGCTGCCACAAACAAGATCCGCATCTGGCTCCCCTCTTTAATTTTCGCTCTGTCATCATACCGAGTTTTACTGCACCAATTTCAGCGAAAGAGTATTGTGTTTCTCGACCAACGTCTCAAGCTCGATCGTGGTCAATCGCCCCTGATCGACAACTTTTCGCCCATTGATAAAACTGTAATCAACCTGATTCACCTGACAGAAAATCATTGCCGCGATCGGATCATGCAGTGCTCCTGCAAACTCGACTCGATCGAGATTCACTGCAATAAAATCCGCCGACATTCCCGGCGCTAAATAGCCAATATCATCGCGCCCCAGCACTTTCGCTCCGCCTAATGTGGCTAATTCTAAAGCTTCTCTCGCACTCATTGCAGCAGCATCCAATTCTCGCACTCGCGCCATCAGAAAAGCGGTGCGCGCCTCATTCAACAGGTTTGAAGTATCATTCGAGGCTGATCCATCAACTCCTAATCCCACAGGAACCCGATGCTGGAGCATTTTCCGAATCGGAGCCATGCCACTGGCAAGCCGCATATTACTACAAGGACAATGTGCAATCCCAGTTCCAGTCTTACCGAAGCTGAGAATTGCGCGATCGTCTAACTGGACACAATGCGCGTGCCACACATCATTGCCTAACCAACCGACGGATTCTGCATAGTCGCCTGGAGTCATTCCGAAGGTCGCTAAGCTGTATTCGACATCTGAGCGATTTTCAGCTAAGTGAGTATGCAATCGAATGCCCGGATACGATCGAGCGAGTGCCGCCGATTCCCGCATCAAATCCTGAGTGACTGAGAACGGAGAACAAGGAGCTAAGGTAATTCTCAGCATCGCATGTCGATCGTTGTCATGATATTGCTCGATCAAGCGCTGACTATCTTTGAGAATATCCGGCTCTTTCTCAACAACAGAATCGGGTGGCAGTCCGCCCTGACTTTCCCCTACACTCATGCTGCCGCGACTGGCATGGAATCGTAATCCAATCTCTTGAACTGCCCGAATTTCATCATCTAAAGTACTGCCATTCGGATAGATATACAGATGATCACTGGCTGTCGTACAGCCGGATAGAATCAATTCTGCTGCTGCCAGTTGAGCACTGATATAAATCGCTTCTGAAGTCAGATTTGACCAAATCGGATAAAGCGCTTGCAGCCAATTGAATAAATCACAATTCTGTGCGGCTGGAATCACGCGCGTTAACGTTTGGAAGAAATGATGATGCGTGTTGACTAAACCAGGAAGGACAACATAGCGATCGTGCAAATCCAGCACTTCATCTGCGGTTTGGGGCAGTTCGGCAGTTGTGCCAACTTGCTCAATCACATTGTCTCGAATATAAAGCGCTGCATGGCGGATTTCTCGGCGATCAGCGTCCATTGTGGCAAGGGTGTGAATATTCTTGACTAGTAAAGTAGGCATGGCATTCAGCGTGAAGACTAAGCTTGATTTAGCGCATTCCCACACAAGTTAGAGTGCTGAACCTAACATTTCCTAAAAATAGACCTTCACTGATCTCCTTAACTTTCCTCAATTTATAGCCATCGACTCGATCAAAAAAACCGAATACCTTATGAGTATCAACAACACGAAAGCCAAACAGCACAAGGCTTTCAGGCAATATCACTCAAAAGGAGATTTCATCATGAAACGCCAATTCCTCGCATTCCTCGCTCTATCCTCGATCGTTGCTGGGAGCACCACACTATTACCCACTGCTCCTGCAAAGGCTGCAACCGTTTGCCAGATGAATGGACTGAAATTTAGCTACAACAGAGCGGACTTTCAAGCTTGGGAAAATCCATTTGCCTGCGACCACCTAATCGGTACGATGTCGCAATCAGCAGCAAATAAGTATTGCAAAGCACTGTTCGCTCCAAAAGCGGTCGAACTCTTCTTCAAGGGAAGAATCCCTCGCAATCCTCATGTTTGGGGACATCTTGATAGCCACACCTGTGTCTATAACAGCAAGAAGTAAGGGTAGAGATTCCTTGTTTGATCCTGTGTGTTTGATTCCTGAATCGGAAAGTGTTTTCACATATACACTTTCCGATTCAGTTTTTTATGCTCACGCTTTTCTATGATAACGAGGAAGCTCTAATTCCCGCGCCATTTGGTTTTCGGAGGCTCCGTCTGTGCCAAAAGCTTGCCTTGCGAAATTACATATTGCACTGTGGCGCGGCGGCGAATCGCATCATATCGATCGATCGCATCTAAGACAATCAAATTTGCAGGTTTACCTACCTCAACTCCATACTGGTCTAGATTCAGCGTCTTAGCTCCGCCCCAAGTCACCATGTCGAAACACGCATTCATTTCATCCTGACCCGTCATCTGGCAGATATGAATCGCCATTGCAGCCACATCAAGCATGTTGCCTGTCCCCAGCGAATACCACGGGTCTTGAACGCAGTCATGTCCTAAACTGACATTCATACCCTGCTGCCAAAGCTCCTTCACCCGTGTTACCCCACGCCGTTTCGGATAAGTATCTGTCCGACCTTGCAGCGTAATATTAATCAACGGATTTGCAACGAAATTCAACTGAGTGCGTTTGAGAAAACCCAGTAACTTAAACGCATACGCATTGTTATACGACCCAAAAGCAGTCGTATGGCTTGCTGTCACTCTTGACCCCATTTCAGTCCGAATCGCACAAGCTGCGACGACTTCTAAAAATCGCGACTGATCATCATCAATCTCATCGCAATGAATATCAATCAAGCGATCGTACTGTTCTGCCAGTTCAAAAATTCGATGCACCGATCGCACCCCATCTTCGCGGGTCAGTTCATAGTGCGGGATACCCCCGACCACATCTGCCCCCAGTACCATTGCTTCTTCCATCAAGGCATCATTCTTTGCCCCACCATAGATGCCATCTTGGGGAAACGCAACGACTTGCAAAGTGATCCAATCTTTGACGGCTTCGCGGACTTCAAGTAAAGCTTTTAGCGCCGTTAAGCTTGCTTCACTCACATCCGCATGACTTCGCACGAAAAGAACCCCCTGCATCGCTTGTTGCTTCAGAGTCTCGATCGCTCTCGCTTTTACATCATCGAGCGAAAGATTTTGCTTCCGCTCTCTCCAAATTTCGATGCCCTCAAACAGAGTTCCACTCTGGTTCCAGCGAGGCTCACCTGCGGTAAGGGCAGAGTCTAAATGAATATGCGATTCGACAAACGGAGGACTAACTAGATGCCCTTGGATTTCTAGTTCCACCTCCGCTGTTGCGTCTAAGTGAGGGGCAATCTCAACAATCTCACCCGCATGAATCGCAACATCCACCAACTCAGAAACATGATGCGATCGAAGTAACTGACATTGACGAAGCAGAAGGTCGTAAGACATAGCACCGCAAGAAATCTGATCTGCTCAACTCTAGCGGATTTAGAAACTTGCGAACGGTGTTGCACATTTCAAAATTGTTAGCAGATTTCGGATCTTTGATTCTGCGTTCCCAAGCGGATGATGCTAACAATCGGAAAAGCTAACCCGTGGAAAATCTAACACGCTTGATCCATCAAAGGTTCAATCCAAGGTTGAAATTGATCTCGTCGGAAGATTTGGGCACGTCGATGAGAATCAAATCGAACCAGACTTGGAAGTCCATATTGTCGAATGCAATCTTTTATCCAGGAAGCAACACCAAGGTTCGCTTCAGCAGACATTTCAGCCTGAAAGAATCCGTACATTAACACCAGTTGACTGTGAGAAAAGAGCGGGGCATCTTGCTCAATGAGGCGAGTCAACATGGTCTTCGGAGCGTCTTCACGGAATCGAGAATTGTTAGAGCGATGTTCTTTATGATGAGCCGTTTCACGTTGTTTACGAGCATGGTTATGAGGCATAAAACTCCTTACGATCGAATATAAAAAATCGCCAATCGACTCCCTCCAGTCAGAAACCAGTTTGGGAAGAGAGTCAGTTGGCAAGGTGGTAGATGCAATTTCGTCAAGATGTAAAGCTTTCTAACTCGATAGTATTAGCTTTTATAAAAAACCGCAATTGTTTACAGATTCATATCTCAAATTTGTAATCTTTAACACCAAACTGTGCTATTTCAGTAGGTGAGGAAAACTGTTAAAAAATTCTGAACAGGTTTGTTCTGGACAAAGCTTGCCAGGAGATCTGGTAAGTTAACTTGTGAGTCTTAATTAGCCATACCGTAAACATGACTGTCGAATTTAGGGCAGGTCTAGAGGGCATTCCTGCAACTCAGTCCAGCATTAGCTTTGTGGATGGGCAGAAAGGAATTCTGGAGTATCGCGGCATTCCGATTCAGGATCTCGCGATGCAAGAGCAGAATACCTTTTTAGAAACTGCGTATCTTCTGATTTGGAACGAATTGCCAAACCGTGACACTTTGGCAGAGTTTGAGCATGAAATTCAGTTTCATCGTCGCTTAAAGTACAGAATTCGCGACATGATGAAGTGTTTTCCGGAGTCGGGGCATCCCATGGATGCTCTGCAAGCCTGTGCTGCGGCGTTGGGTTTGTTCTACTCGAAACGGGCACTCGACGATCCGACCTACATCCGAGAAGCTGTCGTGCGAATCCTGGCAAAGATTCCAACGATGGTCGCAGCATTTCAACTGATGCGGAAAGGAAATGACCCCGTTCAGCCTCGAGATGATTTGGGGTATGCTGCAAACTTTCTTTACATGTTGAATGAGCAGGAGCCAGATCCCTTCGCCGCTCGAATTTTCGATATCAGCTTGACTTTGCATGCTGAACACACGATCAATGCCTCTACCTTCTCAGCAATGGTGACTGCTTCGACGCTCACTGATCCTTACGCAGTGATTGCTTCAGCCGTAGGAACGCTGGCAGGGCCGTTGCATGGAGGAGCCAGCGAGGAAGTCATTTTGATGCTGGAAGAAATCGGATCGGTTGAGAATGTCCGCCCATTCTTACAAGATCGGTTGGAGCGCAAAGATCGGATCATGGGATTTGGGCACCGGGTTTACAAGGTGAAAGATCCAAGAGCGATCATTCTGCAACAGCTGGCTGAACAGCTATTCGACAAATTTGGGCAAGACAAGTATTACGATATCGCAGTTGAATTGGAGAAAGCGGTCGAGGAAAAACTGGGGCATAAAGGGATTTACCCGAATGTCGATTTTTACTCGGGACTGGTGTATCGCAAGTTGGGCATTCCCACCGATCTGTTTACGCCTGTGTTTGCAATTTCCCGCGCTGCAGGCTGGTTAGCGCATTGGAAAGAGCAGCTTGCAGAAAACCGGATCTTCCGTCCGACGCAGATTTACACGGGGCTGCATGGGCAGCCTTACACCACGATCGAGAAACGAGGATAAAGATTGCGTAATTTCGATGATGGGTTAGACCCCTCTTGCAG
This sequence comes from Leptolyngbya boryana PCC 6306, assembly GCF_000353285.1. Lineage (NCBI taxonomy): Bacteria > Bacillati > Cyanobacteriota > Cyanophyceae > Leptolyngbyales > Leptolyngbyaceae > Leptolyngbya > Leptolyngbya boryana. The sequence continues at coordinate 1,196,049 of NZ_KB731324.1, forward strand.
ATTCCCCAATCCCTTGCAACTATAACAACGTGACGATTTTCAGGAACTCCAGCCCTCAGGAATCTTGCTTCTGGGGGTTTCTTTTATTTTTACAAATTCTGACTAGGGATAATTTCCTAGACAATATAGAGTATTAGCAGGCCTTATCGGCTGAACCATTCAATTTACTCAATCCGCTGCATCAGATACTTTGATGGCTCAAATCGGCAGAAATTCAGTAGTTCGATACGTTTCGCACCCAGTCCGACCGCTATACTGAAAGACGTTGAGAGCATCGATAAATCTTCATGTCGAGAAGATCTACTCCTCTCAACGCTGCCTTCTTACTGCGTTGGGAACCATGAACCCAGGAATTGACCTTCAAGGAACCTTTATTGAAACTGTGCAGAGCCTTGGCATCCCCGCCGGGGCAGCAAAAGCCCTCTGGATGCCATTGCCGATGCTGATCATGCTGGTTGCAGCGACGGTCAGCGTTCTGGTTGTGGTGTGGCTAGAACGGAAAATCTCAGCCGCCGCGCAACAGCGGATTGGTCCTGAATTCATCGGACCGCTCGGCGTTCTCGCCCCGCTTGCGGATGGCTTAAAACTCGTATTGAAAGAAGATGTGGTTCCGGCGAAAGCAGATAAGCTGCTCTTTACCCTAGGTCCCGCGATCGTGGTTATTCCCGTCTTTTTGTCCTACTTGATTCTGCCGTTTGGACAAAACCTTCAAATCACCGATGTCGGGCTGGGAATCTTCCTTTGGATTGCCTTATCGAGCGTTGTGCCGATCGGGCTTTTGATGTCGGGCTATGCCTCGAATAACAAATACTCGCTGCTGGGTGGATTGCGGGCTGCGGCTCAGTCGATTAGCTATGAACTGCCGCTGGCACTATCAGTTTTAGCCGTTGTCATGATGTCGAACTCGCTGAGTACGGTTGATATCGTCAATCAGCAAGCGGGCTACGGAATTCTGGGCTGGAATATTTGGCGACAACCGGTTGGATTTATTATTTTCTGGATTGCGGCTCTGGCAGAATGTGAGCGGATTCCCTTTGACTTACCAGAAGCGGAAGAAGAACTCGTTGCAGGGTATCAGACTGAATATTCAGGCATGAAGTTTGCCCTGTTCTATCTCGGGTCTTATGTGAACTTGACGCTCTCAGCCTTGCTGTTTGCTGTCCTTTACCTGGGTGGTTGGGAATTCCCAATTTCGCTAAGTGTCATCTCCGGACTGATTGGCGTGCCCGAATCGACTCCTTGGTTGCAGTTGATTTTCGCCACAATCGGCATTGGAATGACGCTCTTGAAGGCTTATTTCTTGATCTTCCTGGCGATTTTGATGCGTTGGACTGTGCCCCGTGTGCGGATTGACCAACTGCTCGACCTCGGCTGGAAGTTTCTACTTCCCGTCTCGCTTGTCAACTTGCTGATCACCGCAGGTTTGAAACTGGCATTCCCGGTCGCGTTTGGCGGCTAATCCTCTCGAACTGGAGAACACCCATCATGATGAAATTTCTCAAACAAGTCGGTGATTACACGAAAGAGGCGATCCAAGCAGGCAAGTATATCGGTCAAGGCTTGTCTGTGACCTTTGACCACATGCGCCGTCGCCCTATCACCGTTCAGTATCCTTACGAAAAGCTGATTCTTTCTGAGCGCTTCCGGGGACGGATTCACTTTGAATTTGACAAGTGTATTGCTTGCGAAGTCTGTGTGCGGGTTTGCCCGATCAACTTGCCTGTCGTAGATTGGGAATTCAACAAAGAAACCAAGAAAAAGAAACTCAATCATTACAGTATTGATTTCGGCGTTTGTATTTTCTGTGGAAACTGCGTGGAATATTGCCCCACGAATTGTTTATCCATGACAGAAGAATATGAGCTGTCTACCTACGATCGACATGAACTGAACTACGACAATGTGGCACTGGGTCGTCTGCCGTACAAAGTGACGAATGATCCGATGGTGACTCCGTTGCGTGAGTTTGCATACTTACCGAAGGGTGCGATCGATCCACATGATCTACCTGCTGGTTCGCGTCGGGCTGGCTTACGTCCTGAAGAGATTGTTGAACAATCGCAGCAATAGGTGTTAGTTGGGGCGTGACTGCCCCACTTGGTATTTAGGGAGAGAGACCGTGAATTTAGCGGAAGGTGTTCAAATTGTATCGTTCGCGATCCTGGCAGCCATGATGATTGGATCTGCGATCGGGGTCGTTTTACTGGAAAATGTGGTTTATTCTGCCTTTCTTTTAGGCGGCGTTTTCATTAGCATTGCGGGATTATATTTGCTGCTGAATGCAGACTTCGTGGCAGCGGCGCAAGTTTTGATTTACGTCGGGGCAGTCAACGTCTTGATTTTGTTTGCGATTATGTTGGTGAACAAGCGTGAGGCATTTCAGCCGATCGCGAAGTCTTGGATTCGTCGGGCTGCAACTGCACTCGTCTGTGCTGGAATCTTTGCGCTGCTGAGCGCAATGGTGTTGACGACTCCTTGGGCGATTTCAACAGCGGTTCCGATCGAGAGTTCGATTATTACGATCGGGCTGCATTTCTTCACCGATTTCCTCTTGCCGTTTGAATTGGCATCGATTTTGTTGCTGATGGCATTAGTTGGCGCGATCGTGCTGGCACGTCGTGAGTTTCTGCCGGATGAGGATGAGGCGGATACCGCTTTAACTTTGCCAGAGCGTCCGCGTGAGTTGGTTCCCGCTGGACAGAACAACCCTGAAAACTAAGGACTTTGAACGATGCAACTTCAATATTTCTTACTCATTGCAGCCGCGTTGTTCTGCATTGGCGTATATGGTCTGGTGACGAGCCGAAATGCGGTTCGAGTCCTGATGTCGATCGAGTTGATGCTGAACGCTGTGAATTTGAATTTGATGGCGTTTTCTAACTATCTTGATCCGCAAGAGATCAAAGGTCAGATGTTTACGATTTTCGTGATTACGATCGCGGCTGCAGAAGCGGCAGTTGGTTTAGCGATCGTGCTAGCGATCTATCGGAACCGCGATACGGTCGATATGGAACAATTCAATTTACTCAAGTGGTAAATTGTTCTCCAACTTTTCTGAAGAGAGGTGTAGTGAGTCTGCACCTCTTTTTTGTTTGAGGATAGCAATTAATCTTGCTGTTGCTGAGATTGAAGGATTTGAATTTCAGCGATCGTCAAGCCAGTCACTTCAGCAATGAGTTCCATATCGAGATTTCTACGAAGCATATTGAGAGCAATCGCCTGCTTTTCTTCCAATTTTGCTCTCCGCTCTAGTGATGACACATACTTCATCCGTCTAGCCTCCTCAAAAGTTTCTAACTCAGCCTGTAACTGGCGCTCTAACTCTTCAGGCAAATTCATCAGCCAGTCTAAAAAGTTGTGTAGCTCTAGTATATCTTGCTCACTATAGCCACGATCGTAAAGCATTGTCGTCAGATGATACCGCCAGCGCTTGCGCTCAAGTGGCTGATTGTGCGTTTCCTTGGTCTTTAGATGAGCCATCGCGACGACAGCAAAAGGATTTTGAATGGCTTCTAATTCTGTCCATTGAGATTGATAGTCTGATAGCTTCACGATTGGAAACTCAAAATGAGTGGCACAGCCCCACAATTCGTCATAAAACCTGCTGGGTCGCCAATTCGGGCGGTCATCACCCAGAATGGCTAAGCTGACAACAGGGCAATTATAGCGATCGCGCAATCGATAGTTGTAGCTGTACATCCTGGCGACGAAATCGCGCTCCTCTTGACTTTGCACTTCAATGTGACAAATCACTAAGGTTCTCTCACCCCGCAGACGGTGAACTTCGACTAATTTATCGGCATAGCGTTTGGGAATCTCTGCATCTCTGACGATTTTCTGTAATTCTTTATCTAGAAAGCGAACCGGCTTTGACCAGTCAACATCTGCCTCAATCGTTGGGAAAAAGAAGGCTAGAAACTCTCGAAAATACAGTTCGATAAAGGTTTTCCAAGGATTATCGTAATCTGTATTTTCAGAGGATTGTTGCGTCATTACGCCAAAATTAGTTGATATGTTCTATATCCTATCATTGCATGATTAGAGTTTATTGAAGTTGCTTGAGGCTGTAAACGATATCCTATCTTTAGGAATTTAGGCGGACTTATTATGAGTGAGTGGGCTGAAACTGTTCGAGAAATTTGGACAAATAAGGTTGCAAATGACTATCAAGCGCAGGCAGATGGCGCACAGTCTTTTCAGGCGAACCCTTCGATCACTTTGAATTTGACCGATGAAGAAGAACGATCGATGGTTCCTAAACCTGTTCTCAATGCTTATGATTACTACGTCGAAGAAGTCGAAGCCGCAGATTGGGGATCGGTCACAGCCACGATCGAGAAACTTCAAAATCAAGAAGTGTTTGCAGTCACCGTTAGTACCGATGGCAACGATGGCTGGGTAGAACTGTTCGATCAAAAAGGCGAAAAACTCGGGGCAGCGAGAACCCTAGAAGCTTGGACAGCTTGGGGAGAAACCAACGAAATTCGCGCTTATACGCAAGATTCAGAGCTTCCCCACGAATTGAAAGCGAAACAGAGGTCTTAAATTTTCGATACCCTGAGAGAAGGCGAATGGTTCAATTTTCGGCATGACAACAGAACAGAAAGAGCTTGCACAACGGGAATATCAAGCAGGAAAAGCAGCTTTTGAGCGGGGAGATTATCGGCAGGCAGTCACCGCTTTAGAGCGATCGAATGCGCTGGTCGAACCGGGGTCTAAACTCGGTGGCGAGATGCAAATTTGGTTAGTGACCGCTTACGAAGCAGCAGGGCAGAGAACCGAAGCAATTACTCTTTGTCGCAAAGCTTGCCAACATCCAGATTTGACCACTCGCAAACAGGGCAAACGCTTGCTCTACATTCTAGAAGCACCAAGATTAAAGACGCGACCGGAATGGCTCACCGAAATTCCAAATTTAGAAGGAATCGATGAAAATGAATCCGATCGCGATTTTGGACGGTCTAAATTTGCGCCAACAAAGCCAACCAGACGAGTGGAGCCGAAAAAACCGATTGTGCCGGAAGAAGTTGATCTTAGCCAAGTGAATACCCAAGACAACGCTTTTATTTGGGTAGCATTAATCGCCGCGATCGCAATTATTGCAGGTTTAGTTTGGCTAAGTTAGGGATTCATACCCCGCATCGTGGTACATCATAGAAGACACTGACTGAATCGCCCCCGATATGATTGCTAAACTCGCTCGCTTGCTCAAACATCTCGTCGTTTTGTGTATCGTTTGTCTGATCACGTCCGGCTGTGTCAACTACGATGTCGGGGTGAAGTTTGATAGTCCAAATGGGGGCGCGATCGTCCAAAAAATTCAGCTCGACGATCGCTTATTGACCAGTGGGACATCTCAAACTTGGCTCGCCAATATTGAGCAACGCACTCGCAAATTGCAGGGCAAAATTCGCAAAGTCTCCAGTAATGAGATCATTGCCACCATTCCATTTAGCAACGGGCAGGACTTAGAGAAGAAATTTAACGAGTTTTTCAGCACAGAACTTGCGGCAAAAGTTCGCGGCAAGAAATCCCTGGAATTGCCACAAATCGATTCTAAATTTGTGGTGCAGCAAGGAAATTTCATTGTCTTGGAGCGGACGCGATTGATTTATGACATCGATCTACGATCGCTAGGAATTGCTACAGACAGTCCAATTAGTCCAAATTCATTGCTAGATTTGCAGTTTAGCGTCGAGGCTCCGTGGGGCGCACAGAGTCTGAACCGGACAAAGAATGGGGTGGTGATTCCGGCTCGTCGAAACGGCAAACAATTGATTTGGACACTTCAACCGGGTGTACAAAATCATATTGAAACGGCATTTTGGATGCCTAACCCATTGGGCATCGGAGCGTTGGTGATTGCGGCGATCGTAGCGGCTGGAATCTTTTTCAAAAAACAGCAGCCAGTGACAGTGAGTTAAGGCAATATGGCTCGTCCTTCTCACGATTTACAGCGCTTGTTAATGATTGGGCTAAGTGGTCCAATTATTGCCTTGAATGTCTATCTGCTTGGATGGGTCGTGTCATATTTTGATCACCTATTTACTGTGTTGACGATCGCGGCAATTCTGGCGTTTCTCCTCGATTATCCCGTCCAAGCCTTTGAGAGACTTCGGATTAAACGGCAAGGAGCGATCGTGATTGTGATCGTGATGACGATCGCGCTTGTGGCGATTTTGGCGACGACTTTGATGCCGATTTTGCTCACCCAGACCACCCAACTTTTGGGAAAAATTCCTGGGTGGTTAGAACTGAGCCAATCGAATTTAGAATTTTGGGACAATTGGGCAAAGGCGCGAAATTATCCGATCGATCTCAAAGGATTTGGCGGACGGCTGAGTACACAGATTGAGAACCAGTTGCAAAACATTGCCCCGCAAGCTTTAGGGCTGGCATTGGGAACCGTAACAGGCTTAGTCGATACGGTTCTGGTGATTGTGCTGGCGTTTTATATGTTGATGTACGGCGGACAACTTTGGACTGGATTCTTAAATCTGATTCCAGCGAAGTTTTCGGTTCCGTTGAGTCGATCTCTGAGAACAAATTTTCATAACTTCTTCTTGAGTCAAATTGTCCTAGCGCTGTTTATGGCGTTAGCGGTGATCCCAGTCTTTACCGCATTGAAAGTGCCGTTTACGTTAGTGTTTGCGCTGATCATCGGCGTTGCGGAAATTATTCCATTTATCGGTGCGACCTTGGGAATTGGTCTTGTGACGTTATTGGTAGCGTTTCAGAGCGGTTGGCTTGCCGTCCAGGTGGCATTCGCTGCGATCGTGCTTCAGCAAATTCGAGACAATCTGATTGCGCCCAAGATTATGGGAGATTTTACGGGGTTAAATCCTTTGTGGATTTTTATTGCATTATTGATTGGACTTCAGGTGGCGGGAGTGTTAGGCATCATTGTGGCAGTTCCAATTGCAGGAACGATTAAGGGCATCATTGATGCGATCGTTCAGGGAAATTCAGCGATCGTGATTCCCCCTGAGAAAGAACTGCCACCCGCTTAAACTCAAATCGAGTAACCGCGATCGTGCAGCGGGGGCAGAACTGTTTAATCATTTACTTAGATTTTCTTCAAATTAGTTTCTGCTGAATCTTGCTAAACTAGCGGCGTGATTCGGAGCATCAAACGATGAGACAAGTAAATTTTGTAATCATTTTTGTCATCTGCTTAGCTTTGGTGTTATTCGGCATCGAAAACACCGAGCCTGTCGTGATTCACATTGTTAAAAACATTCAGTTTCAAGCCCCTTTATCGGTCGAGTTGATTCTCTCAGCCGGAATTGGTGCAGTTTTAGCTTGGGTGTTTAGTGTTTGGTCGCACGTCCAACATACCGTTGAAATCGGCAAAGAAGTCACCGTTCGAGACGAGCGGATTCATGAACTCGAAGACGATATCCAACGGTATAAGGCTGAACTGGAAGAGCAGCAACGTCTATTGCCTGCGGCATCGAATGTTCAAGATGCAGAGGTTTATGCGCAGTAGGGGAATGGGAGAATAGGGGAATAGGGTGAAGATCTGAAATCATGGTTGCTGCTCCACATCTCCCCACTCCCCACTATGAACTTTGGAGAAATGCCGATCGACGTGACAAACTCAGTCAGCCAGATTAATCTTTTATCGAGTCGTCCGTGGAGTTTTTGTGTACCATTGACGCTATTAGCCTTGATTATTCTGGCTGCCGTCTATTTTGCACGCGTTAAGATCCGCTAATTTCCAAGCTATTTTATGGCAGTTTCTCTCGCTCAAGATGCGATATCACTTTTAATTGATCTGGCTGAACGCGGTGAAATCGATCCGTGGGACGTGAAGGTAATTGATGTGATTGATCGCTTTCTCAGTGAGCTTGCTCCGGCGACTGGACGCGAACTCTATGAGGCAAATCTTTCTCAATCGGGGCAAGCGTTTCTCTATGCCTCGATGTTGCTATTGCTGAAAGCGAATACGCTGGCACAGGTCGAGATTACGCCAGAGGTTTCGGAGTTCCCGGAAGAAGAGTTTTTTGATGAAATGGCAGTTGGGCAAACGGTTTTGCCCTTGAATTTGGAACGGCAACTTCGTCGTCGCGCGGTTGCTCAACCGCCACAACGACGGCGCGTCACGCTGAAAGAATTGATTGAGCAACTGCAAATTATTGCGGTGGCATTAGAAGAGAAGGAGCCGCGACCTCGGACGAAACGGCTGAAAGTTCCGCGTGCCGAAGCCGTTAAAACGATCGCCGCTTTGGCGCATGAAGAAAATTTGTCTGAGATGGCAGTTGCGATCGAGGAATTTTTTGCGGATCACTGGTCAGAAGTCTCGCATGGCAAAGACTGGATTGATTTTGAATTGGTTTTAGAGTTTTGGGTCGCAGTGCAGGAACGGAACAATAAAATTGACCCGCATCATACGGAAAATCATGAGCGGGTTGGGGTGTTTTGGGCGTTGTTGCTGCTGTCGGCACAGTCAAAAGTGGAATTATCGCAGGATGAGTTTTATCAGGAACTGCGAGTGAAATCTTTAGTGGGATTACCGATGGAGCTTGCAGAGACAGTACTGCCAGATTGAGCAAGTTTTTCAGGACTGAGGCGAATTCCCAACATGAACTGAGAATAATTTCTGTCATGCTTTCCAGAGTGCGGTAGAATCCCTTCGTGTTCTGTTAATTTCGCCGTGGAATCCTCGTTAAATCAGCCTAAATCGCGCCGTCTCCTGATTGCTGCTAGTGGAACAGGAGGACATGTTTTTCCTGCGATCGCAATTGCGGAACAGTTGCCAGAGTTTCATATCGAATGGCTTGGAGTTCCGGATCGTCTAGAATCACAACTTGTGGGCGATCGCTATCCGATGCACAAAATCTCCGTTGCAGGCTTTCAGCAAAAATTCGGCTTAGGGACGCTGAAGATTCTATTTCGCTTGATCAACTCGATTCGTCAAGTCCGCCAAATTATCCGGCGAGGTAAGTTTGAAGGCGTAGTGACGACTGGAGGATACATCTCTGCACCTGCAATTATCGCGGCTCGAACCTTGGGATTGCCTGTGATTTTGCATGAATCGAATGCTTTACCCGGAAAAGTGACGCGATTTTTTGCGCCTTGGTGTACCGTTGTGGCGATCGGGTTTGATGTCGCAGCTAAGTCATTACGGAAAGCAAAAACTGTTGTAGTGGGAACGCCTGTACGATCGCAGTTTCGAGCAGCACTTGCTAATCCAGAATTGCCAGATTTGCCGATTCCCTCTGGCGTGCCGCTAATTGTGGTGGTCGGAGGCAGTCAAGGTGCAGTCGCGATGAATAAACTCGTGCGCGAAGCGGCTCCTGCTTGGTTTGAGAAAGGCGCTTGGGTCGTGCATTTGACTGGAGAAAACGATCCAGACGTAAAAAGCTTGCAGCATCCCCAGTATTTAGCGTTGCCGTTCTATCAAAATATGGCGGCATTGTTTCAGCGAACCGATTTAGCAATTAGTCGATCGGGAGCCGGAACTGTGACTGAGTTGCTAGTCACAGGAACGCCTGCAATTCTAATTCCTTATCCATTTGCCGCAGAGGATCATCAAGCTTTTAATGCGATGGTAATGGTTCGCGTAGGGGCAGCAGAGATGTTTCGACAAGCGGAATTGACTGCCGAGCAACTTCAGCAATCGGTGCTTGACCTATTGAATGATCCAGCTCGGTTAGCAACAATGAGTCAGCAGGCATTGTCGATCGCGATAATTGATAGTGCAGAGCGAACTGCACAGTTAGTGAGAGAAGCGCTCTAATCATGAATCAGTATTTTGCAACAGTCGCGCGGGGACTCGAATCCCTAGCTGCACAGGAATTAGAGCAGTTAGGAGCAAAAACGATCGAGCCTGGATTTTGTGGCGTTTCATTCACAGGCGATCGTGATCTTCTCTATCGCGTTAACCTTTGGGCAAGATTACCATTTCGGATTTTGATGAAGTTACATGAGTTTCCCTGTCAGGATTCGGAAGACTTGTATCGGGGAGTGCAATCCATCGATTGGTCATTGTATCTAACTCCCGATATGACCTTAGCTGTGAAGGCAACAGGCAAAAATCAACAGCTCAACCATACTCATTTCACAGCGCTTCAGGTCAAAAACGCGATCGTTGATCAGCAGCAAGATCGATTTAGCGATCGCTCTAATGTCGAATTGCAATCACCCGATGTGCAAGTTACAGTACACATCGATCGTGACCTTTGTACGGTGAGCCTCGATAGTTCGGGTGAGAGTTTACATCGTCGGGGATATCGCCCTGCTGTTGGTGCAGCTCCTCTAAAAGAATCACTCGCTGCCGCATTGATCCAACTCTCTGGATGGCAGCCAGAGCAAATGTTTTACGATCCGCTTTGTGGGTCTGGGACGTTGCCTTTAGAGGCAAGTTTGAAAGCGCTGAATGTTGCCCCAGGACTATTTCGTGAACGATTTGGATTTGAAACCTGGCTCGATGCTGATCTAAATTTACTGGATGAGCTAATTAAAGCAGCAGAAGCGAGCCAGCGAGAAAGTTTGCCTGCACCAATTTGGGGCAGCGATCGCAATCCAGAAGTAATTGAACAAGCGATCGTCAATGCGACCAATTGTGGGGTATCAAACCATGTCTATTTTTCAACGATCGAGCTAGAAGACGTTGCTGCACCCGCAGATAGTGGGGTACTGTTTTGCAATCCACCTTATGGTGAGCGCTTAGGTCGAGATAGCGACTTAGGCGCATTCTACAAACGCTTAGGCAATGTCTTAAAACAACGTTTCAAAGGTTGGACAGCCTTTGTTCTGAGCGGAAATAAGGAGCTTGCTCAATCGATCGGACTGCGATCGTCGCAAAGATTTGCAGTTTACAATGGTGCATTACCTTGTCAGTTGATGAAGTACGAACTTTACTAAGCTCGTGAATTAACTACCTCCGAACTTTTGCCTAGCACATTCGCCTACAAAGCGTTAAGGGTACTTGCCAACCTGAATTCAATTCGCGATCGTTAGAGAGGATTGCTCTTCGATTGAGCCTAAACTCCGGTTCGTATGGATGGACAGGCTTAGCTGAATAAGTGAACAGTGATTCTGATATAGTCTCCTCATCACCTGCATCAATGCTATCGATAGAGAAAATTGCATTGATGATAGTAGCTTGAGGTTGATCAAATGACTCAAAGACACGGATTTATTGGACGACGATCATTTCTGCAACTTGCCGGATTAGGCGGAATGGGTGTTGCTGCCAGCAGCGGACTTCTGTGGCATCCAGAAGCATCAGTAGCACAAAACCCTACTACCAAACCTCAGCCTGTTAGCCCAGACGCTGCCCTAAAGCGACTGCTCGAAGGGAATCAGCGCTTTATGGAAGGGAAGCGACAGAACCCGAATCAATCTCGCTTGCGTCTGCAAGAAACTGCTGTCGCTCAATACCCCTTCGCGTCGATTTTGGGCTGTGCAGATTCGCGAGTGCCTGCTGAAATCGTGTTTGATCAAGGCTTGGGAGATTTGTTTGTCGTTCGCGTTGCCGGAAATGTGGCGAGTCAAACTGCGATCGGCAGTTTAGAATTTTCTACGGCTGTACTGGGTTCGCAACTCATTGTAGTCGTGGGGCATAGCCGTTGTGGGGCAGTCGTAGCAGCCACGAAAGGCGACCCCTTACCCGGTCGCATAGGTACGTTTGTAGAAGAGATTAAGCCTGCTGTTGCGCGTGTGGTCGCGAAAACGGGGGACTTACAGCAAAATGCAGTTATCGCAAATGTGCAATATCAGGCGGAGCGGCTGGCAGAGAGTTCAACTATCTTGGCTGGCTTGATCAAAGAAGGCAAACTCAAAATTGTTGGGGGACGCTATGACTTGTCAAGCGGTAAGTTCGTGATTGTGACTTAGCTAAATCTTGGTATGAAGTATACCTAAAACGATTCCCTCATTCCTGTTGTTAGCAGGAACGAGGGAATCCAACCAGTTCACAGCAGTTCGACGTTAAGGCTTCAACACAACCTTAATGCAGTTATCCTGCTTCTTCTTGAAGATCTCATAACCGTGAGGGGCTTGCTCTAAAGGTAGAGTGTGCGTCACCACAAACGACGGATCAATCTCTCCGCGTTGAATCCGATCGATTAACGGCTGAAGATATCGATGCACATGAGTTTGACCCATCTTAAAGGTTAGCCCTTTATTAAAGGCAGCACCCATCGGCATTTTATCGATGAAGCCTCCATAGACACCCGGTACAGAAACAGTTCCACCTTTACTACAAGCAACAATGACTTGCCGCAATGCTGTAGGTCGATCGGTTTCTAATCTCACCGCTTGCTTCGCTTTATCCATCCAGTAATCAATGTTGGTTCCATGCGCTTCTAAGCCCACAGCATCAATCACTGAATCGGGGCCACGCCCGCCCGTCAGTTCTTTGACAGCTTCGCCTACATCAACTTCTTCGTAGTTGAGCACTTCCGCACCGCTATAGCGTTTTGCAAGTTCAAGTCGCTCAGGGACACGATCGATCGCAATCACTCGTTCTGCACCGAGTAGAAAAGCACTCTTAATTGCAAACTGCCCTACTGGACCACAGCCCCAGACTGCCACAACGTGACCTGGTTTGATATCACAATGCTCCGCAGCCATGTAGCCTGTCGGAAAAATATCCGTTAAGAACAAGACCTGTTCATCGGTTAGCTCAGATGGCACTTTGAAAAGTCCTGTGTCTGCAAAGGGAACTCGCACATATTCTGCTTGTCCGCCTGCATATCCACCAAAGAAGTGTGAATAGCCAAACAATCCAGCCGGAGAATGACCATACAGCGGCTCAATCAGCCAAGCATTGGGATTCGAGTTATCGCATAATGACCACAAATCACGATGGCAAAATTCACAGCTTCCACAGGCGATCGTAAACGGAACAACGACACGATCGCCAATTTTCAGATTCTTTACCGAAGGCCCAACTTCAACAATCTCACCCATGAATTCATGACCGAGAATATCGCCCGACTGCATTGTTGGAATGAAACCATCATAGATATGCAGGTCAGAACCACAAATTGCTGTTGAAGTAATTTTGACGATCGCATCTCTGGGATTAAGAATTTTCGGATCAGGCACGTTATCGACTCGGACATCGAGCGCGCCATGCCAGCAAAGTGCTTTCATCTATTTTTCCTCAGTAAAGACTTGAGTTTGGCGATTACGTTGATAAGAACCTGGCTCTTCTCTCACCAAGGTTTTGCCGTTCGACTCGCCGATTTCTTCGCGTTTGCCCAGAAACTTTTTCGTGGAAGGTGGAAGAGGCTCATCTAGATTGAGCTTTTCTTTCACATTCTCAACTGCGCCTTTTAGTTTGTCTTGAGTTTTCGCGATCGGATCTTGAGCCGTATGAATCTTGTTTTCGCCATCAAATTTATACTGTTGGCGAACTTCTGCTGTTGAATCTGCTTCTCGGAGCTTTTCTGCTGCTTCCATCATGCTGCCAGAATCGCGAATAACACCTTTTGCTTCTCCAGGCGTAATAGCAGCGTGAGCAGGAATATTCGAGAAGCCAATCAAGAGCATCAGACTAAGAACGATCGTAGAAAAGAATTTGCGAAGTAATTTCATAGTTAAGGTCGGAGTAAAACTTTAATGCACTGATCGGTTTTGTGCTTGAACATTTCGTAAGCTTGCTTTGCCTCAGTCAAAGGCATGTGATGAGAAAACACAAAGGCTGGATCAATATCGCCGTTCAAAACGTGATCAATCAGCTTCGGCATGTAGCGCTGTCCGTGCATCTGACCCATTTTGAAGGTCAGACCTTTATTGAAGGCAGCACCCATCGGCATCTTATCGACGAAGCCAGCATAAACGCCCATCACTGAAATCACGCCGCCCTTCTTACAAGCAACAATCATTTGCCGCAGAACGTGAGGTCGATCAGTTTCAAGCCGAACACTCTGCTTTACTTCGTCATAGAAGCCCATGACCCCAGTTCCATGTGACTCAAGTCCAACAGCATCAATACAAGCATCAGGACCGCGACCACCTGTCATTTCTTTGAGCGCATCTCCAGCATCAACTTCTTCATAGTTGATCACTTCGGCATTGCACTGTGTTTTCGCCATTTGCAACCGTTCTGGAAAGCGATCGATAGCAATTACTTTTTCTGCTCCTAGCAAATAGGCACTCTTAATCGCAAACAATCCAACTGGCCCACAGCCCCAGACCGCAACGACATCTCTAGGCTTAATGTCACACATATCTGCGCCCATATATCCCGTGGGGAAGGCATCAGAAATCGGTAAAGCCTGCTCGTCGGTCATGCCATCCGGTACTTTGATACAGCCATGATCGGCGAAGGGAATCCGAACATACTGCGCTTGTGAGCCAGCATAGCCACCGAACAGATGCGAATAGCCAAAAATTCCCGCAGTTCCAAACCCAAAGATTGGCTCTTGTAAAGCACCATTGGGATTTGAGTTATCGCACAATGACCATTGGTGATGGCTGCAATAGTGACATTGACCACAGCCGATGATTGAAGAAACAACCACGCGATCGCCTTTCTTCAATTTTTTTACTTCGCGTCCCGTCTCGACAATTTCCCCCATAAATTCATGCCCGATAATGTCTCCGGGCTGCATGGAGGGAATATAGCCATCATAGATATGCAGATCTGAGCCGCAAATCGTGGTGGCTGTAACTTTGAGAATGGCATCTCTGGGGTTCAAAAGTGTGGGATCAGGCACATTATCGACACGAACATCGTTCGCACCATGCCAACAGACTGCTTTCATAATTGACTCTTTGATAAATTAACCATGACAGCGAGGCTGCCCTTCCGTCGTTGCAATTTCTCCAGCTTCCATTAATTGCTTGAAGCGGCGAAGTTCGTCTCCAATCTGCTGTTCTGGTTCTTCACCAAACAGTTTTGCGATCGCAGCGCTGACTCTTCCCCCAGGGATGTCATATTCCAGCACGACTTTGACTTCGGTTCCGCGATCGCCCGGAGCAGGACTAAACCGCACAAACCCTGAATTATTGACTTCTGCGTTTTCGGCTGATGCCCAAGCAATTAAATGATTCGGTTCGTCTTTGATAATGTCTGCATCCCATTCAACGGATTGTCCTAATGGAGCATTAGCAATCCAATGCGATCGCGTTCCATCCGTGACTGTCACCGACTTCACATGCTTCATGAATGTCGGTAGGTTCTCGAAATTATGCCAGTAGTTGTAAAGTTCTTCGGCTGATTTTCTAATCGTGACGGTCTTTTCAACTTTCAGCGATTGATTGATACCCACTGCATCGGACACTTTGTCGGTCAGACTTTTCTCAGCCGTAGCACCGTGGTAAGCAAGACTTCCACCTGCGATCGCAGTTAAAACTCCTCTTAGCGATCGCTGTTGCAAGCCAAACAGCACCATCGCACTGCCGCCCACGATCGATGCCCACTTTTCGGTATCAGTTAGAGACTGGGGCTGCGTTTCTGAGGAATTGATAATTTTGTTTGATTCAGTTTCCATAATTCATCCTGTTTGAAAACCTGTTTGAAAAAGCGGAACTCGGAATTTCCTCCGAGTTCCAAGCCTGTATTTACGCACCTGTTGCAGCAGGACGACTGGATGGCATCGGAGATTGAGGAGTTCGTTCGCCCAATCGATCCTTGTAAAGATTGGCGATCCGAGATTCATCTCGCGCCAAAGTAACTTCCATCTGATCAAGAATCTCGACTGTTGCCGGATCAGTGATTTTATTCCGCAGATTGTAGGTATCGACGACTCCGGTTTGGATATCGCCGAGCGCGCGTCGCAGAATCTCTACATCCGTTTGATTGTTTTGGAAAAAGGACTTAATGCTTGCATAGACATTACTCACATTTGCCGTAAGAGAAGGCTGCTCGCCCAAGACAGATAATCTTGCTTCTAATTGTTGAACATGCTGCTGCTTATGCTGGCAAACCTCCTGGAATACTTCTTTCATGGCATCATCTACGGCATTATCCAAATAGTGCTGGAATGCTTCTAATCCATATTTTTCGCCGGAAAGTGCAGTATTAATCGCCTGAACAATCTCGCTCTTGCTAGAACCACCCCAATCTTCGCCGAGTTTCCACCAGCCTGCATCCATATCGCCCACAGGCGGCAAGGTTGTATCAGGAATACTCAATCCCAAGTGCTGTAAGATAGCTGTGACAAAAATCGGCAGATCTCCCGGACGACGCGAGGTAATCAAGTTGTCATCGATCACCAAAGGCTCATCTACAAATTCTGCGCCTGCATTCTGCATATCTTTGCGAATGGCTCGAAATCCAGTCGCACGAACGCCTTTCAGCATGTCACCTTCAATCAACACTTGCGGCCCGTGACACACTGAAGCAACTAAAACACCATTCTCCAGTGCATCTTCTACGAACTGTACGGTCTTCAGGTTTGTTCGCATCTTGTCAGGAGCTTGTCCTCCTGGCACAATGACCGCATCAAAATCCGTGGCAATCGCTTCTGTTGTCGTTGCGTCTGCTTTGATTGTCAACTTGCCTTGCTTGCCCTTATATTCTTCATTGATACGCGATCCGAGCACCACCACTTCAGCCCCTGCTTTTTTCAGAGCATTGTAGGGAAGTTGAAACTCTGCATCCTCTACGCCCTGTTCAATTAAGATTGCGACCCGCTTCGATCCTTCAGTCATCACCATATCTCCCAGTGTCCCAATGCTCTCCTAGCGTAAGAGGGGAGTATCGATCGCTCCTCGCTCTGATGACAGAAGCAAAGCTCTTACTTTTGATGGATCAACAAACTTTCTATTTGCTGAGTTGCAGAAGCCCTCGGATTCGCTACCTTGCAAAAGTGCGATGCTTTCTAAGACGGAGAACACAATCATGACCTACAGCAAAGATTCAGCATTTCCAAATCCGACTGATCTCGATGATTTAGAAGCGTCGCTCAATGACCTCGGCGGCGAAGTAGAAGACGATGATTTAGATGATTTGGAAGACGAGCAGGACTTCGGAGACATTCCGCAAGAGTATACAGAGTCTTATGGCACTGGAGTTGAAGAACTACCCGGATACAACATAGGCGGTCGGACGATGATGGCTCGTCGTCACGAACTTCATGAAGCTTCGCCTGATTTGACCGGGGGAGACATTGATGCGAACTACGAGCAAGCTAATGCCGTTGGGGATGAATCTGTTGGCGGCACAGCAATGACTCCGGATATGGATATTGTCGATGATCTCGGTCGAGCCGTTGGACTAGAAATGGATGACCGGAACTTTCTGCATACCAATGAGATTTTAGAAAATCGCGATGATCGCCGCTGGGAACTTGAACCGCGTTCCTCTGAAGATTACGACGATCGACGAATGACGGAAGACGAACTTGAATAAAGTGATAAAAGCATGAATTTAAAGCCGATTAGTCAACAAGTTGTCACGATTATGGGCGCATCGAGCGGCATTGGTCGCGATGCAGCCTTAAAGTTTGCGGAGCAGGGTGCAAAGGTTGTTGTCTCTGCTCGGAGCCAAGAAGGCTTAGCAACATTAGTCGAAGCCATCCAGCAGCAAGGTGGAGAAGCGATCGCGGTTCCAGCCGATACAGCCGATTTTGATCAAGTAAAAGCCGTTGCAGATAAGACGGTTGAACGATTTGGGCGGATTGATACTTGGGTACATGCCGCAGCAACGAGTGTGTTTGCGACGTTCGATCGCATTTCTCCTGAAGAGTTCAAGCGAGTCATTGATGTTAATTTGACTGGGCAAGCGTATGGAGCAATGGCTGCTTTACCTCATTTAAAAGCCGCTAAAGGTGGATCGCTGATTCATATTACGTCGATGGAAGCTCGGCGATCGCTACCTTACCAAAGTCCTTACTCTGCTTCTAAACATGGCACAGCAGGCTTTCTTGATGCCCTCCGCATTGAGTTGAAGCATCAAGGATATAACAACATCAATGTTGCGAACATTCTACCTTCGGTGATTAACACACCGTTCTACAACAAAGGAAAAACCAAGCTCGGTGTAAAGCCGACGGGATTGCCGCCTTACTATAATCCGAGTCTCGTCACAGATGCGATTCTCTATGCTGCTGAACATCCAGTCCGCGACTACATTGTTGGAGATGTGGGACGATTGCTCGATTTAGCACAACGGATTTCGCCAAGCTTAGTCGATGCGATTCTGCTCGCGATTAGCTTCGACGGGCAGCGAACCTCAGACGAGAAAGGTGAAGAACCGAATAATCTGTTTGAGCCGATGCAAGGATACGATCGCGTAGAAGGCGATTTCAAACAGCTTGAAGTACCGAGTGTGACTGATGTGATCGCTAAAAATCCGGCGGCGATGTTTAGCACGATCGCGCTTGCAGCTTTAGGTGGATTGTCGCTCTTGCTATCTGGCGCAAGTGATAAGCACTAAGTCGAGATTCTCAAGGCTCTGAGTTCTTGCAAATCTCAGAGCCTTCACCCCACGATCGCAGTTTGAAATGCCTAAGAAAAAGACTGTTTCCATTCAAGAATTAGCAGAAACTCATCTCGGTTATGAAGACCTCCGCCCTGGACAAGAAGCTGCGATCGCATCAATCTTAGACCATCGTGACACCTTGGCAGTCATGCCAACAGGCTCAGGTAAATCGGCAATCTACCAACTTGCTGCCGCGCAAATTCCGGGTTCAACGATCGTCATTTCCCCGCTCTTAGCTCTACAACGCGATCAAGTTGAATCGATCTCTCAGGATGACGTTGATGTCGGTCATGCTGCCGTTCTGAACTCGACAATCTCAGCAAGTCAGCGTTCTACGATTCTCGATCGCTGGAGACAAGGCGACCTCGAATTTCTCTTTCTTGCTCCAGAACAGTTCAATAATCCGGATACGATCGAGCTTCTTCAAGCTGCAAAACCTTCTTTATTCGTTGTGGATGAAGCGCATTGCATTAGTCAATGGGGACATGATTTTCGTCCTGATTACCTCCGGTTAGGAACCGTGATCGATGCAGTAGGACATCCGCCTATTCTGGCACTGACAGCAACTGCTTCTCCGCCTGTTCGCGAGGAAATCGTGCAGCGATTAGGGATGAACAATCCGCGCGTGATTGTTCGAGGCTTCAATCGACCCAATTTAAAGCTCTGTGTGAAGCGATACGAGAAAGATGACGATGAAAAGCGATCAGCATTTCTTCACCATGTACAAAAGCTGCAAAAGCCTGGAATTGTCTACGTAGCAACTCGAAAAATGACTGAGCAGCTTACCGCAGAATTAAACGAGGCTGGAGTTTCTGCGATCGCATATCATGCAGGACTCAAAGCCAAAGAGCGCGAACAGGCTCAAACTGCATTCATGAGCGATGAAGTAGAAGTAATCATTGCGACAACAGCTTTTGGCATGGGAATCGATAAGCCGAATGTTCGGTTTGTCTTGCACTACAACATCAGTGACTCGATCGATGCTTACTATCAAGAGATTGGACGAGCCGGACGAGATGGAAAACCTGCAGAAGCGATTCTGTTTTACACACCCGATGACTTAAATCTGCGAAAATTCTTCTCTGGCAGTGGCAAGCTTGATTCAGAAAAGATTGTAGAAGTTGCCCAAACGATTCAAGCTCAACCTGAGCCGATTCATCCCAAAGATTTAAAAGAAGTCGTCAACCTCTCACAAACTAAACTCAAAGCAGCATTGTCACAGCTAGAAGGAGTTGGGATCGTTGAATCACTACCAACAGGTGAAGTCGTTGCAAGTGATGTTTCTGAGCTAGAGCAAGCAGCAGAAGCAGTTATCGAAGCTCAGGAACGAAAGATCCAAGTCGAGCGATCGCGCTTAGAAATGATGCGAGGTTATGCTGAAGTGCGAGAGTGCCGACGCAATTACTTACTCAACTACTTTGGCGAACACAAAGACGATCACTGTGGCATATGTGATAACTGTAGACGAGGAATTTCTGAGCCACAGTGCGATCGCAGACAGCCTTATGCACTCAATAGCGATGTAATCCATCGATCTTGGGGTAAAGGGATAGTCATGCGATACGAAGGCGACAAGATTGTGATTTTATTCGATCAAGTTGGATACAAAACCCTAAGTTTAGATGCCGCAGCATTCAGAGGATTGCTCAGTCGGGTATAGTGTTATGCCCCTATCTGTATACCCCTATCTGATTGATTGTCGTGAACAACAAATCTCTCTTGCTTAGTACGAATTTACCTCTTTTAGTTGCGATCGTTACTCTGCTGCATTCCTCCCAATGCAGAAACAATCACCCCTGCTTCACCACTAATCCGCCAAAGTGTCCGGCTCGCCTCTTTACTGACTAGCTCATATTCGCCTCGAAACGCTTCAATCAAAGACGGAATTGCAGATTTTGCTTCAGGTCCAATACAGCCCAGCGCATAAGCCGCCACCCATCGAACTTGCCAATCCTCATCCTTAAGCGCCGCAATCAGGGCTGGAATTGCAGGCTTTGCAGCAGAATTGAAGCTTGCTAGCACCCAGGCTGCACTACTCCGGACAAAGGGTGTCTTGGCATCCAGCGCACTCACTAAAGCAGGAATGGCACTGACCCCCAACTTCCCTAACGTCGCGATCGCTTCTGTGCAGACCCGTCGATCTTCATCACGCAATCGCTCAACTAAGGCAGGAATAGCCGTTCGCGCTTCTGGACCAATATTCCCGATCGCACGGGCGACTTCTCGTCGGACAGACCAATCACGATCCTGAAACTCTCGAATCAAAGCCGGAAGCACATCTTTTGAAGCAGCTCCTAATTCGCCCAATTCGCGAATTGCCTCAATGCGATCGACAGTATCTCCAGTCGAAAGCATCGGGGTTAAGCGTCTCATGCGCTGGTCAATTTGGGATTTTCTCAGTACCTCAGCACTCAAGCCCACTCTTTGACCTAATTGCTCCAACACAGAATCAGGCACATCAATCTCAGCACTGCGAGTTAAGCAACAATCTCGCATTGCCATGAGAAAACCCTGAATCGTATCAGGCGAACCCGGCATCGCATCAGCTTGTATCAACCAGTTGTCCCAAGCAGATCGATCGTCTTGATAAAGCTCAACCAGATGCAACGCTGCTAGACATTCTGCAAGTGGATCAAGCGCAAAACAAATTTGATCTTGAGCAGGCCCGATCGCTTGGACAATTCGCAGCCGTCTTTCTAAATGCTTTAGTCTAATTTTAACTTCGTCTTCTTCTGCTTTAGTCTTGGCTTTGAGTGCTTCGAGAATGGCTTCACGCTTTGCTGGTGCAGGACGGTAATAGTGCTTTAAACACTCCCAAGCAATGATTTTGGCATCTTCATGCACCATGAGATTGTCAGGCTCATCTTCGGCAGTATCTCGATTGAGTTCATTCAAATAGCTCAACATCAAGTCTGGAATATTATCTGGCAATGTATCTTCACTGCCGTCTTTTTTAGCAATCATTTGCTCAGCGTAAAGCTTTGCCAGTAGCACGGTAATATTGCGCTGACCGACCATCTTCGAGAGTTGGCTACACGCATCAAAGTACTCTGGATCAGTGAAAAGCTCCCGCTTGCTGCGCTGATTCAGATAAGCTTCGAGGAAGGATGACAGACGATTGCCTTCAATCCGAAGCGGCTTCACCGTTGTTTTGGGAACTTCATCTAACGTTTCTTCAACTCGCGAAGTCACAATCAAAGCATTCGCTGGAAAATCAGGGTGCCCAGGACGAATCTGCTGACGGGTTTCTTCGCTCAGTTCAGACAATCGATCGACAATCACCAAAATCCGTCTCTGCCGCAGCAATTTTTCCAAAAATTCATCACTAATCGGCTCAGCCGCATCAATTAGAGCTTGCAGCTGTCCTCGAATCGCTTCTCGGAACGGATTCTTATCCTCTGGTAATTTGAAGTCTAACTCTTGCTCAAGCAATACAGGCAACATCCGATGACGGCTCAACCGCTCTAGCTTATTGTCTGACATCGACCATTTAGCAAGATGGCAAGCCAAGCTCGTTTTACCAATGCCCCCTTCACCCCAAATCAGTAAACACTGCCGACCATCCCAGAACGTGGTATGCAGATCCTCACTACACAGTTCTGCGATCGCATTGCCATCCATGACCACTGGAATCGGAATATAGACTTTACGATCATTGACCGTATTCTTGTGGGCAAAGGCTTCGCGGGCAACTTCAATTTGCTGCCCGACCCAAGCATCTAGGACTCTCGGATGATAGTGAAACCAACCGACAAATAAGACAAATCTCAGCGGGATTTTGATACTGCCACCTGTCGGACTTGGAATCTCAAAATCCGTGTAGGGCTGAAGGACATTGTTCAACTTCAGGAGCCAGATCGGACGAATGAGCAGCACTATCAGCCAAAGAGACGGCATCGCCAGTAGATAGGCTACAATTCCTGCGGTTGCTGGATTCGCTTGTGCCCACTCCCAGGTTTGCTCAAACAAACGCGAGTCTTTCTCATTTTTCAGCGATTTCAGCGATCGACGAACCGAATTCGTCACATCCTCATTAAAAGACGCTTGCGGATCTTCCAGAATTGGGAGTGCCGTCTCTAGCGTGCTGTAAGCCGCACTCAGTTCGTCAGCAGAGAGTTTGGCTGCTCTATCTTGTAAAGCTCCAGCCAGCCGACCCACGGCAAAGGCTGAATTGACTCGAACTCCTACATTTTCATCTTTCAAAGCATTCACTAATTCAGGTAATGCCGATCGCGCTTCTAACCCAATCCGTCCTAAGGCAGTTGCAGCGCTCGCTCGCACATCTTTATCGAAATCTTTGAGTAATCTTGTCAAGTCAGGAACTGCGGGTTCTGACTGACTTCCAATCCGTCCTAAGGCAGATGCGGCAAATGATCGCGTATTGCGATCCGGGTTTTGTAATGCCCGAGCTAATTGCGGAACTGCTTCAGCCGCATAGCCTTCTAATGTTCCTAGCGTTGTCGCGGTTGCAACTCGAATTTCAGAATCCGGATCTGCAAGCAGTTGCGCCAAGATCGGCACCGCAGGTTTTGCGTCTTGTCCTAAC
This sequence comes from Leptolyngbya boryana PCC 6306, assembly GCF_000353285.1. Taxonomy (NCBI): domain Bacteria; kingdom Bacillati; phylum Cyanobacteriota; class Cyanophyceae; order Leptolyngbyales; family Leptolyngbyaceae; genus Leptolyngbya; species Leptolyngbya boryana. The sequence goes on from NZ_KB731324.1 coordinate 1,218,980, forward strand.
TTACTTAATGCAATGACTGCCGCTTTTTTAAATTCACGCTCCTGTGAGCTCAAAGTATCCATCAAAGCTGCAATCGCGGGTTTGGCTTGCGAGCCTGCCGCTGCGATCGCATCAACCGCCTTGACTCGCACCTTCAAATTCGGATCTGCAAGTGCACTAATCAAATCTGTGATGGCGAGACTGGCTTCAGTCCCTGCATTCGTTAATGCCTGAGCCGCCGCAATTTTAATTTCAGTATCTTTATCCTTGAGGGCAGTAACTTGAGCAGCAACCGCTTCTTTTCCAGGATTTTCAATCTTTGTAAATGCATCGAGTGCCGCTAGCCGAATCGCTTTTGGGCTAGCACTGACTAAATTACTCAAGACCGGAATCGCTGAGCGCGCATTCAACTCACCCAAGGCTACGATCGCAAAAATTCGGTTTTTCTGCGGCTCTTTCTCATCTCTCGCGAGCTGAATCAGCGTTTTGATGGCAGGATTGCCCTGTCGTTTCAGCGCAGCAATTGCAGATTGAGACTGCGTTTCTGCTGCCAGTTTCCGAACACCTGCTGGACTCGTTTGAGCGAGTCCAGCCCGAGGGATCAGCACACTCGTGAGACACAGCAGTGTGACTTGGCTAGCGAGAAAAACGATTTTGCGGGTGTGCGATGCCATAGAAAAAGCCTGCAAACGAGGATGAGTCGTGTGCAGGGCTACGATTCGGATTTGAATGCGTAAGTGTCATGATGGTGAGTTTTACAGAAATAACCTCCGTAAAATTCCATGTCTTCAAAAACGATGCAGCCCTGACTGCGTAATAGTTCCCATCAAGATCACGCAAATAACGTCGATCGTGGGGTTGACAGTGGCAGATTTCTTATGGCAAAACAGAGTGAGGGAAGATAAGTATTTATCCTCAGTGGAAATCCCAGTGACAATGCGAACCCAGATTCAGTGATCTCACTCAATCGTTGTCATAGATTCACTACAAATTTAAACTTTCTTTAACTACTATTCACTATTTCTAATCTTTTCCATATACTACTTTCATGAGCAAAGCGCGGTTGCTGAAACCGCCAGTCAGACGAGTTTCTCGTTTTCATATCCTCGTACAAGTTTTCGCACTATCAAATAAACCTCTATACTCTGGGAGTAAAGTTATGACCTTGGCTAACAGTCAAAGCCCTGAAACTTCTGCTGTCTTGTTTACACTGAAAAGCTTCTCGGTTTGGGTTTTCACGCTGACTGTCTGCATGATTGTGATTGGCTTCCCAGTCTTTGTTTTAGTTGTCTCAGTGAGCGCACTCGCGGCGTTTGTCTTGGACACGATTTTGCCATTTAGCTCGATCTTATTTGTTTCGATTAGCGTTCTGGGTGTGCACGCAGTTGGCGTAATGCTGGCTGCTGCTTGGCTGACCTCAAAAGGTATCCATCCCCAAGAAGTTGATTTCTTACGGTGGTTAAGCGGCAACGAAAACCCTCTGCATACTTCTGTGTATGCTTCTTGCCCCTTGACCTGCAACCTGACTGAAGAGTAAGGGTGCGTTGTTAATCATCATTCGGTGAACTGGTCTGACTCCCCCGACTTCGGTCGGGCTTTTTTATGAGAATATGCTTTACATTTCTTAATTATATTGAGAAGGTTGATCCCGATTTATGATGATTGGGCGATCGAGCGAACTCCGGATTTCTACGGAAAAAGCAGAAAACGGGATCGTGTGCTGTTGAAATTATTAAACGAGTCGTGATGTTAAAGTTGCCAATTCCAGTTTGTCTGATTGTGGGAACCCGTCCGGAAGCGATTAAGATGGCTCCAGTGATTCAGGCATTTCAGCGATCGCCTTTGTTCGAGACTCAGATTGTGCTGACCGGACAACATCGCGAGATGGTTGATCAGGTGATGAATTTTTTTGAATTGTCGCCGCAGCATGATTTAGCGATTATGCAGCCGAAGCAAAGCTTGACGGATATTACGTGTTGGGCGCTGCGAGGATTAGAGGAATTATTTCAGAAGCTTCAACCCCGCATGGTTTTGGTACAAGGCGATACAACGACTGCATTTGCAGCAGCCCTGGCAGCGTTTTATCAAAAAATTCCGGTCGGACATGTCGAAGCAGGGCTGCGAACCGAGAATGTGTTTAATCCGTATCCAGAAGAAGCAAATCGACGATTAGTTTCCCAGATTACGCAACTTCACTTTGCGCCGACTTCGCTTTCGGTAGAAAATCTACAGAAATCAGGCGTTCTGGGAGAAATTCATCAGACGGGAAATACTGTGATTGATGCGTTGTTAACAGTTGCGAATCGTCAACCTGCTTGTGAGATTCCGGGACTGAATTGGTCGAAGTATCGAACGATCCTGGCAACTGTGCATCGGCGCGAGAATTGGGGGCAACCGATCGAAGACATCGCTCAAGGATTTTTGAAGGTCTTGAATCAGTTTGAAGATACAGCTTTGTTGTTACCCTTGCATCGCAATCCGACCGTGCGAGAACCCTTGACCGCAATCTTGGGAGATCACCCGCGCGTCTTTTTAACAGAGCCATTGGATTACACCGAACTCGTCGGCGCAATGCAGCGGTGTTATCTATTGCTAACGGATTCAGGCGGAATTCAAGAAGAAGCGCCGAGTCTGGGTAAGCCCGTGTTGGTGCTGCGAGAAACGACAGAGCGACCGGAAGCAGTGATGGCGGGAACCGCAAAATTGATTGGAACAAATCCCGATCGTATTTTGCAGGAAGCTGGAACGTTATTGAGTGATGCAAGTGCGTATCAAACGATGGCGAATGCAGTCAGTCCGTTCGGAGATGGACTGGCATCAGAACGGATTGTCCAGATTGTTGAACGGTATTTGAATGCGTAGCAAGCCCTAAATCTAATGGGGAGATAGGGGGAAGATCTGAAATCATGGTTGCTTCTCCCCATCTCCCCATCAATTTTTTGAATCAGCGATCGCGATTCGATCTCTGATTCAACGTCGAAACGCTCCAATCTATCAGACAAATGAGCGAATAATTTCTCCTTCGTGCTGTTTGCCTTTCAACATGCGATTCCAATAAACCCAGGGCAGCACATGTCGCTTGAGAATCCACATACTGTAGCGTTCCTGAGTCGGATCGAGTGGAAAACTCGGCTCTGGCTTACCGTCATAGTCAAACTCTGCCAAAATCGTTTTGCCAAATCCAGTAATCAAGGGACAACAGCTATAGCCGTTGTAATTTCCTTCTAAGGGTCGCTTCTGCAAATGACTGAGTAGATTTTGTACGAGTACAGGTGCTTCTTTACGAATGGCAGCAGCCGTTTTCGAGGTCGGCAACGAAGAAGCATCGCCGAGACTAAACACATTGGGATAGCGCTGATGCTGCAACGTGTGTTTATGCACATCTACCCAACCTCCCGGCGCAGAGACAGCCAGCGGACTATTTTTGATAAAGTCCGGAGCGCTCATCGGTGGAGCCACATGCAGAATCTCATAGGGCATTACGATCGTTTCAGTCCCCGCATCGGTGGTGACTTCAAAAACGGCTTCCTTCGCTTCACCCCGAATTTCCTTGAGATTATGTTTCGTTTTCAGCTGAATTCCTTTGCGTTCGACAACTTGCATTAAAGGAGAGACAAATGTTTCGATCGCAAAAATCTTAGGGCCGGCTGTGCAGTAAAGCAGATTCGCTTTTTCTCGCACTCCATTGCGGCGAAAAATCTCGTCCGCCAAGTACATAATTTTTTGAGGCGCACCCGCACATTTAATCGGCGTTGCCGGAAAGGTAAATAAGACATTCCCTCCCTTAAAGTTATTCAGCAATTCCCAAGTGTAGTTTGCGCCTGCGATCGCATAGTTACTACACACGCCATTTTTACCCAATGCTTCTTCTAATCCTGGAATTGCCTTCCAGTTTAGTTGAATGCCAGGGCAGACGACCAACGCTTCGTAAGATACGGTTTTGCCATCGCGGGTTTGCAACTGATTTTGTTCAGGATCAAAAGATTCAACTGCGTCTTGAATCCATTTCACACCGTTCGGAATGCAATTTTGCTCGGGTTGCACGGTGTCTTCATAGGAATAGCAGCCTGCGCCAACCATCGTCCAAGCAGGCTGATAATAATGCTGAGAGGATGGCTCAATAATCAGAACATCTAGGGCTGCATCCTGAGCGATTAATTGTGCAGCAACCGTAATTCCGGCAGCCCCTCCTCCGACAATGACAATCTGATGCTGTAGGGATTGAGACGTTGAAAATGTTGAATCGGTGGATGTGGCAGTCATAGATACAGACTTGTGATCGATGAATTTGAGAATTCGAGGCTGCCGTCATTGTCTCGCAAAAATCTAGCCTGTTCTGAATTTTAAGAGGAATTTTACAATGCTTTGCTTTTGGCAGTGCTAAAAAACTACGCCATTTTGGCTACATAAATAGCAAGATATGCCCTATTTCTAAATTCAAACCGATACCTTATACATAACAGCTTCAAATCAAAGTTGTTAACCACAAAAAACATTCAACCCAAACGGAGAACATCATGATTATCAATGAATTGACCTATCAAGAAATCGCAGTTGAAGCAAACGAACTCGAAGGTGGACTTGATCTTTCGATCACTGGTAACTACTACAAACAAGAGCTTTCGGCTATGCAATCGGGCACAACGTCTGGCCCTCTTGGTACAGCATCGTTCGCTAATGCTCAACACGTGAAAATCAACTCAGGTGGTTTTAGCATGATCGCATTGGGTGCATAAGTTTAGAAAACCGATTTTTTTCTAAGCTGCTCTTCTCTTGAAGTTCGACATAAATCGCGTATTTAATACTTCTTGAATGCGCGATTTTTATTCTTTTTGTAGGAGCCATTTATGATTATTTCTGATCTCAATTTTGAAGAAACTCCACCTGCCAGTGAAGATCTTCAAGGCGGCGCAGATTGGGCAGCGACCTTGACTGCTTTTAATCAATTTTTATCCATGATCCAAACAGGCGCAGTTTCAGGACCCAATGGGAGTTCAGCCTTTGCAAATATTGGTCGATCGTATACTTCGACACTGGGCTTCAGTACGATCGGACTCGGTATCAACAATCCCAATTTTTGGCAGCTATAAATTTCGGACAACACAACAAAAAGCATTTGCATCAATGTGCCAATCTCGAAGTCACCTAGGTTGGCACATTGATATTTGAAAAAACGCGATGCCGAATCGTTGGCACACTCACAAATTCTAAATTTTAGCTAAAGTTTTTGTTACTTTATTTTTCTATAAATTACAAATTTAGACCGCCGCGTTACGAATGCTTGAGCGGTTATTGCCCTCCAGATGCTTATGTTATCGTTCGGAAAACCGTGTCCAATAGGAGGGACTCATGAGCGATTTCATGAGCTACTACCGTGAAGCAAAGACTCATTTCATTGCATCTCACCAACACCCTATTAATCAAAAACTTCATCACTTAACTAATGCATTAGCGATCTCCGCTGTGATTTTTTTATTCATTGACTGGCGATGGACACTTGTGTGTCTTGTTCTGACTCAGGTTTTTGCTTTGGGCGGTCATGCCGTATTTGAAAAAAATCACCCTGCATTTGTGAAATACCCTGGCATTACAATTTTGGCTTCATTGTCTTGGTCATTTGAACATTGGTTTGGATTTCGAGAAATTTTTCAACGTTTCAACGCTCATTCATAACATTCATTTTGGAGTAATCGTTTATGTATAACGGCATATTAGTCATCGATGCCGATGCTCATAAGCTTGAAAATCCGCTCGTAATTCGCGATTATATTGAACCTGAATATCGCGATCGTGTGACATTAATTGTTGATAATCTCGGCGATCAACGGATGCGCATCGTCGATTTCAATCCGGCAACCGGAAAAAATGATTTGGTGCGGCTGTTCCCGCAACCTCAAGGACTCGGAAAAGGTGGATTCCGGAATCTGCATCCCGAAACGACGTTGGGTGCTGTGTTTAATCGCACGCGACTTGAGCACATGGATCAAGAAGGGGTCGATGTTCAAGTCATTTATGGCACTTGGAATCTCAGTTTTGGCAGTTATCTCGATCGAGATTTAGCCGTCGCACTTTGCAAAGCCTACAACAACTACATTGCCGAGGATTGTAAGGGCTACGATAACCGCTTGAAAGCGATCGGCATTTTACCGATTCAAGATGTGCAAGAGTCGGTGAAAGAGATGCATCGCTGCGTCGAGGAATTAGGCTTAATTGGGGTTGCAGTGCCTCCGAATATTGCCATTCCCCATCCAAAAGCACCGGAAGCGTTTCCCGAAGTTCGGACTTGCAAAACAATTTCACATCCTGACTTTGAGCCGATTATCCAAGCTGCGGTTGAACTCGATATTGCCTTGGGCATTCATGGCGGGCCTGGGTCTTACATGGTGGGCGGACTCTCGGATCACACCGAAACTTTCGTGTTGAGCCATATTTTCGTGCAGCGAAACCAGCAACAGTTAGCACTGGCTCGAATGGTTTTTGACGGTGTGTTTGAGCGCTATCCAACCTTGAGAGTTGGCTTCCTAGAAGGCGGATGCGGTTGGCTGCCCGATTTGGCGCATTCTTTCCATGAACATTGGGAAAAACGGATTCGGGACTTTGATCCGAAGCATCCTTATCGTCCTTCCGCACTTGAGTTTACGAAGCTGATGATTCAAGAGCAAGGGGCGCACAATAGCAGCAGCATTGTGACCCAAGCGAAGAACTTGTTTGATCTGCTGTGGACGAAGCAGCACGATCCCACCAAGATCAATGATGCTAGCTTGTACGAACACTTTGAGCTGAAACATCGCGATCCGATGGAGTACTTCGAGCGTGGTCAAATCTTTACGTCGTTTGAGTCTGACGATCCGGCTCCGGCTTATCTCCCTGCCGCGATGGGCGAGATGGGTAAACGGCTCGCTTGCTTCTCGGGTGACTACGGTCATTGGGATGGCGTACTGCGAGACTGCGTGAAATCGGCAGCTGAAGTGACGAACTACGATCGTGATCACCTCGAACTCTTACTGAGCGGCAATGCTTTAGCTCTGTATGGCGATCGCTTGAGAAATTCTCTGCCACAAAGAAGCCTCGCAGGCGCGATCGCATAGCCTCTTAGACCTCCGATTAGAACTCCGAGTCTTGACAAACTCGGAGTTTTTGCACGTTTTAAGAGCGCGTAGCTAGTTCTTTCTCACCAATTTCAGCGATCAAAGGACTCGTCACGCGCCGAAGTAAAATCTTCTCGACCTGATTTTCTACCACCCGCGTTGCTTCCAGTTCTAGCTCTCCCCACTGAAGGCGATCACCTGTTGTGGGAACCCGTGCTAAATGATGCACCATGAATCCCGCGATCGTCCGATAAGCATCACTTGCAGATAAGCCTAAATCAAATTGCTCATTCAGTTGGCTCACCTCCACCGTCCCAGCGAGCAAGATCGAGTGAGCGTCTTTCGGAACGAGCGCATCCTGATGATTTTCTTTCTGAGTAATCCGCCCCGTTAACAATCGAACGGTTCCATTCAGAATCACGAGCGCTGGAAAGAACAGATAAAAGCAAAATTGCAGCGGACGAATCAGAAACAGTGCTGTTCTTTCTGGCGCATGAGCCGCTAATACTTTTGGAACCAGTTCACCCAGTACGATTTCGACATACGTAACAATCAGAAATGCGATCGCAGTTGCAATCGTATGCGTCGTGATCATCGCAGGCAAATGCGCGATCGGGAGTAGCGCAATCCACGGTTCGATCCAATGCACGGTCGCCCCTTCCCCCAACCAACCCAAAACCAGACTACCCGCCGTTGTCCCCGTCTGCGTTACCGATAAATATTGCCCTAAATTGTTTTGGGCATATTGAACTTGCTGTGCTGCACGATTGCCTTGCTGCGCTAAATGATCGATTTCGCCTTTTGCAGCCGATACGATCGCGAGTTCTGCCGCCACGAAGAAGGCAACCGCTAGCACAAACAGCAGCAATACTAGCAAACGGAGAAGTGTCTCAGCCGTTTCAATTTCAAATGTCTCTAAAGTCGTCAAATCACCGCTCCCGTACGCTTTTTGGGAATTCTATTTGTGTAAAGATTACTGAAGTTTCTCAGTAATTTCATCCTCATCGCGAGGATCTAAATTAATCGCAATATTCACGTGAACTCATGTTGCTAAAACGATCTGCGCTCTCAACCCTGGCTGTATTGAGTCTAGCCAGTTTCTCAGATTTGTCGGTTCGTCCTGCTCAAGCGGTGACTGCGCCGACTCCTGTCGTTGCCCCCCTGACTCAGCCAACCCGGATCTCTCTCTCGACAATTCTCCCGTCTGAAACACTCGGAGTCGTACTCGTCAACACGCAAGATGATCGCTGGCAAGAATTAAGCCAGTTTCAGTTGTTCCCCGACGGATTTGCATTTCCAGGCAGTCTGCTCTATCCCACTGAAAAAGATGCAAGTTTCGAGAAAGATATTAAACCCTGGCTAGGCGAGCAGTTTGGAGTTGCCTTTCTTTCAGCGAAAAGCATCGTGACGATTTCCGATGTGAAAGACCCGGCAGCTTTGGCGCAATATGTCGATCGTGTTAAAAAAAGCCGCAAGAAAGCCCCGAAAGAAGCGCAGTATAAAGGCGTGACGATCCTGGAGTTTGAAGCAGAAAAAATACCGATTCAAGCTGAGCCTAAAGCGACTGTCAAGAAACCTCAGCCTGATGCACCTGACCCTGATTCAGAAGACTCAAGTTTCGTTCCGACTCAACCCAAATTTGCGATCGCGGTTCTTCCCAATCATTTTGTCAGTTCAACTTCAACGGAAGCGATTCAAGAACTGCTCGATGCACAAGGCAAGCTGAGTGAAAATCCTAAGTTTCAAAAATTTCAGCAAAACCCGAAAGCGCTTAAATCGATCGTGACGCTCTATGGCGAGTATGGCAAATTTCTCAAAGCGTTTACTCAACTCAATCAACAGCAGATTGAAGAACTGACCAAGAAAAATCCCAACCTACCTGTGCCACCCGTGCTCGATCCGAGTTTACTGGATCCATTGGCAAAATTTTATGACACCGCCGAAGGCTTTGTCTGGGCAGAATCCACAGGATTACGCGCGCAATTCGCAGTGAATTTGACTCAATCTGTTCCAGAGAATTTGTTAACTCCGTTGACTACTCGCAATCAGATTCTCAGTCGCCTGCCAGAAGTCAATTACATGATGTCCAATAGCCAGAATTTAGCGCTGTATTGGCAAGCATTGACGCTAGGACTAGAATCGCAGCCATCCTGGAAGAAAAACTTGGAACAAAGCCGGAAGTGGATGCAGGATTTCATTGGCGTGGACGATCGCGATATTTTCCCTTGGATGAATGGAGAGTACGCGATATTTGCTTATCCGACTCGCCAAGGATTTATTCCCTCGATTTCGCCAGGGTTAGACATTGCCTTCGGCATGATGGTGCAAACAGACGATCGCGCTGCCGCCGAAGCGGGATTAAAGAAATTCCAGGAGTTTGTCACCCCTCGTTTAGGGCAAGCGCTCGTCCATCAATCTACCCTGGCAGGTCAACCTGTCACGAGTTTTGGATCCATTGAGAAAGGTCGATCGCTGAATTTCTTAAGTCATGGTTGGACAGATGAGCAGACTTTAGTGATGTTATTTGGAGGCGGATCAATGAGCGAGTTTAGCCCGACACCGACTCGGACTCTACCGCAATCTGCCAACTTTAGATCTGCGATCGCACCCTTCCCCGATGCGAATTTAGGCTATTTCTATGTCAATCAAGGCGCATTCATGAGCTTTTTGAACACTGCGGCGTTTCCGATGATATTCGGTGCATCGAGGTCAAGCAATCCATTTGCCACGCAGCTTCAAGATAGCTTGAGTAGCATTCGGAGCATTAGCGGTGCGAGTTCGATCAAAGACAATCAAGTGCAATTTGAAGGTTTTCTTTCACTTGCATCGCGATTAAATCGCTAAGTTGAGCGATCGCGCTACATTTCGACTTTGCTCAACCCTCTAGATCCGAGGTCTTCACAGGTTGAGCAGAGTCGAAATTCAAATTCCATGAAAGATAGAGAACAATTCGCTTCTCTCTCATCTCCAATTTGCGAATATTAGAGCGAAGTCATCTTAATTCCCATCACACCCCAGGCCCGAAAAAATTGCCGATACAATTCCTGCCCTGCCTCAGTGAGATCTCCATCTTCGCCAATCTCACCACCCACAATGAAAGTTCCACGATCGCTTTCAAAACAAAGTCGTTGCACCCCAGACTCATCGGTCTGAATTCGCAACGACCCATTCGCTAAAACTTGCCCAGATCCACTTGAAACCGCAAATCGCATCACATTATTTGAGTAACACCTTTCCCATTATGCAGATTTTGCGGTCTTTCTCATCCGCTCAAAGCTCAGAGCAGTGACCCCGATCGTCACAAGCAAAATTCCAGCAATTTGTACCCAATCTAACTTAGTACGGATGATCACAGCGGCTAGCAACGCCGTTAACACAGGACCACTCGATGCGATGATCGAAGCTTGTGCCGCCCCCATATAGCGCACCCCGAAATTGTTCGAGAGGTATCCGACGAGAGTGAACGCCCCCAAGACTAGACCTCCCATGAATAATCCAGGTCTGCCCGTCGCTGAAACTGCAACCCCTAACTGAAGTGGTAAGGATAGACTCACACTCGTACAAACGAGCACCGTGAGAAATTGCACCACACTGACGGGAACCGGATGCACTTTGCGAAATCCAAGCTGCATCAAAATTAAATACAGCGCGAATGCCGCTCCGGAGAATATGGCAAAAAACACGCCTCCGCCCAGTTTTGCGACCATTAAACTGGGAATAGCTGTCAAAATTACACCCAACAAAATCAATCCCATCACGACAACCCGCAGACGAGTTGGTCGATCGTTAAACAACCACCAAGCGAGGGGAACCGTGAGCAGCGGATACATAAATAGAATCGTGACCGCAGCACCTGGCCCAATTTGTGCGATCGCAATATAAATCAGAACTTGTGACAAAAACAGAAAAACACCGCTGCCGATAATGTGCCAAAGCGGACGACGATCGCGCTTCAGCAGGACTTTCTGAAGATCTTGCCAAACTGGAGGGTAAAGAAATCCCGCAATGCCAATCATCAAAGGCACGACCACCAGCATTCGCATCCAGAGAATCAATAACGAATTCCCGATTGTCGGCTGGATAAAGCCACCCGCGGAAAATAGACCAAATAATCGAATCGGTTGCCCGATCGTGATGCGGACAATCACGTTATGAATCGACAGCGCAAAAGTCGAAAGCAAAACGAGCCAAAGCCCCAACCTTAATTTTGATACTTTAGGTTTTTGGGGCTTGAGAGAAAGCTGAGATTGAGACCGTAACTCTTCAACCTCTTTCCTCAACTGCGCATTCACCTCGCGCAGTTCCGTAATTTCCCGCCGATCGGTGCTTGCACCAGATGTAGCAGAAATCTCTTCATTTTGATTCGGTGGGCGCGAATCACCCCATGATTGCTCTTGCTCCATCGGTCTTCACCCTTGACATCCGGCTGTAGATAACTTCACAACCTATAGTGCCCAGTGAAGAGTTGATAAACTCTATTGTCTAAAATTCAACGAAAGTCGTACGCAAAATCAAAAATAAAATTCCGCTGAGCACAGCAGCAATGGGAATCGTCACAAACCAAGTTAAACCGATCGATCTCAGAGTTTGAAACTGAATGCTTTTCATGCCTTGAACAAATCCCACTCCAACAACACCGCCCACTAGAGCGTGAGAAGTCGAAACCGGAAATCCCATACGAGAGGCAATCAATATTGTGGTTGCTGTTGCGAGTTCTGCACAAAGTCCGCCGCTAGGCTGCAAAGGAATAATTCCTTCTCCAATCGTTGAAATCACTTTTTTCCCTAAGACGGCTAACCCTGAAACGATGCCAACTCCACCAAGTATCAAACTCCAAACTGGAATCTGGAAGTCTTCTAACGGCAAGTTTCCAGTTTGCAGAATGTAGACGATCGCGGCAAAGGGTGCGATCGCGTTGCCAACATCATTTGAGCCATGAGCAAACGCGACAAAGCAGGCACTGACCACTTGAAATTTAGCGATCGTCGCTTCTACGGTCTGTAAATTTTGGAATCCGTAAACGGATAACGTTCCGATTCCAATGACTCCAAGCATGAGTGAAATAGATGGAATCGGTAAATGAATAATAGTTTGAATCGGTTTGGCGATCGTCGGAAAGACAATCACACCGAAAACGCTAATCAATACGGCACTGAGCCAGGGAATCCATTCTTCGAGTTGATGAGGTCGATCAAGAATCCATTGTTTGATCAAACTGTAAAAAACAGCCGCGATCGTGCCACTCACTAAGGGAGTGATCACCCAAGTGAGAGAAATAAGACCGATCGTGCTCCAATTGACAGCAGTTTTGCCGAACGCGAGATAGCCAACGCCTGCGATCGCGCCGACAGTTGCATGAGAAGACGACACGGGAAATCCAAACACTGTGGCAATATTCAACCAAACTCCTGCGGCGATTAAGACCGAAATCATCCCAATCAGCAAGATTTGGGGCGTGAATTGGGCGGGATTAATGATGCCTGTAACGAGTTTCTGAGAAACAGTTTGACCAAACAAGACTGCGCCCGTGAATTCTAGAGTTCCTGCAATGATTAAGGCTTGTTTGAGCGTGACAGCTTTAGAACCCACCGAGGTTCCCATCGAATTCGCAACATCATTCGCGCCCAGATTCCATGCCAGATAGAATGCTAGAAGACTCGTAATGAGCAAGACAATCTGATCCATTTCCACGTCAATTTCCTCAGGGCATGAACAGAAGCTAATTCAACGCAGGCACCCTTGGCGGGTTCTAAACCTCAAGGAGCAGCGAATTGTACACAGCATGGGACGCTAACAGCAAGTTGGGAAATTCAGATTAAGCCTCTCTTGCATGTGTCGATCGCATTTCCTTACGCAACAGCATCCGTCTTGGCTTTCCTAAAAACCAATCCCAACTCAACTGAATTTCCTCCAATCGATACCCCAACTTGAAATACAATGCTTTCGCTGCCTGATTCGTCTCTAGAACGTGCAGATAAATCTGGCGATAGCCCCAACTTTCTACATAAGGCTCACACGCCAATAACAGCTGTTCTGCAATGCCCTGCCGCCGGAATTCTTCTCTCACCGCCAAATTTGACAAATAAATATACTGGCTCGTTTTCGGTTGCCAAGGATTGGCGCTGCGTATCCCCACCTCCACCGTTCCCACAATTAATTCATCCCGATGCGTCGTATCGATCGCGACGAGACACGCATAGTTTGAGGTCATTGAGCGCGCTCGACTCCGCAAATCCTCATAAATTCCTACTCGAATAATCGCACCCAACCAGGGCAAAAACGGCGGATACAGCGGAAAACTATCCACCAAAATTCCCGCAATTTCGTTCAAATCCTGCGGCTGCACAGCCCGAATTCGATAGCGAGTCGGACTAGAATAATCCATTTGACGCGAAGAAACGCTCACAAGCTCAGATAACCCAACCTTCACATCCTAAATCACCCTGCCCAAAATCAGCGCAAAAAAGAACCCGTCTTGAGTCAAGACGGGTTCTTTCACAGAAGGATTTACTTACCAATTCTCGGAGGTTCGCGGAATGCAATCGCAAAAAACAAAACTCCGATCGCCAAAGCCAAAATCAAAATATACGCTGCACTTTCCATGATGGTGTCCCAACAAAAGAATCGAACCGGGCCTAAGCAACCTGCCTAGACCCGTTAAACCATTTAGACAGGTTCCCGAAGCGTGGTCTTATCACCCACTTTCGCAAACCGTCCCCATTCGACTTGTTCTTCCGACAAATCTGGGTCAACCCCAGCAAACACATCCCGGAAAATCGTCCGAGATCCGTGCCAGATATGACCAAAGAAGAACAACAATGCAAAGACCGCATGACCAAACGTGAACCATCCACGCGGGCTAGTCCGGAATACACCATCCGAATTCAATGTTTCACGATCGAATTCAAACGGTTCACCCAACTGAGCCGCACGCGCAAAGCGTTTGACCTGCGCTGGATCGGTGATCACCTGACCATCCAACTTTCCACCGTAAATGCTTGCCGTTACACCTGCTTGTTCAAAGCTGTACTTCGACTCAGCCTTACGGAACGGAATGTCAGCGCGGATCACGCCATCTGCATCTTGAAGCACAACTGGGAAGTTCTCAAAGAAGTTCGGCAAGCGACGCACAAACAACTCACGACCTTCGCTGTCCTTGAACACCGGATGTCCGAGCCAAGTTTGAGCAATCCCGTCACCCTTGTTCATTTGACCTGTACGGAACAAACCACCTTTCGCGGGGCTGTTACCGACATAGTCATAGAACGCCAATTTCTCAGGAATTTGGTTATACGCTTCTGATAAGCTCGCGCCATCCGCTACTGCACCCTGAACTCGACGATCGATTTCCTGGCGGAAGTAGCCGCTATCCCACTGATAACGAGTCGGACCAAACAACTCGATCGGAGTCGTCGCATTGCCGTACCACATCGTTCCTGCAACCACAAAAGCCGCAAAGAACACAGCCGCGATACTGCTCGACAACACCGTTTCGATGTTCCCCATTCTCAAAGCGCGATATAAACGCTCTGGCGGACGGACACTGAGGTGGAACAAGCCTGCAATAATGCCGACAATTCCCGCCGCAATGTGGTGTGCGACAACCCCACCTGGATTAAACGGATTAAATCCAGACGGTCCCCATTCAGGCGCAACAGGCTGAATATGCCCTGTCACCCCATACGCGTCCGATACCCACATTCCTGGACCAAACAATCCAGTCAAGTGGAACGCGCCAAAGCCAAAACAAAGTAATCCCGACAAGAACAAATGAATCCCGAACATTTTCGGCAAATCGAGTGCAGGCTCACCTGTACGCGGATCGCGGAAAAGTTCCAAATCCCAATAAACCCAATGCCAGCAAGCTGCTAAGAACAGCAAACCTGATAAAACGATGTGGGCAGCTGCAACGCCCTCAAACGACCAGAAGCCTGGATCGGTGACGGTTTCACCCGTAATGCTCCATCCGCCCCAAGAAGAAGTCACGCCGAGTCTTGCCATAAACGGCAGCACGAACATGCCTTGTCTCCACATAGGATTCAAAACTGGATCGCTAGGGTCAAAAATCGCAAGCTCATAAAGCGCCATTGATCCCGCCCAACCTGCAACCAGTGCGGTATGCATCAGGTGAGTCGCAATCAACCGCCCCGGATCGTTCACCAGGACTGTGTGTACGCGGTACCAGGGTAGTCCCATTGACTACTCTCCTCCTCTAAATTACGTCTACTGCAACGCTTCTTTCAGCCTTTTGTTAAAGTGCCTAATATGGGTAACTTTACCAGATAAGGCATCCTGTCCCCCCGCCGTTTCTGATGATCCAGCTATTCCTTGGAACGTTGAATCGGCAGTATGACAAGGAATTCATAAAAAATGAAAGTGTATAAAGAAGTGTAACCAGTGTTAGAAACGATTGCAAGCGAATATGAAATCGCCTGAAATTCCGACGACTCGCCCGTTTCACTTCTTAATTATTCTTAACTTTTGGCGCGATTTGAGTTACAAATAGAGTGGATACTAACCCTTATCTCTTTAAGAGGAAGACTATGCAACCCGCCGATACTGACCTCCAAGCGATTTCTGAAGTCCAACCTGAAGAAGGGATGAGCGCTGAACCGCCGAAACCTGCGTTTCAGTCTGCCAGCATCAAATTCATCAAAGAAGACAAAGAAGTCGTTGCGGCTCAAGGGGCAAATTTGCGGATTAAAGCGATCGAGAATCAAGTGGATCTCTACACGCTCGGTGGCAAACTCATGAATTGCGGGGGGTATGGACAATGCGGCACTTGCATCGTTGAAATTGTCGAAGGGATGGAAAATCTCTCGCCTCGAACCGCCTTTGAGGAGCGCAAACTCAAGAAAAAACCAGCGTCCTACCGTCTTGCTTGTCAGGCGCTAGTCAACGGGGCAGTCAGCGTAAAGACGAAACCCTAATGAGTGGTATCCTGAAAAGTGTTGATGCCGAGTTTAGAAGGGATCGGGCTTTATGCAAGTTAATGAATTAGGATTTATTGCGTCGATTTTGTTTGTGCTTGTGCCGAGCGTGTTTTTGCTGATTCTCTATATCCAGACCGCTAGCCGTCAACCAAAAGACGAGTAACAAAACTTTACAATTTCACTCAGAAAAAGCGCTAGGAGTTTCATCTCTAGCGCTTTTTACTTTTATTCAGGCGAATCTAAGCTAGATTCAGCCAGCAAATTATTCAGAAATTCTTGTAGCCGCATTCGATGGATATAGGGCCACCCGCCACTGGCTTCAATATCTTTCAGCAACGCGTAAAGCGCCTGTCGATTACTGGGCAAAGACTCTTGGAAGAATCCCTCACGAATTTCACGATGGAGGGCTTCTAAAACTCTCAGCAATGCCAGCAACGCGATTCCATCTCCCCGCGAGTTTTTTGCAATCGTCCGAATCTCTTGGGCAATTTGATCGAGATCGCGCGATAGCGCCTCCGAATTCGAGGCATATTCTCTAAACATCACATCATCATCATTCATGCAATTCGTTCCTAGCGTAGGGGCGCAATCTAATACGGTACTGCTTTTCGAGCATTTCGTTCGTTCTTCGTAAGCAGCCGAATCGCGCCGAATCGACTTTTCCACACATGCGATCGCGGGCGATTCTTAAAAAGTTTACGAATATCTGTAAAATGCTATGAGAGGTTCGATCAGAGCCACTCCAGAATTTATTAGAAACTCCATGAGATCTGACAGCAGTTTAGAGCGCCCTTCTAAGAATCACTCTCCGAGATTGACTTCTTTGAACTCCCGCCCGAACGCACTGGCAGAAATTTGACATTACTTTGAGGTTGACCATGAGGTATCGCGCTTTTATTGTGACACTGTTGGCGTTCTGCCTGAGTGTTTTGACCGCTTGTAGTGAAGCTCCCGCTGCCAGTACGGAAGGCTTAACCTACGAGCAAATCCGTAACACGGGCTTGGCAAATAACTGCCCCCAAATCGAAGCCACCTCTCGTGGCTCTATCCCGATTGAGAGCGGCAAAACCTACTCAATCACTGGATTGTGTCTGCAACCCACATCTTATTTCGTCAAAGAAGAAACGGCGAGCAAGCGTCGCGAAGCTGAGTTTGTCCCGGCGAAGTTGATGACTCGCTATACTTCCTCGATCGATGCAGTTTCAGGAACCCTAAAATCGAACTCTGATGGTAGCTTGACCTTCACCGAAGAAGATGGTCTGGACTTCCAAGCGATTACCGTTCAGCTTCCTGGGGGCGAACGCGTGCCGTTCTTGTTCACGATTAAAGGTCTAGTTGCAACCACCGATCCGGGTTCTTCGAGCATCAACACGTCAACCGACTTTACCGGCGAATTCCGTGTGCCCTCCTACCGGACATCCAACTTCCTTGATCCGAAAGGTCGGGGTCTGACCACAGGCTATGACAACGCAGTTGCACTTCCTGCTTCGGCTGACTCTGAAGAATTGAGAAAGGAAAACGTCAAGCGTTTCCAGTTGGATAAAGGCACTATCTCGCTGCAAGTTGCAAAAATCGACAGTGCATCGGGCGAAATTGCAGGAACCTTTGAAAGCGATCAACCCTCAGAAACCGATATGGGATCGCGTGAAGCAAGCGAGGTAAAAATCCGTGGATTGTTCTACGCACGAGTTGCACCTGCAGCGTAATTACCGATAATCAGATCCACAACTTAGTGCGATCTCAACTCAAAATATTCAATTTTATGGGGCAGATAGCCCCATTTTTATTATTTATTTTTTGATAAAAACAAGTTTTAATCTTAATCAGAAATTCGTTAAAAATTCGTTAAAAAAGTGACCAAGATCACGGTAGACAGACGTTCCGTGGAAATGCAGTTGTAACAAATTCGCTGGAAGAAATAAGTTTTATGTGTCATGAAAAGTGAGCAAGAAACGCGGTTTCATTATTTGTTCACTTTCTCTAAATGTCTTTCCGGTGTGATTCCTACCCTCACAGTTTGAATCAGCAAAACGGTTTGATTTCTTCTTGAGCTTTTGCGCCAACCACTGAATTCGTCATGCCTAATCTTGTGTCTACCGACCTCAAAAGTGAAACCTTAGAACTGCTTCATCAATATCAAACGACCGCAACTGCTGCTATTCGTAATCAATTGGTTGAATTGAATATTGGACTGGTGAGAAAAGAGGCTCACCACTGGATGAATCAGTGTACTGAGAGTTACGACGATTTGCTCCAAGTTGGGTGTATTGGGCTGATTCGAGCGATCGAGCGGTTTGATATGTCGAAAGGTCATGCATTTAGCTCATTTGCAATTCCCTACATTCGAGGAGAAATCCAACACTACTTACGGGACAAAAGCCCTTCAGTCCGAATTCCGCGCCGTTGGCAAGCGCTACAACGTCAAGCCACTCACGTGATCCGTGACTTTCAAGCAAAAGAGCGGCGGCAACCCACCGATATTGAGATCGCTGCGATATTGGATATCTCGATCGAGGAATGGCAGGAAATTCGGCTCTCGGTGCAAAATCGCGCGCTGCTCAGTTTAGATGCTCCTGTCGGCGACGAAGAAGGCACAGCATTTTTAGGCGATCTCGTTCCTGATTCACGGTATCGGAGTTTTCAACTGGCTCAAGAAGATCAAATTCGGCTGCAGCAGGCACTCGTCCAATTAGAACAGCGCACTCGTGAAGTGTTGGAATTTGTTTTTCTATATGACCTGACTCAGAAAGAGACAGCTGAGCGACTAGGAATCAGCGCTGTGACGGTTTCACGCCAAGTGAAAAAAGGGCTTCAGAAACTGCAAAGCATCATGGTTTGCAGCGAAGCTTAATCCCCATCTTCTCTAAAAATTCGCTCAAAAATTAGCAGCGAGTAAAAAACCCATCAGATTTGGGCACACTTGCACTAACTGAATCGTTCTCTGCTGCGGGTCAATTTCAAGCTTGTACTGCGAACGGTGATCCAGGCGAATTTTTAAGTCGAATTTTTGGAGTGGTCATGAGCAAGCGGTTTACACAGCAAATCACAGCACGAATCCCGAAAGGGACGCTGGTACTTTGCGCGAGCGCATTAACAGTCTGGATAGGCGGATGTACGGTGGGTGAAGAGCCAACTGTTACGAGCGCCAGTCCTTCTCCAGCGGCATCGCCTTCGACCTCAACCCAGGCTTTTGCAAAACCCACTGTTCCAGAGAAGGATAAAGACAAGAAAGACGCAGCGACAGGTAAAGCAGGCAAGGTCGCAGGGCTGCTGCAATCAACTGACCCAGCAGAACGGGCGAGACAAGTTCAACGCGGCATCAATACCAAAGGCAAAGATCCATTTTCTAGCATTCCGCCGATCGTCTCGTTCAAAGTTCCCATTAAACTGCCTGAAACTGCGAATCAGCCTGCTGTCAGCCCGAATGTTGGAGATCGCTCGATTGCGAAACAACCTGCTGTTGTATCCCGTCCAAATCCGAAGGTCGTGGCTGCAAAATCGCCAGAGCAATCCCCCATTAAAGCACTACCACCTCTGCCAGATCCGACTCTTGCGAAATCGGTGCAAGTAACAGGTGTGATTGTTGTTGCAGGTGTGCCTCAAGCCATTATTCAGGCTCCCAATGAGGCGACAAGCCGTTATGTTCAAGCAGGGCAACGCATTGCAGGTGGACAGGTCTTAGTCAAGCGAATTGAAATGAATGGAGGGTCTGATCCGCTCGTGATTCTGGAGCAAAATGGCGTAGAAGTGGCTCGTGGAGTCGGCAGTCCTGTAGTCGCACCAAATTTGCCAAGCGTTCCACCTGCACCCGCAGCAGCGGTTCCAACTTCAAATCTTTTCAGCTAAAAGTCGCAACGATTTGCAACAGCCGCCCTGCAACTTCAGCAAACAAACGCTAGAGTTGAGACACTAACTTCTCTAGGATTGTCTGAAGTTGCTTTGTTATGACTGCAAATGCTTCTGAGTTCGATGAGTTTTTGAATTTTTTCCTCCCAACTCCTCAAGTGGCTCAAGACACTGAGTTGCTTAGGAAAATTGGATTTCTTCCAGGATTGAAAGAAATGCTGACGGTGCGCCAAGTTCATGCCCTAGAGCATGCCACTGTTTGGATTTTGAGTGGATTACCCGATCGGCGTAGCTCACCGCAAACTGATTGGGAAGACAATAGCGGTTTAGGCGGATTATCAACCGAGCAGGGATTTTATCTCTATGGGCAGGCGAACACGGTTGATGTCAGACGGGCTGTAAATCAAGCGTTGTCCCGAATTACGCATGGAGAATGGAATCTCGCAGTGCATCCACGTTGTGGAACAAATCTTTCAGTCGGGATGTTGTTAACGGCTGCGATCGCGTTTGGGTTCCATTTGGTATTGCCTCGCACGCCGATCGAGCAATTATTAGGATTCGGAGTGGCTGCAACGACTGCCGCACAACTAACCCCAGAGTTAGGACGCATCGTCCAGCAGTACATTACAACCGCAGTACCCTTTAACTTGAGGGTTCGAGAAGTTTCGAGCGTGCAGGACAGTTGGGGTCGTCCGGCTCACTTCGTTCGAGTTGAGTGGATTGATGTCTAGATTCCAGCAATCATGCCGCCTAAGAGAATAAAGCCGATCCAAACGTTCTGCTTGAAACTGAAAGCGTAAAACGAATGGGGGATTGTCGGTTGGGTGAGTTGATAAGATTGCCATGCCCAGGTGATCGCGCTGCACCCTAATGCGCTCCAGTACCAGACATTTAATCCCATTACTACACCGAGTTTCGCAAGAATTAATGCGGTTCCGACGTAGAAGGCAGCGATTGCGTAAGGCGCGTATCGACCGAAGAATAAGGCGCTTGATTTCACACCAATTCGTTTGTCGTCTTCGCGATCGGACATGGCATACACTGTGTCAAATCCCAACGTCCAGAGAATTGTTGCGCCCCAGAGCAACCACATCGGTTGAGTCAGACACACTAAATTTGATGTATCACGGCAACTGACCGCACTCCAACTAATCAGAACTGCAAACCCCCACGCGATCGATAACACTAACTGCGGGACTGGAAAAACTCGCTTCGCGGCTGGATACAGCAAAATGACCGGGACTGCGGCAACACACAGCCAGAATGTGAGTGGATTTAGAAAAACTGTTAATCCGGCAGCACACAAGAGTGAAATTAGCCCAACGCCAATTCCAACCTTGACAGAAAGTGCTCTTGAAGCCAAAGGACGATCGCGAGTCCGTTCGACATGCGGATCAATATTGCGATCCCAGAGATCATTTGCAACGCAACCTGCTGCACTGGTCGCTAAAGTTCCTAGAATAATAATGCCGACTAATAATGCCGGTGGTTTGCCTTGTGCAGCCAAGACCACAGCCCACAGAGCCGGAATCATTAAAATGAGTCGTCCTTCAGGCTTGTGCCAGCGTAGAAGTCGCGCAATCACGCGCCAAGTCGGTTCTGGAGATTGATTCGGCTGAGTCCACATAGAAAATTGGTCAATCGCAGGTCTATAAAAGAACTTAGCGCGGTTTTTGTGTAAAGATCCGCTGAATTGCTCAAGATTTGAGGTAAAACCTTAGTTTAGAAGTAGTTCGATCGCTTTTGTTCACGTCAGACGTTTGGTGTTCTCGCTCTTGCCTCTAATAGCCCTTTATTCGATCGCAGTACGTCTAGTCTCATGGTTAACTCCATCCCGAAACCCCAGAATAATCCGGTGACGCTTCCCATCATTCCTCCTGATCAAGACCGCATCCTCGCCGCAATCGATGTCGGAACGAATTCGATTCATATGGTGATTGCCCGCATTCAACCTCATTTACCTGCGTTTACGATTGTTGGACGAGAGAAAGCGACCGTGCGATTGGGAGATTTTTGTAAGAAAACGGGGGAATTGTCAGAAGAGGCAATGGATCGCGCAATGGCAGCCCTCCGACGATGTCAGGATGTCGCCAAAAGTGTGAACGCCGAACATGTGATTGCGGTCGCGACAAGTGCTGTCCGCGAAGCCCCGAATGGACAAGCATTTCTGCAACGAATTGAGAATGAGCTTGGACTTTGGGTCAATTTAATTTCCGGAGCGGAAGAGGCGAGGCGGATTTATCTCGGTGTGCTGTCGGGGATGAGCTTTGATAATCAGCCGCATGTGATTGTAGATATTGGGGGCGGTTCAACTGAGCTAATTTTGGGAGATGGACATGAGCCTCGCACCCTTAGTAGTACCAAGGTGGGCGCGGTTCGACTGACGGCTGAACATATCAAAACCGATCCAATTAGTTCAACTGAATTTTATGCGCTACAGGCTTATATTCGGGGCATGTTGGAACGATCGATTGAGGATCTCCAAGCCCATGTCAAACCTGGAGAACGTCTGCGTATGGTTGGAACGTCAGGCACGATCGAAACTTTAGTCGCACTCAATGCACGCGAGAAATTTGGCACAGTTCCAACTCCGTTGAATGGCTGCGAAATGTCCGTAAAAGATTTGCGCGACTGGGTGAATCGGTTACGGAAAATGAGTCTTTCAGAGCGTTTAGTCATTCCCGGATTAAATGAGCGGCGAGCAGAAATTATTTTGCCTGGAGCGATGATTCTGCTGGAAGTGATGATGCAATTAAAAGCGGACTCGATCGTCATCTGTGAGCGATCGCTGCGAGAAGGCGTGATTGTGGATTGGATGGTGGCACATGGGCTGATTGAAGATCGGCTACGCTATCAGAAATCGGTTCGCGAACGAAGTGTCTTCAAAACAGCACAGAAGTATCAGGTGAATCTAGCGCACAGCCAACGAGTTGCAGAATTTGCCCTAAGTTTATTTGATCAAACTCAGGGCAAACTGCATACTTGGGGCGAGGAAGAGCGAATTTTACTTTGGGCGGCTGCGATTCTACACAACTGCGGGCACCATGTTGGACATTCTTCGCATCACAAGCATTCTTACTATCTGATCCGACATGCCGAATTGTTAGGGTTTACGGAAATGGAGATTGAAACGATCGCAAATCTTGCTCGCTATCATCGTAAGAATGCACCTAAGAAACGTCATGAAACCTACCGAAATTTAACGAGCAAACACCATCGGCGAGTCGTTGAACAATTGCATTCATTGTTGCGTTTAGCAGTTGCCCTCGATCGCCGTCAAATCGGAGCCATTCAATCGATTGAATGTCGTTTTGATGCAGTTCAACGCAGTTTTCAGTTGCTTATCACCCCGACTCAAGCCGATGATCCTTGTTCGCTAGAATTGTGGAGTTTGGATTTCAAAAAAGGGGAGTTTGAGGCAGAATATCACGTCAAACTGACACCGATTTTGCAAGCAAATTAAGCAAATCAGTGAACAACTACATCTTGATAGTTATCAAATTGAGTCATCTTGCTTTTTTCAGTTTGATGAATACGATCGCAGAAAGTCGATAATCAATGACTATCAGGCTTTCTGCTTCATTTTAGATGTTCGCGAAAATGTGATCAAAACACTAACTTGCGACTGTAAAATGCCTCCGCAAACTTACTGGGCGCATTCGATTCAATGCCTCGGAGCCGCATGATGGCTTGGAACGTATCTTCAGTGAACCACTGACGTTTTTTCTGCGTTTCAAACACTTCCATCAGCGTTTGAATCTTGCGATTGCAAATTTCTTCGCTAACGGGAACGTAGAAATTTGGATTCCCAATATCCCCGTCATACTTGGGAATTTCGTATTCCAGAACGAAATGATTCCGATAGCTATTCCAAGTGAGATCGGAAATCACGCGGTGATCTTGGTGAGCATCATGCTTGTAGTGCGTCAGGATCAGATCGGGTGAAAATGCTTGGCTGAGTTCGTTAAAGTACTCCTTGATTTCAGTACCCACGAATGGAAAGAAACTGTTGCGGAAGTTTTTGACAACAATGTTCTCAACTTTCGCACCTGCTAAAAATCGATCTGCGCTCTCGAACGCTTCTTTCGATCGCACTTCGCTAGAGCTAAACACAACCCAGTAAAAGATTGCGTTCGGATACTCTTCGATTAGTTTCAAAATCGTGCCACCGCATCCGATTTCAATATCATCGCAGTGTGCGCCCAGACACAGAATCCGATATTCAGCGTCTTTTCCTCGATCGAACATCAACTTCAGCATTTTCACCTTCTCAGATTTGCAACTTAGAGCGTTTTTCGGGTCTTCCAAACTTCCCAGGGAGGATTCCCTTGAGAATACATATCATCCAAATTTTGCTTGTCTCTGAATGTATCCATACAAGTCCAGAAGCCATCATAGTTGTAAGCAACCAATTGCTCTTTCTCAATCAAGCGCTGGAATGGCTCAATCACTAGTTCCTCACCGGGCTGCATGTATTTAAAGATTTCGGTCTTGAGCGCGAAGAATCCACCATTGATGCGTAGATCCGCATTGTTCACATGTTCAATGCTCTTGACTAATCCATCTTCTTGAGTAGAGACAACGTGGAACGTCTGAGTCGGCTTCACAGAGAGAAAACTTGCAACTTTGTCATGTCGCATGAAGTGATCGATGAAGTCATCAAGCGGCAGGTTGCTAAGTCCATCGCTGTAGTTGGCTAAGAACATCTCTTCGCCTTCGAGATACTTTTCAACTGCTTTTAGGCGCTGTCCGATGTTAGAAGACAACCCAGTATCAACAAAGGTAATCCGCCAGTCGTGAATGTCACTCCCAATCATTTGAACTTGCTTGCCGCCTGCGGATAGCACGAAGTCATTGGAGAGGCATTCGTTGTAGTTCAAAAAGTACTCTTTGATATAGTCTGCTTTGTATCCCAGACAGAGAATGAAATCTTTGTGTCCATAGTGAGCATAGTATTTCATCAAATGCCACAAGATAGGACGATACCCGATGTTGACCATCGGTTTGGGAACTTTTTCCGAATAGTCTCTCAACCGAGTGCCTAGACCGCCACAAAACAAAACAACTTTCATGCAGATATCCCTCTTAATGAATTTTCTCAGTTAGCCGATTCCTTCAACAGATGAGTCTCGATCAACGCATCTGCGACTTGCTTAATCACGTCAAACTTAAATCCTGATCGCTCTGCAATGTCAAGCAATGAATGTTGTCCATCTGACAAATTCAATGTCCACAGTAATGCAAGCTCATTCAATCCAGTTCCAGAGGAACCTCCTATCGATCGATAGAGTCCCCGTTTACCGAGTTGAGGTTCACACTTCGGATTCTGGTTTACATAAATCTTATTGTGCTCTAAGACTGACAGCACTCCTAAGCATTTCACAAAGGAGTCTGCGAGGCATTCAGACTGGATAAAGTCCAAGTTGTCTGCCGAGGTATGGTACTCCGGGAACTTACTATTGGGCGATCGCATAAAGCAACCCACAGGCAAATTAAACCCGGGTGAGCAAAACTGCCGCTCATCATAGCCATAGGGCAAGAAATCGATAATGTTGTGATCCTGCTCCGAATGGCTCAGAACATGGGTGACAGCTCGATCGACTTCTGCATTTCCCTGCCGACTTTTCTTGTAGGTTGACTTGCCTGGATCGCCTAGACAACTCAGGACTAAACCATGCTTGATGCGATGGACTTGATCTTCGTTTTGACTCAACCAAGTAATTGACCCAATCGTGGCTGGAATGAAGATGAAGCGGTAGGAATAGCGGCGAGCAACCTCACTCAAGGCTTTAGCAAGATACACCGCGATCGCAATTCCTGAAAGATTGTCATTTGCTAAAGATGGATGGCAAGCATGACAAGAGACTAAGACTTCATCTTCGACTTCTCCAGGTAAGTAGTACTCCCCATAGGTTAAGTTTCCAGCGTCTAACGTTGAGTCAATACAAACCTCATACTGATCCTCTGGTAGGTCGAGCAACTGCTGATGAGTTAAGCAGAACCCCCAGGTATCTTTGTAGTAAGACGTACGATACGGAATCCAATCTGGATGCTCAGGCAAGCTAAATAGATGCGGTTTTAAGGCTTCCAGCGACATCGTTTCATGAACTGGAACACTGTAGTTCACAACATGCAGATTGTGCTGTTTAAAGTCAATGACGCGCTCCCCTTTAGAGTTTTTGACGTAAGCATCTCGGATATTCCATTCACGCGGGACTGTCCAATCAAACACTTGTGTTCCAGTGGGCACTTCATAACGCTTGAGTGGAATAAATTGCTCGATTTGACGCAACGTTTCTCGGAAGCCATCGCCCGTAATGCTACGACAGATGGGATATAACGTAGTCGCAAAGCGATGCAGATCTTCACCGATCGCTTGGGGATCAAGCACTGTTTTGAGGTCAGTAATATTCATTGGCTCTAATAGGCAGCGAGAGCAACAGGCGGTTGAAACACTAACTCGCCTTCAGGCGGAGGAGTATCTTCGTATAAGGCAACAACTTCTTCAGGCAGCTGAGCGAGATCTGTCGCTCGCATAAAGTCTCTGAGCGCAGTTCCAGTAGAAGCATTATCGATATTTGGTGCGCCTTGCTTGGCAATGAGATCATCGAGATGAACGGTTCTGAAATCGATACTAAAACGGGTGTGTCCAGAAGTATTTGGCACAGTTGAATGCATCTGTGCGCCAGAGAACAATAGAACTCCACCGACTTCGCACACTAGACGAACTTGTGGATCGATATCTACAAATTCTTCGGCACGAGGCTGAAAACGAGTGTCTTTCTTCACATGCTGAGCAGCATTCTTACGACCTGTATTGTTGTACTCGTAGTAGTTAAATCCACTAGAGCTATTTTTCACAGCCTGATTCCAGTATTTTGGATGGAATGCCATTGAGCTTTCTGACTCAAATTCATAGACTGGTAGCCACCAATTGACTTGGCTTGGAGGCGCACAGTACCAGGTATCTCTGTGAGGATGAAAAGGATATCCGACTCCTGCTGTGAGATAGGCGTGACTCGTAATGATTTTTAAGCGAGGTACATCAAAATATGTTTTCTCTAAGTCATAGCCATACTCTTCCAGAATCTTCTGAATGAGCTGCTTTGACTTGGGATGATGGATAAAACTAGGCTTAAGTGACGCAGCGATCGCGACAAATTCTTCGACGCTTAACTGATGTTGTGCTTGAGTCGGATCGAGTGGAGCGAATGCCGCTGCAATCATTTGACGCGCATGTTCACAGAGCGCCAACATGCTAGGGCGAGGAGAGTAAAGAAATAGCTGACCATTGTAAAGGCGATCGCGTCTAACTTCGTCACTCACCGGGGAATCGAAATAAACGGTGTGCATAAGGGTTCCTTACTTCAATTGTAACCAGGGTCAATCCTTGATCGAGCGATTATCTTGATCAAGGATTGCTGTCTTGCTTAAAGTCCAATGCCTTCGTATCGTTGGATCGAATTCTTATCCAACATTCGGCGACCATCCACAAAGACGGGCTGTGGATCAAATTGAGCAATCAGTTCGGGAACGGCTTTGAACTCATCCCAACGAGTCACAAGCACGATCGCATCAACATTCTCAAGGACTTCTTTCAAGCTATTGCAAAGTTCAGCCTCTTCTGGGCGGATCAACTTTGCTGCTTCTGAATTTGCAACCGGATCATAAGCTTTGAGGGATGCATTCTGTGCTTTGAGTGCTTTGATCAAGGGAATTGCAGGCGTTTCGCGCATGTCATTCGTATTCGGTCTAAATGACAGACCAAGAATTGCAATCTTCACTCCATCGAGTGACGGAAAATGCTTGTTCAATCGGGCAATGACTTGCTGCGGTTGAGATTGATTGACTTGAATGACTGCATCTAACAAGGGCATCAGACTTTGATACTTCTCACCATGAGCGATCAAAGCTTTCACATCTTTGGGGAGACAGCTTCCACCAAATCCGCAGCCTGCGGCGAGGAAGCTAGTAATGGGCGGAACAACACGCTCGCCATTCGGCAGCACGGTCGTCAAGTAACGACTGTTATGGACGCCTTTCATGACTTCCACAATGTCGGTGTTGCCAATTGCAGAACACAGATTACCAACTTCATTCGAGAAAGAGATCAACAGCGCCAACAATGAGTTTGACGTGTATTTGATCATCTCTGCGGTGGAGTTGTTCGTTCTTAAGCGATCGACATTCTCAAACCCCGTATAGAGTGCGTCTAGCATATCGATGCTTTGTTCATCAATCCCGCCGAGCACAATCCGATCCGGGTACATAAAATCGTCGATCGCTTCACCTTCGGTGAGAAATTCCGGGTTCATTCCCACACCAAAGTCAACACCAGCTTTCTTACCTGAAGCGGCTTCGAGAATCGGGAGAACCACTTGATCAGTTGTTCCAGGCACAACAGTACTTTTGACAACGACTAAGTGATAAGTCGAT
The DNA here is from genome assembly GCF_000353285.1 of Leptolyngbya boryana PCC 6306. Lineage (NCBI taxonomy): Bacteria > Bacillati > Cyanobacteriota > Cyanophyceae > Leptolyngbyales > Leptolyngbyaceae > Leptolyngbya > Leptolyngbya boryana. Next base: position 1,247,262 of record NZ_KB731324.1, read on the forward strand.
TTATCCTTGAGTGCTTCTCCAATCTGCTGAGCGACTTGCTTCACGTAAGTCAGATCGACCTCTTTACCGTCAAATGGAGTTCCCACAGCAATGAGTGAAAGATCTGTGTCGAGAATCGCTTGGCGGAAATCAGTCGTGGCTTTGAGCCGAGTGTGAATGTTGCGCTCTAATAGTTCATTCAATCCAGGCTCATAGAAGGGAGAAACGCCCTGATTGATCTGGTCTACTTTTGATTGATCGACATCAACACAGAATACTTGATGTCCTTTCTCTGCAAAGCAAACGCCTGAAACTAAGCCAACATAACCTGTTCCAATAATTGAAACTTGCATTATGCATCCTCCGCTTCTTGATTGCCTTCGTACCAAATCAGCGATCGACGTAGTCCTTCTTCAATTCCGATCGTTGGATTGTAGCCGAGATGAGTTCTTGCTTTCTCAATGACAGGACAACGGCGAACCGGATTGTCAACCAGATAGTCCTTGTCTTCGCTCACTTTGCGAATCACTTGACCTTCGTATCCAAACAGTTCTTTCGAGAGCGCAACGACTCTTTCAGCGAGTTCTAGAACTGAGATTTCAGGGGTTTCGATTCCGATATTGTAAGCTTCGCCTGCGTGACCTTTGACGAGAACTTTGTAGTAACCCGTGATCGAATCAGCCGAATAACAAAAGGTACGCTTTGGTGAACCATCCGAAAGCATCGTGATATCTCGACCACTGAAGACATCGCGTGCAAAGTCGGGAAGTAAACGTCGATCGGTAATTTTCAAGCCAGGTCCGTAGTTGTTGAACGGACGGGCAGATTTAATCGGTAATCCGTACTGTTGAGCAAAGTTCACACACAGCGTTTCGCCATAGCGCTTCGCTTCGTCATAGCAGGCACGAGGTCCCGTACAGGAAACATTCCCCCGGTAGTCTTCAGGAGTTGGGATGTTCTCTGGAGTCGGATCGCCGTAAATCTCACTGCTCGAGAAGAATAGAAATCCGCCAACTTCTTTACCTTGATCCTTCTGATTTTTGAAGTATTCCAGCAGATTGCGAAGTCCGTTGACGTTGGCATCCATGGTGCCGATTGGATCTCGGCGGTAGAACGTGGGAGACGCAATCGAAGCTGCATGAATGATGTACTGGAAGTCGCCCATATCTGCGGGCAACGGTTGAGTCATATCATGCTTGAGTAAGGTCAAAGTTGGATCATCTTTGAGATCCGTTAGCCAAGTCGGAACGCCTCGTGAATAGTTATCGTAGACTGTGAGGCGAATTTGCTGGGCTGATTCTTGCTTCTGGTTCCAATGTAAAACGGCTTGGACAAAATAGTAACCTAAGAAGCCTGCACCACCGGTAATGAGTAGATTCTTGCCTGCCATCGTGCCAAACTCTTCAGTGAGGTTGCCACAGATATAGTCAAGGTCTTGAGCGATGATGTCTTTCGTACGGAGTCGGGTTTGGGTTGGGTTAGTCATTAGTTTCTCTTCGTTGAGGCTCGCGCCTACACTACTTCCACTCATAAATCGATTTGAACAACGGTAGAACTCAAAGCTCATCAAGAACACAAGACTGGCAAAACTCGCATCAAAACTCACACCCAAAAGTGCTAGGCGTAAATTTTGACTTCAGGAATAGGAACCACGAACTGACCGCCCCATTCACGAATGTAAGAGACTTGCTCCATCACTTCGTCTTTGACGTTCCAGGGAAGAATCAACAGATAATCGGGTTTTGTTTCTCGGATCTTGTCCGGAGAGTAGATGGGGATATGGGTTCCAGGCGTGTATTTACCTTGCTTATAGGGATTGCGATCGACCGTGTAGTCCAGAAAATCAGTCCGGATACCACAGTAGTTGAGCAAGGTGTTTCCTTTTCCAGGCGCACCATATCCTGCAATGCTCTTCCCTTTCTGCTTGGCAGTGATCAAGAATTCCAGTAATTTGCGCTTGGTTTCTTTGACTTGTTCTGTGAAATGAGAATAGGTTTCGAGTTTGTCGAATCCAGCGGTTTTCTCACGTTCTAACAGTTCAGTCACACGATCGCTAATCGGCTTCGATTCGTCGTCGGTGTGGCGCGCGTAAATCCGCAGCGATCCACCGTGAATTGGGATTTCTTGCACATCAAACAATGTCAGCCCGTGGAATGCAAAAATGCGATTTACCGCCATGAAGGACAAATACGAGAAATGCTCGTGGTAAATCGTGTCAAATTGATTCTCTTCCATCAGCCGCATCAGATGCGGAAACTCCATTGTGATAACGCCGTCTGGCTTCAGCATAATCTTCATGCCACCGACAAAATCATTAATGTCGGGAACATGTGCCAAAACATTGTTACCTAGAAGCAAATCAGCTTTGCCGTCGGCAGCAAGTTCGGTTGCAGTCTGCACACCGAAGAACTTGTTGACTACGGGAATGCCTTTGTCTTTTGCAACTTGCGAGACGTTGACTGCAGGTTCAACGCCTAATACGGGAATGCCTTTTTTGTGGAAATACTGCAACAGATATCCATCATTGCTGGCAATCTCAACCACTTTACTCTGAGCATTGAAGCCGAAGCGCTCAACCATTAGATCGCTATAATCGCTGGCATTCTTGAGCAGCGCATCAACATAGGACGAAAAATAAGCGTACTCAGTAAAGATGTCCTGGGGACTCACGAACTCCTGCAATTGCACTAGAAAGCAATTCTCACAAACATAAGTATGGAGTGGGTAAAACGGCTCCATCTCGTTTAATTGCTCAGGAGTGATATGGGTTTGGCACAGTGGCGACATTCCCAAATCAACGAACGTATGATGCAGTGGTGAACCACAAAACCGACAACTCGAACTACTCATAAACTTTCTGCACCTCACGGCATCAGGACGCTAAAATCACAGTCCATTGAGCTTGACCTCGATCAGAACTTATGGACTCAAGCAGACGGTGCCCCTGGTTGACGTTGTAATTATCGTCTGAAGGTTGGCTGAGTCAAGTCTCTACCATCTCTGCATAATTTTCCAGTATTTCTACGTAATCTTTATCCAAACTTGGTCATCTTTACTTAAACAAAATAGAGGTGCAAAAAATTCCATTTGGGTGATTGAATAGGGAGTGAAATTGGGCAATCGTGCAAGGGTGCCTCAAATTTGAATCCATGTAGATTACTGACAATTCAGTAGAAAATTCACTCATTCTTGTGATTGAGATCATGTAAACCCTATGCTATGTCCGCACTGACATTGCAGTCTCAAAAAGTTTCGCTACAGTAGATGGACAAGATTGATTTGATCCTGAACGGAATACTGTCTGCCGAGCATGAAGAGAGTGAGAGCACTCGGTTTGCCGATTAGAAAAATCTCCAAATTCTATCAACAGTCACGCACGATCGCTTTGAGACTATGAGCAATTCTTCTTCCCATCGTTCGATTTTTATTACGCTAAGTAGTGTTTTACTCGTTTTGCTGGTAACGCTATTGCCGTTTAATTTCACAGCAGAAGGAGTGACATTCAGAAGCGCAATGCGCAGTTTTTTTCAGCATGCAAGTGGCTTCAGCGATATTGTCGGCAATGTTTTTCTATTTATGCCATTTGGAATTGATTTAGCTTACGAATTGCGTCAGCGAAGATTCAGACCAAAAGCAACATTTTTACTCGTTGTGATCTTGAGTACAGCGCTGTCTCTTCTGGTAGAAACGCTGCAAGTTTTTCTACCGTGGCGGGCATCGAGTTGGATTGATATTTGTACAAATACAGCTGGTGGCGCAATTGGAGCAGCGATTTATCTGGCTTGGCAGCACATGTTCCCCAACGGATCGCGTGCGATCGCAAAACAGATTCGTCACTGGCTCTCACCCAGAATGTTGATGGTTTTGTCCGTGCTCTGGTTCGTTGCGACGGCCGGACTGTTCCTTGTATTGGAGCAAACCGTCCAGATTGCCACGTGGGATTTCTCACTGGCATCGATGTTTATCTTCTACAGCGCATTTTTCATCCCGCTCGGAATTTTACTGGCGATGATTACGAATGTTCTGAAACATGAGCCAAAGCTGTATTTGATGCTAGCGAGTGCCGGGATTGTTTTGCCTGCCATCATGATGGAGGTACTCCTGCGGGGCACAGACTTGAGAAAAACAAATTTGGTGATGAGTGTCACGATCTCTCTATTCACCCTGCTGGTTGTCCGGGGTCGTTTGGGACATCTGCTGCGCTATTGATGCCAGCACTGCTGCATGAATTTCACCTGAACTCGCGATGATGCCACGATTCTCAATCAGTTGGGCGGAGACCGAAAAATTGAGGGGGTTGCCGTCCATGTCGGTGACCCGTCCCCCCGCTTCTTCGACAATGATGGCACCCGCTGCATGATCCCAAATGTTCTCTCGATAGTTCGGCTTTTCTTTCCAAGGTAGTCTCATGTAGAGTCCAGCGTGACCGGATGCGATCGCACCATATTTTGCCTGACTATCCATCTGAAGCGATGGAGTTGTGAATCCAATCGATCGAGCAATCCTGCGCTGTAACTCTGGGTCACCGTGGCTGGTTTCTACACTTTCAGCAAGACGGAAATTTGGCGTATCTAAAGCTGAGAGCGTGCGAGATGCGCCAGTTTCGAGGGAAATTCGGCGCGTACCTTGACCCCGAATTGCCACAAATAGGCAGCCCTCTTCAAACGCAGGACAGGACAGGACACCGACTTTGACTTCGCCGGATTCAATCAAGGCGATCGCAATCGCATACTGCTGATTTCTCAAAAAACCTTTCGTTCCATCGATCGGATCAAGTGTCCAAAATCGTTCTTCGACTTTGCCCTGTCCCAAATCGATCCAGTCCAAGATTTGATCCGGAGTTGCATTAGGAATGAGCTTCTGAACGGCACTAAATTGGGTCGGAGATTGACGCAAAAGGGCAGAGGATTCTTCTGCCACGATCGCATCCTGCGGAAAATGTTCAGCGAGGAATCGGCAAATGATCGCCTGCGATCCAAAATCCGCGATCGTGACAGGAGACTGATCGAGCTTTTCTAAACTTGTCAACTGGATCGAGTGCTGCACGTGTTTGCACAGAATCGTTGCTTGTTTGGCGGCAGCGATCGCAATGTCTGCCTCGTAGATGTACTGCATTAGTTTTTTCTAATCCGTAGTGCTGATCGCTAAATTTCGGAGGTCAAATCGGAGATTATCAGAAAATTCATTAAACTCAGTCCTAATGCTCGACGATTTATCTGGATCAATACGAGATTAAGACGCGAAATTTTCGCCATCTGGTCAGACATCTGGTCAGAAAAGCCATGAAATTCTCCGTACAAACTAAGACGAATCCTCAAATGTAGTGAAGACTAGACGAAAGCCGTAGAATCTCCCAGAATCAGTGATCAGACGACTGTTAGAAAGATTAGAGGTTACGAGCGATCTGACAATTTACGAAGGCAAAATGCTTAGGTTTCTAAGTTGGTTGCACTTCTCTCATGATTGATGAGACACAGTAGAAAGCAAATTCTCAACGAGTTTAGCGATAACTGTTGCCACGATCGCAGAAAGTTTCACTCAATTACTCCTATTCGATTCGGGTAGTCTACAAAATTTGATGTAGGCTGCCTTTTTTGTTGGACAATAGAGGACTGAGTTAGCGGCTGAGGCAGTTTTGCATGAGCGAATATCCCCCAACAGATACGATCGAGTGTCCTGAACTGCGAGAGCATCGCTGGAGTTGGAAAGGGAAGGCGCTAACGTTGGCATATGAGGTGGTGGGGGAAGGGCAGCCCATTTTGTTGCTTCCGGCATTAAGTTCGGTGTCGAGTCGGGCGGAGATGCGCGGCTTAGCGAAACAGTTGGCGGGAAATTATCAGGTTTATACGATCGACTGGATTGGATTCGGGGAGTCGTCGCGTCCGGCAGTTGCTTATACACCTGCTTTATATGAGGCATGTTTGCGAAATTTTGTGCAGGCAATGTTTCCTGATCCAGTGGTTGTCATTGCCGCAGGTCATTCAGCAGGGTATGTGATGGAGTTAGCACAGCGGCAGCCGCCTTGGGAATGGGTGGTGTTGGTATGCCCAACCTGGCGAGGTCCATTGCCAACTGCGATGGGGGAACATCGTTGGGTATATCGGATTTTGCAAAAATTGGTTGGGCTGCCGTTGATTGGACAGTTTTTGTATTTTCTGAATACGACTCGTGGATTTCTAAGAATGATGTATCAGCGGCATGTGTTTGCAGATCCGCAGAACATTACGCCGGAACTGATTGAGCAAAAGTGGAAGACGACACGGGCGAAGCGATCGAGATTTGCCTCAGCCGCATTTGTCACGGGAGGACTCGATCGCGCCAAGTCGCGTGAGGATTGGTTTAGCTGGTTTCAGCCCTTGCCTGTACCTGTGATGATGGTGATTGGGGAAAACATGCCTGCAAAATCTCGTCAAGAAGTGGAAGTCTTAGCACATTTTTCAGGCGTGCAAGTTTATCGAATGCCGGGATCACTTGGATTGCATGAAGAGTATCCAGAACAGTTGGCGGTGGGGATTTTAGGATTTTTGGAGAAGTATCGATCGAGAAGAAGAACCAGAAATCCTCAGATTGATTTTTAAAAATAAAAAACCCTGGTCAGAAACCAGGGCAAATAATCAGGGTGCATCTACCAATTCACTCTTCTGACTGAGGAGATTCAATCCGGAAGATTTTCAAAAAATGGCAATAAAAAACCCTGGTCAGAAACCAGGGCAAATAATCAGGGTGCATCTACCAATTCACTCTTCCCAATCGGGGCAGATCGTCCGGACAAATCATTCGATTCTTGTGAAGACAGTTTCAACCTGGCGTTGTACTTCATCCGATGTCTGGAAGTCAATTTCAAACGCTCCCGGTCTGGTTCGAGATGCCCGATGTAAACCACCTTACAAACAGGCATTGAGTTGATTCTGGGCAAGGGTTACTACTGCTTGAACTAATCGTTCTGGGTCAAGGGGCTTTGTGATGTGGCGTTGAAACCCGCTGCTGATTGCCCGTTTGTGATCGTCCTCTCTCGCATAAGCAGTCAGGGCGATCGCAGGAATCTGCCCCCCTTGCGTGGGAGGTAACGCACGGATCGTTTGAATCAATGTATAGCCATCAACTTCAGGCATCGCAATATCGCTCACGAGCACAGTCGGTTGAAAGGCTTCTAAATTTAACAACACCTCTGCCGCAGAAGCAACGGTTAAAACATCTGCACCGTATTGGGTCAGTAGTGCTGTTAACAACTCACGGGCATCTGGTTCGTCATCGATCGCCAGCACGCGAATTCCTGTCAGGTCAAGTTCCTGTTGTGGAGATTCATCTAGCGGCTGAATCTCCGGTGTAACGTTGAGGAGAGGCAGTTGGACAGTGAACGTCGCGCCTAGTCCTTCCCCGAGGCTGTGCGCCGTGATAGTACCGCCGTGAGCCTCGACCAATTGACGAACAATTGCCAATCCGAGTCCAAGACCGCCATATTTGCGTGTGATCGAAGCGTCTTCCTGTTGGAAAGATTCAAATAGGTAAGGCAGAAAGTCTGAGCTGATGCCTTTGCCGGTATCTTTAACGGTGATATGAACTTCAGTGCCCACCTGTTGAAGCTGAACATCTACGCGCCCACCTTGGGGCGTGAATTTGATCGCGTTGGACAACAGGTTCCAGACAATCTGCTGAAGCCGGGCAATATCTCCAAAGACTTGTCCAACGTTGGGTAGGACAGCCCGTAACGAAATAGATTTAGCAGCAGCGGCCGCACTGACGGTGCCGATCGCTGCTTCAACGGCGAAAGATAGATTGGCAGCAGCCATATTTAGGCTCAGCTTGCCACGCAAAATTTTAGCGACATCCAGCAGGTCATCAATGAGTTGCGTCTGCAACTTGGCGTTGCGCTCAATGGTCGCGAGGGCTTCAGCAGTTTTAGCAGTGTCTAACCTGCCCAATTGCAGGAGTTTAGTCCACCCCAAAATGGGGTTCAGGGGCGATCGCAATTCATGAGAGAGTACAGCTAGAAATTCATCTTTGATCCGATTAGCCCGTTCGGCTTCTGCTCTGGCAGCCTGTTCGCGCTGAAGGAGCTGGTCGCGTTCGGTCTCCGCCTGTTTCTTCTCGGTAATGTCACGCACCGTTCCAATAAAGCGAATCACCTCTCCATCTGAATTGCAGAAAGCTTTTCCTTTCGCGGCGACCCATCGTTCAATCCCGTCTTCAAGCCCCACGGTGCGATATTCAATGTCGTAATCACCGCTGCTCTCAGGATTGAACGATTGCAGCACGACTTGATGAGTGCGATCTCGATCGTCTGGATGCAGTCCTGCTAGGAAAATGTCATAGTCAATGTTGGCTGTGGGCGACATGCCAAATACAGCTTTGCACCGATCGTCCCATTTCATAACGCCCGTCTTCGGATTCAAGTCCCAAGTGCCGAGTTGGGCTGACTCAATGGCGATGCGGAAGCGGTCTTCACTCTGGCGCAGGGCTTCTTCGGCAAGTTTGCGCTCAGTGATGTCTTTGAAGAGAACAGCCACTTTCCGCTCATGAGGAAGCCCAACGCGATAGGCATAAAGGTCGTACCACCGCTGCAACGCTTCAGCCGAATTCTCAAATCGGACAGGGGTTCCGGTTTGGGCAACACTGCCATAGATTTCAAACCAATGATCCTCATGGTGCGGAATCAGCTCGCGCATCCGCTTGCCCTGGACGTCATAAAGCCCGCACTGTCTCTCAAACGCCGGATTCGTTTCTAAAAAGATGTAATCGACGGGCTGATCGTTCTGATCAAAGATCATTTCAATGACGCAAAAGCCTTCGTCCATTGATTCAAACAGAGTACGATAGCGCTCCTCAGAGCGCTGCAACGCCTCCTCAGTTTTTCTGCGTTCGGTAATATCGACGAGGGCACCCGGAAAAGCGATCGCCTTTCCATTCGCATCATATTCAACCTGTCCCCGAGCAATCACACAGCGTTCTTCTCCGTCAGCATTCAGGACACGGTACTCTTCGGTGTAGGTTTCGCCAGTTGCGATCGCATGTTCAATGCAGGCAACAATGCGATCGCGATCGTCGGGATGAATGCCGTTTAGAAGAGCCTCTAGGGAAACACCTGTGACCGCTTCCTCAGGATCAACGCCGAACAGATGAGCAAAATTGCGATCGGCAGCAAACACATCCTCAACGATATTCCAGCGCCAGGTGTAGATCGCCCCCGCCACCAGAGCGGCTTCTAGCTGAATATGGGCTTCTTGCAACGCCAGTTCTGCCTGTTTGCGATCATGAATATTGACCACAGAGCCGATATAGCCTTTGAATTCCCCATTCTGCCCAATCCAAGGACTCGCGGCATCGATCGCCCAACAATATTCACCATCATGCCGGCGCAACCGATATTCCAGTTGAAAAGCCATTTGCTGCTCTAAGGCATTCAGGAAGATAACTTTAGAAAATTCGCGATCATCGGGGTGCACAGCCTCCAGCCAACCGAATCCCAACCCTGTTGCTTCGGTTTGCCCGGTGAACTTGTACCAGCGCTGGTTGAGATAGGTGCAATATCCAGTAGCATCCGTCACCCAAATCTTCATGGGTGCGTGGTCTGCTAAGTTGCGGAATCGTTCTTCACTGGAGCGCAGATCGGCTTCTACCTGCCTGCGCTCTGAGATATCCATATCGACCCCAGTCATGGCGACAGGATTCCCATTGGCATCATAGAAGACCCGCCCTAAGCTCAATGCCCAACGCACTGCCCCGTCAGGCTTGATGAAGCGAAACTCAATGTTGTAGTCTTGCCGATCATAAATCGCGCGATGAATGGCTTGGTCAACCCGGGTCAGATCGTCAGGATGAATCATGGTTCTGAACGTTTCATACTGCCCATCAAAGCTGCCGGGAGCCATGCCAAGTAAGCCCTCTAGACTGGTAGACCAATGAATTGTGCCAGTCTGAATATCCCAATCCCAGCTGCCCAACTGAGCAGCTACCATGGCCAGTTCAAGGCGTTTCTGGCTTTGCTGCAGGGCGATATCCATCCGCTGACGGTTCGCAATTTCATCTAATAATCTGGCTTCTAGCTGCTTCTGGTCATCAATATTGGTAATCGTGCCAATCCAGCCTGTGATTTGACCTTCACCGTCTCGGGTGGGTACGGCTCGGCAAATAAACCACTGATACTCACCATCCCAACGACGAAAGCGGCACTCTATTTCAAAAGGCTCTCCCGTTGCGATCGCAGTTCGCCACACCTTCAAAGCCTGATCTCGTTCATCGGGGTGGACAGCATCGGCTCTAGCGACTCCGATCGACTCTGCATCACTCATGCCAGTGTATTCGTACCAGCGCTGATTGCGGTAGGTCACAACGCCATTGGCATCGGCAGTCCAGATCATTTGGGGCATCGCTTCGGCAAGTTCGCGGTAGCGCTGCTGACTCGCTTTGAGGGCAAGTGCATCTCGATGACGCTCGGTGATATCCAGAAAAGCGCCGATTACGCCTCGAATTTGGTTTTGGTCGCTCTGCAGGGGCGTTGCGTAGCACAGCAGTTGGCGCAGGGTCCCATCCGGCAGCAGAATATCAAATTCCACGTCGTTCACCTGTTTACCAGAGCGACCCGCAATCTGCATCGGCAGATCTTCAGCAGCGATTTCTACTCCATGGCGGAAGGTTTGATAAGGGGGCTGATTGGCAGCGGACGCACTCTTCGAGATATTGTCGTCAGAGGTAACCCCGAGTAACTGCCGCAGGTAGGCGTTGCTGTGCATGTGCGTACAGTCGGAATCCGTTGCGATCGCGACTCCGACTGGCAAAATATCCAGCAGGGTTTGCAGTTCAACGACCCGATCGGTCAACTCCTGGTTAAGCTGTTGCAGTGCCTCGATAGTCTGGTGCTGACGCTGTTGACACTCCCGACGGAGTTCGGCGTTTGCGATCGTACTTTCCAGCGCCCGACACAAATCCTCAGAGGTGAATCGATCTCTGACTAAATAGTCCGCTGCACCATTCCTAAAAGCCTGGACTGCACTTTCTATATCTTCGTCATCAACCACCACAATTGGCGGGCAACTATTGCCCATCTGATGCTTTAGCTCCAGTAGCAACGTATTGCTGCTGGAACGGGAATGAAGCTCTAAGAGAATGCTGTCAATTTTCTGCGATTGCGGCAGAGGCAACTCTAGAGCATTGTATTGCTTTGAGAGAATTTCATATGTCACCCTCCTATCGTGCTGTAACTGCTGTCGATACTTGATTACATCATCACTCGAGGCAGCAATTACAAGAACGGTTCGGTGTAGTGACATACCTAGGATCCAGCCTGTGAAGCGAAAGGAGAACGACCGAAGCGACAGAATCTAAAACTTTCTGTAGTCGTTGCCTAAATTTTAACAGTTTTAAATTGCGACAACTTTGGCGCTTCAAGTCCTCTACTACCTGCATCCTTCTGAATCAATTCCGAGACCCGTGCTCCTCATGCAACAGAGGATGTTGGGATACAATCACTCGCTTTGAACCAAGATTTTCTGCCGCCCTTGACTTTCACTAAGACGCGATCGCGAAACCAAATCGAAGCCGGAATCACCACACCTTCGCGTCCATCGGGCAATCTGACAGCAGTACCTGGAACAAGGCTCATAGAGTTCTCCAAACAATCAAGGAATTGAAAGAAAAAATGGGTAACACCATCAACTCACTCGCCTCCTAAACAGTTAGGCAAGAGTTAACAGTTCGCCTAACAAGCGAGTAGCGAGTTATTAAGAAAATCTAAATAGTGTCTAGTAGTTTACCGAATTCTCTGTACCGACTCTAGAGCGTCTTAACATTAGTTTATGTAAGACATTAGCCAAAGTAATACTTAATTTTCAGCAGAATGATGGAGGATGTCACTCATTGCGGTTTGCAAGTTCGTTGAATCAGTCACGCGATCGCTCATTCAACAGGGGCAGTCAATTGACTGACTTGATTGGTAGCCTGTAATCTCAGCTTTGCGATCGCGCTGAACTTGCAATTCAGTTTAATAGAATTCTGCAAGCCAAGTAACTTACCGAGATTGCAATTCTTGTTGCAGAACTTTCTGATAGATCTTTGGCAACTCGTCACTCATCGAATTGTCTTCGATTCCATAGCCCAGGCTTGTCCACGTTCCTGATAGCATTTTGAGAACAGCATTGACTTGACCTCGCTTCAATAATTGGCGAATGTCGGCTCCCCATGCACTGGAGTCGCTGAGCCACCGATACACCACTTCATCTTGGTACTGCGGCTCAAAACTATAATCTTGCCAGAATAAGAAACCTCCAGGAGCCGGATGATACCGTTTTGCTTGGGCTTGCCAGGTGGTTGTGATAAATTGATAGCGACCTGCGGCGGTTGTGCAATTGCCCATATTTGGACCATTGACGATCGTGATACAGCGATCAGGATGGGTACTCAAATCCTGAATGCGATCGCCCCCGTAGAGAACACTGTAGGGATTGCGGACATTCGACTCGCTCGCAGAAATTGTTCGCATCAAAGCACGAATGTAGGGATCGCCTCCCTGCATCACTAAAGGCGCATCCGATCCGCGTTCTGCACTGTCAAACCAGCGTAGTGAAGGTTGTTTCCCCTGCATGTGCCCGATGAAGATGACGATCGCTAATAAAATCAGACTGCGAACCAGCCAACTTCCAACACTCTGTTCTAAAGTATCCGGTTTCGGTAAGGTCTTTTTTGAGTCCGTTTTGGTCATAGAAAAAGTCACGCACTGCAAAGCATTCTAGCTTCGATTCCCTGAATTGGTAGATTATTGGCAGATTAACCCGTCATTTTGTTCAATAGGGGTGCTGCGCCGAGAAGTGATTGAGTATAGGGGTGTTGAGGCGATTTGAACAGGGCTTGAGTCTCACCCAGTTCGACGATTTTACCGCCATGCATCACCGCAATGCGATCGCAGAAATAGCGGGCGACCCACAAATCATGAGTGATGAAGAGATAAGTCAGATCGAATTCTTCCTTCAAATCTTGCATTAATTGCAGGACTTGAGTTTGAACGGTCGCATCGAGCATACTGACAGGCTCATCGCAAATGACTAATTTGGGACGAGTAATTAGGGCACGTGCGATCGCAACGCGCTGCTGCTGTCCGCCGGAAAGCTCTCCAGGATAGCGATTGTAAAAAGATTCAACTGGCGTTAACCCGACTCGCTCTAGAACATATTCGACTTCCTGCTTTGCTGCTTCAGGAGTTGCAATCTTGTGAATTAGGAGCGGATCAGCAATGCTTTCGCCGATCGTCATGCGCGGATTGAGACAAGCATGTGGATCTTGAAAGATCATCTGAATTTGACGGCGCTGGTGTTGAAGCTGATCACGATTCAGTTGCGTGAGATTTTGACCTGAGAATTCTACTTTGCCGCTCGTTGGACGGAGCAATTGTAGGATGGTTCTGGATAACGTACTTTTCCCACAGCCTGATTCCCCGACTAAGCCCAAAGTCTCACCCGGATAGAGTTCAAGATTAATGCCATCGACAGCTCGAATCGTCCGATCTTCTTTATCAAATAACTTTGAGATGAAATTTGATTCGATCGAATAGTGCTGTTTGAGATCAGATAATTGCAAAATCGGTGTAACACTTGATCGATCAGCACTCACAATCGTCTCTGCATCTTTCTGCAAATGCAAAGCAGAATGCAGGAGTGTCTGCGTATACTCATGCTGCGGATTCCGAAAAACCGATTCAGTTGAACCAGTTTCAACAATTTCACCGTCATACATGACTGCAATGCGATCGCAGTATTCTGCCACCATTGCTAAGTCATGTGAAATCAGAATCAGCGCCATGTTTCGCTCACTGCATAAGCGAGTCAGTTCTTTAAGAATTTGGGCTGAAACGGTGACATCTAAGCTTGTGGTTGGCTCGTCTGCCACAATCAATTTGGGATTCAGCAGTAAGGCAAGAGCGATCGCAACTCGTTGCCGCATACCGCCGCTAAATTCATGAGGATACTGTGACCAGCGATTTTCAGGAATGCTCACCGCTTTTAGCGTCTCGATCGCTCTCTCTCTAGCTGCTTTGGTTGACAGATGTGGCTCGTGTGCTTTTAAAGTTTCGAGACAATGATCGCCGATCGTCATTAAAGGATCGAGCCGGGTCATCGGATCTTGGAAAATCAGCGCAACTGCTTCTCCCCGAAAGTGTCGAAGTTCGGTAGGAGACATGTCTAATACAGATTTGCCCTGAAATTTGACCTGTCCTTGAATCTGTGCAGAATCGGACAAGAGCCGCATTGCTGCGCGTCCCAGGGTGGATTTGCCACACCCAGATTCACCGACGAGTCCTAACCGTTCTCCAGGTTGCAAGACAAACGAAACATTCTCGACAACGGCATTCTGTCCGGCTTGGTAAGCAACTGAGAGGTTTTCGACGGAGAACAGCGGCTCGTTCATGAATTTGGCGCGTAGTTTTCGATGAAACCCACTTTAACCGATCTTCTCGCTACAACAGATTTTGCGTTAGAAAAAATGCGATCGCAGCAGACATAATTGGCACCGTCAAATTATCAATCCCAAATTTTGAAAATGCTTCTAATCCAGCAGCACACAAGCCAACCAGCAGCGAAACGAGCCAAATTTGCCAAACATTCCCGATCGTCGAAAGCAGAATCAAGGCGCAGACTGAAAAACTAATGGCTGCCATTGCGGATGATCCTTCCCAACTTTTTTTCATGTCCCAAAGTCGGTAAGAATGCTTGCCAAAGCGCTGTCCAATCAGAGCCGCAAATCCATCTCCCCAAGTCATGACAAGAATACCGATCGCTGCAAATTCTGGTTTTCCCACTGTCCAAAACCAAGCTGCTAGCACTCCAATGCTCACTGCATAGAAAAAGGTTCCAAAGCTTTTCCGTCCGATGCTGTTGATATTCGGCAGGATTGGAAAATAGTAAGACAAAAGGGTGAGAATGCTAAAGAAAATTGAGGCAGCGATGATTATCCACATCGGAATATTTAACCACCAAGCAATCAAAATGATATTGCCTGTACCAATGTGAATCACTTTGCGAACGAGTTCATTACGATCGGGATTGAAGTGATTGACGATCGTGGCACACAAACCCACAATCAACAGCCAGAGCGTTGCGATCGTCAATTGTCCAAATAAGGAATGTGTCCAGCCAGAGGTCACGATATTTTTCAAGTAAAGCGATTCTCTAACTTTATCGGGTTTCGTTTCTCGATCGACGATTCTTTCAGAATGCGATCGCAGAAATGATGAAATGCTCCTGAAATTTGGACAAGGAGGGTAAAGTTACGGTAGGCACTCGTCGTCAACACCACGCAGAATTCAACGAACGCACTTCTCGATAAAAACTTAATTTTATAGAGGCTGTATCCAATGTCAGACTTACTTAAACGAATCACCGTGAATCCTAAGCAATGTGGGGGTCGCCCCTGTATTCGTGGCATGAGAATTCGAGTGTCCGATGTTTTGGATTTATTTGCAGCAGGGTTAAGTGCTGAACAAATTTTGGAAGAACTGCCTGATCTGGAAAGAGATGATTTAAGAGCAGCACTTGCCTACGCTTCACGTAAAGTCAACCACCCTGTTTTAGTCGCGTGACAACGATTTGGATCGATGCCCATTTGTCGCCTGTGATCGCAACTTGGATTACAGGCAGATTTGGAATTACCGCGATCGCTTTACGGGATATCGGCTTGAGAGATGCCGAAGATCCCGAAATCTTTGAGGCTGCAAAAGCTCAAGGCGTTATATTCATGACTAAAGATAGCGATTTCGTGGATCTCGTTGAACGTTTGGAAGCACCGCCACAAATTATTTGGTTAACTTGTGGCAATACATCAAATGCCCGTTTGCAGGAAATTCTAAGCTCGACTTTGCCTGATGCATTAGAGTTATTGAAATCTGGCGAAAAGCTAGTAGAGATTAGCGGAGAGTAACTCATCGATCGCCTGTAGAACACATTTCAGCGATCTCCCTACTCCTACTCCTCCTGCTTCGGCACAAACAGCACCTCTGGATTAAAAGGTTGAGCCTGCCCATTCGCAAAGCTAGGCTGAGGGGATTCTGCCAAGCGTCTTGCAGCATTAATGAAATCTGACGGCATCATCACAACCGTTGTCGTATTGTTCTCCGCTCCAATTTCAGTCAGCATTTGCATCCGTCGCAACTCTAACGCTGCCGGATTCGCGCTAATCAATTGAGATGCTTCCGCGAGTTTTGCTGAGGCTTCTTGTTCCGCCGCTGCTTTGATAATCCGAGCACGCTTTTCACGGATTGCTTCCGCTTCTTTCGCCATTGCCCGCTGCATACTGGCAGGGATTTCTACATCTTTCATCTCGACTCGCTCGATCACAATTCCCCACGGTTCTGTGATTTCATCGACGATTTCTTGAACGCGAGTATTGATCTGGTCGCGATTTTGCAACACGTCATCCAAAATGTTCTGACCCACGACATTGCGAAGAGTCGTCAGGGCAACTTGATAGACGGCGATTTCGTAGTTCTCAACGCGGTTAATCGCTTTTGCTGGATCAATAATGCGATAGTACAGCACGGCATTGACGCGAATCGTAACACTATCCGCAGTTACGGTTTCTTGGGGTTCAATATTGACAGTTTTAGTACGGATATCAATCTGCACTTTCTGATCGACAAACGGGATAATCCAATACAAACCTGGTCCCTTCGTTGCTTTCGTTCGTCCTAAGCGGAAAATCACACCTCGCTGATATTCACGATCGAGCTTGAGTCCATTCGCTGACAAAATCAGTAGTGCTAAAACTAGGGTGATGACGCTGCCCATATCTTTGTCCTGAGAAAAGATAGTTCTGTTCTAGCACTTGCGATTCAGACCCTCTCAAAACATAACTTTTTAGTTAACTTTGGTAAATGTTGTTAACGGCGCTTCAGTTTCACCCGACTTAAAAGCTCTGGTGTCACCCAACCTTGCGGAAAAAAGATACTACCAATCACGATTAACAATCCAAAGATAATTAACCGTCCATCTCGCAAAAGTTGTGCCAATGCGATCGGTAAATTGGGCAGATCCGCGATCGCTCTTAAAACTTCTGGCAATGCGGTAAACACCATTCCACCCAAAATCGCACCGAGAAACGATCGCGATCCACCAATCAGCACAAATGTCAGATAGATAATACTGGCATCAAACGTGCCCTGGCGAGCATTCCAGGTATTGAGGAAGTGAGCATAGACGACTCCAACCACTCCCGCCAAAATTGCACCTAAAGTAAAGGCTAAAACTTTGTAGTAGGTGGGATTAATACCCACTGCATCTGCTGCTAGCTCATCTTCTCGAATCGCTGTAAATGCTCGCCCAACTCGAATATTTTCGAGCCGATAGACAAATGCAGCACTAAGCAACAGTAACGGTAAAGCAATCCAAAGATACTCAATCCGAGATGCAAACGGTTGAGGAATGCCAAAAATCCCCACTGCTCCACCCGTGATGTCTAAATTGAGCGATAGCACGCGGAGAATTTCAACAAACGCGATCGTTGCAATTGCCAAATAAATTCCCCGCAATCTCAGTGCAGGAATACCAATCAAAACGCCCAAAATACCACAAGCGATCGCAGCAACTACCATTTCTAAGAGCAACAGTGGAATGGGAAATAAGCTGCCCGAAGTCGGAAAAATTCGAGTTGAGCAAATTGCTGCAATGTATCCCCCCAATGCATAGAATCCGGGGCTTGCTAATGAAAGTTGACCCGCCATCAATGGCAGATACAACGATAAGCCCAACATTGCGCCCAATACCATTGAGACAATCAGAAAGTCATAAGTCGAAATAAAATCAATCATACTTTTTGAATCAATTTGCGACCAAGTAAGCCTTGAGGACGGATGAGCAGCATCAGAAACAAAATACTAAAAGCAACCGCATCTTTGTAAGCCGAATACTCACCCGGAACAAAGGCTTCAATCAACCCAATCAGCAAGCCACCTAAAACCGTTCCAGAAATACTGCCTAAACCGCCTAAAACAATCACGGCGAGTCCTTTCAAGCCAAAACTAATCCCAAAATAAGGACCTGCAATTCCCACGCTCGATGCCACTAATGTGCCAGCAATTCCACCCAGAAAACCGCTGAGAAAAAATGTGCCAACGATAAAGCGATCGCTATCAATTCCCAGTAAACTTGCAGTCGTCGCATCCTCTGCAACGGCTTTCATCGCTTTACCGAATTTAGTAGCATTGATCAGATAAACCAACACTGCCAGGATGAAACCTGAAACCCCAAAAATCACAATTTGAACACTCCGAATTGGAATCGGGGCTTGATCTGTCCCAAAGTTCACCGCATCAGGCAAGCTGCCATACGTTTCCGCTGGAAATGTATAGATCTCAGCACCAACAAGGTACTGAATCACATTCACAATCACAACAGCGACCCCTAAACTTGAAACCACCGTCAGTAAGGGGTCGGCTCCTCTGCGTCGTAGGGGACGGAAAGCAATTCTTTCGATCGCTAAACTGACAAAGCCCGTCAAAATCCCGCCTAAAATCATTGCCAGTACAAACGGCAATTGAATCGGCAAGGCTGCTAAAGCCAGCAATCCATTCGTACCAAAAGCTTGCCCCATCAGCGCATAAGTAAAATAGGCTCCGAGGGTAAAAATCGCGCCGTGAGCAAAATTGATAATGCCCAGAATCGAAAAAACGAG